>NZ_JBFTSM010000009.1:0-313470 GCF_056400025.1 Rhizobium sp. 01L419
ATCCCGCTCCAAACTTCCGCCCAGAGCAACAAACCAGCAATCCGCCAATTCGCTTGATTTCTTTAGAACGAAAGACTTCGTCGCCAGCAGCGCCGCCGCCCTCGTTCAGTGAGTGGGCTTATAATCCCACACCCTCGAAACAGTCAACAGGCCTTTTTCAAAAAAATCACTTTTCTCACATCCTCTTGTTTTATAAAGGGATTTTACATAAGCCACCAAGGCTCGCTCCTTTCCCGGATTCCGATCGTGCCAGGAAGCCCGGAAAACATGACTGTTTGTCGGTTTTGTTGTGGAAGATGCGATTTCGATCGGTCTTGCCCCGACATCATCACATTCTGCTGGTCAGAGGAAACACGCACGATTCACGCAGGCATGCGCACGTAGAGTGCCTATTCCGGTGTGATTTGACTTCCGTGCCCAAAATATGCACATCTTTCGCCCCAGCCAGGATGGCCCGCGGATGCCCATAACGACATCGAATGTAAGGATGCGAACCCAGCTGCCATGATGACGGAGAAAATGATGATCCGCTCGCTGGGCAGCGAGCCTCCGCTTCTGGCAGACGGGCGACGTGCGCCCGACCGACGCGAGGTTTCGCTTCGCTGGCTTTCGGGCACGTTCCTCACCGGCATTACATCTTCGATCCTCATGGGTGTTGCGCTTTTTGCGGCCCTCGACGGCCGGCAGCAGCTGGCAATCCCCGCCGAAGCCTATGCAAGCACATCGGCAGATGCACATCAGGATACGTCTGTGACCCGCGGCGGCCGTCTGATCGCCCCCGTTATCGCCGCCAAGCCATCTGACCGTGCCATCATGGAGGTCTCGACCGTCGTTCACGATGGCGAGAAGGAAGTCGTGCGCCGCCAGCCCTTCTCCCATGTGAAGATGATGTTGGCTGCCAATCACGTCGCGACCGAGGATTATCCGGACTTCGATCCGCTGGCGATCTTCTCTGCCGACGAGCCCCAGCCCGCAGCGCAAAGCCGCACCGGTGCGATTTACGGTTCCGATGTCGAATCCGAAGTGGCGCTGAAGACCGTTCCCTTCCCGACCAGCAAGTCGGACCTCAATATGGCCCCCGGCCTGTCGCTTGACGAAGTCGAGGAAAATGTCCGCTCGAACGGCTCCGTTCTGACGGACGGAAATGCCCAGCTTGCAGCCCTCTACTATGTGGATCCTCGCCGTTTCTCCGCCGAGGACAACGACGTCGACCTGACCGCCGGCCTTGCCGCGCGTGTGCTTGAGCAGAACATGACGGTCTCGGCACCGGAATCCATCACACCGCAGACCGAAGAATTCGCCGACGATATCCTGCCGGTGCGCCAGGATACGACAATCGCCAAGGCGCTCGCCGATTCCGGCTATCCGCAGCCGCAGGCAGACGGCATGGCCGGTTATATCGCCCCCCTGTTCGGCACCGATACGCTCTCGAAGGGCGACGTCCTGCGCATCGGTATCATTCAGAAGGGCGAGCAGGCCAAGATCATCCGAGCCAGTGTCTATCGCGGCACGCGCCATCTCATCACCGTCGCCCTCGACGACAAGGGCCGTTTCGTGACCGGCAGCGAACCACCGACGCTGGATGCAATCGCCACCGCTTTCGAGGATAATTCCTTCGCTCCGCCCGCCGGCCAGAATTTGCCGCGCGTTTATGACGGCATTTACCGCGCATCCCTTTCCTATGGCATGACCAAGGACATGACGGCGCTCGTCATCAAGCTACTCGCCAGCAATGTCGATTTCCAGGCGCAATTGAAGCCGGCAGACTATCTCGAAGCCTTCTTCTCCGTCGCCGACAACAACGGCCAGGCGACCGAGGATTCCGAGCTTCTCTACGTCAATGCCCGCTTCGGCGATACGCTGACGCGCTTCTATCGCTTCCAGGACCCGGAAGACGGCACGATCGACTACTTCGATCAGGACGGCAAGAGCATCCGCCAGTTCCTGCTGCGCAACCCGGTTCCGAATGGCATCTTCAAATCCGGCTTCGGCATGCGCCGCCACCCCATTCTCGGCTTCGCGCGCATGCATACCGGTGTCGACTGGGCAGCCCCGCGCGGCACAGCGATCATTGCGGCGGGTAACGGCACGGTCGAAAAGGCCGGCTGGGATTCCGGCGGTTACGGCAACCAGACGATCGTCCGCCATGCCAACGGCTACGAATCCTCCTATAACCACCAGAGCGCCATCGCCAAGGGCATCGTGCCGGGCACCAAAGTGCGACAGGGTCAGGTCATCGGCTGGGTAGGAACGACAGGCGAATCCACCGGCCCGCACCTGCACTACGAATTGATCGTCAACGGCACGAAGGTCGACCCGCTGCGTATTCGACTGCCGGGCGGCAAGTCGCTCCAGGGCGATGCACTCGCAAAGTTCGAGGACGAGCGCAAGCGCATCGACACGCTGCTGAATAACCAGCCCGCCTCGGATCAGGTCGCGAGCAAGTAACCTTCCCTTCAAGCAGACGCAAAAATGGCGGCCCGCAAGCCGCCATCTTCAATCCCTGTCTGCGCAGCGTTACGCCGCTTCGTTGACCGCCTGTTTTGTGCGGAACAGCAATCGGTCGGAACCGCTGGTGATCTTCACCATCGACCCATCTGGCACCTGGCCCGAAAGGATCTGCTCGGCAAGCGGATCCTGCACGAACTTCTGGATCACCCGCTTCAGCGGACGGGCGCCATAAACGGGATCATACCCCTTGTTGGCCAGCCAGTTGCGAGCATCCTCATCGATATCGAGCGCAATCTTGCGTTCGGACAGCAACGACAACAACCGCTTCAGCTGAATATCGACGATCGCGCCCATCTCCTCGCGCTTCAGGCGGTGGAAGAGGATGATCTCGTCAATACGGTTCAGGAATTCCGGCCGGAAATGACCGCGGACCACATCCATGACCTGTTCGCGAACGGTATCGCTGTCGTCACCTTCGCGCAGTTGCGTGAGATATTCAGCACCGAGGTTCGACGTCATAATGATCATCGTATTGCGGAAGTCGACCGTCCGGCCTTGGCCGTCGGTCAGGCGACCGTCGTCAAGCACCTGCAACAGGATGTTGAAGACATCGGGATGCGCCTTCTCGATCTCGTCGAACAACACGACCTGGTAGGGCCTGCGGCGAACGGCTTCCGTCAGCGCGCCACCTTCATCATAACCGACATAGCCGGGAGGTGCGCCGATCAGCCGGGCCACGGAATGCTTTTCCATGTATTCCGACATATCCATGCGCACCATCGCCGTCTCGTCGTCGAAGAGAAAGCGGGCGAGCGCCTTGGTGAGCTCCGTCTTGCCAACACCGGTCGGACCGAGGAAGATGAACGAACCGATCGGACGGTTCGGATCCTGAAGGCCGGCGCGTGCACGGCGCACGGCGCGGGATACGGCCTGAACCGCATCGCCCTGACCGATGACCGATTTCGCCAGCTCGTCTTCCATCCGAAGCAGCTTGTCGCGTTCGCCTTCCAGCATCTTATCGACCGGGATGCCGGTCCAGCGGGAGACGATATGGGCGATATTGTCGGGGGTCACGACCTCCTGCACCATCGCATTGCGGCTGTTGTCTTCCTTGCTTTCGGCATCGGCCAGCTGCTTTTCGAGACCCGGGATCACGCCATAGGCGAGTTCGCCGGCGCGTTGGAATTCACCCTTACGCTGGGCAATCGCCAGTTCGTTGCGGGCGTCGTCGAGCTGCTTCTTGAGGTCAGCAGCAAGGCCGAGTTTCTGCTTTTCCGCCTGCCAGCGGGCCGTCAGCGCATCCGCTTCTTCCTCGATTGAGGAAAGCTCGGTTTCCAGCCGCTTCAGCCGATCAGCGGAGGCGACGTCGGTTTCCTTCTTTAGCGCCTCGCGCTCGATCTTAAGCTGGATGATGCGGCGGTCGAGCTCGTCGAGCTCTTCCGGCTTTGAATCCACCTGCATACGAAGGCGGGCAGCCGCCTCGTCCATCAGGTCGATCGCCTTGTCCGGCAGGAAACGGTCGGTGATGTAGCGGTTCGAAAGGGTTGCAGCGGCAACCAGTGCGGCATCGGCGATACGCACCTTGTGATGCTGCTCGTACTTTTCCTTCAGGCCGCGCAGGATCGAGATCGTGTCTTCGACCGTCGGCTCCTCGACCATGACCGGCTGGAAGCGGCGGGCAAGAGCCGGGTCCTTTTCGACATGCTTGCGATACTCATCGAGTGTCGTTGCGCCGACGCAATGCAGCTCGCCACGGGCAAGCGCAGGCTTCAGCAGATTGGAGGCGTCCATCGCCCCGTCCGCCTTGCCGGCACCGACAAGCGTGTGCATTTCGTCGATGAAGAGGATGATCTCGCCGTTTTCCGACTGAACCTCGTTCAGCACGGCCTTCAGGCGCTCTTCGAATTCGCCTCGGAACTTCGCACCGGCGATCAGGGCACCCATATCGAGCGCCATCAGCTTCTTGTCCTTCAGGCTTTCCGGCACATCACCATTGACGATGCGCAGCGCAAGACCTTCGACGATCGCGGTCTTGCCGACGCCGGGCTCACCGATGAGAACAGGGTTGTTCTTGGTGCGGCGGGAGAGAACCTGGATCGTGCGGCGGATTTCGTCGTCGCGGCCGATAACAGGATCGAGCCTGCCCTCACGGGCCTCGGCGGTCAGGTCGCGCGCGTATTTCTTCAGGCTGTCGAAGCCCTGCTCGGCACTTGCCGTATCGGCCGTGCGGCCCTTGCGGATTTCGTTGATGACCTGATTGAGCGCCTGCGCGGTCACGCCTGCATTCTTTAACGACTGATAGGTCGAGGCAGAGCTTTCGATCGCCAGCGCCTGCAACAGACGCTCGACCGTCACGAAACTATCGCCAGCCTTCTTCGCAGCCTCTTCGGCGGTCGAGAAAACCTTGGCGAGCGGCTGGGCGAGATAGATGTTGCCGTTACCGCCGGAAATCTTCGGCAGTTTGGCAAGTGCTGCGTCATTGGCAAGCCGCGCGGCGTTGGCATCGCCGCCAGCGCGCTCGATCAGCGAAGCGGCCATGCCTTGATCATCGTCGAGCAGGACTTTGAGAACATGTTCCGCAGTGAATTGCTGGTGGCCCTGCGCCAGCGCATAAGTCTGGGCAGACTGAACGAAACCGCGCACCCGCTCGGAGTATTTTTCGATATTCATATGCTACCTCCATGAATCGCCCTGCCCTTCATAAGGCACAGGCCGATGATTGAGATTGAGCTCCCTCAAAAGGCAAGCCCTGTTTGTCGCCAGCGAGATTTCCGGCAAACGAAACTGAACAGGATATGGTGGGAAATCCCGGGAGTTTAAAGGGGTGAAGCACGCGAAAAGCGCTGCCTCCGAGGCCTCCTCGCCCGAGCGCTGACCATGTCCGGACGCGTCCAGTTCTTATCGAAGAAATCCTCGGCCCTACCATAGGCGCGATGCGGAAATATGCGCCGGGTGATCACAGCACGACAAGCAGCCTTGAACTCCCCAAACAGAAAAGCCGCCCAAAAGAGCGGCCTTTCAATTTGTCTATTATGGAAGCGAGCTTATTCCGAAGCAGCCTCAGCTAGAACAGGTGCTTCGGCCGAAGCACCTTCCTCACCAGTTGCTTCACCTTCGGCACTCCGCCGCGGGCGGCGCGGGCGGCTGCTGGGATTGCGGCGGCGGGGCTGGCGCTGCTGCGTTGCGCCACCTTCCTCTTCCATCGCGACTTCAGCAGGAATGCCTTCGATTTCCGGCTGCGGGCCGGTTCCGTCGATTGCTTCGGCCTGCTGAACAGGGGCTGCCGGAGCAACCTGCTGCTGTTCGCGTGGCTGGCGTTCTTCGCGCTGTTGCTGGCGTTCTTCGCGTTGCGACTGGCGTTCTTCACGCTGCTGTTGATGAGGCGGCTGAACAACGACGACATCGTCATTGTCTGCCATATCCATTTCATCGCCGTCGCGATCCACATTGTCACGATCATTAAAGTCGCCGCGATCGTCGCGCTGGAAGCGTTCCTGCATCTGGGCCTGTGCGGCGGCAATGATGCGGTTGTAATGTTCGGCGTGCTGCAGGTAGTTTTCAGCAATGACGCGGTCCCCGGAGCTCTGGGCGTCACGGGCGAGCTGCGCATATTTTTCAGCGATGTGCTGAGCAGTACCGCGGATTTTCACGTCGGGGCCGGAGCTATCGTAAGTCCGGGTCAGCGGGTTTCCGCCCTTGCGGTTGAAATTGTTGTTATTGCTATTTCCACCACCGCCGCCGCCGCCGTTATTGTTATTACTGCCACGCCCTCGACCGCGCTTGTTCTGCTGTCCTGGCCTCATCGATCGTTCACCTGAATTCTCTGTTTGTGATTGGATACATGGCACCAACCGCCAAGACCGGTTCATCCGGATCAGGGCCTTCGTGCCGCAAGCATAGTGCGCCTTCGCGCCGACCTGCCGCTTGTCTTCAAGTCAGTTTGACTGATTCACGCATTGGGTCGTGTTCAACTTTTGAAACTCTCGTTTAAAAGAGCAGACCCCCGAAGCTGAGCAAGTACCAAACGAATCTCGTTCATTCCTATGCGCCCAACGCGTGAGGGCAACCTATATTGCTTCCTCGGGAAATCCAAGCCTTTTCTTCGCAATAGCAACAATGTCCAGTTCGATGCTGCAATTTGTCGCCGGTCATGCCGGCGAGAACACGAGCACTCTGTCGTTCTGACCATAGTCTTTCACGGATTTGAGGCACTTGAAGCCTTCCGCTTCAAAGATCGCCGTCACATCGTTTCGCTGATCATAGCCAATTTCCAGTCCGACGACCCCATTTGATCGTACGAACCTTGCTGCATCCTTTGCTATGGCTTTGTAGGCGTCAAGCCCATCCGGGCCGCCATCCAGAGCTGCAGCCGGATCAAATTTCGTCACTTCGGGAGCGAGATCGTGAATGACATTGGAAGCAATATAGGGCGGATTTGAGACAATCGCATGAAACGTCCCATGGATGTTCTCAAACCAGCTCGATCGAATAGCCGTGAATCGGTCTTGCAATCCGTGTCTTTCTGCGTTTGATCTTGCCGTCTCAAGTGCATCGGTCGAAATATCGCTGCCGATGCCTGATGCTTCCGGACATTCATTGAGGAGCGCAAGGCAAATCGCTCCAGTCCCGGTTCCTATGTCCAGGATATGGAGATTGCCCTGCGTCTTTGCAAGGTCGCGCAGATAGGGAATGATCGTATCGACGAGGATTTCCGTATCGGGCCGCGGCTCCAGCGTGCCGGCGGACAGCGAAAGCGGCAGACCGTAGAATTCCCGCTCTCCCAGGATGCGGTGCACCGGCTCGTGCTTCAACCGCCTTTCGATAGCGCGGCCGATACTGCCCGCCTGCTCTTCTGAAACCGGTTCACGGCCGGCTGTCAGCATCTCGGTCGGTGAAAGCTCCAGTAATCCCGAAATCAGCAACCGCGCATCGGTCTGCGGATCGGCAATACCCGCTTCCGTGAAGCGACGCCGGGCTTCGGCAAGCATCTCTGAAACCGTCGACCCGGATGCGATCATTGCTGTTCGCCAAGCTGCGCGAGCTGGCTCGCCTGATAGTCGGCCAGCAATGCGTCCACCACTTCGTCAATCTCCCCGACCATCATTCGGTCGAGCTTGTAGAGTGTCAGGTTGATGCGGTGGTCGGTCACGCGCCCCTGGGGAAAGTTGTAGGTGCGGATACGCTCGGAGCGGTCGCCCGAGCCGACCTGGCTCTTGCGGTCGGCGGAACGTTCGCTATCGGCCCTCTGCCGCTCGGCATCGTAAAGCCGCGAACGCAACACCTGCATGGCCTTGGCGCGGTTCTGGTGCTGCGATTTTTCCGAGCTGGTCACCACGATACCCGTCGGCAGATGCGTGATGCGCACTGCCGAGTCCGTCGTGTTGACGTGCTGGCCGCCCGCACCCGAGGAGCGCATCGTATCGATGCGGATATCCTCTGGCCGTATTTCGATATCGATCTCCTCGGCCTCGGGCAGAACGGCAACGGTCGCTGCCGAGGTATGGATACGCCCGCCCGCTTCCGTCTCCGGCACGCGCTGCACGCGATGTACGCCGGATTCGAATTTCAGCTTGGCGAAGACGCCCTTGCCAGTGATCGTCGCAATGATTTCTTTGTAGCCGCCGGCTTCTCCATCGCTCGCCGACAGTACTTCGACCTTCCAGCCATGCGCTGCCGCATAGCGCTCGTACATGCGGAAGAGGTCGCCGGCGAAAAGTGCCGCCTCGTTGCCACCGGTGCCGGCTCGGATTTCCAGGATTGCGCTCTTCTCGTCAGCCGCATCCTTCGGCAGCAGCAAGATCTGGATTTCACTCTCCAGCGCCTCGATCCGCTCCTTCACATCGGGCAGTTCGAGCTCGGCAAGGTCGCGCATTTCTCGGTCGACGGACTTGTCCTCGAGCAGCATCTCCAGATCGGCAAGCTCGCCGACCGCCTTTTCATAGGCGCGGATCATGGTTACCACCGGCTGCAGTTCGGAATATTCGGATGCAAGCTTTACATAGACATCGGCCGACGGGCCGGCCGACATGCGCGCTTCGATCTCGCCGAAGCGGCGCTCAAGCTCACGCATCTTTTCAATGGGAAGCTTCGCCACCCCTTACTCCTATTCTTCTTGTATATGTCTAAAGGGGAATATTGTGGCTCTCGGCGAAGCGGGCAAGCACTTCGCGCATCGGCGTCGTCGCGTGGCGGTCGTCCAACGCCTCATTGACCGTCGCCGTCAGCGCCCCCGCATCAAGGCTGAGCAGCATCGCCTTGACCGGTCCGATCGATGCCGGCGACATGGAGATGGAGCGGAACCCGACACCGAGCAGGGCCATGGCCGAGAGCGGTTTGCCAGCCAGCTCGCCACAGAGCGTCACCGGCGTCTTGTGGCGATCCGCACCGCGCACAATATCGCGCAGGATGCGCAGGAACGGCCGCTCAAGAGGATCGAAGCGATCGGACACCCGCGCATTGCCGCGGTCGACAGCCATGGCGAACTGGAAGAGATCGTTGGATCCGACAGAGACGAAGTCAACCGCATCCATCAGCTCGTCGAGCTGCCAGAGCAGCGCCGGCACTTCCAGCATCGCGCCGAACTGCAGCTTGCGCGGCAGGCCGTGGCCAAAGCGAGACAGATGCTGAACTTCTTTCTGCAGGAGCTCGCGCACCTGCCGGAGTTCCGAAACTTCAGTCACCATTGGCACCATCAGCTTCAGCTCAGCACCCGCCGCAGCCTTCAGCATGGCGCGCAACTGTGTGCGCAGCAGTCCCGGCCGGTCGAGCGACAGACGGATCGCCCGCCAACCGAGCGCCGGGTTCTCTTCTTCGTGGCCACGGAAATAGGGCACCACCTTGTCGCCACCGATATCGAGCGTCCGGAAGGTCACGACGCGACCGCCCGCCTGCTTCAGGACATTGCGGTAGAACATCTCCTGCTCTTCCGCTTTCGGCATGGTCGACGCGATCATGAACTGCAGCTCTGTGCGGAAAAGGCCGATGCCCTCCGCTCCCGATTCCGCCAGTTGCGGCAGGTCGACCAGCAGGCCTGCGTTCATCTGAAGCTGGATGCGTTGCCCATCCCGGGTGACCGGCTCGACGGAACGTAGCGCCCGGAATTGCTCCTGCCGCCGTGCGCGGAAGCGCACCTTTTCCTCGTAGGAGCGCTGATGCTCCGGCATCGGCCGGATATGCACATGCCCTTCGTCGCCATCGATGATGACGGCATCGCCGTTTTCGGCGAGCGCCACGACACCCGCCGCCTGCCCGATGACCGGAATGCCCATGGCGCGCGCGACGATCACCACATGGCTCGTCACCGCGCCCTCTTCCAGCACCAGACCGCGCACATTGGCGCGCGGATAATCAAGCAGCTCGGCTGCCCCCATGGCGCGCGCCAGAATGATGGCATCAGTCGGGAAACCTTCGGCGGTCGTGCGGCCGGTATAGCCCGTCAACACGCGCAGCAGCCGGTTCGCCAGATCCTCGAAATCATGCATCCGCTCGCGCAGATAAGGGTCCGTCAGGCGCATCATGCGCGCCTTTGTGTCGCTCTGAACCTTCTCGACTGCCGCCTCGGCAGTCAGGCCGTTGCGGATCGCCTCTTCCAGCTTGCGCACCCAACCCTGGTCGTGTGCGAACATGCGATAGGTTTCCAGCACCTCGCGATGCTCGCCTTCCATGGAAACGTCACGGCGCGACAGCATGTCGTCGATGGAGATCCGGAGCGACCCCATGGCTTCCGCCAGCCGCCGGATTTCCTTCTCCGCATCCTCGTTGAGCAGATTGGTGACAACGATGCGCGGTTCATGCAGCACGACGTAGCCAAGACCGATGCCGTCATTATACGTATCGCCGTCGACAGTGACTGAACGGGTGAGATCGAGTTCGAGGCCTGGCTTGGTGATTTTCTTGAGCTCGCCGGTCGCGATCATCTCCGCGAGAACCATCGCCGTCGTTTCGAGCGCTTCCAGCTCCTCATCGCGATAATTGCGGCTTGCCTTGTTCTGCACCACGAGAACGCCGAGCGAACGTCCCGTCCGCAGGATCGGCACGCCGAGGAAGGAATGGTAGATCTCCTCGCCCGTTTCCGGCAGGTAGCGGAAGGCCGGATGCGACTGCGCGTCGGACAGATTGAGCGGCTGGGCCGATGCGGCGATCGTGCCGACGAGGCCCTGCCCCATCTTCAGCTGCGAAAGGTGGACGGCTTCCTTATTGAGACCTTCGGTAGCATAGAGCTCAAGAACGCCGTCGGCGCGCAGAACATAGACGGAGCAGACCTCCGCCACCATGTTGCTCGCGATCTGGCGAACGATCCGATCGAGGCGCTCTTGCGGCTCCAGCGGCTCCGCCATCAACTCGCGCAGCCGCTTGAGCAGCACGCGCGGACCGCCGGAAAGGTCTCTCATTGCGTCTCAAGCTCCCCGAAACAAACGCTTGATGCGGCCAGAAGAACCGGCCGCATCTTCAACCTGAAGGGGCACGCCGCCCGCTGGGAATCAATTCTTATCCAGACCGTAGCAGGAATGCAAAGTTCTGACAGCGAGTTCTGCATAGGGACCATCGATCAGGATCGAAATCTTGATTTCCGAGGTCGTGATCGCCTTGATGTTGATGCCCTTTTCGGCGAGCGCCCGGAAGGCGGTCGCCGCAACACCGGCATGGCTGCGCATGCCGATGCCGATGACGGAAACCTTGACCAGACCGGATTCGCTCTGTGCGACGTCGTAGCCGATCTTGTCCTTGTTGTCGGAAAGAACCTTGATCGCCTTCTCGACATCGCCCGAGGGCACAGTGAAGGTCATGTCCGTCTTCGAACCGTCTTCGGAAATGTTCTGGACGATCATGTCGACGTTGATGTGGCTTTCGGCAAGCGGCCCGAAGATCGCGGCGGAAACGCCCGGTCGATCGGCAAGACGGCGAAGCGAGATCTGAGCCTCATCCTTGGCATAGGCGATGCCGGTGACTACTTCCTGTTCCACGATTTCATCCTCGTCACAAATCAGCGTTCCGGGCGGGTTCAAGAGGTCGCCCATGCCCGGAGCATCGGGATCCTCGAAAGACGAACGCACGAAGGTGCGTACCTTGTGCACCATGGCAAGCTCGACCGAGCGCACCTGAAGAACCTTGGCGCCGAGCGACGCCATTTCCAGCATTTCTTCGAAAGCGATCTTCTTCAGGCGGCGTGCCTTGGGCTCGATGCGCGGGTCGGTCGTGTAGACGCCGTCGACATCAGTATAGATGTCGCAGCGATCGGCTTTTACCGCAGCGGCAATCGCGACGGCAGACGTGTCCGATCCACCGCGCCCGAGTGTCGAGATACGGTTATCGGGACCGAGTCCCTGGAAGCCGGCGACGACCGCAACCTGGCCCTCACCCATGCGCTTGATGATATCGGTCCCGTCGATTTCCATGATGCGCGCCGCGCCATGCGCATTGTCGGTGCGGATCGGGATCTGCCAACCCTGCCAGGAACGGGCATTGATACCCATGCTCTGCAGCGCAATTGCCAGAAGGCCTGACGTGACCTGCTCGCCGGAGGCGACAATGGTGTCGTACTCGCGCGCATCGTAGAAGGGCGAGTTGGCGCCGATCACCTTCGGCGTATTCTGAACCCATCCGACCAGCTCGTTGGTCTTGCCGGACATGGCGGAAACGACGACCGCCACCTCATGGCCGGCATCGACTTCGCGTTTCACGTGGCGGGCGACGTTTTTGATACGGTCCAGGTCAGCGACGGACGTCCCGCCGAATTTCATAACGATGCGCGCCATAAGCCTCTACCACGACCCGCGTGCGATTGCCGGAAACGGGATTTGCTTCCCCGGCACGCTACGCGCCATTCACAAACCACCGGGAGGTCTATATCAACCCTCCCAGACATCAGAAAATTCTGGCTGTCGATCGACCGAAGAGCCCGGAAATACTGGTTTCTGGAACACTTCCAACGCCCGCCAACCAAGGACGAAAGTTGGCGCGTCTCTTAGCGAGTTTGATGGGGGGTGGCAAGGGCGGGAAGAAAGCGAAGTGGAAGGGTATTTCATCCTGACCAGCGGCCGTGGATAATCGCCCTTCTGAATCTCAGGGCAAGGACGATCAGATGGCAGCTTCAGCCCAATAGCAGTCCTCGCGAAAATCTGAAACGTGGATCCTCGCAACCACCATGAAACTTAGTTGCGCCAAATGCGTTTAAATCACAGATAAACGTCTCAGAAGGCTGGTGATGAAAATGAGAAGATTAGCGATTTTTGCCCTGTCGATAGCAACCGCATTCTCCGGAATACCAGCCTGGGCAGGGCCGGCCTATGTGGAAAATCCGGTTCAATCCGCACCGCAATCCCTGGGCGGCGATGCTGAGCTTCTGAAGGTAGGCTGCAATAATTTCACCAAGTGCCCGCGCTTCGACTACGGCTCGCGTGGCGGCCGCGACTATCGCTACAGTGATCGTTATCGTGATGATCGTCGATGGAACGGGGACCGCCGCTACTACGGCAACCGCTATGACGGTAACCGCTACTACCGCGACCGCTATTACCGCCGCGATAACACGGGCGCCATCATCGGCGGACTCGCAGCTGGCGCGATTATCGGCGGTATCATTGCTTCGCAGCCACGCGTGAGCGCCGGTAGTTCGCATGCCGATTATTGCTATAGCCGTTATCGCTCCTACCGTGCATCCGACAATACGTACCAGCCCACGTATGGTCCGCGCCGTCAGTGCCGCTAGGCAATATCCGAACAAGCGCAAGAACCCCGCAACAATGCGGGGTTTTTTATTGGCTGAAAGCGGCCGCAATTTTTGCAGTCTCCTGGCGACTCCCGATAAGCGATGCGGCAGCCGCCAGCCCTTGACTTATTGCTCCGATCGTCCGACTTCACTGGCAGGACAAAGGAGCGGGCAAGATGACCGAAGCGGCGAAGACCACCGTTGACCAGAGCGAAGTCGATCGCTTTTCCGCCATGGCGGCCGAATGGTGGAGCCCAACCGGCAAGTTCAAGCCGCTGCACAAGTTCAATCCCGTTCGCCTTGCTTATATCCGCGATAAGGCGGCAGAGAATTTTTCGCGCAATCCGAGGAGTGCCAGGCCGCTTGAAGGCCTGCGTGTGCTCGATATCGGTTGTGGCGGCGGTCTGCTATCGGAGCCGGTTGCCCGCATGGGCGCCGAGGTCGTCGGTGCAGACCCTTCGGAGAAGAACATCGGCATCGCCTCTACCCACGCCAAGGCATCGGGTGTTGTGGTCGACTATCGCGCCGTCACCGCAGAGCAGCTCGCCGAAGCCGGCGAAACCTTCGATATCGTGCTCAACATGGAAGTGGTGGAGCATGTGGCCGATGTCGAACTTTTCATGAATACCTGCGCCAGCATGGTTCGGCCGGGCGGGCTGATGTTCGTTGCCACCATCAACCGCACGATGAAGGCGGCTGCACTTGCGATCTTCGCCGCAGAAAACGTCCTGCGCTGGCTGCCGCGCGGCACGCATCAATATGAAAAGCTGGTTCGTCCTGAAGAGCTGGAAAAGCCGCTTGCGGCGAATGGCCTCGACATCATCGACCGTACAGGCGTCTTCTTCAATCCGCTGGCAAACCAGTGGAACCTGTCGAAGGACATGGATGTGAACTACATGCTGCTGGCAAAACGGCCGGTCTGATCCTGCCGGTCTACAGTTTCAAGACCGGCCGCAGGCTCCATATCAGTTCACGTCTTCGGGGAGGACCGGCAGAGCGGCGATTTCTATGCCCTCTTCCACCAGCGCCTGGGCTTCGTCGGGCGTCGCCTGGCCGATGATGCCGCGGGCATCCGCCTCACCGTAATGGATCTTGCGAGCTTCCTCCGGAAAGCGGGTTCCGACATCCTCGGATTTCGCCTTGATCTCTGCTACGGCTTCCTTGAGCTTCAGGAAGGCTTCGCGACGAGCTGCATCCATGGCAACCGTCTGCATCTCTTCCTTCTTGCGTGCGGTCGAAACGGATGGCGCCATCAGCGATTTGGAGATGGAAGCGGAATTGCACACAGGGCAAGTCAGAAGGCCATTTGCAACCTGCCGATCGAAATCGGCGCTTTCGGAAAACCAGCCTTCGAACTCGTGGGCATTTTCACAAATAAGGGAATAGCGGATCAAGCTGCTGTGCCTCCTGAAATTCCCCCCGCAATTCTCTCGATGGAAAATTCCCGGCCGTTCTTAAGGTTCGGAATCTTGTCATGCGCCACCTTTACGGCCGCCGGGTCGATCTCCGCGAGAATGACCGCCTCGCCAGACGGGCCGGCCGAAGCCAGCACCTTGCCCCAAGGATCGATGATCATCGAATGGCCGAATGTCTCGCGCCCATCCTCATGCAGGCCGGCTTGCGCGGCGGCGATGACGAAGACGCCATTCTCGATGGCGCGGGCTCGCAGCAGGATTTCCCAATGCGCGTCGCCGGTTTGCTTCGTGAAAGCGGCCGGAACAGTCATCACTTCGGCGCCGGCAACCGCCTGCGCACGGAAAAGCTGCGGGAAACGCACGTCGTAGCAAATGGTGAAACCCATCTCCGCGAAAGGCAGCGACAGCACACGCACCTCCGATCCCGGTCGATAGGCTGCGCTTTCGCGCCAGCTCTCGCCATTATCGAGATCGACGTCGAACATGTGGATCTTGTCGTAGCGGTTCAGGATATTGCCGTCAGGTCCGAAGAGAAACCCGCGATTGGCCATCTTGCCGTCATCGAGCGCAATAGCCGTCGAGCCGACATGCATGTAAAGGCCGAGCTCGGCGGCAAGCGTCGAACCGGTCTTGACGATGATGTCATTGCTCTCGTCGCGCAGCACTTCCTTTGCCGCCGCGCGGTTACGCTGCAGCATGCCGGTCATTTCGGGCGTCTGCACGTAAGTCGCGCCCTTTGCTGAGGCTTCCCGGACAAGGCGCTCCATCGAAGCGGCATTCCGCTCCGGATCGACACCGGAGCACATCTGGATGGCAGCGGCCGTGAAACTCATCGCTCTTCCTCAGGCTGCCAGCAGTGGATCGAGCTTGCCTGCCCGATCGAGCGCGTAAAGATCATCGCAACCGCCGACATGCGTGCTGCCGACGAAAATCTGCGGAAAGGTGCTGCGGCCGTTCGACTTGCCGAGCATTTCCTGGCGAAGTTCAGGCGAGAAGGTCGCGTCATGCTCGACATAGTCCACGCCCTTCTCTTCAAGCAGAGATTTGGCGCGTGTACAAAAGCCGCAGAACTGCCGTGTATAGATGGTAACGGGTACCATGAATGATCTCCAGACGGTGCTGTTTTCTTAACGTCATATAGTTTCCGCAAAGGCCCTTGCAAAGGTCAAAACCGTTATATCGGCAGCACCTGCCTTGCGCAGCGCGCGCGTTGCCGCAGCGACCGTCGCACCCGTCGTATAGACATCGTCAACGAGCACGATGCGCTTGCCGAAGACATCGTCTTCTTTATTGGCGGCGACGGCAAAAGCGCCACGGACATTTTCCTCTCGCGCCCGAACGCCGAGGCCGACCTGCTGGCTGGTGCGCTTCACGCGCAGAAGGGTTGCGGGCAGAAGGGGCTTTTCGGCAAGTCGCGCCAGATGCCGGGCAAGTTCCGCTGCCTGGTTGAACTTGCGTGAAACCATGCGGGCGCGATGAAGCGGTACTGGAATGATGGCGTCGCAGCGCTCGACCGTGCCGTCCGAGGCACGCAGCATCCAGCCGGCCATCATCGGCGCAAGATCGGTGCGATCCCGATATTTGAGACCATGCACGAGGGCGCGAATGGCATTGTCATGCGCGGCTGCCGAACGCACCCGGTCGAAGGGCGGCGGATTGGCGATCGCCTCGGCGCTCAGGATGCCGGTGCCGAGATCATGGGAAAAGGGAATGCCGAGCACCTCGCAATAAGGCCGCTCGATGAACCGGACGGCGGCCCAGCATTTCGGACAGAGCCCACGATGGCCACCCGTCGAAACGCCACAGGCAGCACAAGCCGGCGGATAGACAAGATCGGCAATCAGCGACAGCGGCCGCAGCAGCTGCGCCCACACGCGTCCCTTCTCTCTTTTCGTCTCGATCATCCCCATATGAGGCAGACTAGCGTGTCGCGAGCCAAAGGAAAATCGCCTTGCCGCCCGCCGGACAGGGGAATATGGACATCGCCCATGGATATCATCTTCGACAAGGCACAGATCGCCGCAAACCGCCGCCGCGCGCTCGCAAACCGTGATCCGAAGGCAGGCTTCCTGCTCGATATCGCCGCCGAGGAACTGGCAGAACGCCTGGCCGTCGTGGAGCGCACCTTCGAACACGCCGTGGAACTGCATGGCACCACGGGCGCAGCCGCCCGCGCGGCGATGGCCACCGGCAAGGTCGACAGCCTCACCCGCGTGGAAAGCGACATCGACTACGTCGCGCCGGGGGAATCATTTCTCGAAGCACCGCTCGAAGACGTGCCACTGGCGCCCCAATCGGCCAATCTGGTGATCGCGCCGCTCAACCTGCACCTGACCAACGACACACCCGGCGTCTTCATCCAGATCCGCCGCGCGTTGAAGCCAGACGGGCTTTTCCTGGCCGCCATTCCGGGCGCCGGTACGCTGCAGGAACTGCGCGAAGTGTTGCTTGCGACCGAAATTGAAATGACCGGCGGCGCAAGCCCGCGCGTCATCCCCTTCGCCGATGTACGCGATGTCGGTGGCCTGCTGCAGCGCGGAGGCTTTGCCCTGCCCGTCATCGACGCGGAGAATTATACGGTACGCTATGATTCAATTTTTCCGCTGATGCGCGACCTGAGAGCGATGGGCATGGCCAATCCGCTGGCAGCCCGCAGCCGCAAGCCGCTGACGCGCGCCTTCTTCCTCCGCGCCGCAGAAATCTATGCCGAGCGCTATTCGGACCCCGACGGCCGTATCCGCGCAACATTTTCGATAATCTACGTGTCGGGATGGGCACCGCATGAAAGCCAGCAGCAGCCGCTGAAGCCAGGAACGGCCAAGGCGCGGCTTGCTGACGCCCTGAAGGTGGAAGAGCAGAAGCTCAGACAGTGAGCTAACGGATAGTTCAGTTGATCGTCAGGTTATTCTCGACGGTGTTGAACACGCCACGCAGGCCATTGGTGAACACGCCCAGGCCTCCAATGAGGGCAGCCGCCATCAGCGCTGCGATCAGTCCATATTCGATCGCGGTCGCACCGCTTCTGTCCGCCAGAAATTTCTTCAGTAAATTCATCAACCCAACCCTTTTGAGCGCAAGACAGCAATGAAATTCACGGCCTCCGGCGACGGAAGCTTCATTTCCTCAGCAGCCGGCGCCGACGCCGTAGCCCTGGACGACACAGACAGAGCCAGGCGTATCCTGGAGCACGCTGCGACGGATCGTATAACGCTTGCCGTTTTCGGTCTTCGGGCCATTCTCGGTCTTCGGGATGGAGCCGGTGGTGATCGTGTCGAAATCCGCCGGTGCGCTGGCGAGCACGCTCTTCTTGGAGGAATCCGCCAGCATTGGTGTCAGGATGAGGGTCAGCGCCACTACGGCCGTGCCGAACAGAAGGGCGATATTGAGCGCCCCCGTCCTGCGCGAAGCAGACGAAGAAGCCCGTTCCTTCTCGCGAACAGCTTTCCAGAAATCGTCGTCCATGACGTCAAGCCCTTAAATACACGCACGCCAGTTGCTTGAGTGAGGCCGATCATTGCCAGAAGGTGCTAAATGATCGATTAATATCCACAGGTGAAATCGACGTTTCACACCAATAATCATTAAAGGCTAAAGTAAATCCTGCAGCACCGGGATGAGCGGCTCATCGGCCGGTGGCATCGGGTAATCGCGCAGCGCCTGCGGGCGCACCCATTTGATCGCCTGTCCCTCACGACCGTGTGGAATGCCTTCATAACGGCGGCAGACGTAAAGCGGCATCAGCAGATGGAATGTCTCATAGGTGTGGCTGGCAAAGGTCAGCGGCGCAAGGCACGGCACCTTGGTCGTAATGCCGAGTTCTTCGTTCAACTCGCGTACCAGCGTCTCCTCCGGTGTCTCACCAGGCTCGACCTTACCGCCGGGGAATTCCCATAGGCCGGCAAGCGACTTGCCTTCCGGCCGCTGTGCCAGAAGAATACGCCCATCGGTATCGATCAGCGCGCAAGCAGCGACGAGCAGCAGTTTCCTTCCGGCGTCGCTCATTCGCATCTCTCCTGCCAGTAGCAGTAGTGATAGGCATCGCGAAAACCGAGACGCTCATAAAGCGCAATCGCCGGCGCGTTGGAAAGCTTCACCTGCAGCCAGGCGGTGCGGGCGCTGCGCATCCGCGCCCAGCGCAAGGCCGAGGTCAGGATTTCGACGCCGAGACCCTTGCGGCGATGCCCATCGGCAACCGAAAGCGACATGATGCCGGCAAGGTCGTTGTCCTGTACGCAGAGGACAGTCGCCAGCGAGCCATGGGTGGCATCCTCGATCATGAAAAGGCCCGATGGTGGCTTGATCGCAGAAATGATCTCGGCAAGCGACGGCTTCAGCGACAGCGGCGCCTGGTCGACGACGAGATTGGCATCGACGAACCGACCGATGTCATGGGTCGGAAGATGATCAAGCGTATCGGGCAGATCGGCCTGCGAGAGATCGCAGACCATCACAGCCGTCTCATCGAAACGCTTCCATCCCTGTTCCCTAATCAGGTCGATCAGAACAGGCGAGGCAAGCGGCGTCTCGCGCACGATGGCAGGACGGCCATAGGCCTCGAACTTGCGGCTTGCCTTCTCCAGCCGGATCTCGACATCACGATGGTCGGAAGGATCGAGCGGCACGATGGAGTTCAGGCGGTTGGAGGGATGGCCCGCCGTCAGGCGGACCTGCCAGCTTCCGTCATATTGCACGGAAGCGGCCGGCCAGGCGCGAAAACCCACGGCTTCCAGCCGCCGGACCAGCGGCAGGTTCTGCTTCGGAAGGGATGCTTGCATCAACGAACGATCAGCTCCGGTAGTCGCCATTGATCGCAACATATTCCTTGGTGAGGTCGCAGGTCCAGACCGTAGCCTTGCCGGAGCCGAGGCCGATATCGACTTTGACAGGAATATCCTGCTTCTTCATCACGGCAGAGGCCGCATCCTCGGAATAGCTGGGGTCGCGCTCGCCGTTGACGGCGACGCGCACATCGCCGAACCAGATGGCGAGCCGGTCGCGGTCGGCCATTTCACCGGCCTTGCCGACGGCCATGACGATACGGCCCCAATTGGCATCCTCACCGGCAGCCGCAGTCTTGACCAGCGGCGAATTGGCAATGGAAAGGGCGATCGTCTTGGCAGCGGCATCGCTCTCCGCACCGGTCACGGTGATTTCGAGCATCTTGGTCGCGCCCTCACCGTCGCGGGCGACCTGAATCGCCAGATCCTTGAGGAGGTCGTTGAGGGCTGCGCGGAACGCGCCGAGCTGCGGATCGTCCGCGCTCGTGATGCTCGCCTGTCCGTCGGCTGCAGCTGCACCCGTCGCAAAGAGCATCAGCGTATCCGATGTCGAGGTATCGCTGTCGACGGTCATGGAGTTGAAGCTCGGCTCGACGCCGGCAGACAGCAGCGACTGCAAGGCGGAGGAAGCAATATTGGCATCCGTGACGACGAAGGAAAGCATGGTTGCCATGTCGGGCGCGATCATGCCGGCGCCCTTGGCGATGCCGTTGATCGTCACCTTGACTCCGCCGATCTCGGCAGTGCGGGTCGCAACCTTCGGATAGGTGTCGGTGGTCATGATGGCCTTGGCCGCCTCGAACCAGAAATCGCCTGTGGCATCGGCATGCATCTTGTCGAGTACACCGGAGAATTTGGTGGCGTCTAGCGGTTCGCCGATAACGCCGGTCGACGCGAGGAAGATTTCATTTTCACCGCAGCCGACGGCAGCAGCGGCAGACTTTGCAGTGAGTTCAGTCGCAGCGCGGCCCTTCAAGCCGGTGAAGGCATTGGCATTGCCGGAATTGACGACGACGGCGCGTGCCATGCCATGCGGCAGGTTGGTCCGGCAGAAATCGACCGGAGCGGAGGGGCATTTCGACTTGGTGAAGACGCCGGCAACGGCAGCCGGAGCGTCGAACACCATCATCAGCACGTCCGTCCGGTTCTTGTACTTGATGCCTGCGGAAGCTGTTGCCATGCGTACGCCGCGTAGCGGGGGCAGCGAAGCGAAGGATTTCGGGGCAAGCGGAGAAACGGTAGCGGACATGGGATGCGACCTGCCAATGAGCATTTCCAGGCGAAGTGGAAGCCGGTTCACCGTCCGGAAATGCGACAACAATCAATGATAGTGAAGGGCCCGGAAGAACCGGGCCCAAATGCTGATTACTGCTGCGGCGCCGGTGCCGGCGCGGCACCCGGCTCAGGCTGCTTGTTCGCGTCTTCGTAACCCTTGCGGAGCGCTTCGTCCGTGATTTCGACCTTCGCCGAAGCCTTCGCCTGGTTCAGGAGAGCAAGATACTTGTCGCGCATGACGAGCTGACGAACCTGGTCCTGTACCTGTTCGAATGCCGGCGGCGGAGCGTCGCGCTTATCCTCGACCTTGATGACGTGATAGCCGAAGTCGGTCTTCACAGGGGTCTTGGAATAGGTGCCCTTGTCGAGTGCGAAGGCTGCATCCTCGAATTCCTTGACCATGCGGCCGCGGCTGAAATAGCCGAGGTCGCCGCCATCATCCTTGTTCGGATCGGTGGACTTTTCCTTGGCGAGCTCGGCAAAATCCTTGCCCGCGTCGAGCTGCTTGATCACGTCCTTGGCCTCGTCCTCGGTCTTGACGAGGATGTGGCGGGCATGAACCTCTTCCTGCTTCGGCAGGCCGGCAACTTCCTTGTCATAGCGTGCCTTCACGTCGGCATCAGTCACGGTGTCGACGACATGCTTCTTGAAGTAGGCATTGTGAAGTTCGCGGTCCGTCAGGTACTGCATGCGCTTCTTGAAGTCATCCGTCTGGTCGAGCTTCTCGGCGGTGGCATCGGCAGCGAGCAGCTTTACGTCGATCGCGGCGGAGAGCGCTGCGACCTTCTTCTGGTCGTCAGGAAGCTGCGCGAGCTGCGGGTCGAGATTGGCTACTGCCAGATCGAGTTCCGACTGGTGGATCTCAAGATTGCCGACCTTGGCGACGACGGCGTCATCGGCATAGGCCGGAGCCTGGAAGGCGACGAAGGCCGTAAACGCCAGCGCAGCAAGTTTGTTGGTGCTCAACATCAAATAACCCTTCACAATTATACCCGCCGGCTTCAGCTTGTGTGAATCCAGCCCGAAAACAGCCTTCAACACCGGAATGTGGCCTTTCTATATCAGCCAAATCCGTTGACATCATTTGCCCCCCCTCTTATCTGTCACGCAACCTCGCGTCCAGAACAGTTTCCGGGCGTTTTCAAGCGCGCGCCTGTTTTTCGGCTGGGCCGCGAATAAGAAACGTCGGGGAAGAATATTCAGAAAGGGCCAGTCATATGGTCAGCTTTGGCGGTATTGCCCGCAAGTTATTTGGCTCAGCCAACGACCGCCGCGTGCGGTCATTCCAGCCGAACGTCGCCGCAATCAACTCTATCGAAGAGAAGACCAAGGCGCTGACGGACGAGCAGCTTACCGCAAAGACGGTGGAGTTCCGTGCTCTTCTGGCGGAAGGCAAAACGCTGGACGATATCCTCATCCCGGCCTTCGCGGTCGTTCGGGAGGCCTCTCGCCGCGTCCTCGGCATGCGACCTTTTGACGTACAGCTTGTTGGCGGCATGATTCTGCATTCCAACGCCATCGCCGAAATGAAAACCGGTGAAGGCAAGACGCTGGTCGCCACCCTGCCGGTCTATCTGAACGCGCTTGCTGGCAAGGGCGTTCATGTCGTCACCGTCAACGACTACCTTGCACAGCGTGACGCGGCGACCATGGGCCGCCTCTACAGCTTCCTCGGCCTGACCACCGGCGTCATCGTCCACGGCCTTTCCGACGACGAACGCCGCGACGCCTATGCGTGTGACATCACTTACGCGACCAACAACGAACTCGGCTTCGATTATCTGCGCGATAACATGAAGTACGAGACGAACCAGATGGTCCAGCGCGGCCACAACTTTGCGATCGTCGACGAAGTGGACTCGATCCTCGTCGACGAAGCCCGCACGCCACTCATCATCTCCGGCCCGCTCGACGACCGCTCCGACCTTTACAACACCATCGATACCTACATTCCGCTGCTGACGCCTGATGATTACGAGATCGACGAAAAGCAGCGTTCGGCAAATTTCTCCGAAGTCGGCACTGAGAAGCTGGAAAACCTGCTGAAGCAGGCTGGCCTCCTGAAGGGCGCCTCGCTCTACGACATCGAAAACGTTGCGATCGTCCACCACATCAACAATGCGCTGAAGGCCCACAAGCTTTTCCAGCGCGACAAGGACTATATCGTCCGCAACGACGAGATCGTCATCATCGATGAATTCACCGGCCGCATGATGCCGGGCCGCCGTTACTCGGAAGGCCAGCATCAGGCGCTGGAAGCCAAGGAAAAGGTACAGATCCAGCCGGAAAACCAGACTCTGGCCTCGATCACGTTCCAGAACTACTTCCGCATGTACAACAAGCTTGCAGGCATGACCGGTACAGCTCAGACGGAAGCGGAAGAATTCGGCAACATCTACAATCTCGACGTTCTCGAGGTGCCGACTAACCTGCCGATCATGCGTATCGATGAAGACGACGAGGTCTACCGGACCGTCGAGGAGAAGTACAAGGCGATCATCACCGAGATCCTTGACGCTCACAAGCGCGGCCAGCCGGTACTCGTCGGCACCACCTCGATCGAGAAGTCGGAATCTCTGGCCGAGCTTATGCGCAAGCAGGGCTTCTCGAAATTCCAGGTTCTCAATGCCCGTTACCACGAGCAGGAAGCCTATATCGTCTCTCAAGCCGGTGTTCCGGGTGCAGTGACGATCGCTACCAACATGGCCGGTCGCGGTACCGACATCCAGCTCGGCGGCAACCTCGACATGCGCATCGAGCATGAGCTTGCCGAAATCGAGCCGGGTCCAGAGTATGACGCGAAAGTCGCGGCAATTCGCGAAGAAATCAAAACCCTCAAGGAACAGGCGCTTGCCGCCGGCGGACTTTACGTCATCGCCACCGAGCGCCATGAAAGCCGCCGCATCGATAACCAGCTGCGCGGCCGTTCCGGCCGTCAGGGCGACCCCGGCCGTTCCAAGTTCTACCTGTCGCTTCAGGACGACCTGATGCGCATCTTCGGCTCCGACCGCATGGACAGCATGTTGCAGAAGCTGGGCCTCAAGGATGGCGAGGCAATCGTCCATCCCTGGATCAACAAGGCCTTGGAGCGCGCGCAGAAGAAGGTTGAAGCCCGCAACTTCGACATCCGCAAGAACCTTCTGAAGTACGACGACGTTCTGAACGACCAGCGCAAGGTCATCTTCGAGCAGCGCGTCGAGATGATGGAAGCGCCGAACATTTCCGAGACCGTATCGGACATGCGTCGCGAAGCCGTCGACGATCTCGTTACGACCCATATTCCCGAACGGGCCTATGCCGAACAGTGGGATGCCGCCGGCCTGAAGACACAGGTCGCCAACATCCTCAACCTCGATCTGCCGATCGAGGACTGGGTGAAGGAAGAAGGCATTGGCGAGGACGATATCCGCGAGCGCCTGATGGAAGCCACCAACGCCGCCTTCAATGACAAGGTGGAGCGTTTCGGCCCTGATATCATGCACTATGTCGAGCGCCAGATCGTCATGCAGACGCTCGACCATCTGTGGCGTGAGCACATCGTCAACCTCGACCACCTGCGCTCCGTCATCGGTTTCCGCGGCTATGCCCAGCGCGATCCGCTGCAGGAATACAAGTCGGAAGCCTTCGAACTCTTCCAGGCGCTGCTCAACAATCTGCGCCAGGCCGTCACCGCACAGCTGATGCGTGTCGAGCTGGTGCAGCAGGCTCCGCCGCAGCCGGAACCGCCGATCATGCAGGCGCATCACCTCGATCCTACGACCGGCGAGGATGAATTTACGAACACGACCTATCAGGCGCTTGAGATCACCGTCCCGCCGGAAAACCGCAACCCCGACGATCCCGCAACCTGGGGCAAGGTCGGCCGTAACGAGGCCTGCCCCTGTGGCTCGGGCAAGAAATACAAGCACTGCCACGGTGCTTTCGAACAGGTCTGAGAATGGCGCCTCCGGGCGCCATTTTCTTTTGCCTTCCTCCCATTTTTGGTCATGAGCCGCAGGTACTTCGGCAACCGCGGCAATACCGTTTCTTAACCCTGGTCTGGCAAGACTTGCCGGTGCGAATGCCCTGCCCTTAGAGTTTTGCGTGTTAAAATGGCGGTCATAGAAACAGCGGAAAAAATGCTGCCGGCGGGGCTGCGGCCGATGGCCGGCCCCGTGCTGCGCATGCTCGCCACCGTGCTGACCGATCGGGGCGACAAGGCAGCCGCGCAACGCATGGCGCTGATCGCCTTTTCGATCCGCATTCTGAGCGCCGCACTCGCCTTCCTGTCGCAGATCGTGCTCGCCAGGCTGATGGGTGAATATGAATACGGCATCTTCGTTTTCGTCTGGGTGCTGGTCGTCCTCTGCGGCGATCTTTCATGCCTCGGCTTCCACACCGCGATCGTCCGCTTCCTGCCGCAATATCGCGCTGCCGGCGCCTTTGCCGAGATCCGCGGCCTGACCGGCATCGCGCGCGTTTTCGCGCTGCTCTCAGGTACGACCGTTCTCATCGCCGGCATGCTCGGCCTGCATTTCTTCGGCGACAGGATCGAAAGCTATTACCTGGTGCCGATCTTCCTCGGCCTCATGGCCATGCCGATGATCGCGCTCGGCGACATCCTCGAGGGCACGTCACGGGCCAATCATTGGCCCGTCATGGCGCTCAGCCCGGTCTATATTGTCAGGCCGATCCTCATCATCCTCTTCATGCTGGCTGCGATCTTCTCCGGCGCACCGCACACGGCGGTTACCGCCATGCAGGCAGCACTTGCGGCAACCTTCGTCACCGCGCTCGGCCAATATGCCGCTACGCTCTATCGGATGCGCAAGCATTACGATGCCGGCCCCCGCAAGGTGGATTTCGTGGAATGGCTGGGTGTCGCCTTCCCGATCTTCCTGATCGAAGGTGTGAGCTTCCTGCTCACCAATTCCGACGTCGTCGTCGTCGGCATCTTCCTGGAGCCGCATGACGTCGCGATCTATTTCGCAGCGGCCAAGACCATGGCGCTGGTGCATTTCATTAATTTCTCGGTGAAGGCCGCCTCCGGCCCGCGCTTCTCCGCCATCATCGCCGAAGGCAACCGGGCCGATCTCGCGGCTGCGGCCATCGATGCCGCCCGCTGGACCTTCTGGCCTGCCCTCGGCGTCGGTCTCGCGGTCCTGGCGGCCGGGCATCTGCTGCTGTCGCTTTTCGGCGGTGCATTCACGGCCGGTTATATGCTGATGGCGATCCTGCTCGCCGGCATCCTCGCCAAGGCACTCGTCGGTCCTGCCGAAACGCTTCTGATGATGGCGGGCAAGCAAAACCTCTGCGTCGCACTTTATGCCGGAGCACTCACCGCCAATGTCGGCCTCAACATCCTGCTGATCCCGCATTACGGCATCGTCGGCACCGCGATCGCCACGGCCTCCGCCATGGCCGTGGAAGCAATCCTGCTGCATGTCTTCGTACGCCGCGCGCTCGGCTTCACGCTTTTCGCCTTCGCCACCCCTTCCGCCGCAACGCCAGAAATGAGAGCCCGATAGATGGTACGCGTACCACCCATCACCGAGAGTACCGACAGCAACGCGAACCGCATGGTTCACGATCTTGCCGCGCTCAAGTTCGAAGCACCGCAGGCCGAAGGGCGCATCGAAATCGGCCGGCCGGGCCGTGAACTCTGCCTTTACCCCGGCAAGCTCGGTTACGATCTGCAGGAGGAACTGGACTTCCTCTCCAACCGCGCGATGGAGCCGAACGTCTTCTTCAGCGGCCGTTTCCTGGCCCCGGCCATGCCGCGGCTGGAGGATCGGCAGGTCAATTTCGCCATTATCAGAGACCTGAACGAGAAGCGCAGCCGTATGCGCCTGCTCATGCCCTTTTCCGTCGACAAGCCCGGTTTCGCCGTTGGCCCATCGATCATCCGCGGCTGGGCAAACAGCTTCGGCCCGCTCGGCACGCCCTTGGTCGATGCCGAGGACGCGGCCGAGACGCTGGACAATCTCTTCGAGGGCCTGATCACCCCGGATCTCGGCCTGCCGGGCACGCTGGTACTGCCTGATGTGCGGCTGAACGGCATCTTCGTGCGCATGGCAAAGGCCGTTGCGCTGAGCCGCAACCTGCCGCTGACCATCGCCAATCCCTATGAGCGGCCGATGTTGCAGAGCGATGACGACGCCATTGTCTATCTCGGCCGCACCGTATCCTCTTCCCACCTGCGCGAGATGCGCCGCCAGTGGCGGCTGCTCGAAGAGCTCGGGACGGTCGTCCACACGGTTGCCCGCCAGCCGCGCGAGATTCACATGCGCTTCGAGGAATTCCTGGCGCTGGAGGCCGGCGGCTGGAAGGGCAAGCGCCGCAGCGCGCTGGTGACCGACCGTTATCATACCGCCTTCGCCCGCGAGGCCGTCTCCAACCTGGCGGAGATCGATGCCGTGCGCATCCACACGATCGACCTCAAAGGCAAGGCGATTGCCTCCGTGGTCGTGCTGATGATGGGCGGCGAGGCCTACACCTGGAAGACCGCCTATGACGAAAGCTATTCCCGCTATTCGCCGGGCAAGCTGTTGATGAGCGAACTGACCGAATGGCATCTCGACGACGCCAATGTCGTGCGCTCGGATTCATGCGCCGTCTCCGACCATCCGATCATGAGCCGCTTCTGGCGGGAACGCGAGGAGATGGGCACGCTGGTGATCGGCCTCACCCAGAACGGCGACCGCGACATGCGCCAGGTTGCCGCCCAGCTTCACATGTACCGCAGCACCCGCAACATGGCGAAGATGCTGCGCGAGAAGATCATGTCGCTTGCCGGCCGCGGCTAGGTTGCAGCTTCCTTTGCAGCCTTTTCCCGCAACAGCCGGCGGATGACCTTGCCAGTGGTCGTCAGCGGCAGGGCATCGATGAATTCAACCTCGCGCGGATATTCGTGCATCGAAAGTCGCGTCTTCACCCAGTCCCGGATTTCCGCTGCCAGTTCCGCACTCGGGCTGTAACCCGGCGAAAGCACGATATAAGCCTTGACGATCTCCGTACGCAGCGGATCGGGCTTGCCGACGGCCGCCGCAAGCTGCACGGCCGGATGGCCGATGAGACAGTCCTCGATCTCCGCCGGGCCGATGCGGTATCCCGACGACGTGATGACATCGTCGTCACGGCCGGCAAAAGTGATGTAGCCCTCCGCATCCTGCCGGCCGATATCGCCGGTCAGCAGCCAGTCCTTGGCATACTTCCTCTCGGTCGCGCCAGGATCGTTCCAGTATCCGAGAAACATCACCGGATCCGGGCTGGCAATGCCGATCTGCCCCTGCTCGCCGACCGGCAGTTCGTCGCCTTCATCGCTGACGATAGCCACCCTATGGCCCGGCGAGGCACGCCCGATCGCGCCGGCCTTCGATACGCCGAAGGCTGCACTCGAGGCCAGCACGAAATTGCATTCGGTCTGCCCGTAGAATTCATTGACGGTGACGCCGAGCGTGCGGCGCACCCATTCGTAGGTCTCGCGCCCCAGGGATTCACCTGCCGAGCCAATGGTGCGCAGCACGAGATCATATTTCGAGCGTGGATCCTCGACGGATTTCAGGAGCCGCAGCGCCGTCGGTGGAATGAAGGCGTTGCGCACCTTCATCTCGGCCATGATGCGATAGGCCATGTCGGCATCGAATTTCTGTGCCGGCGAGGAGACGACAGGCGCGCCGAGCAGCAGGCTTGGCAACAACGCATTGAGCAACCCGCCAGCCCAGGCCCAGTCGGACGGAGTCCAGACCTTGTCTCCGGACTGCGGAAAGCCCTCGTGGGCAAACTGCATGCCGGGAATATGGCCAGCCAAAACTCGATGACCATGCAGCGCGCCCTTCGGCGGCCCCGTCGTGCCGGACGTAAAGATCATCAGCGCCGGCTCATCCGGTCCCGATCGCGCAATTTCGAAAGTGGAGGAATAGGCAGAGACCAGATCGGCAAAGCCGAGCGTGCTTGCGGAGGCTCCCTCTACGCTGATGATATGTTTGACGTCAGGCAGCCGTTCGCGGATCTGGTTGACGCGCGCAAGCCCGAAACCATTGGTGACGATAGCTGTCGCACCCGCAGCCTTCAGCCGGTACTCCAGCGCCTCGACACCGAAAAGCAGCGCAAGCGGCAGGGCGATCGCGCCCATCTTGTAGATCGCCACATGCGAAATGACTGTCTCGAAGGATTGCGGCAGAAGCAGCGCCACACGGTCTCCCCTCCCGATGCCAAGTGCCGCAAGCGCGTTGGCGAGGGACGAGGAACGAGCGGCAAGTTCGCCGTAGGTCAGCGACAGGTGATGGCCGTCGGGGCTGAAATGTTCGAGGCAGACGCGGTCGGGATCACGCGCGGCCCAGTCGTCGCTGACGACGCGACCGATATTAAAATCCTCTGATATCTGCCAGGAGAAATCGCGGTAGAGCGTGTCGTATCGATCGCCGGGCGGCAGTTTCATAAGCATGATCTCGTAAAATGCTGCACCAGCTAACACCTCACCGTGCGGATGTGCAAGCGATGTAATCCGCAAGGACGAGACGACGTTCCGCATGCTCATCATGTATTATTGCGCTAACGGCAGAACACATTCTCCGCTAGCTCGCTGAGACTGTGACGATTTCTGCGCTACATCATGCGCATGCGCCTCGGGAGTCGCTGAAATTCATCACGGAGCACTTTCATGGAATATGTAAAACTCGGGAAAACCGGTCTCGAAGTCTCGAAGATCTGCCTTGGCTGCATGACCTATGGCGACCCGGACCGCGGAAACCACGCCTGGAGCCTGTCGGAAGAGGAAAGCCGAAAATTGCTCAAGCAGGCGATCGATCTCGGC
Source organism: Rhizobium sp. 01L419 (assembly GCF_056400025.1). NCBI lineage: Bacteria > Pseudomonadati > Pseudomonadota > Alphaproteobacteria > Hyphomicrobiales > Rhizobiaceae > Rhizobium > Rhizobium sp. 01L419. The sequence goes on from NZ_JBFTSM010000009.1 coordinate 29,422, forward strand.
ATCAATTTCCTCGACACGGCCAACACCTATTCCAATGGCTCCTCCGAAGAGATTGTCGGCCGCGCCATCAAGGATTTCGCCAAGCGCGAGGATATCGTGCTTGCCACCAAGGTGTTCAACCGCATGCGCCCCGGCCCGAATGGCGCCGGCCTGTCGCGCAAGGCGATTTTCGACGAGATCGACAACAGCCTGCGCCGCCTTGGCACCGACTATGTCGATCTCTACCAGATCCATCGCTGGGACTATACGACGCCGATCGAGGAAACGCTGGAAGCTCTCCATGATGTCGTCAAAGCCGGCAAGGCGCGTTATATCGGCGCTTCCTCCATGTATTCCTGGCAATTTGCCAAGGCGCTCTACACCTCCCGCCTCAACGGCTGGACGGAATTCGTCAGCATGCAGGATCACGTGAACCTGCTCTACCGCGAAGAAGAACGGGAAATGCTGCCTTTCTGTGAGGATCAGAAGATCGCAGTCATTCCCTGGAGCCCGCTCGCCCGTGGCCGCCTGACCCGAGATTGGGACGAAAAGACCAACCGCAGCGAGACTGATGAATTCGGCAAGACGCTCTACAAGCAGGCCGAGGATGCCGACCGGAAGATCGTCGAGAAGGTCGCCGAAATCGCCAAGGCCCATGGCGTTTCCCGCGCGCAGGTCGCCACCGCCTGGATCCTCCAGAAAAGCGCCGTCACCGCTCCGATCATCGGCGCCTCCAAGCCACAGCACCTGATCGACGCCGTCGGCGCGCTGTCGGTAAAGCTTGGCGCCGAGGATATTGCGGCACTCGAAACACCCTACATTCCGCACAATGTCGCCGGCTTCAAATAAGCCGCCGGATTGCGACCTCCCTCGGCATTGGCGGGGGGAGGCTCTTTACACTTCCTGAAGTCAGGACTTCCAGGCAAGCGACCTCTTTGTCGCCTCTTCATCGAAATCGGCCGCCACGGAATATGAGCTCACCCCGCTCGGGCGCGACCTATGGAAGCAGATCATGCCGATGTGGCGCAGGGCCGCCGAAAACGTCGCCTCTTTCGAGGCTGCGCGTGCCCGCAGCAAGAGACCATCACGAGCCGGTCACACTTAGGTCTTAGCGGTTTGCGGTAAACAGAGGACCGTCCGCATGACCATCGTTCCTTTCGACGCTCACCGCTTTCGCAGCACCGCTGTCTATTACAGCCGTTTCCGCGTTCCCTATCCTGACAGGCTGATTGAACGTGTTACCGAAAGAACCGGCCTGAAGCCCGGCGAGCATATACTCGATCTTGGCTGCGGGCCGGGACCGCTCGGCGTCGCCTTCGCGCGCCTCGCCGGCGGCGATGTGACCGGGCTCGATCCCGAGCCGGAAATGCTGGAGGTCGCACGCGAAAATGCCGCGGAAACCGGTGTCGACGTGCGGTTCATCCAGGGCTCGTCTTACGATCTCGGCCCGGATCTGGCGCCGCTGAAACTTGCCATCATGGGCCGTTCCTTCCATTGGATGGACCGGCCGGCAACTCTTGCAGCACTCGACAAGCTCATCATTCCGGGCGGCGCCGTCGTTCTCTTCTCCGACAAGCATATCGCCGCGACACCGGATTGGCGCGACGTGCTGCATCAGCTCTCGGAGACCTATTCGCCGGAAAAAAGCGCCGAACGCAAATTGCGTCGCGCGCCGGAATTCGGCCCGCATGAGACAATCCTCCTGCGCTCCCCCTTCCACAATCTGGAACGCATCGGCATCGTCAACGAAAGGGTGATCGGGGCGGAAGACATCATCGGCCGTGCCTTCTCCATGTCCGTCACCTCGCCACAGGCGCTGGGTGACAAGACACAGGAATTCGAGGCAGCCTTCCGCAATGAACTGGCCGCCCTGTCACCGGACGGCAGGTTCATCGAAACCGTTGAAAGCCACGCGCTGATCGCCTTCCGCGACTAGGACCGCGGCTCGGAATCGAGCTTGCGGCGCATCGTCACCAGAAACTGTTCGGCCAGCGCTCGATCCTCAACCGCGCGGGCAAGGATAACGGCCCCCATCATCGAGGAAAGCGTGGTCGTCGCATTGGCGCGGCGCTCTTCCGGCGTCTCACCCGGCACAATATTCTTCAGCACATCGACCAGGGTGGACAGGCCCTCGCTGAAGGTTGCACGGACCGCACCTTCACTGCGGCTGACTTCCTGGATCAGTGAAGCGAACACACAGCTTCCGCCGGGATCATCGACCGTGCGCCAGTCAATGTAGTGATCGAGCAGTGCCCGGAGCGGTCGGTCGGGCGCATTGGCGATCAATTCACGCCAGCGCTCTTCGACGCGCTCGATCAGCTTGCGGCTAACCTCCAGCGCAAGACCGTCTTTCGATTCGAAATGGCCGTAGAATCCGCCATGCGTCAGGCCCGCAGCCTTCATGATGTCGGCAACGCCGACGCCATCAAACCCGTTTTCGCGGAAAAGCACGCTGGCCGCCGTCAGGATCTTCTCGCGGTTTTCTGCAAATTTCTCGCGGCTGACCCGCATTTTTCGTCTCCGGAAATGGTCGCTTGACAATTTATATGATGTCCATCATCAATACGCAACAAATATGATGATCATCATGTAAAACTGCCTTGTATTGTCCCCTTCCCACTAACGGAATTTGCCCATGGTCTCTGCAGTCCTTGCATCATCCCTTGCCCGGCGAAACATCCACTATGGATGGGTCGTCGTTGCCGCCACCTTCCTGACCATGCTGGTAACCGCCGGCGCAATGGGCGCGCCAGGTGTCCTTATCAAACCGCTGCAGGACGAATTCGGCTGGGAAACCTCGCAGATTTCCTCTGCTCTCGCCGTCCGCCTGATCCTCTTCGGCCTGATGGGTCCCTTCGCGGCCGCCTTCATGAACTATTTCGGCGTTCGCAAGGTCATCGTCTTCGCGCTGGCGCTCATCGGTGCCGGCTTCGTCGGCTCGCTGTTCATGACCAAGCTTTGGCATCTCTTGGCGCTGTGGGGTGTCGTCGTCGGCTTCGGCACCGGCCTGACTGCCATGGTACTGGCGGCCACGGTTTCCACCCGCTGGTTCGTCAAGCATCGCGGCCTCGTCGTCGGAATGCTCTCGGCAAGCTCGGCAACCGGCCAGCTCGTCTTCCTGCCGCTGATGGCGGAACTGACCGAACGCTACGGCTGGCGCGCCACCGTCTTCTTCGTCTGCGCCATGATCATGGTCGCCGCCCTTCTCGTGCTGCTTTTCATGCGTGACCGTCCCTCGGACGTGAACCTGCCGTCGGTCGGCGAAACCCAGATCGCGCCGGCTCCGGCACGCGGAACTCTCATCGCCGCACTGGTAACGCCGATCACCGTCCTGAGGGAAATTTCGAAGACGTCCACTTTCTGGATCCTGTTCGCCACCTTCTTCATCTGTGGTCTCAGCACCAACGGCCTTATCCAGACGCATTTCGTGACGCTCTGCGGCGATTTCGGCATCATGCCAGTTGCCGCCGCCAGCGTTCTCGCCGTCATGGGCATCTTCGATTTCTTCGGTACGATCGGCTCCGGCTGGCTCTCCGACCGTTTTGACAATCGCTGGCTGCTTTTCTGGTATTACGGCCTGCGCGGTCTCTCGCTGCTTTTTCTGCCCTTCAGCGATTTCAGCTTCTACGGCCTGTCGATCTTCGCCGTCTTCTACGGCCTCGACTGGATCGCCACCGTACCGCCGACCGTCAAGATCGCTGCCGACCGCTTCGGCCGTGAAAAAGCCGGCCTCGTTTTCGGCTGGGTCTTTGCCGGCCACCAGCTGGGTGCAGCGACTGCAGCTTACGGCGCTGGCCTGTCACGCACGGCCCTGGAAAGCTACCTGCCCGCCTTCTTCATCGCCGGCGCTTTCTGCCTGCTGGCCTCGATCCTGGCAATCACGCTGAAGAAATCCGGCCTCACTGGCCCGGGTGAGGCAGTCGCCCACTAAACCTTGATTTCCAAACGCCAAAACTTCGCCCGCCGTCTTGCACGCGCGGGCGAACGCATGTTAGACAGCCGCCTCGTATTCGCTGCCCCATTGGCGGAATTGGTAGACGCGCTCGACTCAAAATCGAGTTTCGAAAGAAGTGCTGGTTCGACCCCGGCATGGGGCACCAGATATCTCTGAGATAAACGGATTTCATTTTTGCCTACGCCCGATGGCGAGGGGTGAACTTGGCTGACAATGCTGAAGACCCGGCGGAGTGGGGTGCCGGGTCTTCAGTCTGCCCACTAATTACAACGGCGAACCGTTTTCGTGACAGCGCCTTCATCGGTCTGACGGGTTACACTGCGGGTGACACAACGGTCACGGTCCCGATCGCGGTAGCGATCACGTTCGCGCACCGCGCCGAACGTGATGCCGCGATCGCTAATGGTTACACCGGGACGGGCCCGGTCACGGTCACGGTCATACCGATCGTAATGATCATAACCGTCGTATGCACGCTCGCGTGTGACCGTCACGCTGTCTGCCATTACAGGGGCTGCGGTCGAGCCCAGGGCAAGGGCAACGATTGCACAGTTGATGATGATCTTTCGCATCTTTCTTCTCCTTGTCGTCGTGTATAAGCAACGACACGGGAGCTTAGTGGTTCCGCCAAAAAGCCGGCCATTTAGGCCTGATCCATCCAAATCAACTCTTTAACTTTGCCGGCGCTTCATCCTAAAGTGCCGGCCGCAGGGCATTTTGAGAGGGCTGATGCATCAAGAAGCGGGACTCATCGCAACGGTAGCCATAAGCTTCGTCTTCGCGGCAATTCTTGGCTATGGCGCCGACAGGCTGCGGCTGCCGCCGCTGGTCGGCTATCTCGTCGCCGGTATCGTCATGGGCCCGTTCACACCGGGCTTCGTCGCCGATACGGAGCTGGCGAGCCAGCTTGCCGAAATGGGTGTGATCTTGCTGATGTTTGGCGTAGGCCTGCACTTTTCCGCATCTGATCTTTTGGCTGTCCGCGGCATCGCCGTTCCGGGCGCCATCGGCCAGATCCTGCTTGCGACCCTGCTCGGCATCGGTCTCGGGGAGTTGTGGGGCTGGAGCCTCGGCGCCGGCATCGTTTTCGGGCTCAGCCTTTCGGTCGCCAGCACCGTCGTGTTGCTGAAAGCGCTGGAAGAGCGCAACCTCGTCAACACCGCAGGCGGGCGCGTTGCCGTCGGCTGGCTGATCGTCGAGGATCTCGCCATGGTGCTGGCGCTCGTCCTGCTGCCGGCCCTTGCCGAACTTCTGGGCGGTCACGCAAGCGACGCCGCCACGCACGGCCTCGATCTGCCGCTTTCGGTGACGATCGCACTCACCTTGCTGAAGGTTGTGGCCTTTGCTGCCATGGCGATCTTCCTTGGCCCCCGCATCGTGCCCTGGCTTCTGACATTGATTGCCCGGACCGGCTCACGTGAACTCTTCACGCTCACCGTGCTCGCCATCGCGCTTGGCATCGCCTTCGGCTCGGCGGCGATCTTCGGCGTTTCCTTTGCGCTCGGCGCCTTTTTCGCAGGCGTGGTCATGAGCGAATCCCATCTCAGCCATCGCGCCGCCGCCGATTCCCTGCCGCTGCAGAATGCCTTCTCGGTGCTGTTCTTCGTCTCGGTCGGCATGCTCTTCGACCCTTCGATCATCGTACATCAGCCTCTCGCCGTCATCGGCGCACTGGCACTGATCATCATCGGCAAGGCGGTCATCTCCTTCGGCATCGTAGCCCTGTTGCGTTATCCGATCGGCATGGGGCTGACGGCAGCCGGCGGCCTTGCCCAGATCGGCGAGTTCTCCTTCATTCTCGCCGGCCTTGGCGTTTCGCTCGGGCTCCTGCCGCACGAGGGACAAGACCTGATCCTCGCCGCAGCAATTCTCTCCATCACACTGAACCCGCTTGTCATCTTCGTGGCGGAGAAGCTGAACCGCAAAATCAAGAAGAAATGGCCGCGTCTCTACGAAAGCTACGGCCGGAAGAACCAGGATGCCCTGGCGCGGGAACTGGAAAAGATCAGGGCGCTCGGCGAGGAACGCGCGCGCCAGCATCATCTGCGGATCCAGCAACTGGTCGAGACTTTCCCGCTCTTCTCCGAAGTCGGCGAGGATGCGCTCGAGGAACTGCTGCTGCTGTTCAACCCCAAACTCGCCTCGCCCGGCGAGCGCGTCATCCGCCGCGGGGATCGCGGTGACAGCATGTATTTCATCTCTTCCGGCGCAGTCGAAGTACGGCTTGCAAGCGGGGCTGTGCGGCTCGAGCCCGGGGCCTTTTTCGGCGAAATGGCGTTGCTCAGCGGCGGACGCCGCACTGCCGATGTCACGGCCGTCGATTTTTGCCAGTTCGAAGTGCTCGATCGGCGTGACTTCAACATGTTCATGTCGCGCCATCCGCATCTGCGTACGATCGTCAGTGAAATGGCACAGAAGCGCACCGCAATGAACGTGATGCGCCAACAGTGGGAAAAATCCATGGATCTGTCGTAAAAGCGCCGCCGCACGGGCCGCAACGTCACGAGGTGGGAACAGTGCGCAGGCCTCGTTATTCCCGCACATCGTGCGATCTGCGGGCAGACCTGATCACGCTGTCGTGATGTCGTCTATCTTCGGCCAGTAGAGATCCGAATGGTAATCGGCCGGGATCGGATCGAGCCTGGAAATCGCTTCGGCGGCAAAATTGATCTGCATGGCGAGATATTTGAGTACGGCCGGCATCGGCACACCAGCGGCAAATTCCATGACCCGTGAACGGTTATAGCCGCTGGCACCAAGACGTCGCGCCGCCTCACGGCGGACATCCTCGCTGTCCGGCCTACGGCTCTCGGCTCCGCGACCCCGCTGTTCGGCCGCAGCGAGCCCGCCTTCTATCACCCTCAATCGCATGGCATGCCACCCGGTATTTCGACTCGCATAAAGCTTGCCGCAGATTCGCCGGCTTGCCATCCCGCGAAATTTTGGGAGGAGGAGTCGACGCAGATCACGAAATTTTCAACACTAAACCCGGTAAGCCGCAGGCCGAGCATTTACAGCGTCGTGATCGCCCCCTAATGCTTTGTGCGTTGCAACAGGGAAAGGAAACGGATGCTCCGCAGACTTTACGACTGGACCATGTCTCTGGCCTCGAAAAAATCGGCCGAAGTCTGGCTCGCCGTCATCGCCTTCGTCGAAAGTTCCGTCTTTCTCGTTCCCGCTGACGTGCTCTTCCTGCCGATGGCGCTCGCCAAGCCCGAGCGCTCCTATCGCTATGCGATCGTCGCCACCGTCGCCTCGGTGCTCGGCGGCATCGCCGGCTGGGCGCTCGGCTATTACGCCTACGAAGCTGTGGCACGCCCGGTTCTTGAATTCTATGGAAAGCTCGATGAATTCGAGCAGATGAAATCCTACGTCACTTACGAGACGATCCTGCTGCTGCTCGTCACCTCAGGTCTGGCGCATCTGCCGCCGATCAAGATCGTGACGATCCTGTCCGGCGTCATCCACGTCAGCTTGCCGCTTTTCATCGTCTCAGCGATTATCGCTCGCGGCGCCCGCTTCCTCTTCCTCGCCTGGCTGCTGCGCCGTTACGGCGAGCCGATCCGTCACTTCATCGAGAAGCGCCTCGGACAGATCGTCGGCATCGGCGCGGCGTTCGTGATCGTGCTATATCTAGCCTACCGATATCTTGCCCACTGAGCCAACTTCGCGGAGTTCCGCCATGAACGCCTCCACCCTGCCGCTTGCCCGTTCGGGCGTCGTCTACTCTCTGCTGCTTGCCATCGGCATGGCCGTGGTCGTCGGAACGGCTCTCGGCTTCCAGTATATCGGCGGCTATATTCCCTGCGCGCTCTGCCTGCTGCAGCGCCAGCCCTATTACTACGGCATTCCGATCGCCATCCTCGGCGCCGTTGCGGCCGTCATCGGCCTGCCGAACTGGATGACGCGCGCCATCATTCTCGCCGTCGGCATCCTGATGCTCGTCGGCGCCGGCATGGGCGTCTATCATTCGGGCGTGGAATGGCATTTCTGGGCAGGCCCGGCTACCTGCTCGACCACGGCAAGCAGCATGACGACCAATGCCGGCGACCTTCTGGGCGAACTGAACACGATCAAGGGCCCGTCCTGCACGGATGCAGCGCTACGCGTTCTCGGCCTGTCTTTTGCGGGCTGGAATGTGATCGCAAGCCTGATCCTCGCGGCCTTCGCCTTCTGGAGCGTGAAGAAGACTGCGTAGGGGCTTCGATCAGGGCTGCAGCTCGGTATCCCAGTAAAGGTAGTCGAGCCAGCTATCGTGCAGATAGTTTGGCGGGAAAAGCCGGCCGTTATTGTGCAGATCCTGCACCGTCGGCTGGTATGGCTTCTGAGCGGGGAACATGCCTGCCTGCTTCGGAAGCTTGCTGCCCTTGCGCAGATTGCAGGGCGAGCAGGCCGCAACGACATTCTCCCAGGTCGTCTCGCCGCCATGAGCGCGCGGGGTGACGTGGTCGAAGGTCAAATCGTCATGCGCACCGCAATACTGGCACTCGAACCTGTCGCGCAGGAAGACGTTGAAACGAGTGAAAGCAGGATTGCGGGATGGCTGTACATAAGTTTTCAGGCAAACGACACTCGGCAGCCGCATCGAGAAGCTCGGTGAGGAAACCTCGTGCTCATATTCCGCGATGATGTTCACACGGTCGAGAAATACCGCCTTGATCGCGTCCTGCCAGGACCAGAGCGACAAGGGGTAATAACTCAGCGGCCGGTAGTCAGCGTTCAGAACGAGCGCCGGCAGGGCCTGTGGGGAGACTGCAATCGTCAAGGAGCCCTCCTGGATCGATTCGGCATCTGCACTTGTATATTAGGCCGGTTGTTACAGGATTGTGAAGTCCAATAAATTCAGCGGATAAAGGCGAATTGAGGGAGGGCGTCCGTTAGCCGATCGGCAGCACGTCGCGACGCATTTTTGCGGCGTAATAAGCCCAGAAAAGCCGGGCGGCGACCGAGCGCCACGGCGACCAGATTTCCGCAAGCCCCGCGAGCGCCTTGGCCGGCGGGCGTTCAGCGAGACCGAATGCCGCAGCGACAGCGGCCTGAAGTGCGACGTCGCCGGCTGGAAACACATCCACATGCCCGCCGCAGAACATCAGATAGACCTCTGCTGTCCAGGGACCGATTCCCTTCTGCGCCACCAGTTCGGCGAGCGCTTCGCCGGGTGGTTTTTGGACCAGTTCGTGCAGATTGATTCGCCCGGAAGCGACGGCCTGTGCGATCCGCGTCAGCGTGTCGGCCTTGGCGCGGGACAGTCCGAATTCACGCCAAGCCTCGGGATGAAGCAGTATGTAAGTCTCAGCGCTCAGCAATCCGCTCTCGGGCTGCATCTTCCGCCAGATCGCCTCAGCGCTGGCGCGCGATACCATTTGCGAAACGATGATGTGGGCAAGGCCGGCAAATCCCGGCTCGCGAAGCCTGAGCGGGACAGAACCTGCCTCCCTGGCAATTGCCACGAGCCGGGGATCGAGAACAAGAAGAGCGGCAAGCCCCTCCTCGATATCCTTCTCTTTGCTGATGACCCGCACCTTGCCTCGCGATCGCTTCAAATCCATGCCAGAAGAAAGCATGATCACGACTCCGCGTCAAAAACCCCTATTCCGTTTCGCCCCGAGCCCCAATGGGCCTTTGCATCTCGGTCACGCGCTGTCGGCTTTCCTGAATGACGACATGGCCAAGGCCGCAGACGGCCGGCTGCTGCTGCGTATCGAAGACATCGATCTGACGCGCTGCACACCCGAATTCGAGGCCGGCATTTACACCGATCTCGAGTGGCTGGGCATTGAATGGGAACGGCCGGTCCGTCGCCAACAGGAACATTTTTCCGAATACCAGGCAGCTCTTCGTTCACTGATCGAACGCGGACTGGTCTATCCCTCTTTCCTGACGCGCGGTGAAGTCAAAACACGCCTCGCCGCCTATGAGAGAGCAGGCGAACGCTGGCCTCGCGATCCCGACGGCACGCCGTGCTATCCAGCCGACGACCGTGACCGCAGCGAGGAAGAGCGCGATGCGATGCTGGCATCCGGTCTCAAACATGCATGGAGGCTCAACATGAACAGGGCATTGGATCTGATCGGTGTACCGCTGTTCTGGACGGAGACCGGTGATGAGCGGAAGGGCGAAATCCTGGCCGAGCCCGGCGCCTGGGGCGATGTCGTTCTCTCACGCTCGGATGCCCCCTCCAGCTATCACCTCTCCGTCGTCATCGACGATGCGCTGCAGGGCGTGACCCATGTCGTACGCGGCCTCGACCTCTTCCACGCCACCTCGGTACACAGGCTGCTGCAGAACCTGCTCAACCTGCCACAGCCCGTCTATCACCATCATCGACTCGTTGCGGATGGAGAGGGCCGAAAGCTTTCCAAGAGCCAGAGCGACACCGGCCTTGCGGAATTGCGCGCAAGTGGTCTGTCAGCTGCCGATATTCGCCGTCTTGTCGGGCTTTGAGCCGGCAACGCGGTCACGCCCGACCACCGAAAAGGTACGTGAGAAATTGCGCAACACCCGAAACTTCATCAATGCCGCATTGATCTCCGCTCCGACGATGAAGATGACGCTCACCATGTAAAGGAAGATCAGCACGATCATGACGGATGCCAGGCCGGCATAGGTGGCGGTGTAATTGGCGAAGGTCGCGAGATAATAAGCAAAGATCAGCGCGCCGGCGAGCCAGAGCAGCAGGGTCAGAAATACACCCGGAACGACGTCGAACACGCGACGCTTGCCCGAAGGCAGCCAGAGATGGACGACCAAAAGGCCAAGTGTCAGGAGCACCAGGGTTCCGTAGATACGCCAGCCGAAAACGATTTCGAGCGTGTCGACGGCCGTTGGCAACCATTGGCGCACGACTTCTGGAAGCACTTCGAGAGTGTCGTTATGCAAGAGCCAATCGCGCGCATAATTGAGACCGACGGGAACGGCGACGAGCAGGATACTGATGGCGGCGACAATAATGACCGCAACAAGAACATAACCGAGGCTGAAAAGACGTGTCAGGTACCACGGCCTGGTTTCCTGCACTCGGTAGGCGCGGTTGAGAGAGATGCGCAGTGCCTCTACGCCATTCGAGGCGAAATAAGCGGCCGCCAGTACAGAAATCGTGAGAAGACCGCCACGGGGGATTGTCAGAACTTCGACAAGTTGATCCGAAAGCGGTTTGGCGATTGCCTCCGGCCAAGTGTCAAAGATGAAGTGGATCGCATAAATCGAAAATTGGTCGGCCCCAAGGAAATTGGCGAGCGCCGTGCCGAAGATCAGGAAGGGAAAGACCGCAAGCAGGCTCGAAAGCGCCACATGGCTTGCCATGGCAAAACCGTCATCGTCGATGAGGTGGCAGATGGCATCATAGACCACATCGTACAGCGTGCGCAGGATTTTCGGCATTCGGCTTCCCAATTGTATCCTTTCGGCGAATATGGGAAACGAGTCCCATTTTGTACAGGAATCATTGAATGGCCGACCAGCGCACCATCGTCGTAACCGGATGCTCTTCCGGCATCGGCGCCTATTGCGCACGCGCCCTGAAAGCCGACGGCTGGCGTGTCTTTGCCACGGTGCGCAAAACCAAGGATCTATCGCCGCTCGAAGCAGACGGCATCGAAGCCCTCCTGATGGACTACACGCAGCCCGAAACGATCTCGGCACTGGTAGGTGCAGTGACCGAACGCAGCGGCGGCAGGATCGATGCGCTGTTCAACAACGGCGCCTACGGGCAGCCGGGCGCGGTCGAGGATATCTCCACACAGGTGTTGCGCGAGCAGTTCGAAACCAACGTCTTCGGCTGGCACGAACTGACCAGGCAGGTCATTCCCTTCATGCGCCGGCACGGTCAGGGCCGCATCGTGCAATGCTCCTCGATCCTCGGCCTCGTGCCCTACCGCTATCGCGGCGCCTACACGGCCTCGAAATTCGCGCTGGAAGGCCTGAGCGTCACCCTGCGCATGGAACTGCAGGGAAGCGGCATTCACGTCAGCCTGATCGAACCGGGACCGATCACCAGCCGCTTTACGGCAAACGCGCTGGCGAAGATCAAGGAACATATCGACCTCGAAAATTCACCCCATGCGGTCGAGTACCGCCGACAGCTTGCCCGCCTTGAAGGCTCAGGCCCGGTCAACCGCCACAAGCTTGGCCCCGAGGCCGTCTATGCAGTATTGACGCATGCATTGAACTCGAAAAATCCAAAGCCACATTATCCCGTAACGACTCCGGCTAAACAGGGCATATGGCTGAAGAGGCTGCTTCCGGCCGACCTCTTCTACCGCCTGATGCGCTGGACGGATTGAGAAGAAAAGAGACTGCCATGTCCACGGTCACCTACGTCATCGCGATCATCGTCATGGGCCTCGTTGCCCTCGTTTTGATCCGCGGCCTGTTCAACATGATGAAGGGTGGCGACGCAAACCTTTCCAACAAACTGATGCAGCTTCGCGTGCTGTTGCAGGCGATCGCCGTCCTCCTGATCATGCTGACGCTCTGGTTGACTGGCGGCGGACGCCCGAGCTGATCTGAGAGCGGCAATGGTAAAGCTCAACAAGATCTACACCAGAACCGGCGATGATGGCACGACTGCGCTGGTCTCCGGCCCGCGCCGCACCAAACACGACCTGCGCGTCGAAGCCTACGGCACCATCGACGAAGCCAATTCGGCGATCGGCGTGACAAGATTGCACACGGCGGAGCTAGCCGAACTCGACGCCATGCTGGCGCTGATCCAGAACGACCTCTTCGATCTCGGCGCCGACCTCGCCACACCCGAAACTGCTGAGCCGCCGGCCTACGAGCCGCTGCGCATCGTCGAAAGCCAGGTGAACCGGCTGGAGCAGGACATCGACAGGCTGAATGCCGATCTGGAGCCGCTGAAATCCTTCGTGCTGCCAGGCGGCAGCCCCGCCGCCGCCCATCTGCACCTCGCTCGCACGATCGCGCGGCGCGCCGAACGGCTGATGGTCGCGCTCGCCCGCAGCGACGGAGAAACTGTCGGCGCCGCCGCACTCAAATACGTCAACCGCCTCTCCGATTTCCTGTTCGTTGCCGCCCGTCATGCCAATGATGGCGGCAAGGCAGATGTGCTTTGGGTTCCCGGAAAAAACAGATAGGTTCGTCACAGTCACGATCGCCCGGGGGCAGGCTTTCATGTTCATACCGCTGCACGATGCAAATACGCTGAAGCACATTAAAGTTCAGTGGGTCACACTCGGCCTGATGGCGGCAAACATCGCGGCCTGGATTTTCACCTCGGTCGAAAGCGAGCAGGTCGCGCAGGCCACGACCATAGGGCTCGGCTATATCCCTGCCATCATCTTCGGCCATGCAGTATTGGCGCCGGGGCTGGAGATCGTGCCGGAAGCAGCGACCTACATCACCTATTCCTTCATCCACACCGGCTTCTGGCATCTTGCCGGCAACATGATCTTCCTCTGGGTCTTCGGCGACAATGTCGAGGACGCGATGGGACACCTGCGTTTCCTCGTCTTCTACCTAGTCTGCGCTGCGGCCGGCGCCCTCTGTCATGGTCTACTGATGACGACGTCGGAAGCGCCGCTCGTCGGCGGATCGGGCGCGATTTCGGGTGTGGTGGCCGCCTATCTGATGCTGCATCCGCGCGTACGGGTCTGGGTGCTGGTCTTCTTCCGCGTGCCGTTGCCGCTGCCGGCCTTCATTCCGCTCCTGCTCTGGGTCGGTCAGCAGTTCTTCATGCTGCTGATCGATCCCGACGGCAACGTGTCATGGAGTGCACATGTCGGCGGCATCGTCACGGGCACCCTACTTATTCTCATCCTACGCCGGCCAGGTGTGCCGCTTTTCGATCGGCAGATCGTCACCCCGCGCGCCGTCCAAGATCGGCTGGTCCCCATCCGCGTTACTGCGTCGGGCATGCCTATGCCGCCTCGCCTGCCATGGGGGCGCGACAAGCTTTAATATTGACGTGAACGTAAACGTTAATATATTGCCGTTCAAATCGACTGGCTACGCGATGGAAGCGTTGTATTTGGAGGAAAAACGCGTATCCATGTCGCCATTCGACAATCGGAGCGGCGCCCGAGCGCGCATTTTCCCAGACGTCTCTGTTGAAGGCCCATCTCTGTTCGAAGGAAGGACCCCATGAAAATTCTCGTCCCAGTCAAGCGCGTTGTCGATTACAACGTGAAGATCCGCGTCAAGCCGGATGGATCGGGCGTCGACCTTGCCAATGTCAAGATGTCGATGAACCCGTTCGACGAGATTTCGGTCGAGGAGGCCCTTCGCCTGAAGGAAGCCGGCAAGGCCGAGGAAGTGGTCGTCGTCTCGATCGGCCCGGCCAAGGCCGAGGAAACGTTGCGCACCGCTCTCGCCATGGGCGCCGACCGCGCCATCCTCGTCGAGACCGATGATGCGGTCGAGCCGCTCACTGTGGCAAAGATCCTCAAGGGTGTTGCCGACGCCGAACAGCCGGGCCTTGTTATCGTTGGCAAGCAGGCGATCGACGACGACAGCAACCAGACCGGCCAGATGCTCGCGGCCCTCCTCGGCTCGGCCCAGGCGACCTTCGCCTCCAAGGTCGAGATCGACGGCAACAGCGCCACCGTTACCCGTGAGATTGACGGCGGCCTGCAGACGATCAAGGTCAAGCTTCCCGCCGTCGTGACGACCGACCTGCGTTTGAACGAGCCGCGCTACGCCACGCTGCCGAATATCATGAAGGCGAAGAAGAAGCCGCTCGACAAGAAGAGCCCGGCCGATTTCGGCGTTTCCACCACTCCGCGCCTCAAGGTGCTGAAGACGGAAGAGCCGTCCGGCCGCAAGGCGGGCGTGAAGGTGAAGTCGGTCGCCGAGCTTGTCGACAAGCTCAAGAACGAAGCCGGCGTACTCTAAGGTTCGAGAAAGGAATACGATCATGGCCATTCTTCTTCTGGCTGACCACGACAATGCGAGCCTCTCCGACCAGACCGGCAAGGCCCTGACCGCTGCAACGCAGATTGCCAGGGAAGCGGGAACCGACGTCCACGTTCTCGTGGCCGGCAAGGGCGCCAAGGCGGCAGCCGATGCAGCTGCGAGGCTCTCCGGCGTCTCCAAGGTGCTACTCGCCGAAAGCGACGAACTCGCAAACAATCTTGCGGAACCGCTCGCCGACCTGATCATTTCGCTGGCCGGCAGCTATGATACGATCGTCGCCGCTGCGACCTCGACCGGCAAGAACGTGATGCCCCGCGTCGCAGCCTTGCTCGACGTCGCCCAGGTCTCCGAAATCATCGAAGTGGTTTCGGCCGATACCTTCAAGCGTCCGATCTATGCCGGCAATGCCATCCAGACAGTGCAAGCAACTGACGGCAAGAAAGTCATCACCGTGCGCACCGCCTCCTTCGCATCGGCTGGCGAGGACGGCTCGGCTGGCGTCGACGCAATTCCGACCGTTTCTGATCCGGGTCTCTCGAACTTCGTGTCCGACGCGCTTTCAGCCTCGGAGCGACCGGAACTGACGTCTGCCAAGATCATCATTTCCGGCGGCCGCGCGCTCGGCTCTGCGGAAAAATTCAAGGAAGTCATCCTGCCGGTTGCCGATAAGCTCGGTGCTGCCGTCGGTGCCTCGCGCGCCGCCGTTGATGCCGGTTACGCCCCGAACGACTGGCAGGTCGGCCAGACCGGCAAGGTCGTCGCCCCGCAGCTCTACATCGCCTGCGGCATCTCCGGCGCTATCCAGCATCTCGCAGGCATGAAGGATTCGAAGGTCATCGTCGCGATCAACAAGGATGAGGAAGCCCCGATCTTCCAGATCGCCGACTATGGACTTGTGGCAGACCTCTTCGACGCCCTGCCGGAACTCGAAAAAGCCCTCTGATCGGGCACATTGCCTTCTTTTCGCACTTGCGAATGGCTGGAAAATTGTCTTCTATCGGTCTACTACTTTTGCCGGGCGATGTTTCGTCCGGCAATTTCATATAGAAATACCGGCAGCGCGGGGGTGTATGCCGGGCGGGGGTGGAGATGAGTGCGGTGTTGAAGAATATTGGTATCATCGGTGCCGGCCAGATGGGCTGCGGTATCGCTCATGTTTCGGCCGCCGCAGGATACAAGGTTCATATCTACGATCTCTCGCAGGACCGCATCGAATCCGGCCTTGCCACCATCAACGGCAATCTCGCCCGACTGGTGACAAACGGCAAGATGACGGACGAAGAGCGCAGCGCCGCCCTTTCGCACATCACCGGCTCAGCCGATGTCAATGACCTCGCCCCCTCCGATCTGGTCATCGAGGCGGCGACCGAGGACGAAAGCGTCAAGCGCAAGATCTATACGCAGGTCTGTCCGGTACTGAAGCCGGAAGCGATCCTCGCCACCAACACTTCTTCGCTGTCGATCACCCGGCTGGCTGCAGCAACGGATCGCCCTGAGCGCTTCATGGGCATTCACTTCATGAACCCGGTTCCGGTCATGAAGCTCGTGGAACTGGTGCGTGGCATCGCGACCGAGGAAACAACCTTCTCCGCCGCCCGCGAATTCGTCGCATCGCTGGAAAAGACGGTTACGGTCGCCGAGGATTTCCCAGCCTTCATCGTCAACCGCATCCTTTTGCCGATGATCAACGAGGCGATCTACACGCTTTACGAAGGCGTCGGTACGGTCGATGCCATCGACACCGCCATGAAGCTCGGCGCCAACCACCCGATGGGACCGCTGCAGCTTGCCGATTTTATCGGCCTCGATACCTGCCTTTCGATTATGCAGGTGCTGCATGACGGTCTCGCCGACAGCAAGTACCGCCCCTGCCCGCTGCTGGTGAAATATGTCGAGGCCGGCTGGCTCGGCCGCAAATCCGGCCGCGGCTTCTACGATTATCGCGGCGAAACACCGGTTCCGACCCGCTAAGCTGAGCTCTCGCCTGAATAGGCGAATGGAATAAACGCTCGCGAAATGCTTTCCTTGCCGTGAACGGGAGGAAATACCATGTCGAGCGAATTGCCGATATTCTTGTTGCAGTGCTGTGTCCTGATCGGACTTGCGGGTGTCTTCCTCATCCGAGGCGCCGGCGACTCCTGACCGACGCGCCTAAGAACCCACGGCACCTCTGATCAACGCTTTGGCATCTTCACTGTCCCATGCGGCCGGACCATTCATGGCGGAGATCAGGCAGCCCTTGTCGTCGAGCAACAGCGTGACCGGCAGACCGAAGGCGAGGCCTTCCTTCTTGAGGCTGTTGAAGACGCCGATCGTGTTGTCGCGGTAGAGCTGCAATGCATCGACACCGATTTCGCTGAGAAACGCCTTCGGCTTTTCGTCATCGCCGGTGTCGATGTTGACGGGTACGACCTGGAATTTGTCGCTGCCCATTTCCTTCTCCAGCGCGTTCAGTGCCGGCATCTCCTCGCGGCAGGG
Organism: Rhizobium sp. 01L419; assembly: GCF_056400025.1. NCBI lineage: Bacteria > Pseudomonadati > Pseudomonadota > Alphaproteobacteria > Hyphomicrobiales > Rhizobiaceae > Rhizobium > Rhizobium sp. 01L419. The sequence goes on from NZ_JBFTSM010000009.1 coordinate 46,706, forward strand.
CACGCACCATGTGGCCCAGAGATTGAGAAGCACGGTCTTGCCGGCAAAATGATCGAGCGTCATCGGCTTGCCGTCAGGGCCGTTGAAGGCAACGGCTTCAAGCTTCTTCGGCTGATTGGCGGCAACCATGGCGGCGACCTGGCCCCTCATGAGTGGCGTCAGATTGGCGGCGTGCTCTTTCGTCAGTGGGCATTCGGCCGAAGCCGTATCGCCGACGCCATTGCCAATCCCCGTCTCCTTCACGTATACCGCTGCCGCACCGGCAACGATGCCAGCAACGGCAGCGATTGCGATCAGTTTCACGGACGGCAGGCCGAAGGGTTTTTTCGTCGTCATTTCATTCTCCAGGACGGGCATCTTCCATGGCCGAGGACAACACGGACACCAAATCCTCCAACCAGATGTGGGGTGGACGTTTCGCCTCCGGCCCCGATGCGATCATGGAGGAGATAAATGCCTCGATCGGTTTCGACAAGAAGCTGTTTGCCCAGGATATCCGCGGATCGATCGCCCACGCCACGATGCTTGCCCATCAGGGCATTATTTCCGCCGAGGATAAGGACAAGATCGTTCACGGGCTAAACACGATCCTGTCAGAAATCCAAAGCGGCAATTTCGAATTCTCGCGCCAGCTCGAAGACATTCACATGAATGTCGAGGCCCGGCTTGCGACCCTCATCGGCCCGGCGGCCGGTCGCCTGCACACTGCCCGCTCGCGCAACGACCAGGTGGCGCTCGATTTCCGCCTCTGGGTCAAGGAAGAGTTGCAGAAGACCGAGGCGATGCTGACCAAGCTGATCGCAGCTTTCCTGGATCGCGCCGAGGAACATGCTGATAGCGTCATGCCCGGCTTCACACACCTGCAGACCGCTCAGCCGGTCACCTTCGGCCACCACTGCATGGCCTATGTGGAAATGTTCGGCCGCGATCGCTCACGCGTGCGCCATGCGATCGAGCATCTGGATGAAAGCCCGATCGGTGCGGCCGCACTTGCCGGCACCGGCTATCCGATCGACCGTCACATGACGGCGAAGGCCCTCGGCTTCCGCGAGCCGACCCGCAACTCGATCGACACTGTCTCCGATCGTGACTTCGCCATCGAATTCCTCGCGATTGCCGCGATCTGCGCCGTGCATCTCTCGCGCCTCGCCGAAGAGATCGTCATCTGGTCGACGCCGCAATTCGGTTTCGTGCGCCTCTCCGACGCCTTCTCGACCGGTTCCTCCATCATGCCGCAGAAGAAGAACCCTGACGCCGCCGAGCTCGTGCGCGCCAAGACCGGCCGCATCAACGGTTCGCTGATCGCCCTGCTGACGATCATGAAGGGCCTGCCGCTCGCCTATTCCAAGGACATGCAGGAAGACAAGGAACAGGTCTTCGACGCCGCCGAAAGCCTGGAACTGGCGATTGCCGCCATGACCGGCATGGTGCGCGACATGACGATCAACACGGCAAAAATGAAGGCCGCTGCAGGCTCCGGCTATTCGACGGCGACCGATCTTGCCGACTGGCTTGTGCGCGAGGCAGGCCTTCCCTTCCGCGATGCCCACCATGTCACCGGCCGCGCTGTCGCGCTTGCCGAAAGCAAGGGCTGCGATCTCGCCGAGCTTCCGCTCGCCGATCTGCAGGCGATCAATTCCGCCATCACCGACAAGGTCTATGACGTGCTGACGGTCGAGGCCTCTGTCGCCAGCCGCAAGAGCTTCGGTGGCACCGCACCGTCGGAAGTCCGCAAACAGATCGCCTACTGGCGCGCTCGCAACTGAAGCACCTCCGGGTGAAGGGCAAACCGCCTCTCCGTCCGGAAATGCGCTGAGCATTAAGCTTCAATAATCAGGGTGCACAAGGTTGATAAACTTCGCTATGAAGATGCCAGCCAGTGCCCGATATGAGGATATCCATGCAGACGAGCTTGCCGCATCTCATCCGCCTTACGGTGGTTTTTGCCGTCATCGGCCTTGCCGTTGCCGGATGCGGCCGCAAAGGCGACCTCGATCCGCCGAGCGCCAATGCGACGAAGGGGGGCGATATCTCCAAGCCGACGAAACAACCAGGTTCCGTCGACAAGCCCTTTATTCTCGATCCCCTTCTCTAAGGCCGGACTCCCGTGAACCATTTCGAGTATCGCGACGGCATCCTCTATGCCGAGAATGTCCCCGTTCCTGAGATCGCCAAGGCGGTCGGCACGCCTTTCTACGTCTATTCGACGGCAACGCTGGAGCGTCACTACCGGGTCTTCTCCGAAGCCTTCGGCGATGTCGATTCCATGGTCTGCTATGCGATGAAGGCCAATTCGAACCAGGCCGTGCTGAAAACGCTCGGCCGGCTCGGCGCCGGCATCGATGTTGTATCCGAAGGTGAACTGCGCCGCGCGCTTGCCGCCGGCATCCCGGCCAGCCGCATCATGTTCTCCGGCGTCGGCAAGACGCCGCATGAAATGGATTATGCGCTGGAAGCCGGCATCTACTGCTTCAACGTCGAATCCGAACCGGAACTGGAGATCCTCAACCAGCGCGCCGTGCGCGCCGGCAAGAAGGCCCCCGTCTCCTTCCGCATCAATCCCGATGTCGATGCCCGCACGCATGCGAAAATCTCGACCGGCAAGAAGGAAAACAAGTTCGGCATATCCTGGGAACGCGCTCGCGCCATCTATGCCCGCGCCGCCAGCCTGCCGGGCATCGAGGTGACCGGCATCGACATGCATATCGGCAGCCAGATCACCGAGTTGCAGCCCTTTGACGATGCCTTCAAGCTGTTGCACGATCTGGTCAGCACGTTGCGCGCCGACGGCCACGATATCCACCACGTCGATATCGGTGGCGGCCTCGGCATTCCCTACAAGGACGACAACAACCCGCCGCCCTCACCGGAGGCCTATGCCGCAATCGTCAAGAACCAGCTTCGCGCCCTGAACTGCAAGATCGTCGCCGAGCCCGGACGCCTGATCGTCGGCAATGCCGGCATCCTCGTGACCGAAGTCATCTATATGAAGGACGGCGGCGAAAAGACCTTCGTGGTTGTCGATGGCGCGATGAACGACCTCATCCGCCCGACGCTCTACGAGGCTTATCACGAGATCATGCCAGTGGTGATTTCGGCAGCCAATGCCCCGCGCATCCGCGCCGATGTCGTCGGCCCCGTCTGTGAGACCGGCGATTACCTCGCCCTCGACCGCGAAATGGCGACGCCGAAGCCCGGCGATCTCCTGGCTGTCGGCACAGCCGGCGCTTATGGCGCGGTTCAGGCCGGCACCTATAACAGCCGCCTTCTGGTGCCTGAAGTGTTGGTCAAGGGCGACGAATTCCATGTCATTCGCCCGCGCCGCACCTACTCGGAACTGATCGGTCTCGATTCCGTCCCGGCTTGGCTGGACTAACGCATATCGCGCAAAAGTGCGCAGCGGTTTTGCGATAACGAGATGCGTGAGACAAAGATGAAAAGCGTCGCGAGCGCATCCGAAAGATGCACGACACGCTTTGAAGGCCGCAATCACTTTTTGGCGACCGCACGCGAAAAACCGGTATTCACAGGCCCTCGCCCTCGCCTTCGCCACAAAGAGTGTTATCCTTTTCCTTCGCGAGCGTATTGCCCAGCAATCGCCGGAAGCGCCCTCTGTTTCCTGAACGCCAGATCGCGGAGACCGGATTGATGACAAGCCCCGCAAGGCAGAAGAAAGGCGCATTCGCGCTTCAACCCTCTCTGGCGCGGATGGTGGCGGCAAAACGTTTCCTGGCCAGGATCGTGCTTTTCGCCGAGCAGATCCTTCCCCTTCTTATCCCGGCTGCTGGCGTCGTCGCGATCTATCTATCGATCTCCTGGTTCGGCTTTTTCCGCGTCGTGCCTGACTGGCTGCGCATTCTTCTCCTGATCGCCTTTGCTGCTGGTTTCCTTGCTTCGCTGCTGCCACTGCGCAATCTTCGCTGGCCGCGGGTAGTTGAGGCCGACCGCATGCTTGAAGAGCGCAACGGCCTGCCGCACCAGCCCGTCATGGTGCAGGAGGATGAGCCGGCCTTCGATACACCGTTCTCCCGCGCCTTGTGGCGCGAACACCAGACGCGAATGGCGCGGAAGATCGCAACGCTCGACGCCGGCCTGCCGCAGCCCGATATCGCCCGGCACGACCGCTTCGCACTGCGCGCCATTCCGGCGCTGCTGGTCGCTACCGCCTTCGGCTATTCCACGTCGATCAATGGCGGGTCCATCGCCGATGCACTGCAGTCGGCACCCGCTCAGGTAAAGAGCGATCCGGCCGTGCGCATCGATGCGTGGGTGACCCCGCCATCCTATACCGGCCGCCCGCCAATTTATCTGACAGCCGATGGCAGCGAACAGGCGCCGATCGGCATTCCGCAGTTTTCCAGCCTGACGGTGCGTGTCAGCGGCGGCCAATCGGCCGAGAAGGTCATCTTCAGGAAGGCTAATGGCGAAAGCCAGGAAATCGCAGTTCAGGAAGACACTCGGCCACAGCTGCCGACTACAAACGTAAATGCAGAGCAGGCCTCAGGCGCGCCCACAGCACCCCAGTTGATGGCGCAGACGCACATCATGAAACTTGAGGAGAATGGCGCGCTGCAGGCGAACGGCCGCACCTGGAATTTCGACGTGCTGCCCGACAAGGCACCGGAAATCGCCTTCGACGGCATGCCGCGTCGCGCCGTCAACGGCGCGTTGGAAGTCGGCTTTACGGTGAAGGACGACTACGGCGTGCAGGAGGCCCATGCCGAGATCGTGCCCGTCGAATCCGATCCGGCCGCAACGCCGCTCTATCCGCTGCCGGAATTCAAGCTGGACATTCCCCGCCGCAATGCGCGTGACGGCAAAGGCCTGACGAGCAAGAACCTGACCGAACATCCACTCGCCGGCAAACGCATGCGCATCACTCTCGTCGCCAAGGACGCCGCGGGGCAGACGGGTCGCAGCCCGCCCTATGAGATGATCATGCCGTCGCGTCCGTTCAGCGAGCCCTTGGCTGCGGCCGTCGCCGAAGAGCGACAGACCTTCGCTCTCGATACTCGCAAAATGCCGGATGCGATCGCGCTCAACGAAGCACTGACGATCCGGCCGGAGGAGACGATCCCGAACACCACTCATTACCTGTTGATCGAGTCCGCGCTGACCCGCATGAAGCTCGCCAAGGGCGATGAGCAGCTCAAGGATACGGCCCAGTATCTCTGGGACATTGCCCTCGGCATCGAGGAAGGCGATCTTTCGCTTGCCGAGCGTCGCCTGCGCGACGCCCAGCAGAATCTTGCCGATGCACTGAACCGCAATGCGCCGGACGCCGAGATCAAGAAGCTGATGGACGAACTGCGCAAGGCGATGCAGGACTATATGAGTGAGTTGGCACAGCGCCTGCAGAACATGCCGATGCAGCCCAACCAGAACGCCCAGAATTTCCTGCGCCAGCAAGATCTGCAGCGCATGATGGACCAGATCGAAAACCTGGCACGCTCCGGCAATCGCGATGCCGCCCAGCAGATGCTTTCGGACCTCCAGCGGCTGATGAACAACCTGCAGACGGCCCGCCCGCAGCGCGGCCAGCAGCAGGAAAACAGCCAGATGACGCAGCAGATGGACAAGCTGGGCCAGATCCTGCGCGATCAGCAGAAGCTGATGGACCAGACCTTCCGCCTCGACCAGCAGCTCCGCGACCGCATGCAGCGCGGTGATCCCAATATGGACGACATGATGCCGGGCGAGGAAGGCGAGCAGCAACAGGGTCAGCAGGAACAGCAAGGCCAGACACCCGGTGACCAGATGACGGCCGAGCAACTGCGCGAAGCATTAAAGCAGCTTCGTGCCCAGCAGGATGCGCTCGGCAAGCAGTTGCAGGAACTACAGAAGAGCCTCGGCGATATGGGCATGAAGCCGGGCGAAGGCTTTGGTCAGGCACAGCGCGAAATGGAAGGCGCTGGCCGCGACCTCGGACAGGGCAACGGCAGCAGCGCCCTGGAAGGCCAGGGCCGGGCCCTCGAAGCCTTGCGCAAGGGCGCTCGCGACATGATGAGCCAGATGATGCAGGCGCAGCAGGGCCAGCAAGGACAGCAGGGTCCAAACGGCCAGCTCGGCCAGGGCAACCAGAACGGCCGCGATCCGCTCGGCCGCCCGCGCCAGACCGATCTCGGACCGGATATGAACAACGATGTGAAGATACCCGACGAGATCGATGTTCAGCGCGCCCGAGAGATTCTGGACGCTATCCGCGAGAAGCTCGGCAACAATCCGACCCAGGCGATCGAGCGGCAATATCTCGAGCGGTTGCTGGATATTCAGTGATACTGGGAGAGAATGCAGATTGCTGGCGTGCCTGTCGGCACGCCCGCGCCGTCAAATATCAGGCCACCAGCGCTCGCGCTACGGCCTTGCGGATATCCGGCAGGGCGAACGGCTTCGGTACGACATCGATGATTTTTTCTGCGAGATCGTCGGCCCGTTCGCGCTGTTCGGCATAGCCGGTCATCAGCAGAATTTTCAACGCTGGAAATGCGTCCTTCGCCTGATGCGCAAGTTCGATGCCGTCCATAACCGGCATACGGATATCGGAAAGCAGCAAGTCGTAATTGCCGCCCTTCAGCTTTTCCAGCCCTTCCGCCCCATCGGCGGCTTCATCGGTCTCATGACCGTCAAGGCGTAGTGCCCGGGCTACGAAAGTGCGAAGGGAATCTTCGTCTTCCGTGATCAGAATTTTTGCCATCTGTGCATTGCTCCGTCGTCATGCCCCGCGACGGAGATCGCATGCGGTTCCCTAGCGATCGGTAAACATGCCAAGCCGATCGGCGAAATGGTTAACAAGCCGTCTTGAAGCAAGACACCTTACGCGTCACCGGTAACCACGCCGACAAAGGGCAGTTCGCGGAAGGCGTAGGCGACATCCATGCCATAGCCGACAACGAAATAGTCGGGGCACTCGAAGCCCACATAGTCTGCTTCCAGCTGTTCCTTACGCTTGACTCGCTTGTCGAGCAGCACGGCGATGGTAACGTTGCGTGCACCGCGCTCATAGAGCAGTTCCTTGGCAAACAGTAGCGTGCGACCGGATTCGAGGATGTCGTCGATGAGCAGAACGTCCCGGTCCTTCACGTCGCTGTCGATGTCCTTAACGATGCGCACGCCCTGCGAAACCGTACCCGCGCCGTAGCTTGAGAGCGTGATGAATTCCACCTCGGGAGCAAGGCCTGTATCATGCAGGGCGCGCAGCAGATCGGCCGCGAAGATGAACGAGCCCTTGAGCACGGCAATGACCAGCAGATCCTTCGTCGGGCCGGCGGCGATATCCTGCGCCATGGAATGATTGCGCTCGGCAATCTGCTCGGCAGTGAAGAGCGGCTCGATGTTTTTTCCGCGCACGACAGGCATAAAGGCTTGCTCCACAAAAAGAAGGGTAAGCCGTTAGCACATTAATTCCGTCGAAACACCCCGGAAGGACAGGTTTTCCCGCCGATCGACCTAAAAACGCCACTCGGCGCTCAAGGCATGAAGGAAAGCCTGATATCCGGCACCTTGCCGCCGGCATGCTGAACACGGGCCGAAAAACCGCGGCTTTGGCCGGCATAAATGGCATCCGTCGGCGGCGTGATGACGATGCTCGCCATCAGCCGCTCATCGGTCACGAGATCGGCGCGGATAGGCCGCACCGATTGCGTCACACCGCTCTCATTCTCGATGATGCCGTTAATGAGCAGGATGCGCATGCCATTGGCATCGCGCGGCGTGATCGTGACATGCGAGAAGTGAAGGCCGGCAGGTGAAGCCTCCCCCTGCGAAAGGCCGGAGAACCCACCGGCAAGACTGAAGACCAGAACGAAGAGCGAAATCACCAGCGCCGCAAAACCGCGCAGCGACGCACGTTGCAGCCAGATCTCCGTCCCACGGAGGATCGCGGCGGCAGCAGCAAACAGGACCGGCGGCTGGGCGTTGGGTGGGGCGCTGCGACGGCGTTTGTCGTTATGGGTCGTGTCGCGGGCACCGGCAGATGCGCCTTGCGGCCGCGCCTTACCGACAACAATGAACTCGGCATCGGCAACGTCATCCCTGCGCGGCAAGCGTCGGGTCCGTCGGATAGTTGGTTCCGGCGGCAGAAAATCATAGGCCCGGCCGGCGGTCTGTCGTCTGAAGGAGGATGCTTCCATGGTGGCGACCTCTCGGATGTCCACATGGTTTCACTGCTCAAGACAATCTTGGCATTGAAACGAATCCGCCCCAGTCGTAAATTTCAATAGTTAATGCTTCGCAAAGATCGCCATCAAACGGGCGTCTTTTCGGCAAAATTTACCTGCTGTTAACGGTGTTGGTTAACAAGTCATGCGGTGAAACCACGAAAGACTGAGCTGCCCGTTGATCCACTTTGAGAATGTCGGTTTGCGATATGGCATGGGTCCGGAAATTCTCCGGGACCTGACCTTCGACATCCCGAAAAAGTCCTTCCAGTTTCTGACCGGCCCTTCCGGTGCCGGCAAGACCACGCTGCTGCGCCTGCTCTTCATGTCGCTACAGCCGACACGCGGCCTGATCCGCATGTTCGGCCGCGACATCTCCGAGATCCCGCGCCCTGAGTTGCCGCTGCTGCGCCGTCGTGTTGGCATCGTCTTTCAGGATTTCCGCCTTCTCGACCACCTGACGACATATGAGAATGTCGCCCTGCCGCTTCGCGTACGTGGCAAGGACGAGAGCACCTACAAAACCGACGTGCTGGACCTGCTGAAATGGGTTGGCCTCGGCGAACGCATCAATGTTCTGCCGCCGGTACTATCAGGCGGTGAGAAACAACGCGCCGCGATCGCCCGCGCGCTGATGGACCGGCCGGAAGTGTTGCTTGCCGACGAACCGACCGGCAATGTTGACCCGCCGATGGCCAAGCGCCTGCTGAACCTCTTCATGGAACTCAACCGTCTGGGCACCGCAGTGGTGATCGCCACCCACGATCTCTCGCTGATGGACCAGGTGGAAGCCCGCCGCATGATTCTCTCGGAAGGGCATCTCGATATTTATGACTAAGACGCCCGCCAGGACCCGCGCGGAAAAGGCACCTGCCGCCATTGCTGCCCAGCAGCCCAAGCGGCCGGAGATGCGCGTGCGCCCGACGGCGCCGATCCTGCCGCCGACGAATATTCAGGGCAATGCGCTGATGGTGGTGATCGCCATCATGGCCTTCCTGGCGTGCCTGACACTCGGCGGCGTCAGCATGGTCCGCTCGACGGCGGCGAGTTGGGAAAGCCAGATTTCCCGGGAGATTACCATCCAGATCAAACCTGACGATAATCTGGATATGGACAAGGCCCTGATTAAGGCCCGCGATATTGCCCTGACCTTCGTCGGCACCAAGAGCGGCCAGATCGTTGACGAGGCCGCCACGGCGCGCCTTCTCGAGCCCTGGCTCGGCAGCGGACTGGATATCAAGGAACTGCCCGTGCCGCGTCTCGTCATCATCACCATCGACGAGAGCCGTCCGCCGGACTTCGCAGCGATGCGGGATCTTCTGAAAGAGAGCATTCCGCAGGCTTTTCTCGACGATCACCGCACCTGGGTTGACCGCCTGGTTGCGATGGCCCGCACCACCGTCATGATCGGCACCGGCATCCTGCTGCTCGTCTTCACCGCCATGGTGCTGACGGTGGTCTTCGCCACGCGCGGGGTACTCTCCGGCAACCGCCACATCATCGAAGTGCTGCATTTCGTCGGCGCGGAGAGCTCCTTCGTCGCAACGGAATTCCAGAAGCATTTCCTGAAGATCAGCCTCAAAGGCTCGGCAATCGGCAGCGCACTGGCCGCACTCTTCTTCGCCGCAGCAGGCTTTCTGCAGAGCAGGACCATAGCCACACCCGAGACCGATCAGGCGACAGCTCTTTTCGGCACCTTTTCGGTCGGGGCGCTCGGCTATCTCGGCATCTTCGCGACTATGATTGTAATCGCATTGCTGACGACCGTGACCGCACGGCTCACCGTCATGCGCACGATCTATGAAATCGATACATTGCGCTCCGATCCGACGCGTGCGGACGGTATCGCGAATTAGATACCGCCATGCCGTTTTGCCATGAAAGCGTCTGTTCTGCGCCGCAATCAGCGTATAATCACGACTCATGACGATGGGCCATACGACACGCAATCCGATTCGCCCGGACCCGGAGCTGGATGGCCCCGATAGCGTCTCGCCGCGGCGTGGCCCGATTCGCCGCGTCTTGCGCTGGCTGGGCTTTTCCTGCGTGTTGATCGCCGCGCTGATCTTCGGCGGCTTTTTGCGCTTTGCAGATTCGGTGACGACCCTGAAGCCACCTGCCGAGCCGCGGGCCGACGCGATCATCGTGCTGACCGGCGGCTACCAGCGCATCGATCAGGCCGTAGAACTCCTGCAGAAAGGCGCAGGCAAGCGGCTGTTGATATCGGGCGCGCACCCCTCCACCACGCCAACGCAGATCCGCAAGATGACTCAAGGCTCGGCCGATCTCTTTTCCTGCTGCGTCGACATCGGTTACGACGCGCTCGATACGATCGGCAATGCAGAGGAAGCCTCGAACTGGATTCATGCCAAGGGCTACAGGAGCATTTTGGTCGTCACCAACAACTACCATATGCCGCGCAGCCTCGCCGAGCTCTCCTATGTCGATCCCGACATTCAATTCATCCCCTATCCTGTCGTCAATTCCGATCTGAAGACGCGCGATTGGTTCACCGATCCGAACGCCCTACGCGTCATGCTGGCCGAATACACCAAGTTGCTGCTGGCAGGTGCGCGCAACATCGTCGGCCTGCGTCATACGGGCTTGCGTTCTGCCAACCTGACCGGCCAGAGCTGAGGCTTTTACCCGCTCCGGCAATCAGACGCTTTTTATGGCGGGCAATATCGTGTAGGTCGGTCGGCGTGACCGTGCCTCGGGAAAGTTTCATGATCGCCCTGCGTTCCGTTCTGTTCAACACGATCTTCTACGCCAACCTCATCATCAGGATGATCGTGCTCTCCCCCTTTTACTTCATCGCGCCGCGCAAGATCGCCTACAGCGTTCCCAAGAACTGGGCGCGCTCGAACCACTGGCTGATGCGAGTGATCGTCGGCACCACGTTCGAGATCGAAGGCCTGGAGAACCTGCCTGACGGCAGCTACATCATTTCACCGAAGCACCAGTCCTTCTGGGACACTTATGCGCTGCTGCCCAACCTCAAGGACCCGGTCTATATCCTCAAGCGCGAGCTGATGTGGATCCCGCTTTTCGGCTGGTATGCCAAGAGGCAGCGCATGATCCCGGTCGACCGCGGCGCCCGCGGCAAGGTGATGGTGGAGGTGCTGAAGCGGACCAAGGAAGAACTTGCGACCGGCCGCCAGCTCATCATCTATCCCGAGGGCACGCGCCGCCCGCCGGGCGCCGAGCCAATGTACAAATATGGCATCGCCCGCATGTATCGCGACCTGCAGCTTCCTGTCGTACCCATCGTCATGCATCCCGGCCTGTTCTGGCCCCGCCGCAGCACCATGCGTTATCCCGGTCATTTCAAGGTGCAGATCCTGCCGCCCATCATGCCCGGCATGGATCCCGACGCCTTCTTCGCCCATCTGATCGACGTGACGGAAAGCGCCAGCGACCAGCTTCTGATCGACACGGTCGAACGCAACCCGCATGTGCCGCTGCCACCGACGGCGGTGGAACGGCTAGCCCAGCTGCGTAAGGCAAAGGCTGCGACGGCCTAAGCGGCGGCGCGCAGCCGCGTGACTTCCTCGACCACCTGTTCCAGCCACTGGTCGCGAATACCCATGTCCTTCAGATGGGAAAGTGTATTGAAGACATAGGCATCGTTCGGCCCTGACTGGCCGACCGACACATTGACGACCCGCGCTGCGGCAAACGCATCCAGCGCGCCGGCGTATTGCTCATGGGCGCGGTCGACGACATAGGCGACCGCCTGCGCGCTGCGGCCTTCCGGAAGTTGYAGCCGCAAATGCTTTTCCAGGTAGACATTGGTGACGAGTTCGCGGGCGCGCAGATAGTCGATGACCTCGTCCCACTTTTCCGGTGCGACGCGAAAAGCCATGCCGCGGCAGGCGCCGCCCCTGTCGAGGCCAAGAACGAGACCGGGATTTTCACGGCTGCCGCGATGAACGAAAGAACGGACGCAAAGCGAGCGCCGATAGCCGTAAACCAGGGCTTGCGATCGCTCTACGAATTCGAAGCCCGGATTCCACATCAACGAGCCGTAGCCAAATACCCAAAATTCGTCCATATCGCACGCCAGATCAAAATCAGATTTCGTTTTCACCATTGGAGAACATCATGGCAGCGTCAAGCCAATCCGGCAGCGGCCAATACCGCAGCGGTAGGAAATTCTGGTTGCTGGGCGGCGCCATTCTTCTGGTGATCGCGCTTTATACGGGCGGCTGGTTCTATGCGGCCTCCGCGCTGAAACAGACGGTACTGACCGCAATCGCGCCCCGCGCCGATGCAGGCGTCACCGGCGAGTGCTCTGATATCGAGTTCCGCGGCTTCCCCTTCCGCATCGGGCTTTTCTGCTCCAAGGTGGATATTGACGATAATGTGAACGGCATCTCAGCCACCTTCGGCACGCTTCGTTCCGCTGCCCAGGTCTATGCCCCCGGCCATATCGTCTGGGAACTCGACGCGCCGGCCGAAATCCGCACCGCGCAGGGCCTGACGGTCAATGCCCAATGGGACAATCTGCAATCGAGCCTCACAACCAAGGCACAGGGCATCGACCGCACCTCGACCGTCATTGATGGATTGAAAGCGGTGGCCGTCTCCTCCTTCACCGGACAGACCGTGAATTTCGATGCCGCCCGCACCGAAATCCACCTGCGGCAGAACGGAGCGGATCTCGACGGCGCAATCTCGGTCGAAAACTCCAATGCCGCGATCAAGGACTGGCCCCAGGTCTTCCCGAAATTCTCCGCCAGCGCCGACCTGACGCTAACAGGCAAAGCCGGTATGATCGACGGCACCGACAAAGAGGGTATCCACGGCTCGCAGGGTGAGCTTCGCCGCATCGTCGCCGATATCGGCGACGGCAAGGTGATGACCGTCTCCGGCCCCTTCGCCTTCGACGAACAGGGCTTCCTTTCCGGCAAGTTCAAGCTGGAGATCGAACAGCTCGGCCCGTGGGGTACAAGCATCAAGCAAGCCTTTCCCGAGGTGGCTTCGACCGTCGATACGGCAACGAAGCTCCTGAAGGCGCTTGCCGGCGGTGGCGACAAGGTTTCCGTCGATCTCGTCGTCGATCACGGCAACGCAACGGTGAGCGGCTTCATCCCGCTCGGCAAGATCCCGCCGATTTAATCGATCGTCTTGAGGAAAAACACTTCCGGCACCGTCTGGATGCCGGGCAGTTCGATCGATCCTGTCTCGGAAAAGCCGTTGCGCCGATGCCAGTCCTGCGGGCGGCTCTCGTCGCATTCGCTCGACGTCATCAGGAGACGCGCGCCGCTCTCGCGCATTTCCTTCTCCCAGGTGAGAAACAGTGCCGTCCCGACGCCGGACCGGCGATGGCCATCGAGCACGCGGATCATTTCCATGTAGGGTATCCTGCCCCAGAAGCGGGAAAAGCGCAGAAAACCGACAATTTCGCCTTGCTCGCGGGCGATCAGATATTCGCCGAGATCGATACAGCGCGAAATCCAGGCCTCGCCGACATGGCTGTCTTCGCGGAACAGCCATTCCTTGTCTTTCCGGCCCGGCTTCGCGATCGCCACCACGAGACTATTTCTTTTCCAGCAGATGCGGACGACCGAAGTCCGGCGCATCCACATCCTGGCCCGCCTGGACGATTGAGCGGCGGATGGCGCGGGTGCGGGTAAAGAGTTCGAAGATCTTGTCGCCCTCGCCCCAGCGGATCGCCCGCTGCAGATAGGCAAGGTCCTCCGAGAAACGCGCCAGCATTTCCAGGATCGCATCGCGGTTATGCAGGCAGACATCGCGCCACATCGTCGGATCGGAGGCTGCGAGACGCGTGAAATCGCGGAAGCCGGAGGCGGAATATTTGATGACTTCCGATTCCGTTACCGTCTCAAGATCGTCAGCCGTGCCGACAATATTGTAGGCTATGAGATGCGGGAGATGGGAGACGATGGCGAGCACCTTGTCGTGGTGCTGGGCGTCCATCTCATCGACCTTGGAGCCGAGCGCTTCCCAGAAGCTGCGAAGCGTCTTCAGCGCGGTCGGATCGGTTCCTTCGAGCGGCGTCAAGATGCACCAGCGTCCCTCGAACAGGCCGGGAAAGCCTGCATCCGGGCCGGACTTTTCCGTACCTGCGATCGGGTGGCCGGCAATGAAATGCACGTAGTCAGGCATATGCGGCTGCATCTGCGCGATCACGGAAGCCTTCGTGGAACCGACGTCAGTGACGATCGCGCCAGGCTTGAGGGTATTGGCGATCTCCTTCGCCACGCTTTCGGAAGCGCCGACCGGCACCGATACGATAACGAGATCAGCGTCCTTTACGGCCTCGGCCGATGAGGTCGTATAACGGTCACCGAGCTTGAGCTCTTCGGCGCGCTTCAGGGTCTCGGCGCTCCGCGTGGCAACGACGATTTCATTGGCAAGGCCCAGGCGCCTGATGTCATGGGCAAGGGAGGAGCCGATCAGGCCGATGCCGATCAGGGTGATGCGATTAAACTGGACTGTCATGCCTTGCGTCCCATGAATTCGCCGAGCGCCTCGATGACACCGCGATTGGCCTCTTCAGGACCGACGCTCATACGCAGAGAGTTCGGAAAGCCGTATGCGCGCACCGCGCGCAGAATATAGCCGCGGCTCGTCAGGAATTCATCGGCATCCGCCGCCCGCTTGCCGTCGGCATCGGGGAAATGAATGAGAACGAAATTGGCGACCGACGGCGTGACCTTAAGGCCGAGAGCTTCAAAAGCATCCGTCAGCTTCTCTATCCACAGCTGATTGAAGGACACAGCTTCCTGAATGAAGGATTGGTCGCGGATCGCTGCGGCGCCCGCAGCGATCGCCGGCGCATTCATGTTGAATGGCGCGCGCACACGCTGCAGCGCATCGACGATATCGGCCGGCGCATACATCCAGCCGATGCGCAGCGCCGCAAGGCCATAGGCCTTCGAGAAGGTGCGAGTCATGACGACGTTTGCATTCGAGGAGACGACCTCGATACCGGCCTCGTAATCGTTGCGGCGGACATATTCCGCATAGGCCGCATCGAGCACGAGGATAACGTGCTTCGGCAACCCGGCCTGCAGGCGGCGGATTTCGCTGACCGGAATATAGGTACCCGTCGGATTGCCGGGATTGGCGATGAAAACGATCTTCGTCTTCTCCGTCACCGCGGCAAGGATCGAATCCACGTCCACGGTATGGTTTGTTTCCTTGACCACAACAGGCGTCGCACCTGCCGCCATGGTCTGGATCTTGTAGATGAGGAAGCCGTGCTCGGTGACGATGCTCTCGTCGCCGGGACCGAGATAGACATGGCAGAGCAGGCCGAGCAATTCGTCGGAACCATTGCCGCAAAGGATGTTTGCCGGGTTGAGGCCATGCACGGCGGCAATCGCCCCACGCAGCTCACGCGCCTGTCCATCAGGATAGCGCTCGAGATTGTCTGCGGCCGCCTTGAATGCGGCGATCGCTTTGGGGCTCGCACCGAGTGGCGTCTCGTTGGAGGAGAGCTTGTAGACGCGGGCCACGCCCGGCGCATGCTCCTTGCCGGGCACATAGGCAGCGATTTCAAGAATACCGGGACGCGGAACGGGCTTGCTCTTCTCAATGCTCATGGATCGACCTTGGAAATTGCCGCAAAGCCGGCGAAAGACTTGAGTGCAATTAAAGCGGAATGGCGATTTTGTCGAGTGCTGCAGCGCTTAGCGGCTGCGTGTGGTCGGCACCCCGTGCGGCGCAAGCACGGGCACGAAAACACGTCGCGAGGCGCGTGCGGCGACCGGCAGGCCCTGATAGAGCCGCTTCTGCGCCTCGACGATGATGACGCCCGAAAAAGCCGGCCAGAGCGTGCGGCCGATCCGCTCGAAGCCGCGGCGCAGGCGCAGCACGGCGCGCAGTTTCGACGGCGGGAAGAATAGCGCCTCGGCTGTGGCGCCCGGCGTGAAGTTGGTCTCGCGCAGCAGATGGGTCAGCTGGCCGCGCGAATAGGGTCGACCCGAACCGAAAGGTGTATGTTCCATACGCGCCCAGACCCCGCGGCGGTTCGGCACGACGATCACGAGCCGCCCGCCCGGCGCCAGCACCCGCCAGAGCTCCTTCAGGGTCTCGCGTGGGCTTTCGGCAAATTCCAGGGAATGCACCATCAGCACCCGGTCGATCGAGGAATCCGGCAGCGGCAATTCCTCGTCAAAGATCAATGCGGTGGAAGAAAGCGAACCGACAGGCCAGTTCACGGCCCCTTGTCCCGCGGGCATGAAAGCGAAGGTGCGTTCCGTGTCGGCCTGGAACCGGTCGAGGAAGGGCACGGAATAACCAATGCCCACAAGCCGCTCCTGCGGCAGGCGCACCCAGAGCGACGACAGCGCCATTGCAATCGACTGCTCGGCCATGTGTCCAAGCTCAGAATGATAGAATTGGCGAAGGTCGACGATATCGGCGTGCATTATGCCAAATGTTATCAGTGACCGGTTGGACTTCAAGGCCGGAACCTCTACATTCCCGGTCAGTTCGAGGGATAAGGGACTATTTGAACGATGAAACCTTTGGAATTAGAAGTTTTTCTCTGCCGCAGCGACAATTTCGGCGTTCTCGTCCACGACCCTGAAACCGGACAGACCGCCTCGATCGATGCGCCCGATGCGGCGGCCGTCGAAGCCGCTGCCGTGCGCCGCGGCTGGAACATCACCCATATCTTCACGACCCATCACCATATCGACCATGTGGAAGGCAATCTGGCGCTGAAGGAACAGTACGGCCTGGAGATCATCGGTCCGGTCAACGAAGCGGTGGCAATCCCCGGCCTCGACAAGACGATGGGCGATGGCGACAGCTTCCTCTTCGGCGATCACACGATCAACGTCATCGAAACGCCCGGCCATACGGCGGGCCATATCTGCTACCACTTTGCCGACGACAAGCTGCTCTTTGCCGCCGACACGCTGTTTGCGCTCGGCTGCGGCCGTCTGTTCGAGCGTCCCGCTGCCGACATGTGGCATTCGCTGCAGAAGCTTGCGGTCCTGCCGGACGAAACCGCCGTTTATTTCGGCCACGAATATACGCTTTCCAACGCCCGTTTTGCGGTCACCATCGATCCTGGCAATGAGCGCCTGAAAAGCCGTGCGGCGGAAATCGAGGCATTGCGCGCCGAAGGCAAGTTCACCATTCCGACAACGCTGGCGCTCGAAAAGGAAACCAATCCCTTCCTGCGTGCGGCCGATCCTGCCATCCGCCGCAACCTGCTGATGGAGGGCAAGACCAACGAAGAGGTCTTTACCGAAATCCGCAAGCGCAAGGACAATTTCTAGGACATGACCGGAAAAGAACTCACCCCCGAGGAGATCATCCGCCAGCTTAGCATGCAGCCGCACCCCGAAGGCGGTTGGTATGCACAGACCTTCCGCGACACCAATGGCGGCGAACGTGGCCATTCGACGGCGATCTATTATCTGCTTGCAAGGGGAGAGCGCTCGCACTGGCACCGTGTCCACGATGCGGCAGAGGTCTGGCACTACTATGCCGGCGCGCCGCTCGTGCTGCACCGCTCGGGAGACGGGCGCCACAGCGAGACGCTGAAGCTCGGCACCGATATTGCCGGCGGTGAACGGCCACAGGCCATCATCCCTGCCAATTGGTGGCAATCGGCCGAAACGCTCGGCGACTATACGCTGGTCGGCTGCACGGTGGCGCCCGGCTTCGAATTCTCCAAATTCGAGATGGCGCCGCCTGACTGGAAGCCCGGCGCTTAAGCTTGTTCCGCCACCGGCTGCACCTGCGGCTTGCGGCGGAACATTTCTTGCGCTGCCAGCACCGCGCCGCCGGTGATCAGAAGGCAGGCAAGCACAATACGCCAACTGGGCTCGGCAATACCGAAGACGGTCAGAATCAGCGTCGACAGCAGCGGCGCGGCATAACTTGCGGCACCGAGGATCTGGATATCGCCGTTCTTGACGCCATAATCCCAGGCATAGAAGGCGGCCCCAACAGGAAAAAGTCCGAGGCCGATCACGGCAAGCCATTCGAAGCTTGTCTCCGGCCAGACCGTTGTCTCAAGCCCCAGATGGCAGAACAGCGAAAGCACCGATGTCGCAAGGCAGAAGCCGGTGACGACATCGGTCGAGACGGCGTCGAAACGCCGCGTCAGCAGCGAATAGCCGGACCAGGTGAAGGCACAGAGGAAAGCCGCCCCATAACCGACGGCATAGGCGCCATCGAAATCGATGCCGTTGCGCCCGACGATCATGAAGGTGCCGCATAGACCGGCCAGAGCGCCGACAATGTGATACCAGCGCAGCCTCTCGCCCGGCAGCAGCGCCGAGCCGACGACGATCAGCAATGGCCAGAGATAGGCAATCAATCCTGCCTCGACGGCCGGCGCATTCCTGAGCGCCGTGAAATAGAGGAAGTGATAGCCGAACAGACCGGCAATGCCCGTGATCCAGACCTTTGCCGGCTGTTTCAGAAGGGCGATACGCGACGGATTGAGGATGAGCACGAGAATGCCGGGAATACTGCCGATGGCAAAACAGATGGTCGAAAGCTGGAACGGTGGCATCTTGCCGGAGGCGGCCGTAAAAAGCGCCAAGAATGACCACATCAGAATGGCCGTAAAACCGATCAACGTCGCCCGAAGTTTCACTCGTCCCCCTCGCGGAGACTTACGAAGGCTCCGTCAGCTGTTCCCGCCGTATTTCACAGCCGTGATCGTCACCGTCCCGTATTCCGTGGGAATGCGGACGTAGACCGGAGCATATACATTTGCCGCCTGCGCCTTGGCAAACCAGATTTCCATGCGATTGCTCTTGCTGAGGTAGACGAGATCCTTGCGGCCCTTTTTGTAGCCGGAGCGCGGAATGAAGCGCACGCCGCAGACGGTCGCCTTGCCCTTGAAGCCGTCGGTCGAAAAATTCTCATCGCCCTTCGGCGAAAGCACGAGGTCCATGCGCGTCTCGCCATCGAAGATCGGCAGCTTCTGTGAGCAGACGTCGGTATCGCCCGTGAAGATAAGGCCTGAGATCGGGTCAAGCACGGCGCGCATATCGCCCTCTGTTACCGGAATCCATTCCTTTGGCCGGCGCGGCTCCGGTGTTGTCGTGGCCGAAACGATATTGCCGTTGCGGTAGCTGACCTCATAGGTGCGAACCTTTTTGCCGGTCTTGTAATAGAGGACGTATTTTGCAGCCTGCAGCCGGTCATCGCGCACCACCCCGGTAACGCTGGTCTTGGCCAGAATATCGGTGACGAGATCAGCAAGGCCGGCCGATTTGATGTCGCCGTCGATTTTGTAGCTGTGATCGTCTTCTATCTTGGTGAGAAAAGCCGCCCGCGCAATCGTCAGGCCGGCAAGGGCCACCCTGTATTCCGTACGGTGCTGTATTTCGCTCGCACCGGCCGGCAAGGCCAGAAGAGCCGCAAGTGCCGAAACTAGAATCCGTCTGCCCAGATGAGCCATGGTGAGCGCCTTGTCTTGCCGGGCTGCTTGCGCCCTTGCACTTCGGTCTATACTCCTGCCGCATTGCGAAGAAAACAGCAGCTTTTTGACAGAATTGCGGGAAAGGCCAAGGTTTGGCTTGACGCGCGCGGCCTGCCTGACTATAGAACCGCAACTTTCCAATCATGGCCTGATGGATTGCGCAGTCGGTTTTTGCCGGATTGTCATTCGATGGCCCGAGAAAAACAAGAATAGGTGTTCCATGTCCCGCGTGTGCGAATTGTCCGGCAAGGCAGTCCTGACTGGTAACAATGTCAGCCATGCCAACAACAAGACCAAGCGCCGGTTCCTCCCGAACCTGTGCCAGGTTACGCTGATCTCCGACGCGCTCGGCCAGCGTTACCGTCTTCGCGTTTCGGCTGCTGCTCTTCGTTCCGTCGAGCATCGTGGCGGCCTCGATGCCTTCCTACTGAAGGCTAACGAAGGCGAACTTTCGATGCGCGCTCGGCTGCTGCGTCGTCAGATCGTCAAGAAGACCGCAGAAGCGGCAGTTGCTGCTGCTTAAGGTTCGGCCCCAAAGCCGCTACCCAAGTCTTCCAAAGGCTTTCAAAGGCTTGCACGGATAATATCCGGACGAGCCTTTTGCTTTGCCGGCCTGGCTCTAATTCCAGGCTGAAATCTCACTCGAACTGGTGGCATCACCCAGGATAAAAAAATGCTGACGACCCGCCATACCCTTATCTATGTCGCCCTGATGACGCTCGTCGTCGTCGCCTCCAACTTTCTCGTTCAGTTTCCGCTGAACGCCACGGTTGCCGGCATCAATCTCGCCGACATCCTCACCTGGGGCGCCTTCTCCTATCCGATCGCCTTCCTGATCACCGACCTGACGAACCGCCAGTTCGGTCCGCAGGCTGCGCGCAGGATGGTCTTCGCCGGCTTTGTCGTCGGTGTCGCCCTTTCCTTTTTCACCTCGGTTCCGCGTATCGCAATCGCCTCCGGCTCGGCCTATCTTGCCGGCCAGCTTCTCGATATCGCCGTCTTCAACCGCCTGCGTCGTCAGGCCTGGTGGCGCGCCCCGCTCGTCGGCTCGCTGATCGGCTCGGCGCTGGATACGGTGATGTTCTTCTCGCTGTCCTTTGCCGCCTTCTTCGTTTTCCTCGGTCCGAACGAGCCCTTTGCGCTGGAAAACGCGCCGATCTTCGGCGTCCTCTCGGCGGAAGCTCCGCGCTGGATCTCCTGGGCGCTTGGTGATTTCTCGGTGAAGATGCTCGTCGGCCTGGTGATGCTGCTGCCCTATGGCGCGCTCATGAACGTGCTGCGTCCTGTGCAGGCGGCCACAACGCGGTAACGTCGCGCCGCGATCCCTCATCGTTGGATCGGCGACAGGGCCTTCGGCACCAGATCGCTCCTGTTTACCAATCCATGCTTTGTATCCTCGCCGCTCGGTTCGGCGAGAGCCACTTCTGGTCAAGCGATCCAGGAAAACGCTCCGACCATGAAGGATGGATGGACTGGCTGCGGTCCCCTCTGCAGCCAGTCTTCCTGACGGATGTCCTTCCTCTCTCTTCGCCGGACAAAGGAAGCGTCGAATACCGACGTCAGCAGACCGGATGTCTCTTTGCGACGATGGTGGGATGGCAGAGCACCTCCGCAACAAGCTGTTCAACAGGTAGCAATGAATCTAGCCGCAAAACCGGCTTTGTCATCGTCATCAACCACTCCTCATGTGCAACGAGACTGCGACGCTCCGCCCCTGCCGTATCGTAGCTCTCCGCCCATTCCATGAATTCACGGCTTTGCGCCGCCATGTCGCCACCGGGCCTGATCCTTTCGCCATAGCGGGCCTCCTCGCGCCGGCGGATACGCTCCATACGCACCATGGGATCGATCGTCAGGAACACCACAAGGTCGTAAAGCGGCTCGAATTCCGCGCCCCATTTGATCGCCGAACCGGAAAGCACCCAATCGGCATCGGGCAACGCCTCTTGCCTGAGCATCGCAACGCGAGCCCCGACCTCGCGCTGCATCGTGAAGGGCGGATCGGTCGGCATCCAGAAGAAATGGTCGGTATCGAGATGACGGACATCAAGCTGTTCGGCCAGCGCCAGGCCAAGCGTGGTCGTGCCGGAACCCGAGGCTCCCGTGATATGGATACGCATGATACGCTCTCTTAAGGGGTAATGTCCGCGAAGGAATGGACCGGATAGCGCAGAGTTATGACAGCCGTTCGACGGCCGCTCAATCGACCAGTCGGAACTCCAGCATCAGATTTCTCTGCAGGATGGAGTGATTGTCGTCAGACACCAGGATGACATGCGTCGTGCCATCGGCGGCCTGGAAGGTATCGATCCCTTCCATATTGTCGATATTGTAATTGAAGTTACCCTCGACGAGCAGCTCACCGTTCACGATGGCGCCGGGCTTGATGTCTGCTCCCTTGATGCGGCGAATGCGCATGCCGATACCTTCGGCCATATTGAAGCGCCGCTCCAACAGAAGCAGGTCTCCGCCCGGCAGGAAGGCGCCGTCAGTCACATCGAAGCTGCCATCCTTCTCGACCGCGAACTGCCCCTTCAGCGGCCCATCCAGAATAGCCGCAAGCCGGTTGCCATCCTCGTCAAGGCTGCGCTCCGTCACAATCACGGGCGCGCCTTTCAATGGGCTCGAGGCGGAGGCTACGACAACGGTTTCAATGCCACGGTTTGCCCGCATCTCGTCCCGGGGAATGAGGATCCCGACCGTCGATAAGGATCGCGAGTCGAGAAAGCCGGGGTCCGGATAGATGTCGACGCGATGGTCCTGCTCGAAGGAAACAAGAATCCGGTCGCCATCCAGTGCGAGGCCTTCGGCATCCATAGGCCCCTTGCCCTCATAGGTCCGGCCGACGCGATTCCTCATCGCCGTGATCTCGACGCCGGAAAGGCCCGACAGCCTGCCCTTGGCATCGCGTTCGATGCTGCCGGTCAGCCAGTGCCCGGTATCGAGAACGCCGACGAAACTCTTGCCGTCAGGCCGCATGCGGATGGAGGAAAGCGAGCCGAAGAGGGAATTGCTCGACACCATCTCCAGCCCACCGATAAATTCCAAAGGGCCGAAGCGGGTTTCGTCGCGACCGATATGGAAATCAGAAATCTTGCGGCTGATGATCTTCGCAGGCTCGCCCGCATAAGCGCCGGACAACCCCGTCGCGAGGGCAAGGACGACCAGAGCCGCGCGAGACAGATTTTCAAACGCCATGCGGAGTGTTTCCCCGAGATCGCATCAGCCGGCGCGGCGCAGGCGACCACCGCGCGGCTGGGCGGCGTGATCCTCGAACAGTTCTGCAAGCTGCTCGGTCATGGCGCCGGCAAGCTCGTCCGCATCGACGATCGTCACGGCACGGCGATAGTAACGCGTCACGTCATGACCGATGCCGATTGCGAGAAGCTCGACGGGCGAGCGCGTCTCAATCTGCTCGATTACCGCACGCAGATGCCGTTCCAGATAATTACCTGGATTGACCGACAGCGTGGAATCGTCCACCGGCGCACCATCCGAAATCATCATCAGGATGCGGCGCTGCTCGCGACGTGCGAGCAGGCGGTTATGCGCCCAGATCAGCGCCTCGCCGTCGATGTTTTCCTTCAGCAGCCCCTCGCGCATCATCAGGCCGAGATTGGGCCGTACGCGGCGCCAGGGAGCATCGGCCGACTTATAGATGATGTGTCGCAGGTCGTTGAGACGGCCCGGCGTCTGCGGCTTGCCATTGGCCAGCCAGCTTTCACGCGCCTGCCCGCCCTTCCAGGCCTTGGTCGTGAAGCCGAGAATCTCGACCTTGACGCCGCAACGCTCCAGCGTGCGCGCCAGAATATCGGCGCAGGTGGCGGCAACCGTGATCGGCCGGCCTCGCATGGAACCGGAATTGTCGATCAGAAGCGTCACAACCGTATCGCGGAACTGCGTGTCGCGCTCCATCTTGAAGGAGAGCGCCTGCGTCGGATCGATGATGATGCGCTGCAAGCGGGCCGAGTCCAGATACCCTTCCTCGAGATCGAAATCCCAGGAGCGGTTCTGCTGTGCCATCAGCTTGCGCTGCAGGCGGTTCGCAAGCCGCCCGACTGCGCCCTGGAGATGGGCCAGCTGTTTGTCGAGGAAGGCGCGCAGTCGCTCCAGTTCGGCGGCATCACACAGCTCCTCGGCCTTGATGATTTCGTCGAACTCTTCCGTATAGATGTGGTAATCGACCTTTTCGTTGAAATCGGCAAAGGGCGTGTTCGGACGGCGGGTCTCACCCGGCGTCTCGGAATCGTCCTCGCCTTCTTCCATCATGTCGTCGTCGGAGATTTCGGCGCCTTCAGTTTCGCCGTCCTCCATCTGCTCGTCGGAGACTTCGCTGTCTTCGACGGGCGCGGCATCGCTGCCGGCGTCCTCGTCGACCTCATCCTCGTTCTGCTCGTCGCCCGTCGGCTGATCGTCGTCGCTGGACTGATCATCGGCGTCAGGATCACTGTCGTCATCGCCATACTCCTCCGCCATTTCCATGGCCGAGAGCATGTTGCGGATGACCTTCGAGAAAGCCTGCTGGTCGTTGATGACGCCGGAGAGATTGTTAAGCTCGCTGCCGGCCTTGTCCTCGATGAAGGAGCGCCAGAGATCGAGTACCTTGCCGGCAGAAGCCGGCGGCTTCTGGCCGGTCAGCTTCTCGCGCACCATCATGGCGACGGCTTCGCCGATCGGCGCATCTTCCTGCCGTTCGATGCCGGTGAAATTTGCCTTGGCATATTTCTCTTCCGTCATGGAGCGCAGGTTTGCGGCCATGCCCTCCATGCGCAGCGAACCGATCGATTCGACGCGCGCCTGCTCGACGGCGTCGAAGATGATCCGCGCGTCGGAGCCCTGCGGCGCCATGGTCGAATGCACCTTCTCGTCGTGACAGGCGATGCGCAGCGCCATGGAATCGCCAAGGCCGCGCGTAACCGCCAGCTCATGCGCTGTCGGACGCTTGGAAAGCTCCGGCAGGCGGATGCGTTCGCCCGTCATGCCGGGGCGTTCATTGGCGAAAGCCACCTCGACCTGATCGTCGCCGGCGATTGCGCGTACGCAACCGGTTATCGCACGCCGCAACGGCTCGACATCGACAGGCGCGCCTGGCTTTGCTTTCGAATTGTCACCACGAGATGCCATGATCGACTGGCCTTATGCCCCCAGCACGATGTTGGCAGCGCTTTCCTTCAGCTCCACACCAAAGGCGCGCTGATAGTGCTCGGCCACCAGCGGACGCTCAAGCTCGTCGCACTTGTTGAGGAAGGTCACTCGGAAGGCGAAGGCGAGATCACCGAAGATCTCGGCATTCTCGGCCCAGGTGATGACAGTACGCGGGCTCATGACGGTGGAAAGATCGCCGTTCATGAAGGAAGCGCGCGTGAGATCGGCAACGCGGACCATCTTGGAAACCGTATCACGGCCTTCCTTGTCCTTGCCGAAGCTCTTCACCTTGGCAGCGACGATATTCACTTCATGGTCATGCGGCAGATAGTTCAGCGTCGAGACGATCGACCAGCGGTCCATCTGCGCCTGGTTGATCTGCTGCGTACCGTGATAGAGGCCTGTCGTATCGCCGAGACCGATGGTGTTGGCGGTCGCAAACAGGCGGAAGGCCGGGTGAGGACGGATGACACGACTCTGGTCGAGCAACGTCAGGCGGCCGGAAGATTCCAGCACGCGCTGAATGACGAACATCACGTCCGGGCGGCCGGCATCATATTCGTCGAAGACGAGCGCGACATTGTGCTGATAGGCCCAGGGCAGGATGCCGTCCTTGAATTCGGTGACCTGCAGGCCATCCTTGACGACGATCGCATCCTTGCCGACGAGATCGATACGGCTGACATGGCTGTCGAGGTTGATGCGCACGCAGGGCCAGTTGAGGCGGGCGGCGACCTGCTCGATATGGGAAGACTTGCCCGTGCCGTGGTAGCCGGAGATCATCACGCGTCGGTTATGGGCGAAGCCGGCGAGGATCGCGAGCGTCGTCTCGCGGTCGAAGAGATAGTCGGTGTCGAGATCCGGCACATAGGCGTCGCCCTTGCTGTAGGCGGGAACGCGGATGTCGGAATCGATGCCGAAGGCCTCGCGGACCGAAACGGTGGTATCGGGCAGTTCGGAAATATCAAGTTCGATCTTGCTCATCATGTCTCCAAGGCGGGTGATGGCACCCGGCCATACTGTCTCAAGCCATTTCGCAACCATGACGCCGCGATATTCCGCGCCTGTCAGGTGGGAACGTCGGCGATACTTCTCCGGGACTGAAACGAAACCTCGGCGGGATGATGACCGCTGGCGAGCATTCTAGAAAGAGTCCCGGACAAGAAATGCCGCGTCCGGAAGGTCGGCAGAGGCGATGTCGGGAAAACGCACAAATATATGCCGCGATTGCCTGCGGCCTCAGCCGATGAGGACCATACCCGATTGAAGCTTAAGAGCAAGGACGGGAACTAACAAAAACCGTTCTGCTTCAATAATTGATAGGCCTGGATGACGGCACGGAAACGCTCTTCCGAGCCGCGGTCGCCGCCATTCGCATCGGGGTGATGCTTCTTGACCAGTTCCTTGTACCTGCTCTTGATCTCCGCGGAGGTGGCGTTCGCGGCAAGTCCCATCGTATCGAAAGCCTTGGCTTCCAGCGATTTCAGCTTGCGGGCCTGCGGGAAACGCGGGCCGCTGCCCTTGCCGCCACTTTCCTTCACGAAGCCGAACGGATCACGCACACGCGAATAGGCGCCGGAGCGAACCTCGGCATGCAGCGGGCTGTTCTTGGCATCCTTGTTGACGCCAACGGTCCAGGTGGGGCGATGGCCGGTGATCGCCTCCTTCTGGTAGCGCGCGATCTCACCGTCCGACAGGCCGGAGAAATAATTGTAGCCCTTGTTGTAGTCCTTGACGTGCTCGAAGCAGAACAAGAAGAATTGACCTTCCGCATTGCGTCCCACAGGAGCGCGATGCGTGCCTTTTTTGTCGCAGCCGTCCCACTGGCAGCTTGGAGGCGCCTGCTCGGGCTCCTGCTCTCGTCTGCGGCGTGTTCGAATGCGATCGAAATATTTGGAATCAAGTCTCATGACGGCGCTAATTATGGGGCTGCTGACTGATGACAACAAGAATTGACAAACGGGAATGTTGCTGGCTTGGTGGGAACCTTTTTCGCGAACTCAGAAGACCCGGTGATGACACTCCAGACCAGCATCGAAGAGAAGCTCAAGGCGACCTTTGCACCCGAACGTCTCTCCGTCATCAACGAGAGCCATCTGCATGCCGGCCACCAGCCGGACATCACGGGCACCGGCGAGACACATATGCGCGTTCGCATTGTTTCTGCAAAATTCGCCGGCATGTCCCGGCTGCAGCGCCACAGAGCGATCACCGACCTATTGAAGCCCGAGCTGGACGCAGGACTTCATGCCCTGGCCGTCGAGCCGGCAGCACCGGGCGAACCGACGCGCTGGTAACTCTTAAAGCATTTCCAGACGCAAAGCCGCTGCAGACTTTTGCTGGAATTGCTCTTAGCGGATGATCAGCGCCGTGGCGTAGAGCCCGAAACCGAAGACAGTGTGAGCGAGCAGGTTCAGCACCCGCACCTTCGTGGGATTCGGCGTCTTAGAAGCCGCCCAGCCAAGGCCGAGACCCGGCTGCATCAGAAACCAGCCTGCGCCGACCGTGACGATGCCGAGAATCCAGGCCGGCAAAAAGGTTGGTGCGGCAAACCAGGCCGGGCCGACGAAGATCGCCAGCAGGATACCGTAGAGAATGCCGACCGCATAGTGGCCGATCCAGCCGAGCGCCAGCTCGTTGGCATAGGGCGCGGCACCACCGATATCGTCGTGAAAGACCTTGCCCTTGCCGAGATGCCAGAACCAGCGGCCGGCAGGCGCCCAGTTCGGCGACGGCGTCACACCGAGCTTTGCGAGCAGGATTGCCCAAATATCCATCAGGACGGTCGCCCCGATGCCGATGGCGACGGATCGCCAAATGATGTCGAACATGTCAGATCCTGTGGAATGAGCCGGCATCTGGAACTTCCATGCCGGCAATGGAGATCATAATCAGGCGGGTTTCGTCTCGTCTTCCCCGGCGGGACGGATGCGCAGCTTGGTGATGCGGTTCTTTTCCCGCTTCATGACGACGAAGCGCTTGCCGTGGAAGGTAAAGGCCTGCCGCTCTTCGGGAATGGTCATTGATTCATGGATGACGAGGCCGGCGATCGTCGTCGCCTCCTCGTCGGGCAGGTTCCAATCGAGTGCGCGGTTGAGATCGCGGATCGGCACGCCGCCATCGACGACGATGGAGCCATCGGCCTCCTGCCTCACACCTTGCATGTCGATATCGTGCTCGTCGGAGATATCGCCGACGATCTCCTCCAGAATGTCCTCCAGCGTCACGATGCCCTGCACCTCGCCATATTCATCGACGACGACGGCGAAATGCTGCTTGCGGCGCAGGAAGGCATTGAGCTGATCTTCGAGATTGGTGCTGTCGGGCACGAACCAGGGCTTCTGGGCGATCTTCACGATGTCGAGCTGCTGCGCTTCCATGTTCGGCTCGGCGAGCGCCCGCAGCAGGTCCTTGGCATGTACGACGCCGATGATGTTGTCGATCGTACCGCGCCAGAGCGGCATGCGCGTGTAAGGGCTTTCGAGGATGGCCCGGACCACGGATTCCGGCGGATCGTCGGCGTTAATCGCCCGCATCGCCGTACGGTGAACCATGATGTCGGAAAGCTCGAGCTCGCCGAGATCGAGCACGCCGCCGAGGCGGTCGCGGTCGGCCTTCACCACCGAGCCTTCGCGATGCAACAGGTCGACGGCACCGCGCAGTTCCTCATGAGCCGACAGCATCGAGACTTCGCGCGACAGGGTGATGCCGAAGAGACCGAGGATCTGGCGTACGATTGCGTTGATGAAGGAGGAAAGCGGTCCGACAACGGCGACGAAGAGGCGGGTCGGTATTGCAACATTGAGCGCAAAACGCTCAGGCGTGGAGATCGCCCAGCTCTTCGGCAGAACCTCCGCGAAGATGACGAGGATGATGGTCATGGCAAGTGTTGCCAGCGCCACACCGGAATTGCCGAAGATCCCCAGAAATATGCTTGTCGCCAGCGACGAGGAGAGAATGTTGGCGAGATTGTTGCCGATCAGCAGCGCACCGATCAGCCGGTCGCGGCGCTCGATGAGGATTCGCACAAGACCGGCGCGTTCGTCGCCATTGGCTTCCAGCGTATGGATGCGGCTTCTCGAAACAGCGGTCAGCGCGGTTTCGGACCCCGAAAAGAAGGCAGACATCAGCACTAGGGCCACGATCGAAACGATCTCCGGCCAGTAGACCGATAAAAACGCCAGAGTGCCTTCGACTGTCATCAGGGATGCTTTTCCTTGAGAAAGCTGATCACTTCGGAAGCCGGCACGTCGTCCGCGACGAAGGACTGGCCGATGCCGCGCGTCAGAATGAAGGTGAGCTTGCCGCCCTTGACCTTCTTGTCCTGCGCGATCGCATCCATCAGCACCTCCGCCGGCGGCAGAGTGCCCGGAATTTCCGACACACGGGTCGGCAGGCCGACCGCCCTCAGATGCGCCTCGACACGGCGGGCGTCATCGGGGCTTGCAAGGTTCATGCGCGCCGAAAATTCATGCGCCAGCACCATGCCGATCGAAACGCCTTCGCCATGGACCAGACGGCTGCTGTCATAGGCGGTCGCAGCCTCCAGCGCATGGCCGAACGTATGGCCGAGATTGAGCAGCGCCCGCTGGCCGTTTTCCCGCTCGTCGGCGACGACGACATCCGCCTTGGCCTGACAGCTAATTGCAATCGCTTCGATGCGGGCCGAACCGCCTGCAAAGACCGCCTGCCAGTTGTTCTCCAGCCAGGCGAAGAAATCCGGCTTGTCGATCAGTCCGTATTTCGCGACTTCGGCATAGCCGGCGCGAAATTCGCGCTTGCTCAGAGAATTCAAAACATCCGTATCGGCGAGCACGAGATCCGGCTGATGGAAAACGCCGATGAGGTTCTTGCCGTGGCGGCTGTTGATGCCGGTCTTGCCGCCGACGGAGGAATCCACCTGGGCGAGCAGCGAGGTCGGCACCTGCACGAAGCGCACCCCGCGCCTGATGATGCCGGCCGCAAAACCCGAGAGGTCGCCGATGACGCCACCGCCGAGGGCGATGACATAATCATTGCGTTCGACGCGGGCCTCGAGAACCTTGTCGCAGACATTGATCAGATGTTCAAAACTCTTGGTCTTCTCGCCGGCCGGCAAGACAACCTCTGCCGAGGCGATGCCCGCGGCATCCAGGCTTGCCTTCAAGGCATCGAGATAAAGCGGCGCCACATGTTCGTCGGTGATGATGGCCGCCTTACGGCCCTTGAGCCGCGAAGCGATCTCGCCGCCGGCGCTGGCGATCAGTCCCGGCCCGATCAGGATATCATAGGCCCGCTCGCCAAGCGGCACATGGACCTTGCGGACGGCGGAAGCGGGAGTGATCGCGTTCATGATAATGCGCTTTCTTTCTGGGCCTCGACCATGGCTCTCAGCACTTCATCGGCCATGACTTCCTTTCGCACGTCGCGCGAAAGCACCGTGAGATCGGCCTCGGCATAAACGGGGTATCGGGCATTCATCAGATTTTCGAGCGTCTGCTTCGGGTTTTCGGACTTCAGCAACGGACGTGTATCGCGCTTGTTGACCCGGTCCCAGAGCACGTCGAGATCGGCCTTGAGCCAGACCGAGAGGCCGCCCTTCTTGATATGCCTGCGGGTGCGGTCGTTGATGAAAGCGCCGCCGCCGGTGGAGACGACGCGCGGGCCGCCCTTCAGCAGGCGCTTCATCACCCGCGTTTCGAGCGCCCGGAACTCTTCTTCTCCATAGGCAGCAAAAAGCTCCGTGATCGTCATCCGCGAAACGCGCTCGATCTCGATATCGCTATCGACGAAAGGGATGCCGAGTTGCTGCGCGACAAGGCGGCCGACGGAAGATTTTCCGGCGCCCATGAGGCCGACAAGGATGAGATTGCGTGAACCGAGCGCGGCGCGAGCTCTGTCTTTCAGACTGTCTGCAACGGAAACTGGGGGCTCACTCATCGGTCCATTCACACTTTGTTTGCAAACGGTATCGACAAATGCGGGTGTAGCGTCAAGTCGCGGGCAAGGGAATCATGGTCTCACTGCCGCTTCTTGCACTTGCAAACACGCTTCTTATAACAGAGGCAGAGTTCTAGGGAGTAGCCGGATGCCGAGCCTGATCCGTTTCCTGTCCGTTCTGGCGGTCATCGCCGGACTGATCTATGGAGCGATGTGGGCGCTCGCCACCTTCGTCGAGCCGCAGCAGCGAGACGTGACGATCCGCATCCCCTCCGAGCGGGTGAACCCGCCCTCGACGGGCACGATCAACACCACGAAGAAGTGACGCGATGAAGGATCTCGGCCGCGTCCATGTAGAATCATTTCTTGAAATGATGAGTGCCGAGCGCGGTGCCGCGGTCAATACGCTGCAGTCCTACGAGCACGATCTCGATGACCTGCGCTCTTTCCTGCACGGCCGCAGCATCCGTCTGACGGAGGCAGCATCGGGCGATCTTGGCGCCTATCTCGCCTCGCTGTCCGCGCAGGGCTTCAAGCCCTCCTCGCAGGCCCGCCGGCTTGCCGCCATGCGCCAGTTCTATAAATTCCTCTATGCCGAGGGCCTGCGCACCGACGATCCGACCGGTATTCTCGATGCTCCAAAGAAGGGCCGCCCCTTGCCGAAAACAATGGGCGTCGAGGAAGTGACAAAGCTGCTGACCCAGGCAGAAGCCGAGGCCGCCGACCTCAACCCCGGCCAGCTTCATCGTCTGCGCATGCTGGCGCTCCTGGAACTTCTCTACGCCACCGGCATGCGTGTCAGCGAACTCGTCTCGCTGCCCGCCCGCGTTCTCGATCAGGAGGGCCGCTTCCTGATGATCCGCGGCAAGGGCAACAAGGAGCGGCTGGTACCGCTTTCGCAATCGGCCATTGCCGCTCTGAAATCCTACGGCCGCATGCTGGCGTCTGAAAACGCCGCATCAAAACAGCCGCAGGAGAGCCCCTGGCTCTTTCCGGCCGCCTCGAAAGAGGGATACCTGCCACGACAGGTCTTCGCCCGCGATCTCAAGAATCTGGCAATCCGAGCCGGCCTCACACCGTCGATGATTTCGCCGCACGTCATGCGGCATGCCTTCGCCAGCCATCTTCTGGCCAATGGCGCCGACCTGCGCGTGGTTCAGGAACTCCTCGGCCATTCAGACATTTCGACGACACAAATCTATACGCATGTTCTGGAAGAACGGCTCCAGCAACTCGTCCATACGCACCACCCCCTTGCAAAACAGGCGAAAAAGCACGAATAGGACCGGCGACAAGGGGCGGAACCAGGAAACTGCCCCGCGCACAAGGAACGGAAACGCACCTCATGCACAACTATCTCGACTTCGAAAAGCCGATCTCCGACCTCGAAGGTAAGATCATCGAGCTTAAGAAGCTGGCGACGGAAGACGAAAGCATCGACACCTCCGACGAAGTCGGCAGGCTCGAAGTCCGCGTCCGCGAGGCAATCGTCGAGATCTATTCGAAGCTGAACGCCTGGCAGAAGACGCAGGTCGCGCGCCACCCGCAGCGTCCGCATTTCGTCGACTATGCCAAGACCCTCTTCCAGGAATTCACTCCGCTTGCCGGCGACCGCAAGTTTTCCGAGGATGCCGCCATCCAGGCTGGACTTGCCCGCTTCCGCGGCCAGCCGGTCGCCGTCATTGGCCAGGAAAAGGGCAACGACACCAAGAGCCGCCTGAAGCACAATTTCGGCAGCGCCCGTCCCGAAGGTTACCGCAAAGCGATCCGCATCCTCGAAATGGCCGACCGCTTCCAGCTTCCGGTCATCACCCTTGTCGATACCGCAGGCGCCTATCCGGGTGTCGGCGCCGAAGAACGCGGTCAGGCAGAAGCCATCGCCCGTTCGACGGAGATGTGTCTCGGCGTGAAGGTGCCGTTGATCTCGATCGTCATCGGCGAAGGCGGCTCGGGCGGCGCGATCGCGATTGCCACCGGCAATCGCGTCTACATGCTCGAGCATTCGATCTACAGCGTCATCTCGCCGGAAGGTGCAGCCTCCATCCTCTGGCGTGACTCCACCCGCGCCAAGGAAGCTGCGACCAACATGAAGATCACCGCCGAGGACCTGAAGTCGCTCGGCGTCATCGACGGCATCATCCCCGAGCCGCTCGGCGGTGCCCATCGCGATCCCGACAGCGTTATCGCCGCAACGGGCGACGTCATCGCAAATGCACTGGGCGAAATGGCCTCCCGCTCCGGCGAGCAGCTGCGCAACGATCGCCGCCAGAAGTTCCTTGCCATGGGCCGCAATCTGTAAAATCCACAGGCCGTTCCAGCCGATTGAGGCCAAACCTTGGCCACAATAATGTTATCTGTAACATCAGCGCTTGCAGGACACGTCCGCGCAAGTCATAGGCTGGTAAGGATTTATCAAGTATAAGCCGCCTATGATTCCGCGCTGAGCCCGGTTTCGGTAAGCGGGTTGGGTCGCATTGTTGATGGGCTGATTGAATGCGCATACGTCATCTTGCCTATGTTTCGCTTATGGCGCTGGCTCTGACCGGCTGCAATGACGCATTGGAATCGGCCCAGGGCGTCGACCTTTCGACCGTCAAGAACAAGGTGGAGCAGCCGCTTCCCGCCCGTATCCTTGCAGACATGTCGGCCAAGGGCATGGACCGCAACTCGCCGATCATGATCCGCATCTTCAAGGAAGAAGGTGCGCTGGAAGTCTGGAAGGCGAAGACGGACAATCGGTTTGAGAAGATCGCCGGCTACAAGATCTGCGCCTGGTCTGGCAAGCTCGGTCCGAAGGTCAAGACCGGCGACCGGCAGGCGCCGGAAGGTTTCTACAACCTGAGCCGCGCCAACCTGAACCCCAATTCCAAATATTATCTCGCCATCAACACCGGTTTCCCGAACCGGTATGATGCCGTCAACGGCCGCTCCGGCAGCGATCTGATGATCCATGGCGCCTGCTCGTCGTCAGGCTGCTACTCCATGACCGACCAGCAGGTTCTGGAAATCTACGCCTTTGCCCGTGACGCCTTCAAGGGCGGCCAGGACAGCGTTCAGCTTCAGGCCTTCCCCTTCCGCATGACCGCCGAGAACATGGTCAAGCACCGCCTCGATACGAATTACGATTTCTGGAAGATGCTGAAGGTCGGCTACGACAATTTCGAAGTCACCAAGCGCCCGCCGGAAGTGAATGTCTGCGAGAAGAAATACGTCTTCAACCAGCAGGCCACGAACGGCGCCAGCTTCAATCCGGCCGGCGCCTGCCCGGCCATGTCTACGCCGCCGGCGCTGACGGCAGCGCTCGCCTCCTACGGCAAGACGTATGATGCCGATTATCAGACGGCGCTGAAGAAATACGACGGGCTTGCCTGGTACGACCCGACGGAAGCCGAACGCAAGGCTGTGGTCGCCAAGCAGCGCAAGGGCCGCGAACTCGCATATGCGCCGACCGGCACGTCGCTTGAGGCCGGCCGCATGGTCAAGGTTGCCGAACTCGAAGACATGATGGCCAATCAGGCCGCAAAGAACGTGGCTGCAAAGACCGCAGCTGCCGCTACGCCGACGACGCAGGCTCAGGCCACGACCGTTGCCGCAGCACTGCCGGCAAACATCCCGGTACCGATGCAGAACCCGCTGGCCTATGCCGCGCCCGAGCCCGCGCCGCAGGAAACCGCCGACGCCACCAAGAAGCCGTTCTGGAAGTTCTGGGCCAGGAACTGATTGGCTTGGACGCCATTCTCTACGATCTGCGCGGGCTGAAATGCCCGCTTCCGGTCATCAAGACGCGCAAGAAGCTGACGGCCATGCCGAGCGGCGCGCTGATCCTCGTCGATACCAGCGATCCGCTTGCCGTCATCGATATCCCGCATTTCTGCAATGAAGACGGCCACGAGCTCGTCAGCACAGAAAAGACCGAACGCGGCCACCGCTTCCTGATCCGTAAGGCCTAGAACAGCCCTATTGAAGTGGAGGGTGCCCCCTTCGCATCGAGCCCCCTCCGGAGGGAGCCCCCTCCGCAAAATGCCCAGATTCAGGAAGAGAGAGTGTCCCTTATGCGTCCGAACGGGCGCTCGGTGCTCTCGGTGGAGGGGGCGAACCTTCAATGGAGGGTGCCGCACCCTCCGGTTCAACCAATTGAAATATATGCATTTAAACAAGTGGAGGGGGCGGAGGGAGCGATTTGCTCAAACATGCCGGAAGCCACTTATGCCGGCATTGATACAGGCGGTATGCACGACGCTTGCGGAGAGTCTTGGAAATGCTCCCTCCGCCCCCTCCGGCCCCCTCCGCGATCCAATCGCGCGGTTCTTGATGATCCGGGCCGACGCAACGCTTCAAAGCGCGTCGCGATCTTTCAGATCCGCATGCCCGGAATGGCGAGCGGATTGTCGCTGAGCGCGGCGCGATCCGGTGTATCGATGCGCGGCTTGCCGAGGAAGGCATCGAAGAGATCCTTCACGAAAGCCTCCGGCAGATCCTTGGTGATCAGCACCATGCGCGTGCGCCGGTCCTCAGGGTCCGGCCAGGCGGCAAGCCGCACCGGAGGATGGAAGATGCTCTGGACGCCGTGCAGCACCAGCGGGCGCTCCGGCCGGTCTGATGTGGCGATGATCGCCTTCATGCGCAGAAGCTTCTCTCCGTGCGCCGAACGCAGGAGATCGATGAACATTTCGAGCGCCATCGGATCGATCGCCTTTTCCTCGATGATCGAGAAGGAACGGATCGACGCATCGTGACGATTGATGTCGTGCGGGTCCTGATGCTCGTGGCCATGATGATGGTGGTGATGATCGTGATCGTGGTCATGATGGTGCCCCTCGTGCTCATCCTCATCATGCAGCCAGCGGCGGACATCGGCGATCTTCGTCGCGGGGTCGTAAAGCCCGTTCACGAGCACGCGTGCCGAGCCGGCTTCATCGCTGTCGGCATCCATGAAAGCCGCGTACGGATTGAGACCGCGCAAACGCGCCATCAGCGCATCCGTATCGCCTTCTATGCTCTTTTTCGAGACAATCAGCCGATCGGCAACAGCCGCCTGCTTGCGCGCCTCCTCGTGATTGTCGAGCGTCTGCAGGCCATTCACGGCATCGACGACAGTGACGACACCGTCGAGCTCGAAATTCTGCGCGATGATCGGATTGCCCATGATTGCCTGCATGACAGGAGCCGGATCGGCAAGGCCGGTCGTCTCGATGACCGCGCGTTTGACCGGCTTCACGCGGCCCGTCTGCACCGCATCAATCAGGTTTGCAAGGGTATCGACCAGTTCTCCACGCACGGTGCAGCAGAGGCAGCCGTCGGAAAGCTCGATGATGGAATCGCCGGAGCTTTCGACCAGCAGATGATCGATGCCGACATCGCCGAATTCGTTGATGATGACGGCCGCATCCTTCATGGCGGGATCTTTGAGGATGCGGTTCAGAAGCGTCGATTTACCGGCGCCGAGAAAGCCGGTCAGGATGGTGACCGGGATCTTGTCGCTAAGCGTACTCATGGTTTTTCCTCAGAAGGATTTCGGCCGCGGGAGCGGAACAGGAACATTGGCGAGCGCTTCCACAGCATCGCCCTTGGCGGTCTTGTCGTTCTGCGCGACCGGCTGCGGATCCTGCCCGGGAATGAGGCCGGCGAATACGAATTGCGGCTCGTGATCCATTTCATGGATATAGGGCGACTGCACCTTCATGCGGCCGACCTCGTCGCGCGTTTCACTACGCACCTTGGCGCCCTTGGCGCTGCAGATATCGGCCGTGATGTCGTTCACCTGGTCCTGCCCGGGCCCGTAAGGCTTCAGCGAGCCCAGCGTATCATTTGCCGCAAACTGCGAGGTGAAGCCCTTTTGCAGAAGGTTCGCGGTAGCATCGGCGCGAGCCGCCAGGCTGTCGGTGCCGAGCACGACGGACACCAGCGTCCGGCCGCTGCGCGTCGCAGAACCGATCTGGTTGAAGCCCGAGGCACAGATAAAGCCGGTCTTCATGCCGTCGGCGCCGGCAAAACGGCCGATCAGCATATTGATGTTCGGGACGTTCTGCTTGCCGTTCGTGAAGCCTTCCAGCGAGAAATAGCCGGCATATTGCGGGAAGTCGCGGCGCAGCGCCACCGACAGGATCGCGAGATCGCGCGCCGTCGTGTACTGTCCCTTGCCCGGCAGGCCGTTCGGATTGACGAAATGCGAATCCGACATGCCGAGTTTCACCGCTTCTGCATTCATGCGGACGACGAACGCTTCCTGCGTGCCGCTGACCGCCTCCGCAACGGCAACGGCAATGTCATTGGCCGACTTGACCATCAGGATCTTGAGCGCGCTGTCGAGCGTGAACTTCTGGCCCGGTTTGAAGCCCATCTTGGCCGGCGGCTCGGCGGCGGCCCGCTTGCTCATGACGACGGGCGTATCGAGGCTGATCTGGCCGGAGCGGATCGCATCGAAGACCGTATAGACGGTCATCAGCTTGGTCAGCGAAGCCGGATACCATTTGCGGAAGGCTTCCTCATGCTCCAGTACGCGACCGGTCTGCACGTCGACCAGAATATGCGGATTGGCCTCAGCAAGTGTAACGGACGAGACAAGAACCGCTGTTGCTGTCGCTATAAAAGAAAAGGGCCGCAAAGCGGCGAACAAACGATCGTGGCGCGTCGACAAGTGCTCGTCCTTCAGGGAATTATCTCGAAACCTTCCCCTATTTACCCTATATGGCTATGACATGGCAAAGGTCATTGACTAAGTTATTTCCAAGGCATCACGCCCTTGTGATGCTCAGACAGGCCCCAGCATTTCATTCACAGGAAGCTAAGAATGCCGATTCTGAATAGAGCCGCCGAACTTCAGGACGAAGTTGCCGAGTGGCGCCGTCACATCCATGCGCGGCCGGAACTTCTCTTCGCAGTCGAAAACACGGCTGCCTTCGTTGCTGAAAAACTTAAGGAATTTGGCGTCGACGAGATCGTTACCGGCATCGGCCGCACCGGCGTCGTGGGGCTCATCAAGGGTAAGGGCGAACGCGCCCGCACGGTCGGTCTGCGCGCCGATATGGACGCCCTGCCGCTCACCGAAATCACCGGCAAGCCCTGGGCTTCGAAAACACCTGGCAAAATGCACGCCTGCGGCCATGACGGCCACACCGCCATGCTGCTCGGTGCCGCGAAATATCTCGCAGAGACTCGCAACTTCAACGGCAACGTCGCCGTGATCTTCCAGCCGGCCGAAGAAGGCGGCGGCGGCGGCAACCTGATGGTCAAGGATGGCATGATGGAGCGCTTCGGCATCGAAGAGGTCTACGGCATGCACAACCTGCCGGGCCTGCCCGTCGGCCAGTTCGCCACCCGCAAAGGCTCCATCATGGCGGCGACCGACGAGTTTACCGTCACCATCAAGGGCCGCGGCGGCCACGCGGCGCAGCCGCACAGCACGATCGACCCGATCGCAATAGGCGCGCAGATCGTTTCGAACCTGCAGCTGATCGCCTCGCGCAGTGTCAATCCGCTGCGTTCGGTCGTCGTATCCGTCACGAAATTCAATGCCGGCTTCGCCCACAACGTCATCCCTAATGACGCGACCTTCGCCGGCACGATCCGCACGCTTGATGATGAGGTGCGCGCCCAGGCGGAAGCGCGCCTGCGCGAAGTCGTGGAAGGCATCTGCGCTGCCCATGGCGCCGCAGCCGACATCAACTTCCACCGCAACTACCCCGTCACCTTCAACCACGCGGATGAAACGGAGCACGCCGTTGCCATCGCCAGCGACATTGCCGGCGAAGCCAACGTCAATCCCGAGGTCGACCCGATGATGGGCGGCGAGGATTTCTCTTACATGCTGAACGCCCGCCCCGGCGCCTTCATCTTCATCGGCAACGGCGACACCGCCGGCCTGCATAACCCTGCCTACGACTTCAACGACGAAGCGATCGCCCACGGAATTTCCTATTGGGTGCGCCTAGCCGAACAGCGCCTCGGCGCCTGAGACGAAACGACATGAGAGACACTGAAAGGGCTTGGCTAAACGTCAAGCCTTTTGTATGCATGGCATCCAAGTGGTCCCGTAGCTCAGCAGGATAGAGCGTTTTTATGTGCGTACCGGACGTACCGAACGTGATTTATCCCAATAAATCAGAGTATTGGTAGTCGGTACGCGTACCGATACTTCCTCTCGCAAGATGGCATGAGCTTTCGGGCATCCTCACGGATTGTGCGCGGCACCAACCGACGCAGATGAGGTAGCGTTTCCGGAGTTATGCCGTCTCTGGCGTGGTAAGTCTGATCCATTTTACGCCAACACCGCCGTTGATGTCTTCGGGAACCAGCTCAACATTTTTTGCCCGAAAGAAGTTTTCGAGTTTCTTTTCGAACGCTAAGTTGAGAGCACCGAGCGTACCTCTCTCCAGCCGAAACACAAAATTTCGGTTTACACCGGAAAGCTCTTGAAGCTCCCTCATCGACAAATTTGCCAGCGCCCTTGCCGCGCGAAACTGCCCGGACCTGTACCGATCAGCGTGTCCCGGCTTTCGCCAGCGCACGCCCGCCTCTTGCCCATCGGCCGCCTGGAAAAAATCGAGACCGCGTTTCCTGAAAGCATCCGTGAGTTTTTGCGCGTCCGATGAGAACAGTTTGTATTTACCGCGCTCGTATCCACTGACTTCTTGCCGCTCCAATTCCGCCCACGACGCAACAGCCTCTTGATCCTCATCAAGAAGGGCTCGCGCTGCCCGTAACTGGCTTGCCAAGATTTCCATCCAGGCCGAGAAACAGGACTTGATCCAAAAATGTCAACATTTTGCGCGTATGTCTCATAATCGTTTCTTTTGTCTTTTTTTCTTTGCGCATGTCTCACGAATCAGTCTATTTCCTTGTTCGACAATCACAGCGTCGAATCAAAGGAGCCTTCATGCCCGATGACAAGTGGCTCGGCA
Source organism: Rhizobium sp. 01L419 (assembly GCF_056400025.1). Taxonomy (NCBI): domain Bacteria; kingdom Pseudomonadati; phylum Pseudomonadota; class Alphaproteobacteria; order Hyphomicrobiales; family Rhizobiaceae; genus Rhizobium; species Rhizobium sp. 01L419. Next base: position 86,254 of record NZ_JBFTSM010000009.1, read on the forward strand.
CACCGCCGAACGTGATAATTCCGCGCCTTAAATCGTTGGTGTTCGACTTGGAGCGCCTTTCAGCACCGGGAGGCTTTGCCGACATCGGCGAAGCGGTGACAATCCGAAACTCCATCCTCACGAACCGTACCGTTCCATGCTTGATCGGCCAGATGTCCGGGCATCCAACGATCCGAGATGGGGCGGGGCTGACCAGCGAGCTGTTCTATTTGGACCGCAAACGCCAGATCGCTCGAACTCTAAGCCGCTGGTACCGGTTCGAAGACGGCCTACTGCCTTACTGACCGTCGGACGGAGATTTCCATGGATGCCACCGCTTTCAACGTTCTCGACGGCTACATCGCCAAGCTGCAACGCGTTGCCGATCACCGGAAGAAAAATCGCTCTGGTGGACTACCCCGAGAAAATCGGTCTCAGCGCGGGCTTGCCAAGAAATCGGCGTCAGTGTTTTTAAGCCACTGCGCCCTCTTTCGGCTCTTGCGACAGAATTTAGCAGCGATCTGCGATCCGGGCTGCGTTGCCTTAATATCGGTTCCGGCCAACTGGCAACTCATGGATGTGGTAAAGGCCGCCAACCTGATTTTTAACAATGACGACAAGGTGAAGTTTTGCGCTCATCCCGCTGCGAAGCACTACAAGCGAGGATGGGAAATCGAGCCGGATGAACTCCTTGCATCCGGACGTTTGTTTGTGTTTGTTCTAAAGAACTCTGAAGTGCATCCAGACTTTGAGCTGGCTGCCACCTTACGAGCAGACCTCGACGTATGCGCGCCACGTCACCTAAGAGCGGTTTCTGCGCTTCGTCGCTGCGGGTCAATCTTGCCTGGCTCCGTTGATCTAATCGCGAAGCAGCCATCCGAACGGATGGAAGCCATCTTCCGAGTGGGACAGCCTGCTCAACGCGCGGCTGAAAGGCTCTCTGCAGAAGAACGAAAGTCGCTACAAGGTCCTGCCAAACAGCTAGATATCTCGAAAGGCTTCGGCGCTGCCGGTGAGTGGGCGAAGGAATTCCAGCGAGAATTGCGAGCATGGAGAGATGGGAAGCTTCCCTGGTCTGAATTGGACAAGGGGGTCCTGCTTTGGGGACCGCCCGGCACAGGAAAGACCCGTTTCGCAGTGGCGCTGGCGGCGTCGGCTGGCGTTCATCTGGAAGCCACCTCAATGTCCCAATGGCAGTCGTTTAAGGATGGGGCATTGGGAGATATGCTCAAAGCCATGTTCCAAAGTTTTGCTACCGCGAAGGAAAACGCGCCAAGCATCCTTTTTATCGACGAGATAGACGGAATTGGAGATCGCAGGAAATTTCCAGCACGACATGCCGACTACTCAACCCAAGTGGTCAATGGTCTTCTCGAAGCCTTGGATGGGGTCGAGCAACGCGAAGGAGTTATTGTCCTCGCGGCGTGCAATCATCCAGACAAAATCGATCACGCGGTGGTTCGTGGCGGCCGCCTTGAGAAACACCTTTACTTTGGACTACCAGACGCTGATGGCCGCGCGGAAATCCTAGAATTCCATCTTCCGAGCCTGGCCGATCAAGCGGGCCTGAAGGAAATCGCAGCGAGGCTGCCTGGCAAATCTGGTGCTGATCTTGAGATGCTCGCGAGGCACGCTCGTCGAAGGGCAAGACAGGGAAACAGAGAAGTCACGGTAGCTGATCTTCAGGGAAGTATTGAACCGCTTCCAGCTCTAGACAGCGATTTGCAGTTCCACGTTGCCATTCACGAAGCTGGCCATGCCCTTGTCGCGCATGCTTTCAAGGTCGGGGACATCGAATCCGTTGAGATTTTCGACAATCAAAACCGCTTCGCTACGGAACTCGACGCTCACGGGCTTACAAAGATCACGCTCCATACGCCACCGTTTCGGACGCGATGGCAAATCACCAAGCTCATCACCATGCACCTCGCTGGCGCGGCGGCGGAAGAGGTCTGCTTCAAAGACCGATCCACCATGGCTGTCGGCAGCGACCACAGTGATTTCGCCCAGGCCACGACTCTGGCAATCGAGATGGTTGCAAGCCTTGGGTTCGGCGATTTTCCTTATTATTTACCTGGTTCTGTTGATCCAAAAAGCCCAACTGATCTCTGGAGTGACCGACGACTGGCGACGGAGGTCAACGAAATCCTTCGCGTTCAATACAGTCGCGCCCGGGATATGCTGAGCGGCTTATTACCAAATCTGATGATGCTTGCGAGTGAACTCGCAAAGCACAAAAGGCTTGACGCCGGTCAACTAGAGAAATTCTGGCCAGGAAACTTGCCTGAGCCGGACGACGCGACGACCGACACCGGGTCAAAACGGTACTAAGCCGACTGCAACATCATAATTCCTGGGCAGCGCGGGTCCGAATTGCCAAGCGGCCAGGCCAAACTGTGAACAGTAGAGCTGTTGCCTCTCCAGTCGGGGCCTATCCTCAGCTCCAGTAAGTCCACGGGTTTAAAGCACTCCAAAACCGGCGAACCATGTTTTCGGGGTCTTGGTCGGTAGCGTACGCATACTCCTGATCCGTCAAGTTCAGCGTGTCGAGAACCTCGTCGAACTCTTGACCGCGCCTGTAAGCTTTTCGGAACAATTTAAGCAAGCGCTTGTTCATGTCCCAACGGGCATCGTCGGATGGCAAGATTTTCGACAACCGATTCTCTAAGTCCGATGGCAGTTCACTTCGGAGTATCCGGTGTCTCAGACGAGCAAGGATTGCCACCAGCAATTCCCGATAGTTTTCCATGCCGTGTTTCAGCGCAAGATCGAGCAGATAGACCAGGAACAGACTTTCATTTTCTTCGGACAAGCTCGAACGGCACGTTTTGAAGGCCGTAAACCAAGCCGTGATTCCTTCCTTGGGCTCCAGTGGAAACGCAAAGAGGTTTGCAGCTGTTATCAGATCATCGCCCGCTGAAATTGTCGCGATCTTGTCGAGAAAATGAGAAACCGTTTGCCTGAAGAATGAATGCCAGCTTTCGTGCAATCCTACCGTACCAATGAGATAAACTGCGTCATTTAGCGTTCTGCCCGGTTGGCTCAAAGCATGCCCAGCGACTATCTCGTTATATGGACGCTGCATGAATGCCCGCACGATTTCCGTACGCTGCTTTGGCTTGAGGTCCTGCGACCAAACGTAGAGCAATTCATCAGTCGATAGCCTTTCTATTAAGGCGGACGTGAAGATTACGGGCTTACGCGCTACCGCCATGAGCACGAATTCCACCGGTACCTGTGGGTCCAGAACCGTCTCAGCATTCACAACTGGCAAAATAGCTTCAAAAATTGAACCAAACATTTCACCAAGATGGTGGCGCGAGGCCATCAATGCAGGTGTCAGTTGGATCAAATGCTCAGCATCGACTTTGGAGAATATCGATGTCAGCTCTTCCGTTTCGTGATCAACGCTCAGCTTTTGGTGCTTCACCAGAAGACGCATTAGGTCAACAGGACTTATGCTTGAAACCTGAGAAAGCTTTTCAGGTGTTAGCCCTAGCAGGTCCTTTTTCAACGTATCCGCTTGGCCCAAAGGGTATCTGGCAAAGACCTTCTCCGCTGCATCATAAGAACGCTTTGCTGATCGAGTGGTAAGATAAATGTCCACAAGCTCAGGGAGTGTTTCCCTATCGGACGGAATATCTTTTCCGTATCGCCACAGAAAGCGACGCATCGGCGTCACGCTTTGGGACGTCGCATCGGCCACGGCTTCTTTGAGCCATGGCGAAGAATTGGCATTCGGTGTCGATGAAGTTCCGCGCTTAAGATGCAGGAATTGGCCCTTTAAATCAGACGTCGTACCAATCGATCTGAAAACGAACTGTCGTCTCAAGCGGGGCCATTGCTGAGACCAAACTGCGAAAATTGCTTGCTCGAAGGTCTGAGGGTCTACGGTATTCGTATCGAGGGGCACGTCACCGTAACAGGCAGACAATGCTTTTTCGGTAGTAGTAGGGTCTGACCTGCTACCCCGTAAGCGACGATTAATGTGTATGGGATTCGAAAAGCCGGTGTCGGAGCCATAACCATCCGGTCGTCTGTGCAGCTCGATCAAGACAGTCAGATCGATCTGCGTTGCAACCAGGGCCTGGTCTAAAAGCAGCACATGGCTCCAGACACATCCCGGCCTCGGCATTTCCGGTGCAAGCCAGGTACGAATTAGTGCGTAAAGCTTGCTATCCGGCAGCAGAAGTCCAGTCAAATAGCTAGAAGAGCCTGTAATTTGCGCACCCGGAGCTAGGTCCGAGGCGGCCGCAAGCTCATAAACGTCGACAGAAGACAATGAAATTGTGGATGTCAGGAGACGATGGCCGTTGGAATAACCAAAGACCGCCTGGCCGACGTTATTTACTTCGTTTCTCCTCATTCACCATCCAGGCCACTTAGCCATCTTATCGGGTGCGTCAGGTCGTGCTGACCTGCACCATAACCGACGACTTTCACTCTTTCGCTTGCTTTTGCAAGCCGCAAGAGGCGCTTTTGCGCCTTCAGTCCGTTGGGGTCATCAGCAGCGGGTGGGTTGTCTTTATCTGGCAGATCACCGCCCTGAGCTGAAACGCCGTAAACCCTAACTTCCATACCACTGTTACGAAGGTACTGGTCGAGCAACCCCATTTTGTCTTTAACCCAGCGATGGGGCTCATTATGCTCTGGGCCTTTATCCCAAGCGGAGATGATTACTGCGATCCGGTCTATCCGGACAGACAGAGGTGGTTGCTGAATTCTATCAAGAAAATCGACGATCTGCACCTGCCGAGGCGTGTCAGCGGGATTAAAAGGGACCTCTTCTGCGCCATCGTCGGGAATTGCGTCTTCGTCGACGTCCTCGTCAAGCTGCATCGCCAGATCGATCATCGTAAGATCGTCCGGCGGGTCATTCGCACTGACGAACAGCATCAGGTTAGACACGCCCTCGAACGCTGATGCAGCGGTTAGATTCAGACTTCCTGTCGCGAACGCTCGTTCAAAGGTTTCCCCCGAGAGATCGGCGAAACGCAACGCGATATCCGCACCGGTCTGCGGGTCTCGCAGGTTCATCGTCACATTTTCATGCTGAAGTGTTTTGGTGCGGGGGACCACCCAACCTTCTTCCCATCGTGTGGCCAAGGTCTCCAAATAACGGTGATCGCCGATGTGCAAGCCCTTCGACAGCACACTAGGGAACTCGCCCGCATCAACGACATACCAGAGCGCCGCTGCATAAGTGGTCTTGCCAGAGGATTGCAGCCCAACGGCCATATGTCGCAACACGTCAGGCATACTTAGCTCCAGATTTTTGGCAGACGGTCGATGTGGCGAAGCGCACCGTCAACAGGCCTGGGCGCAATATCCGCATCACGAGGCTCGGATGCCCAGCGCGCCACAAGCTCTGGCATTCCGATGAACCCGATTTTCACAGCGGCTCGCGGTAGTGCGCATATTCGGTAGATATTGAAGGCGTAGCCCGCGTTGCCGAACTCCCTGCCCAGGTCTTTCTCATATTCATTCAATTCAGCCGCAAGATCGCGCTCTTCTACGACGCGGACTATCCGGTCAATCTTCGTAACAACGATTTCGATGGCAGCTGTTTTCGGAATGGCATTGTTGTCAATGAGCGCTCGGATCGTTTGTTTGAAAATCCGTCGATAACCATGACGTGTTTCGATCTTGGTCAAACGAGCAGCATCCAGCAGGAAACAAACCCGATCCGCAAGAGCCAACTCCGTCAAACGGTTCATCAGTGATGTGTCGGACCTGGCGGTTTCGAAAGTTTCTCCGGATCGATCTGAGATAATTATCTCGGAGATGGTCTCTTCTTTTCGAACTTTCAAATGAAAATAGCCGACAGAGTCGCCGATGCTTGTGCGCGGAGTCGCCGGAACGGTACGATCCGCTCGGTCTGGATGAATCAACGCAAGATGATTGCGCTCAGCAAAGGAATACAAAGTCTGGCTGCTGACAAACTCATATTTGCCAACGGGGCCTTTACAAAAAAGTCCGTAAAGAGCTGCAAGTAGTGTTGTCTTTCCTGTCTTCTGCTCACCGATTAGGACAACTGTCTGCGCCCGGCTCCTATTCCTATAGCTGAAGATGCCGTGCTCTGGGATCAAGGTATTAGGCCGAAGTGCGACGCCATCATCTTCAGATGATTTTTGTTCAGTGGGCTCGACGATATCACCGGTGTCGAGGTCGTCAGCTTCATCGGCTTCGTAGAGTTCCCCTCCAACGCCGGGGTTATTGCCTATTGTAGTCATCAGACCCAGCCAAGTTTGCTGAGCATGCGCTCGTGATAAGCCTGTACTGCCAAATCGAAGCCACTGAGCTTTATGTCAAACGGGAGGCCGGTGCGACGCTTAAACTGGGCTGCGACCACCTGCGCGCCTTCAAGGAGAACTTCTCCGACCGCACCATGGATCGGTGCCACTGCATAGCGAGATATGGGTTCTGAGATTAGACCGTCGAATTCATCAGACAGCTCTTTGACCGCGTCGCTGAGCTTGAATTTTTCCTCGGCGAGGTCACCCAGCGCCTTCCTGATGATGCCGTAAGTTCCGTACGGTCCAGGCGCTGCGCTAACCATTTCACCGATATCCATGCCAACCACAATTGGCCGTACAGCAATTGGTACATCCGCAATGGCACGATCAAGACAAAAGCTTTGGCCTCCGAGATGCCACCACAACAGGTCGACCTCCTCAGCGAGCCGCTTGCTCTCACCCCAGACGGTTTCAATCGCACTGTTGGCCGTTGAGATAACCTGCTTGATTTGGTTTCGGTAATCGGCGACGGCGGCTTCGAAAACCTGTACGTCTTCAGTCGCGTCGTTTTCGTCACTAAGCTTTTTGAGCCAGTCCATCATATTCGTCGCTTTACCTGAGGCTACTTCTGATCGGGACACCGACGAACCGCGACGACGAACGAGATTAGCCAATGTTTGACGAGCAGAAAAAGACAGCCCATGATTATCGACAGTCTGTCGCTTTCCAGCAAAAGCAGCAGTATGGACGATTACTGGCGTTCCCTTGAAATTTTCGGCAAGCCGCTGCTTGAGCAAAAGAGTTGCGATGCGGGCAGCTTCCTCAACGTCAATCTCGATTCTAAATGTCGGATCATCCGCAGTGAGTATGCCACCGAACCAGGATGCAGCATCGCTTTCAGTAGGCAATGGCAGTCGATAAGCGAAATAAGCCAGATCGACGACGCGGCTTATTGAGTTTTGAGCATCTGTGGCAGCCTTTTGAAATGAAGCTGTCCTAGCGGCGATCAGCTCTCGGTCATCCGTCGGCTGCAGGTTGCGGTATTCAGCGACGAAGTCGAACGCCATTAATTTTTTGCTCCCGTATACTTTTCGATTTCTTCATTCAGCTTAGTAAGCTCTCCACGCGCATCAGCCCGACGGACTGCTGCGATGGCGAAGGCATAATCTGCCAGACGTTGATCCCCGTCCTGATGCAGATCAAGGTCTGTGATGATTTTCCGTTGGTCAAACTCACGCAGCGACAGAATTTTAATTGCCACCGAGCGAACTGTCAGAGCTGGCTCCACCAAGACTGCCTCCTTACCATCACCCAATGGGTCGATTGCGTCCTTGTTGGCGGCGGTGGCAATTGACACGGGCGGCGCTGACCACGGGGGAAGATCGTGCTTCAATATCCATGGATCGTTCTCCTCTTCATCCGGAGCCGCAATATAGCGCGCTCCCAGCAACTGCCGTACCCATAGTTTGATCTGGAGAACACGTTTGTCCGATGGCCCCGCAACGGAAATATCAATGAAGTTGTATCCCGGCTGCCATCCTCTTTCATCGCGCTCTGGATGTAAGGCTCCAGCTTTAAGGCGGGTGAACCTCCTGTATTCATCCACGCGCATCGTATGCTCATGACCAAAGAGATGAAGTTTTGCAACCGCATCGATCCGGTTTTGGAATTCAGCCTTGTTCCTCAACCAGTTAAAGGGGTGGTGGCACATGACAAGATGCGTGACACCATTGTCGCGCTTTATGATCTCGGCAGCCGAAGGATCGACAAACATCTTATTAACGTCGTCTTCGGCGTCACATACAAGGACCGAATTGAAGCCCCATACTCGCAATGTTGACTTGTCGTTGAGGACAAAATCACGCTTCGCGTAAGGAGTTTGCCCGGTCGCCTCTTCGTAGTACCCGATCTCGCAAAGGAACTTCGCTGCAAACCGATTGTAATTCTCAATTGGCTTGAACAGCATCTCAGAAGACGCTTTGCTATCAACATATCGCTTTATCGCGGTGTTTGAGTTCCCGATATCGGTTGTCCGAAGTGCTTTACGGGCATCCTCATGAATCGGCTCGGCCGCCGCCCGGCGGTCAACGTCGTGGTTGCCTGGTATGACCACGATGTTCTCAAATTTGCAACCAGCGGCCGGGCAGAGTTCCTCTTCCAGCCATTTCGCTGCGAAATCATATTCGGTCTGTTGCCCGTGATAAGCAATGTCGCCGGAAATCAGAATGGCATCAACATCTTGGCCGATTTTCGCCCGCATCTTCTTAACGTCATCGACTGTGTCGTCTCGGAGACCAAGGTTTTGATCGTAAGGTTTATCGATGTCTCGATTGCTAAAATGGATGTCGGACAGATGCAATATGAGCATGGCAAGACTCTGTTTTATGTCAACATAGAATGCAATCACCGGATGAAACAAGCAAATTGTTTCGATATTGCCGAACGGTAATGCATGAGGACCCACGGGTAGCAATCTTTTCCATCAGGAAACTGAACTTGGGCCTACGTTCGTGAAAGCGAACGATATCCAAACCTACGCAAATTTGTTCGAACGTGCGTCCCACCGATATTGCACGGTATTTGGGAGCCCACCTCAAGTATTATCCTCTCAGTGTGAGCTATGGAGCTAGATGCGAGGGCGATGATGAATCCGACGAACGAGAAATGTTGCTGGGGGGCGCTTGAAGCACTCATCCCCTGGATGTTATCTCTAGGGCGTCTGGCTCGCCCGATTGGTTGGAAATGTACGCGGATATTAACGCGCGGTTGTCCGCAGTTACGCTGCTCCAGCGAGCATCCCATACCTTATAAGCATGCCATGAGTAGCCGAGCTTCATTGCTTTGCTCATGCTGTCCATGGAGAATCTAACCGCCTTCAGGAACGTTTCCTCGACTGCGGTGCCTCTGACATCGATTAAGCTCCCCAGATATGTAAGCCAAGTGGCAAGTTGGACGTATTGGGGCCAAGCTCCAGATGCTCCCGTCAATGACATTTTCTTTGAAATAACGTCCTTGAACGTTTTCACCACAACCTGTTCGTCCAGACTCTCCCCTACCGCTCCAATAGCTGAAACGATCTCGTAGAATGAACTTTCCACTTGCAAATAAGTCTCTGTAAATGTGTGGTTGTTATAGAGCACTTTTTTTATGTTACTCACGGAGCCTTCGATGCAAGCTTCAGCGTTGGCGAAGTTTGCGTTTAACTTTCCAAAAAACTCTTCCACGTCTGTGCTAGAAATTACGCGTATGCCGTAGCAGTTTGAATAATAGTCGGAAATTCGTCGATCTACCGGTTTGCGCGATACAAGAAAAACGCTGTTGCTGACAACGTGGTTTCTGACAAAGCCCCTGTAGTCGCTCAGTATTGATTTGAGGTTGGTGTCCCCTAAGGAGTACCCCAATATCACCACGGTATTTTCATGCAAAACCGTGCTCAGCTTCCGTGAGAAATAAGATTCAGAATGCATGAAGCTGAAGTAATCGTCCGCTGTCACAACCATGCGCCCTGGGACGTCGACTGACCCATGGACATGATACACTTTTACGCGGCTGGTCGAGCGCGGGATTGGTCGGCCAGGAGATAGAGTTTGGCAGTCGTCTCCGGCGAGCTGCTCTGCCAACTTGTCGTAATTTGTTGTTACAACGCGAAAGCTCCGCTGTTGGAAAAACTTCTGTGTCTCTGGATAGCTACCCGACAAAGCAACAGCGGAAATAAGATTGGCAATTTCCTCTTGGACATTTTTACCCGCTTTCAGAAGCTCAATTGAGATCACCTGAGCGGCTTCATCGAGCTGAAGAGCATTTTGCGCCCCCGGTGGAAACAGTGCCTCCTTAAAGTCCTTCTTGCCTATATGCGCGTCGCAGATTGATTCTAAAAGTTCTTGCCAGCCTGGCGCGCCGTTCGAGCTTAGCGCTTTGGAGAAGCCAGTCCCGGTGAACAGACAAAGACGTTTGGCGGCTGCGGCATACGCAATCTCAAAATATTCGCTCATTTGCACCTCGTCACTGGTCAGCCCGTTCATCGATTCCAAATCGAGCAATGGTTGTATCCATTTCCGGGCGAATTGGAAGTTCAGGCAGCGTCAACTAGAATGAGAGCGGGTTACGACGGTGCGCTGGTTATCCAATGCTTCATATTTTACGATCAGCGAGGACTTGATCCCTCGAAATTCCCGTCTGAGATGCGTAATAAGGCATTCGCGGGCAACGTCGTCATCTAATCCCAGGCGACGAAGCTGGCGTCCGCCGCTTAGTTTGCCGACACTAAATGGTCGCAGCCAAGACAGCTTCGAGCAACCCGCATGGGGGATTCTCCAGCTCCGGCGCGTTTTCTCACATGCCTGGCGAGGCATCTTCACTGCGTATATGAGAGCGAGGCGGCCTCTGGCCCTGCCCTCGCGCGCCGAGCGTTGGAGCCTGGACTTCGTCAGCGACGCCTTCACGGATGGTCGTCGCTTTCGGGTCTTGGCCGTTCGTAACTGATCCTGAATTGACCTGCTCAAGCAAAAAACCACTCATGCCAGAAGCCGGTCGCTACGCTGTTCGGAACTTGGCAAAGCTCGCTTTTGTATCAGCGAGGTTGACCAAAAAGTCTTCCAAAGCGTCGAGAAAGCCCATCGGCGAAATGATATCGATTAGATCGTCGATGTTCGAATGAGATCGCTTCCACTCTGCGCCGGGAGCTGACCAGTCCACCAGGAGATTACTCAATTCCTGGTAAGACCTAAGTTGCTCGACCATCGCGGTGAGTTCCGCGCAAGCATCGTCGGTATCCCACCCCCTCTCGGAAACGTCATCGTTCGTTAGACTTACTTGAGCGGCCGCTTTGACAGGCACGAAATCTGCTGCCGATCCCATATCCGCTGGCTCCACGGCAGCTAAAGGCTCTCCTGCCAAATTTTGCTGAAGCTGATTCACAAAGCCTTCGATGGCCAAGGATAATTCGGCGGCATCCTGCTCTTTATATGCCTGTGACCAGAGGCGCAGAAGGCTACTCAACTCTGCGGCGGGACGCTCCGCCAGCTGATTTTGGATCACTTGCGATGCCGTCCATACAACGCCGTCGAAATTTGAGACTTCCACTGTCGTGACCATTTCGCTCCTTTTCGCGCCTAGAAGGGTTGCGGTTTTCTGCCTCTCGTCTAAAAGAAAGCCGTGTGTCCACGTAGCTCAGCAGGATAGAGCACAGGATTCCTATGAAATTGGGGGTTGCGTCTGGAAACAACGCAATCGATCTGCTCAAAGTCGGGGAACGCTTCGCTGATATTTCAGCATGCCAATCCCGAGCCAAGCTCCAGGGAAACCTGGTGAAGGTGTAGAGACTGGATGGGCAGCACCTAAAGGCCTCGGCCCATGGTGAAGGGACAGTCCAGACCACGAACGCCCATTGGGCGGCGGCCAAAGCCGAAGTGGTATGAATCCTGGGGTCGGAGGTTCGAATCCTCTCGTGGACACCATTTTCCCTCGGGGAATTTGGAGAGATTGGGTCGAGCAGCAGCATCACAGCGCCCTCAGAGCAGCAAGAATCTTGCTATCCATTATCAAACGGCCTGGCCTCGCGAACTTGCTGAGACGCAACCCTGTTGCGTCCTCCTCCAACAAGGAATCGGGACTTTTCAAATCCAGCACCCATTTTCTGACAGGAAGATATCCTACAATGTCCCCATCAAGGGGACCTTTGCCCGACTGATTGGATCGAGTAAAAGTCTCAGTTGCAGAAAGCTTGGCCTGGGCAGACGCGAGTTCATGCCTAAGTTGGTCGTTTTCCGTCCTAGTGCGGATAATGTACTCTCGAAGGACATGAATGGTCATTCCGGCGTCCGTCCCTTTTCCCGCAGGAACAGGTTGACTCATCGCTTGCTGCATCGTCTCTTCGGCAAGGAGGTGGAGAATGTTGTGATAAGCGCCGCGCCAGACGGCAATCAACATTCGGTATCGATTTTTCAGCGTCTGCCGCTTTGGAAATCTGGGGTAGATAATGTTCCCGCGCTCGATCAGATTGTCATAGCCAGGCTCCGTTGGGTGGGGGTTAGCGACCAGAAGCTCTGCAACTGAAACAATGTGCTCAAGGTTGCGTCGAGAGATGTCGCTCTTCGCCTCCTGGTCGACCACTAAGCTCGACAACGTTCTTGCATTCGCGATAATCTCGGCGACTTTGTTTGAATTTCTAAGCTTTTTACCCATTTATGCCCCCGCAAGCGATCCAACCGAATTTAAAGGGAGAACCCGTAATGTGCCGACGGGCGCTGATAGCCTTTCGAGCTTTAGGTCTTGGAAAAAGTCATCGAACCCCAGGTCTCTTGGTGTCAGGTTCTCCTCTTGCATCGCCATAAGTTCCTGCCGATTGATCTTATTGAGGACCAGCCGTGCAGCTCGAAGGTAATCTTCCTGCTGTTCCTGCGGAGTCCTCCGGTTCAATGAGATTGGGCGATAACCAGCTTCGATGGTGAAATTGTCTACCATTAGCCTGAAGCTCGCCTCGGCCTCCGCGTCATGGACGCTGGTGAAAAACGTGGACTTGTGCATGATGCGCGTCAGGTGTTCGAAGTCGGACAAAAACACCCATTCGTCGTGCTCGGCGCTTTCGTCCCATTCGCTCAATGCGTTGTCAGGGTGAATGAGTCTCCGCTCGGTCGGGTCTGACAAATCTTCGAATTTCTCGATAAGACGGAGTTGTTCGATGTATCTCTGCCCATGCGCGATACTCTCGCAAATCCCATTCTGAGCTTGGACAACATCGTTAAGATCGACCTGGAGTTTCTTCCTTTCCCGGTCAAGCTGGGGTGCTTGATCCAAAGTGATATCATCTTCAGAATATCGCTTTTCAATCTCGAAGAGTGTTGCTGATACCTTCTCGTATCGCCGCGTTAAGACTGCAAGTCTTCGGCTTAACACTTCGAGCTTTGCGTATATTCCATCAATGTAGTTTGGATCGGTTATAAGATGCCTGCAAACAAGGCAGTTTCCGTCTTCTAGGCTCTTGTAGAGTGACTTGTCGACGCCGTTCCGAACGTCGCGTCGTACGCATTCTCCGCCGTCACCGCAGCGCTGCCCCATCCACGGACATAATCCAACATCGCGCTCAACCCAAGTTGATCGTGCCCCGTGATAGGCAATCTTCAAAACCTCTTCCGAGCCACTTACGGTTCGCCGACTAGCCTCTTCAAAGGACATGCGGTGAAGTGACTCCGACAAGTTTCCACGTCTGGGCTCCCGAGCAAGTCTGTTGCCTTCCAAAACGTCGTGAATGTCGGCAGGGTCGGGCTTATTGTATCGCTGGGTCATCAGGATGCCTGCATGCCCAACAAGGAGCTTGCTGACGACGGTGATCGACACACCCTCCCGAAGCAATTTGGTTATTCCTGCGGAGCGCATCCCATGCGGGGTATAAATGCACTTCACCGGCTTTCCGCTGCCGTCAACTGTCACGAAATCAAGCGCAGCTTCTGGGGGTACAGTAGCGTTGTACCTATTCTGAACTTCAAGCATTGCATCCAGCCAGAAGTCGCGTCTTATGCGAGAACTAATGGGCTGGCCGTACCGTTGGCTCCTTACGGAAGGCATCCGAAAAAGCGGAAAAATACTCGGAAGCTTGTCGAGATACTGTTCATCGCTCCTGACCAAGTCTTGCCGAAACTCTTGGGGCGACACCGGTCCGGTAATAGGGACCCACTTCTCTACGAACCGCCGAACGTCATCACATATGCGATGCGCCGCCGCATTTTGCCAAGGGACCACAAAGGGCGTCCCAGTCTTATTAATATTAAAGAAAAAGCCGGTGATGTTTAGATTGCGCGTCTTACGAGCATATCCACGGGGAATTTTGATGCCTTGCCGCGTCCAATATCTGGCGTGTGGCGAGTCGTTCTTGGTCCACCGGAGCATACTGCCATCGAATCGGTCGTTGTCTCCTTCGCCACTGTCCAAACTCGTGAGCTGAACAAACCTTCCGGGAAGTTCGAATGCGAGCAAAAATATCGATGGCAAGATAGGACAGTATCGAGTTTCGCCTTCGGCGAAAAACTTGCAAACTTCTTGTTTGCCTGGCCACCCCCCCTCGCCCTCAAGAAGAAGTTCCTGAAACAAGGCATACAGAATTGGGGGGAGCGGAAGGGAGGTCCCTTCACCGGAATTATTAAGCTTGCCACTTTTGTGTACGCCCACACCATAAGCGTCGACATCTGCGTGTGTCAGCAAATGGAAAACCGGCATTCCTGCGTCAATCAGACCGGAATACTCTGCAGCGAACTCCGAAAAACGCAGCATGGCCCCGAGTTCAACTTGGGTAGATGAACTGTAGGTATCCCTGCCCTCTCGTTTTCTTAAGCCCATAACAAAGTCGATAAACTTCCTTTCTCTTTTCGTTGTAAGGAATTTTTTAGGATCAACAGTTTCTTCTTCACTAAATTCCTCATCAAGCCACGCGAGTAATCTACCCATGGCAAGTATAGGCGACTTGGAAATTGCTTTAACGCTTCTCCGCCATTCTTCATACAGCTCCGTCCACGCCGAAAGGTGAGCGGGTGGGTTTTGGACCGGCAACGTGGAGCTGGATCGATCCGCGTGTTGAAACGCGGCGATCTCTCTACTGCTCATTACCTCACCCAATACGCGAGCGATTTCACGAAGGAATCGACCGGCAATGTCGAACCGGGAGCCCCATAAATCCTTTCTGCGGAAACTGCGTGTGTTGTCACAGGCGTATGCTTGCAACAATTTCAAGATAGTGCCAACGCCAAGCGCACCCCAATCTTTGGCTCCAGTGACCGACATTGCGAAGCCAGCAAGGACTCTGTTAAACTCAGCCTTGTAGTCCGGCTGCGTACGCGGAGTTAGATGCTGGAGGATGGCTGATGGAACACCATGTTCAGCCAACATGCCCTTCAACGAGACTGCAAGGGGCGATGATACTACAATCAAGTCGACCGAAGTGGATGTCAGGTTTTCATTGACGCGTCCGAACGAATTGATCGGTAGCCGTACCAGCCCTTCAACATTCGCATCGATGAGAAACGCGGTCCGACTTCTTATTTGAAGCAGCCGCGCCTCATCTGGCTTCCGACCAAGACGCCTGCGCTCGACATTATTTACTGAAACAAGTTCGTGATATGCGGCATCAACTAGATCGTCGATATCACAATCTTCAATCTCCAGAACATCACTCTGGTTGAACCTGACCGTCAACGGTGGTCCCCTTCATCTGTCCGAAGGGTGCCCAAAGACGCCAGAACTTCAGGTCGATTAAGCCGGTTTACTTCGAACGCCTGGTTAGCTTCTTCATCCGATCTGGACAGGTACACTAATGTGCTAAGTATCGAGCGATGGTGCATGTCTGTCGCAATATCCTGAATGGGCGTTCCCAAACTTTCGAGTGTTCCGCCAAATAGATGCCTCGTGCCATGACGAGTGGTGCCCTGTTCTTTCCGGTGCTCTAGACCCATACCCTCGACTGCACGCTTCCAACGACCGGCTGCCGCTGATGAGGACAAAGGGTCGCCGACAAACTGATTCTGCTCTGGCGAGTGGCGACTACTCACCAGCAAGAACGGATGATCGCCGAGACCGGCCTTCCGCCGACGCTCCATTACAGCCTTTCGATAGACCCCGACGTAGAATCGAAGCTGCTCGGCGAAATACTCGTGGAAATAGTCCATTTCCAGCCAACGGATTGGTGCCCATTGCTGCGGATTCAGTCTCGGTTTCTTGAAGCCAACATGGCCACGTCCAAACGCTTTCGTCCTGGGGCGCATTCCGTTGTAACGCTCCATAAGGACTTGCTCCCGGCTCCGACCGCAGCTCTCAACGAAACTCTCGGGATGCCGGAGAAAGCCCTTAACCTTGCCGTTTACGACTTGCAGGTCATTGACCCACATGTGAAGCCTTTCACTCCCTCTCAGCCCCCCAAGGGCAATCAACGCGTCCAGTCGTCCGGTATGGTCCACTTGCTCAAGAGCGTCGTTCCGATACGCTTGTCGGACGAATCCATGCTCGATCAGTGGAACAACATGCTCTTTCGGGAACGAGTACACTGGCGAAATTGGCACCGCCGTAAGATCGGGGCCAGTATTGGTAGGTTCTGAGTGTTTCCGAAATATTCCAGCACCCAACGCTGATCTCTCTGAATCAGATCGGGACTTGGGGTTCAAATGGGCAAGAAACCGATATCTATTTGGTCTTTGAGAATGGGCTGCATGGCCAAACACTCCATGTTTGACCTCGGCGAAGAACGGCAAAACTCCCGCGAGTTCGTCAACCCGATCCATATCGAACATCCAGTCAAAAAATCTATCAAGCCAGGTGCCATATCCTGTGCGAACGTTGTCGGACGTGATAGGCGGCCAAAATAGCCCTGAGGGATCGGTCAGGTTGTCTAGCATCGTGCCGTGCCTGAGCCCATTGCAGAAGTCCTGAAGGACCAGCCGCCAGTTAGACAGCCACTCAGGACCGAACCTCCGAAGGTAGCGTTCCTGGCTCTGAGCGGTGTAGTCGAACAGCAATCCAAAACCGCGTACGGCCTTCCGTCGAGTGGCGTCGTGAGATAGCGAGTGCGCGTGGCTGAAATCTTCTAAGGGCTGGTATTTTTCAAACGAACCGTCGGATCGCTTCAGAAAGAGGACTGAAGTTGTTCCCCCGTAAAGCGGGTGATCCTCTCTTCGAACCGAGTGGTGCATTGGGACATGTTGAAGTGAACCAGGCTTAGCTCTCATCGCCCGCCCCCCGGGATGAACGCCATATGGTGGCGGCAGTCCCGGCAGCGCAACTCCGCGATGCTGCTCACTCTAGCCTGCAGTGGAAATATGCAGCGGCGGTCTTCCACGTTTACCGAGAGAGAGCGTATCGCGCAGCTTTCGGAAAGCCACCAGCGATGCTTGACCGGCGTCTTACCAGCAGGGCTCGGATCGACGCTTCTGTTTATTAGCAAGTAGTTTTGGGTCAGATCAGGTCGAGTGTTGCGGAACTCATACATTCCCCAGCTCCTTAGTCACATGCTATGGATGTCCAGCGCCCTCACACAGAGGGGGGACGAAAATCAGACACACCACAAACACGCTTGCCGTAATGGGCAAGCGTCAGCCGTCGCGCACTGCGACGAGGTGGCTCTGACGTTGAGTAGGTTTTTGGATTGTGGTAACTATGGAGCCATATCAGTTCTCCCGAAGCAGTGGGCGACAGATATCGGGCGGTTTGCGTTACAGCGCAGCCGCCCAACTTTTTTGAACCAGTTTGGATCGATCCAAATCGATTCGACCAAACGCTAGTACATCATTGCCCCGACGACAACCACCGAGTTCCTTTTAAAAAGACGTCTGTGATGTCGAAAGGAGATTTCCTTTGGTGCGGAAAATGTCAACATTTATGGATATTTGAAGTTTCCAAGGGTATTTAATTGGAGATTTCCTTGCGGGGCGCTTCCTAAGCTCATTGTCGTTTGGTAAAACGCTGATCGAAGGGTACGCCCTTGTGTCAAAAAACCAAGAATTGGAGGAAGATACGAACCAGAGATAGGTTTTGCCACGGGACTTTTCTACCAGGCTGATCGCGCCCAGAAAGCGCGAAAACTTCAGTCCGCAGTGTCTTATTGCCAAAAAAAGCATTATAATGTCGTTAAACGGTGCGATTCGGGTGACAGATGGAACCATTAGTAACTGAACCAGCGAATGATGAAGGCGATGGTCAGGAGTTACTATCGGCAGTTAAATCGATAAGAGCCGACATAAAAAAAACTCGCATCATGATTGCCCAATTGACCGAAGAAGCCGCAAAGAAGGAACAGATAGTTCGTTCTCTAGAAGAATTGATTCGCGAAAAAGGAAGTTCGCCAAGGCCCGTCATCCGGCGAACTCGCAAAAAGGAACCGGGTTATCGCAGAGTGGCTCGGCTCGCTCGCGAGATAATGGTCAAGGAAGGAAGACCCCTTGATCGATATGAGGCACTTTCCAAAATCACAGAAGCAGGCTTTGCGCCAGACGTCAGTAATCCACTCCATTTTGTAGCGAAGACGCTCTGGGCGAGTGATGAGTTCGTACCCACGAACAAGGGCTACTGGCCGAGCGACCTACCCTTGCCCGACGGTGTCATGCCGTCAGACCGACGAAGGGCCGACTGACCATTGCACCCTCTGACCGAAACTCTGTGACCAAATTTGTAGGAAAACGGAATCCGCCTTTGGCGGATACTTCATTTGTCGGCCACTCCTGGCTGACCCCGTAAAGGCCCGCTCCTCCGTCGCTTAAAGCCTTGACTGGGCCATCCACTCGTAGCGTTGGCTTGGGAACAGCAAGGCCAAATATGGCCATGCTGCCCATTTGACGACTGATGCGCGAGGGCCGGTACGCTTGAGTACGATGATGGCAACTTATAAAAGAGCACCAGATTCCTAATCTGGGGGTCACGCGTTCGAATCGCGTCGGGATCACCATTCTTTCACCGATATCTGGGCCGCCACTGAACTGCGCGTTTTGCGCCGGCCCCTGACACCGCCACCAGGATCCACCCGCCAATGAAGCCGATCGCCGCCCAGACGAGGCCGGCGAAGCTGACCGGCACGCCCGGCACGAAGTCGCGCCATGTATTGGCAAGGATCCCCTCATCGGCATTGCGCATCAGCACGAAAGGCTTTGCGACCGGAGCGGCACTGCCGAGATCCGATTGCTGGGTAGTGAGCCGCTCGTAGCGCTCCAGCGTGCTGCGCATGGAGATGCCGCGATCGCGCAGGAAATCGTCAGGTGAACGCGTGTAGGCATCAAGTGCCTGCTGGCGATCGAGATGGTGGTCGGTGGCCTGTTTCGTGAAGTCGTCGACGATGATCCTGAGTTCGTCGATCGCCCCGCCGATGCGCTGGCGATACTGCTGGGCAAACTCCGGCGCCTGCGAAAAAAGCGTGCCGCCGGCAAGCCCGACGACCAGTGTGATGCCCCTTCCGATCGGTCCCATGAAGATGCCTCCCGCTGTTCCTACACCAGAACGATTTTGAAAGGGCAAAGGTTGCCGCTGACACAATCGTTAACGCTATGTGATTGAACCGATTGGGCTTCGTCCGAGTTCATCAGCCGACCAACTCAGAAAGAGAGATTTGTCATGAAGAACATTATCATTGCTTCCACGCTTGCTGCAGCTTCCATTTTAGTAGGCGCACTGCCCTCGCAGGCAGCCAGCGTCACCATTACCACCGACAATGGCGGCCGGGGCTACCACCGTGTGGATGACCATCATTACTACCGTCACCATATGCCGGCACGTCGCGTTTCACATGACTGCGTCACCCGGACGGAGCGGATCCACAGTCACGGGCATGTCGTAGTCAAGAAGACCCAAGTCTGCCGCTAAAGGCGATAAAACCCGGCTGGATATCCAGCCGGGTTTTACTTTTTTGAAGCATGAGGAACTTCGGAATTTTCTCTGCGTTTAAGCGACAGAACAGGAGTATCCGCCATGCGTATTCGAATGATTCTGCTTGCAATCGGTTTCGTCGTCAGTGGCCTGATGCTGGCCATCGTCCATCAGCCGCAAGGTCCCGCTACAGCAGCCAAGACCGATCGCCTTGTCGGCGAAAAGGCTCCGGCCGGTTTTCTGCCGGAACGTTTTGCCGGCTGATCAGCTGAGCGAAGGCTTGCGCGCCACGACATGGAAATATTCCTCGTCGGCCAGCGTCTCACCACCGAGCGGCCGACCCTCGACTGAAAAAAGCAGCGGCTCGCCGAAGCCACTTTCAGAAAGTTGCGAACGCAGTTGGCCTGGCGTTGTGGCGTAGACCATGATGCCGAAATCATGAGCGCGATGCAGCAGGATTGCATGCTCGCCATGCCGCTGCTCCAGTGGCGCAAAGCGACGCTCGCGCACCAGCCCCACCGCATGCTTGAGGAGCCGGAAGCTCAGCTTCACCGGATGGATGGACCAGACGATCGAGGAGCGCGCGCGATTTTCGCCAAAACCATGCCAATTGCGATTGAAGGTCGAAAAGGCGAACGTGCCGCCGGCCTTCAGCACGCGCGAGACTTCACGCAGGACCGATTTCCGACCATCGGCATCGACTGAATCGATACCATTATAGCTGAACACCACCAGATCGAAGGAACCGCTTTCGAAGGCCGAAAGATCGCGCGCATCCATATGTTCGAAACGAAGGCCCGGATAATTGGAGCGTGCAAGCGTCACCATTTCAGGCGTGTAGTCGATGCCGACATAATCGCCGGCCTCCTTGGCGATGAGCGCCGCCGTGCGGCCGCCGCCGACGCCAATATCGAGGATGCGGCCACCCTTGGCATTCGCAAGGCCAATGCTCAGCACCGTGCGTTCGCCTTCATTGATGAAGCCGTTACTATTACGATAGTCGCGCCGGGAGAGCGGATTGCTCCATGTCCGGCGATTGATCACTTCCATCTGATGCATCGAAAACCTGACTTTCCGGGGGCTATGGACTAGGCCCGAGCGTAGGTCAGGTGCCGAAGCCGGTAAACTTGCGTAACGTTAATGTTTCGTTAAGGTTAACGCCGGGCGTTTGCTTTTGGGTCAGCCGAGCAGGATACGGTTGTGCACCGTATGCACGCCCTCGACGGTTTTTGCGACCGAAGTCGCCCGCTCGATTTCGCCGACAGTGCCGACGCTGCCGCTCAACACGATCTCATCGCCTTCGGCTGTTACCTCGACATCGGCGGCGTCGATACCGCCGGCGATTGCCAGCGCATTGGCAACGGCGGCCTCCAGCGTCGCGTGATTGGCATATTCCGCCTCCGCTTCCGGTTCACGCCCGTGAAATGTCGGTTCCTTGAAAACCATTGTCCTGTCCTCCGTAATGATGCGGAAGAAACGCCCGGCAATGGACTTGGTTTCGCCTACCAGCGAAGCTGATAGTTCAGATTGATATTTCCCGTCCGTCCCGTTGACAGCGGATCGGATATCGAAGCGGTCAAGCCGAGGTCGGGCAATATATTCTGGCTGACGGCGACAGTGCTGGAGAAATCGCCGTTGAAATCGCTGACGCTGCTGCCGGCCGAAATCGAGGTGCCGGTCCACGGATAGATCAGCTTGACCGCCTGCGAAGCAGATATCGTCGCCTGCCGCGTATCGATAGCGTTGTAGCCGAGACTGACGGAACGCGTCGTCTGCATGTCGAGCGAATCCGACAGGATCCAGCTTCGTGAACGGCTGAGCATCAGCGCGCCGCTGCCGCGCAGAGTATCGACTTGCAGCGTCACATCCTGCTGCGCACGGGTGGCAGGCGTGGCRCTCACCTTTTGCAGCCTGCCCCACAGCATCGCCTGCCCTGAATCCGGCAGCGGCGCCCCGCTTTTGTTGGAGGCAAGCGCCAGATCTGCACCGGCGCTCGTCTCCCATTCCATCGGCAGGCGAAACCCGACCGTTGCCTTGTAGGACCGGCTGGAGACCTTCACGGGCGACCAGATCAGCAGGTCATCGGCAAATGCCGGCTTCACCAGTGGAAATAGAGTAAAAACAAAGCATGCGATCTTTATTCTGGACATGATTTTCGATCGTTTTGAACTCGCACTCCTGTCACACGCCGATAGGCGCAGAGCGGACGTGGAAGCGCTCGCGTCGAACGCAATGAAGGATGGCGCAAACACGCAATCCCGGCTTGGTCTTCGATTTTTGCTTGGCCCATGGCCAGTGGCATAATTGCCGGTTGCTCGTCAGGCGCCTCGGCACCCAGCGGAATTGCCTTTGCGGCCAGTAACTGGCCGCGGCAATATTCGTCCCCATGAGGACTGTTATCAGGATCACATCACGGCGCAGCTATGTAAACCCCTCTGGAGTTGAAATTTGCTGCACCGCACACTTGCTGCCCCTTCCGATCCCCTGTAGAGCCGGTGGCAAATGTGCAATTTCTTACGAAATCGACCATGATGACGGGCAAAATCGCGCCGCGGCGCCTTAGTATTTTCGGTTCGACTGGCTCGGTCGGCCAAAATACGCTTGATGTCGTCGGTCATCTGGGCGGTCGACAAAATTTCGAAATTTCCGTCCTGACCGGCAATGGCAATGTGGAACTGCTGGCCCAGCAGGCGAAATCCGCCGGTGCGCGGCTCGCCGTCATCGCCAATGACCGCCATTACGAATCGCTGAAGAGCGAGCTTTCGGGCAGCGGCATCGCAGTCGCCGCCGGCAAATCCGGGCTGATGGAAGCCGCAGACCGCGAAGCGGATTGGGTGATGGCGGCCATCGTCGGCACGGCCGGCCTTGCACCGACACTGGCTGCAGCGCGACGCGGAGCGGATATCGCGCTTGCCAACAAGGAATGCCTGGTCGCGGCCGGCGATCTTTTCATCGAGGCGGTGAAAAACGGCGGCGGCAAGCTTCTGCCAGTCGATAGCGAACATAACGCGATCTTCCAGGTGCTGGAGGAGAATCAGCGCCATGCCCTGGAACGCATCATCCTGACGGCATCGGGCGGCCCCTTCCGCACATCCTCGCGTGAGGAGATGGCCAATGTCACGGTCGAAGCCGCACGCGCCCATCCCAAATGGTCGATGGGCTTGAAGATTTCCATCGACAGCGCCTCGCTCTTCAACAAGGCGCTGGAGATGATCGAGGCGAAGCACCTCTTCGACCTGCGCCCTGAGCAGGTGGAGGTGATCGTCCATCCGCAGTCGATCATCCATTCCATGGTCGGCTACACGGATGGCTCGGTGCTGGCGCAGCTCGGCGCGCCCGATATGCGCACCGCAATCGGCTACGCCCTGTCTCACCCGCGCCGCGCGAACCTGCCGATCGAACGGCTGGATTTCGCCAAACTCGCGCGGCTCGATTTCGAGGCGCCGGACGAAAAACGTTTCCCTGCGCTACGGCTTGCCCGACTGGCGATGACGCGCGGCGGTGTACAAGGCGCGGTGCTGAACGGCGCCAAGGAAGTCGCGCTCGAAGCCTTCATCGAAGGCCGCCTGCCATTCCTCGCTATGGCTGAAATCACCGAAAGGGTGATGGATGAGCTCGTCGGCTTGCCGGCGGCGACAACGATGGACGATGTCTTTGCCGCAGACAAGGAAGCCCGGCAGCGGGCTGCCGGGCTGATCTAATAAAGAAATTTTCCTGAAAAATCAGGCGCCTTGACGTCAAGCGACGTGACGGGCGAGCGCGCAGCGCGACCAGAGCGAATGCAGCGCGCCGACCAGATGCTCGATATCGGTATCCGAATGCAGTGGCGTTGGCGTGATGCGCAGGCGCTCGGTCTTCTTCGGCACCGTCGGATAGTTGATCGGCTGCACATAGACGCCGAAATTATCGAGCAGCAGATCCGAGATCCACTTGCACTTGGCGGCATCGCCAACCATGACCGGCACGATATGGCTGGGGTTCGGCATATGCGGAATGCCCTGCTGGTCAAGCAGCGTGCGCAACTTTCGCACACGGTCCTGATGGCGAGCCCGCTCGAAGGGGCTTGCCTTCAGATGCCGTATCGACGCGACCGAGCCGGCAGCGAGCGCAGGCGGCAGCGACGTCGTGAAGATGAAGCCCGACGCAAATGAGCGGATGAAATCGCAGAGAGCAGCGGAAGCGGCGATATAACCGCCCATGACGCCAAAAGCCTTGGCAAGCGTGCCTTCGATGACGGTGATGCGGTCCATCAGGCCTTCGCGCTCGGCAATGCCGCCGCCGCGCGGCCCATACATGCCGACGGCATGCACTTCGTCGAGATAGGTCATCGCGCCATACTTGTCAGCGAGATCGCAGATTTCCTTGATCGGTGCGATATCACCATCCATCGAATAGACGGATTCGAAGGCGATAAGCTTCGGCGCCTTGGGATCGGCAGCAGCGAGCTTGGCCTCAAGATCGGCGACGTCATTGTGCTTCCAGATGACCTTCTCGCACTTGGCGTAGCGGATGCCCTCGATCATCGAGGCATGGTTGAAAGCATCGGAGAAGATGATGAGGCCGGGGATTTTGGCGCCGAGTGTGCCGAGTGCTGCCCAGTTCGAAACATAGCCGGATGTGAAGGTCAGCGCGGCTTCCTTGCCATGCAGATCGGCGAGCTCCTGCTCGAGCAGAACATGGTAGTGGTTGGTACCAGAGATATTCCGGGTGCCTCCCGCACCCGCGCCACAGTGATCGATGGCTTCCTTCATCGCCTCGATCACCTTGGGGTGCTGGCCCATGCCGAGATAGTCGTTGGAGCACCAGACGGTTACTTCCTGTTCGCCATTCGCCGTGTGGCGGGTCGCACGCGGAAAGTTACCGCGATGGCGCTCCAGATCGGCAAAAACGCGGTAACGGCCCTCAGTGTGAAGCCCGTCCAGCTCGCTTTTGAAAAACGCTTCGAAATCCATCATATGCTCCAGTTCGTACGGCTGTTTCTTGCTGAGACGGCAACCGAACGTCAACCCTTTCGTGCCTGATTTAACATCAACTGCGGCAAAAGGCGCAGACTTTTGAATGATTCCAGATAAAAAATACACCAGTCGCGATCAGGGAAATTGATCGACGTCAATTCCGGCGACAAATTCGCTTTTAATCGTGGAAAGAAACTCTCGCCTTACGAAAAAAAGCTTGTTGATGGTGGACAAGCCCTTCTTGCGACATAGTTTCCGGGCTAGCCTAAGAAAAAATAGGTTAGGGACGACATCCGCCCGCTGGGGCGCCAAAAACCTCGGAGAAAAGAGATGAAAAAAGTCCTCGTACTCGCGTTGATCGGCCTTTCGATCGCAAGCTGCACACCCACCCAACAGGGTGCCGGTATCGGCGCTGCGTCTGGTGCCGTTATCGGCGGCGTAGTCACCGGCGACGTGCGCGGCGCGGCAGTTGGCGCAGCGATTGGCGGCGTTTCGGGCGCGCTTATCGGCAGGGTCGCAGAGCAGCCTGGCCAATGCTACTACCGCGACCGGTATGGTCGCCGCTACATCGATGATTGCCGCTGAGATCAGCAATCAGAATGGGAAAAATGGAAATCCCGGACCCTCGTCCGGGATTTTTTTGTACTAAATTAGTGCGCCTGCAGTTTAAATTGGTACACGTGGCGTGATTTTGCCGCTAAGCTTGTTATCGGCTGGGCAACGCAGAGCTTCATTTTAATGTAACCCAAAAGCGGCGGATGCGGATTAGAGGGACGGGCCTGAGAACTGGTATTGCGTATCGAGCAGGCGCCATGGTGGTGGTCGCAGCGGCGGCTGCATTTTCACCAGTCCTCGTGGGCAATGCCTACGCATTCAAGCTTTTTGGCATCACCATATTCGGCAAGGACGAGGACGAGAACCTGCAGGTGCCCGATCCTGTGCGCTATGACGTCGACCTCGAAGCCGGGACAGCCGATAGCGACCTCAAGGAGGCGCTGGAGAACAGCTCCCGCCTCGTCGGCGACAAGAACCGCCCGGTTTCAGGCGATCTGGGCGTCGTCGTGAAAGCCCGCGACGACCGCGACAGGCTGATCGCCACGCTTTACGAAAAGGCGCGCTACGGCGGCGTGGTGACGATTACCATCGACGGCCGCAACATAGACGATCTGCCGCCGAACCCGACTTTCGATCGCTCGAAGCCCATTCCGGTCAAGGTGGATATAGCGCCTGGCCCGGTCTTCACTGTCAATGAAGTGCAGTTCGGCGGCGATGCTGCACACCGTAACCCTGCCGATTACGATCTCGCTCCAGGCGAACGGGCCGGCTCGCTCGCCATCATCAAGGCCGGTGATACGATCGTCGACCAGTTGAAGAGCGAGGGCAGGCCCTTTGCCAAACTGACCGAACGCCGTGTGGTCGCCGACCACAGCAAGAATACTGTCGATGTCGTTCTCGCTGCCGAAGGTGGTCCGGTTGCTCCGATCGGCGACGTCGGCGTGACTGGGGAGGAAAGGGTCAAGCCGGAATTCATCCAGCGCTATTCCCGCCTGCAGAAGGGCGAAGCTTATTCGCCGGCGGCGCTGAGGAAGGCGGGTGAACGCCTGCGCGCGCTTGGCGTGTTCTCCAGTGTGACGATCCACGAAGGCGACGCGCTGGCCTCCGACGGTACCTTGCCCATGACGATCGAGGTTTCCGAAGGCAAACGGCGCTATCTCGGCGTCGGCGCGCAATATTCGACGATCGACGGTTTCGGCGTCAACGGATACTGGGGCCATCGCAACCTGTTCGGCGGGGCAGAATCGCTGCGTATAGAAGGCGCCGTCTCGCGCCTCGGCGAAGCGTCCGACGTCGGCGATCTCGATTATTCCGCCGGTATCCTCTTCACGAAGCCGGGCTTCATCCATCCGTCCGCTACGCTGAAGGCCGGCATCGTCGCCAAGACGGAAAATCCGGATGCTTATAATGCGAAGCTTGTTACCGCCTCGCTCGGCCTCTCCTATGAATTGACGGATCAGGACACCATCTCCGCAGCCGGCGAGGTGAGCTTCGAGAATGATGACGACGCCTTCGGCAACAACAATTATCTGACCTTTACGGTGCCGATCACCTATGATCGCGACGCCCGCGACGACAAATTCAATCCGACAGGGGGTTACCACGCCACGCTTTCGGCAAAGCCGGGCTATGAGTTCATGAACGGCACGGTCTACTCGGCCTTCGAAGGCTCAATTTCCGGCTATCTCGGCCTTGGCGCCGAAGACGGCATCGTCCTCGCCGGCAAGATCGCGGCCGGCACGCTGATCGGCGGCGATGGCGTTCAGGATATTCCCGCCACCCAGCGCTTCTTTGCCGGCGGCGGCGGTTCTGTGCGTGGCTACGGCTATCAGGAAATCTCGCCCTATAATGAAAACGGTGATGCGACCGGCGGCCGCTCCTATGTGACCAGCTCCTTCGAGGCGCGCATCAAGATCACCGATACGATCGGCATCGTGCCCTTCATCGATATTGGCACGGTTTCGGACAGCATTACGCCTGATTTCTCCGATATCAGGGCCGGCGCGGGCGCCGGTATCCGCTATGCAACGCCTTTCGGCCCTCTGCGGCTTGATTTCGCCGTACCGCTGAACAAGTACGATGGTGGGACGGATTATGGAATTTATGCCGGCATAGGCCAGTCATTCTAGGCCAGTTACAAGGAATGCCGATTTCGCAGTGTTTTCCGACCTGTGGGCTGTCATGAAAACGGGATAATGTCCTCTCCTATGCAAATGTTGGCGAAAATCGTGAACTGGATGATGCGGCTCATCGGCTACGGCCTTGGCGCAGCGATCATCCTTGCCGTGATTGCGCTGGCGATCTTCGGCTTCACCTCCTTCGGCGCTCGCATCATCACCGAAAACGTCGCTTCCGCCCTTTCCAATCGCGATATGACGATATCGGTGCGCGAACCGGAAGGCTTGCTGACCGGCGGGCTGCGCGCAGCCGAGATCACGCTGTCGGATACGCGCGGCACGTTCGCGGAAATCCGCGGCATCGCCATCGACTGGAATCCTCTGGCGCTGTTGACCGGCACCTTCCACGCCAAGCAGGTCTCGGTCGCGTCCATCGACGTGCGCCGCAGGCCGGTACGGACCCTGCCCTCCAGGTCGGCGACCCCGGAGGAGCAGAGTTCGGGTGGCTTCCGTCTTCCGTTGAAGATCGATATCGAACATCTCGCCCTGCCCGACATTTCTCTGGCAGAGCCGCTAACGGGTCGCGCCTTCTCGCTTGCCGCTGCGGGCAGCCTGAAAGCCGACCGCGACGGCGGCGAAGCGATGATCAACGTCAACCGCCATCAGGTTCCCGACGCGAAACTTTCCGCCGACGTCGCCTTTACCCCGGCAAACAGCCGGCTACGGCTGAATGCCCAGCTTTCCGAACCGCAGGGTGGTCTGCTTGCCGGCTTCCTCGGCCTACCCGGGAGCCCCGCTGTCGATATCGCACTCAACGGCGAAGGCCCGATTTCTGACTGGAACGGCAAGCTGCAGGCCGCGCTCGACGGCCAGCAACGTGCCTCGCTGGAAGGCAAGCACGCGATTACGCCGGACGGCCTGCATCATCTGGATCTCAAGGGCGGCGGTGATGTGAGTTCGCTACTTCCCATGGCGTTCCGGCCGCTCTTTGCAGGTCAGACGAATATCGATGTATCCGCGACCTTCGACGATCACGGCAAGATCGATATCCAGACCGGCAATCTCGCGACCGGCAGCGTCGTCATCGCCGCCTCCGGCACGCTGGATCCTGCCGGCAACAACAGCCTGAACGCCAATGTGCTCGGCACCTCGGGTCCGGTCGACTTCCGCTGGCCGCTCGCCGATGGCGAAGCACGCTCCATGATTTCGGGCCTTAATCTGGCGATGACGGGGCAGGCCCAGGCCGTTCGCATCAACGTCAGCGGATCGCTGGATTCCGTCACGATGCCACAGGCCGATATCCGCAATGTCAAGCTGACGGCCAAGAGCGATGCCTTCAATCTCGCCAATGGTGCCGGCGATATCCAGCTGCGCCTCGTTGCAGGTGACGCCACCTTCACCGAGCCCAACCTCAACCGCGCCGTTCGGGGTCCGATCACACTTGTCGCGCCGCTTCAGATTTCGCGCAACGGCATCGGCTTCAACGGCACGACCGTTGAAAGCGCCAATATCGGCGCCGATCTCAACGGCTCTTATCGCCTGGCCGACAATACGCTGACCGGCAATGCTAAATTTACTGTCCAGCCCGCCGCCTTGCCGCCGGGCGTCGCCGAAAAGTTCGATGCACCGATCAATCTCGAAACCCAGATTGCAGGCACGATCCCCTCCAAGGTGACGCTGTCGAACATTACGGTCAAATCGCCGACCATCGAGGCGGGCGGCAATGTCGCCCTCGAAGACGACGTATTGACGGCAGATCTCGCCGGCAAGCTTCCCGATATCGGCAAGCTGCTGTCAGGCACGAGTGGGGAAGCGGATTACAGCGTCAAGGCAAGCGGCACGCTTCCAGCACTTGCGCTCACCGCCAATGTGAAAGCCACCAGCCTGCAGATGGCCGATCGCAAGGTCGACGATCTCAACATCGATCTGACAGGCTCGGCCGATCCTGCCGCTCCGCAGGGCCGCATCGCCGCGACCGGCACGATAGATGGTCAGCCAATCGGCATCAATGGCGACGTCAAATCCGAAAACGGAACGATTTCCATCCCCGCGCTGACAGCCGATGTCGGCAGCAATCGTCTGGCGGGTAACCTCACGCTTTCGTCAGGCATGACGCCCGCGGGTGCGCTGACCTTCGACTTCCCTGATATAAGCCTGCTTGCCGCTCTCGGCGGCCAGAAGGCGGGCGGCGACCTCAAAGGCTCCGTCGATATCACCGGCAATGACGGCAAGATCGCGCTCAAGGTCGTCGCCAACGGCAGCGGTATTCACCGTGATACGCTGACGATCACCAAACCGACGATCGACGTGACCGTCAGCGACATCAAGGCTTTTGCAGCCAATGGCACCATACGGGCTGACGAGTTCGGCGTCGGGACCAACAAGCTCACCGGCATTGCGCTCGATTTCGTCCAGCAGCAGACCCGCACCGACTTCAACCTCGATGCGGGATACGACGGCAATCCCCTGCAGGCGGCCGGCAATGTGCAATCCGCAGGCGGCATGATCGATCTCAGCCTCGACCGCTTCGTCGCGCGCCCACGCGATATTCCAGTCGAACTGGCGTCGCCCGCACAGATCAACGTCACCAAGGGAGTTGCCAGCCTGAACGGACTGACGGTCAAAACCGGCAGCGGCTCGGTATCCGTCACCGGTTCTGCTGGTGAGACATTGAAGATCGATGCCGTCATCACCGACTTGCCGGCAAGCCTTGCCAACAGTTTCGTGCCCAATCTTTCCGCCGACGGCACCATTTCCGGAACGGTCGGCGTGACCGGAACACCGGCCGTACCCACCGTCAACTTCAAGCTCGACTGGAAGGATGCGGCCACTAGCCATACCAAGGGCGCCGGCATCGCACCTCTCGGCATCGCGACGTCAGGCACTTTCGCAGACAACAAGCTGAACTTCGATGGCAATATCACGGGTGCCGATGGTCTTTCCCTGAAAGCTGCGGGTGATGTCGGTCTGGCGACGCCGAATGCCCCGACACTCAATGTGAAAGCCGATATCGTCAGCCTGCCGGCAAAGATCGCCAATGGCTTCGTCCCCGATCTTGCGGCCGAGGGCACGGTTTCAGGAACGATCGCCGCGACGGGCACGCCGGCTGCACCATCAGCTGATTTCAAGCTGAACTGGAAAAATGCCGCGACGAGCCAGACAAAGAGTGCCAAGCTTACCGGTCTGTCCCTTAATGCATCCGGCAGGTTTGCGGATAACAAGCTCGATTTCGATACGGCGCTCACCGGCAAGGGCGGGCTATCGCTGAAAGCGCTCGGCAACGTCGCAATTTCAGGCGCCACAATCGGCAACATCAAGGTGAATGCCGATCTGGCGAACGTGCCTGCTGGCATTGCCAACGGCTTCGTGAAAGATCTCGACGCCGACGGAGCGATATCGGGCACGGTCTCCGCAACTGGCACGCCGGCAGCACCAGCTGCAGATTTCAAGCTAACCTGGCAGGACGCCACGACGCGGCACACTAAGACTGCGGGTTTGACCGGGCTGGACCTCACAGCAAACGGCCATTTTGCTGAA
Organism: Rhizobium sp. 01L419; assembly: GCF_056400025.1. Classification (NCBI taxonomy): domain Bacteria; kingdom Pseudomonadati; phylum Pseudomonadota; class Alphaproteobacteria; order Hyphomicrobiales; family Rhizobiaceae; genus Rhizobium; species Rhizobium sp. 01L419. The sequence continues at coordinate 116,962 of NZ_JBFTSM010000009.1, forward strand.
CAGAAACTCGATTTCGATGCGAACCTCGCCGGACCGAAGGCCCTCTCGCTGAAAGCGACGGGTAATGTGGAGTTCTCGGGCACTGATGTCCGCAATATCAAGGTCGATGCCGAGCTCGCCAATCTTCCTGCGGGCCTTGCCAACGGCTTCGTTCCCGATCTCGGCGCCGAGGGCAAGATTTCCGGCAAGGCATCCGCCTCCGGCTCGCTGCCCACACCATCAGTCACCTTCGATCTTGCCTGGGCGAATGCCGCAACACGCCAGACGAAGAGCAACGGGCTCACCGGCCTCTCCGCCAAGGCCACCGGCAAATATGAAAATAACAGGGTCGATTTCGATGCTAATCTCGGCAGTGACAACGGCGCACTTCTGAAGGCAAATGGCGGCGTGACGATAGACGGCACGACAATTCGCGATCTCGCAGTCAATGCCGACATTGCGGGCCTGCCGGCAAATATTGCCAACGGCTTCGTGCCCGGTCTCGGCGCCGAAGGCACGATCTCGGGCACCGCCGTCACCTCGGGCACACCGACGGAGCCGGTGGTCGATTTCAGGCTCGACTGGATGAACGCGGCAACGCGCCATACTAAGACCGCCGGCCTCTCGGGCTTGGCAATCGATGCTTCCGGCAAATATGTCAGTGACCGACTGGATTTCGATGCCAATCTGAATGGCAAGGGCGGCGTCTCGCTGAAGGCCACCGGCAATCTTGCGCTCACCGGCACCACACTCCAGGGCATCGATGCAAAAGCCGATATAACCAACCTGCCAGCGGCCGTCGCCAACGGTTTCGTTCCGGACCTTGGAGCCGAGGGCACCATCACGGCATCGGCCACTGCCTCAGGTTCGCTCACCGCACCCTCCGCCGATTTCAAGATCGACTGGAAAAACGCCGGAACGAAACACACCAAGACCGCCGGCCTCTCCGGCCTGACGCTCGCCGCTTCGGGCAAACTCGGCAAAGACCGGCTGGATTTTGACGCCGATCTCAACGGCAACGGCGGCGTCTCGCTGAAGGCGGCGGGCAATCTCGAAATATCGGGCACGACCATCAAAGGCGTCGACATCAAGGCCGATGTCGCCAATCTGCCGGCGGCCGTCGCCAATGGCTTTGTCCCGAATCTGGGTGCAGCAGGCGCCATCTCGGCAACCGCCACTGCCTCGGGATCGCTTCCCCTTCCCTCGGTCGATTTCAAGGTCGACTGGAAGAATGCAGAAACGAGCCATACGAGGGGCGCCGGCCTTGCCCCGCTCACTATCGGCGCAAGCGGCAAGCTGGCCGACAACCGCCTGACGGTCGACACCAGTCTCGCCGGAGACGGCGGACTTTCGCTGAAGGGTGGCGGCAATCTCGCGATGACAGGCAACCGTGCCATGTCGATGCGTTTCAACGGCAGCGTTCCTTTCGCCGTTCTCGGCGCACAGCTCGCCCAGCAGGGTCTCGTTGCCGAAGGCGTCGCCAATGTGAATCTGGAAGTGAGCGGCACAACAGCTGTGCCTGTCATCAACGGGACGGTCACGACGGATGGCGCAAAGCTGATCGACGTGCGCCGGAACCTCGCCCTCGAGAGCCTCGGCGCGACCATTACCTTCAACGGCCAGCAGGCCGTCATTTCCCGCTTGAACGGCAGACTGGCAAGCGGCGGCTCGATCTCGGCGAGCGGCTCGGTTGGCATCAGCGGCAGTTTCCCCGCCGATCTTTCCATCCGTCTGGATCATGCGGTCTATGTCGACGGCACGCTGGTTGTCGCGACAGTGGACGGCACGCTCGGCCTCAGGGGGCCGCTGCTTTCCAATCCCACGCTGAACGGCAAGCTTGACATCGAGAAGGCCTCGATCACCGTGCCGGAGAGGCTGCCGACATCGCTGCGTGAGATCGATATCCGCCATATCCATGCGCCACCTGCCGTGCTCGCCCAACTCAAGAACAATGGGCAGCAGCAGCCGCGGGAGAAATCTTCGACCATCATGCTGGATATCCAGCTCGATGCACCCTCTCAGATCTTCGTGCGCGGCCGTGGCATCGATGCCGAAGTCGGCGGTAACATTACGATCCGCGGCTCGGCTGCCGCGCCCGAAGTCGCAGGCGCCTTCACGATGCGCCGCGGCCGTCTGACGATCCTCAACCGCCGTCTCGATTTCTCCGATCGTAGCCGCATCACCTTTGCCGGCGACCTGACGCCTGCCCTCGATATGGAGGCGACTTCCACGACGGGCACGACGACGCTCACGGTGGATGTAGCAGGCCTCGCGACCGATCCTGCCATCACTTTTTCGTCCTCTCCCGCACTGCCACAGGACGAGGTGCTGGCCCAGCTCATCTTCGGCCAGTCCATGTCGCGCCTGTCGCCGGTACAGATCGCCCAGCTGGCCGACGCCGTCAGCCAGCTGGCCGGCAATCGCTCAACCTCACTCTTCGAAGGCTTACGCAACCAGCTTGGTGTCGATGACCTCGACATCAGCACGGATGAGAAGGGCCAGACGAGCGTCAGCGTTGGCCGCTATCTCAACGAACGGACCTATTTCGAACTGCAGCAGGGCGGGAAAGCCGGCGCCAAGGCAATCATCAATCTCGATGTCGGCCGCGGCGTGAAGCTACGGGGTGCCGCCGGCGGCAATGGTGCAGGTGAAGCCGGCATCGTCTATGAGCATGAATATTGAGGCTAGCCTAGAAACTCGCCTTGCTGGTCTTCAGGAGAATGTTGGTTTCGGTCGAGTTGATGCCGTCGACGAGGCGTATGCGGCGAAGCGTCTCGTCGAAGGAGACGAGGTCGCGGTCTTCGAGCTCCGCGACGAAATCCCATTTTCCGTTGGTGCTGTGAAGCGCACGCACCTGCGGCAGGCCACGCAGCTGGGCCGCCACCTTGTCGGCCAGCTTGCCGAGCACCTCGATCATGACGATGGCCCGAACGCCGGCCGAACGTGTCTCGTGACCGGTGCGGATGGTGAAGCTGGCAATCGTGCCGTTTTCGACCAGCCGGTCGATGCGTGCGGCAACTGTCGCCCGCGAAGCCCCTGTCATCGCCGCAAGCGAGGAGACGGAGATTCGCGAATTATGCCGAAGCGCGCTCAAAAGCTCGTTATCGAGATCGTCCACGGTTTCACTTTGTCAAATTAGCTTTATCAATCTGCGCAATCATAATCCATTTCTGACATTTTTCCATCTATTTGCCGCCGCCACTTTATCCCACTATCGGCCAAAACAGGCCTCAGAACGGAGCCCTCGGAATGGAAGTACAATCTCGATCTGTCGCTCTTATCGGTGTTCCCCTTGAAGAGGGTTCTGGTCGTAGAGGCGCGGGCATGGGTCCGACTGCATTGCGCATTGCGGGCATCGACAAGGCGCTGACCAATCTCGGCCACACCGCTGTCGACATGGGTGATCTCAGCATTGTCCCGGCCAGGGATCTGCCCAATCATCCGAAAGCGCATAATCTCCGCATCGTCGGCGCCTATACGCGCGCGCTCGAAGCAGCCACCTATGATGCGGCGAAAGCCGGCCACTTTCCGCTGATCCTTGGCGGAGACCACAGCCTTTCCATGGGTAGCGTTTCAGGCATGGCGCGTTTTGCTGCCGAAAAGGGCCGCCCGCTCTTCGTGCTGTGGCTCGACGCCCATTCGGATTTCAATACGCCCGAGACCTCTCCGTCGGGCAATATTCACGGCATGCCCGTCGCCTTCTTCTGCGGTCTGGCGGATTTTGCAGAGATCCTGCCTAAAGAGCGTTCATTCGTCGATCCGAAGAAGATCTTCCAGGTGGGCATCCGCTCGGTCGATGCCTCGGAGCGAGTAGAAATCCGCAAGCATGGCGTCAATGTCTTCGACATGCGCTCGCTCGACGAACAGGGCGTGGCTGTGATTCTCCGCCAGATCCTGGAAACGGTCGAAAGGGCAAACGGCCTGCTGCATGTCAGCTTTGACGTCGATTTCCTCGATCCCGATTTTGCGCCGGGCGTCGGCACCACGGTTCCTGGTGGCGCGACCTTCCGGGAAGCTCATCTGATCATGGAGATGCTGTCCGACAGCGGCCTCGTCTCCTCGCTCGATCTCGTCGAGCTCAATCCTTTCCTTGATGATCGCGGCAAGAGCGCCCGCATCATGGTGGAGATGACGGCAAGCCTCTTCGGTCGCCGCATCTTCGATCGTCCTACGCGCGCCGCATAAGGGAGAACCGGCCATGAACACCTCGTCGAACCTCATCGCCACGGAACAGCGTCTTGGAGCCAATAACTACAAACCGCTGGATGTGGTGCTGACGCGAGGGGAAGGTGTTCATGTCTGGGATACGGATGGCAAGCGCTACCTCGATTGCCTCTCGGCCTATTCCGCCGTCAATCAGGGCCACTGCCATCCGAAGATCCTTGCCGCCATGGTCGAGCAGGCCGGCCGCCTGACGCTCACCTCGCGCGCCTTTCGCAACGACCAGCTCGCCTATCTCTACGAGGAACTGGCGGCGCTGACCGGCTCCCATAAGATCCTGCCGATGAATTCAGGCGCGGAAGCCGTCGAGACCGCCATCAAGGCGGTTCGCAAGTGGGGTTACGAGGTGAAGGGCGTGCCGGAAGGCCAGGCGGAGATCATCGTCTGTGCCAATAACTTTCATGGCCGTACGCTGAGCATCATCAGCTTTTCCACCGATCCTGACGCCCGCACTGGCTTTGGGCCCTATACGCCCGGTTTCCGTGTCATTCCCTTCGGCGATGCCGAAGCCTTCGCGGCAGCGATTAATGCCAATACGGTCGCAGCACTGATCGAGCCGATCCAGGGCGAAGCCGGTGTCATCATTCCGCCCGCCGGCTACTTCACCCGCGTGCGCGAACTCTGCACGGCAAACAACGTCACGCTCATCCTCGACGAGATCCAGACCGGCCTCGGCCGCACTGGCAAGCTACTGGCCGAGGAGCATGAGGGCATCGAAGCCGACGTCACGCTGATCGGTAAGGCGCTTTCGGGCGGCTTCTATCCGGTCTCCGCCGTTCTTTCGAATTCGGAAGTGCTGGGCGTGCTCAAGCCTGGCCAGCACGGCTCGACCTTCGGCGGCAATCCGCTTGCCTGTGCGGTCGCCCGCGCGGCCCTGAAGGTGCTGACCGAAGAAGGAATGATCGAGAATGCCGAGATGATGGGCGACTATTTCCTCGACGGTCTGCGCTCCATCCGCTCCAACATCGTCAAGGACGTGCGCGGCCGTGGCCTGATGCTGGCTGTCGAATTGGAGCCAGAGGCCGGTGGCGCCCGGCAATATTGCTATGCACTGAAGGATCGCGGTCTCCTCGCCAAGGACACGCACGACCACACGATTCGCTTCGCGCCGCCGCTGGTCATCACCAGGGAACAGGTCGATTGGGCGATCTCGCAAATTGAAAGAACAATAACCTAAAGTAAAGTTGGCGATTATCGTTGCAACCGGTACTAATTACTTTCAGGTAAAAGCGGATTTTATCTGCCAAAATCCATGGGAAAACTATCAAAAACCGATCATAAATGGATTTGGTTACTCATTTTTAATCAATAAAATTATATTTAATTGATGCGATTAGAGCTTAGTCCCGCATCTTAGGAGCCAACGAGCGGGATTTACGAATGAATTGAGCCGATCCGCCGCGTTTGCGAGGCAGGAGGAAATTTCAAGTATTGTCGGATATACTGCAGTCTTACTGCGGTTCCGTCATACCCGAAATCCGAACCATTCTCTGAGAATCGGCTGGTTGCCATCACACATCGGGGGATTGGAATGTCATTGTTTTCGCTGGGTGCGACGCCGGATTCACGTGCAATCGTCACAGCTCTCATGAAATCGCAGGCGACGATTGAATTCGACCTGCAAGGAAAGATCCTGAACGCAAACGAGAATTTCTGCCGTGCGCTGGGCTACAAGATCGGCGACATTGTCGGCAAGCATCACAGCATCTTCTGCGAGCCGGATTATGTCGCCTCCCCGGCCTACCGGGAGTTCTGGCAGAAGCTTGGCAGGGGCGAATTCGACGCCGGTGAATACAAGCGCATCGGCAAGGACGGACGCGAGGTCTGGATCCAGGCTAGCTATAACCCGCTGATGTCGGGCGGCAAACCCTACAAGATCGTCAAACTGGCAAGCGACGTGACCGCCGCCAAGCTGAAAGCCGCCGATGCCGAAGGCAAGATCGCGGCCCTCTCGCGGGCTCAGGCCGTCATCGAATTTACGCCTGATGGTGAGATCCTGCAGGCGAACGACAATTTCCTCGCGGTCATGGGCTACCGGCAGGAGGAGATCCGCGGCAAGCACCACAGCATATTCTGCGAGCCGGCCTATGTGCGCTCCGAAGCCTATGCGCAATTCTGGAAGAAGCTTGCCGCCGGCCAGTTCGTCGCCGAGGAATTCATGCGCATCGGCAAGGGCGGCAAAGTCGTCTGGATCCAGGCATCCTATAACCCTATCTTTGACATGAGCGGCCGGATCTTCAAGGTCGTCAAATTCGCGACCGACGTCACTGAACGCGTCCGTGCTGTCGATGATCTGGCAACCGGCCTGACCGCGCTCGCCGAGGGCGATCTGACGAAGCGGGTCGAAAACCCTTTCCCGCCCGCGCTGGAGAAGGTCCGCACCGACTTCAATGCCGCGATCGACAGGCTCGGCAGCGCCATGCGCACGGTTCTCCACAATGCCGAGGCGATCGCCAGCGGTGCACGCGAAACGAAGGAAGCAGCCGACGTGCTGTCCAAACGCACCGAACAGCAGGCCGCAACCGTCGAAGAAACCGCCGCCGCACTCGATGAAATCACCCAGACCGTTGCCGACAGCGCCGGTCGGGCCGCCGAAGCAGGCGGGCTTGTCGCGGAAACGAAGCGCGGCGCGGAACATTCCGGCAGTATCGTCCGTAAGGCGGTCGACGCCATGGGTCAGATCGAGAAATCCTCGCGTGAGATCAGCAATATCATTGGCGTCATCGACGAGATCGCCTTCCAGACCAACCTGCTGGCGCTGAACGCCGGCGTCGAGGCAGCCCGCGCCGGCGAGGCGGGCAAGGGTTTTGCAGTCGTCGCCCAGGAGGTGCGCGAACTCGCACAGCGCTCGGCCAGCGCCGCCAAGGAGATCAAGGCGCTCATTACTGCTTCCTCGGAGCACGTGAAAAGCGGCGTCGACCTTGTCGGCCAGACCGGCCAGGCACTGGAACGGATCGTCACCCAGGTCGGCAATATCGACGTCAACGTCACGGCGATCGTCGAGTCCTCGCGCGAACAATCGACCGGGCTTGTGGAAATCAACAAGGCCGTCAATATCATGGATCAGGGCACGCAGCAGAATGCCGCCATGGTGGAGGAGACGACGGCGGCAAGCGCCCGACTTTCGTCCGAGACTGAAAACCTTCGCAATCTCGTCTCACAGTTTAGATTTGGGCAACACTCTTACGCTAATGTTGTCGATAACCGTAACGATGCTTCGCCAAGTGCAAAGCCATCGCGTGGTGTGAAGGCAAAGCTCGTCCGCGCCAATGGTGGCGCATCCGCTTCTGCCCTGGCTTATGACAGTTGGGAAGAATTCTAATGGCCACGATCAACTCTACTAGCTTCAGCGGCGACACGCTCGAAATCATTGCCTTCCGCCTGCACGATCAGGAATTCTGCGTGAAGACAACGACCATCCGCGAAATCCGCGGCTGGGCCCCGTCGACGCCGATCCCCCACTCTCCGGCAGATGTCATCGGTGTCATGAACCTGCGCGGTTCGGTAATCCCGATTATCGACCTCGCCTACAAACTCGGCATGAAGGGCACCGTCGCCAACGAGCGTAGCGCCATCGTCGTCGCCGAAGTGCACAGTATGGTCATCGGCATGCTGGTCGACCGCGTTTCCGACATCCTGACAATCTCTTCCAGTCAGGTACAGCCGGTTCCGGAAGTGACCGCTTCCTTCGACCGCGCTTTCTGCGAAGGCATCATCGCTTCCGAAAACGGCATGATCTGCTTCCTGAACCTCGCAAAGATGTTCAAGGAGAACGAGACGGACGAGCTGGCCGCCTGATCGCCGCATAGAATGGCATAATGAAGAACCGCCCTTACAGGGCGGTTTTTTATTGCCCGGGCTTCCTGTACATGCCTGTGGTATAATTTTTCATCCGTAAATACATATTTATTAGCACAAACTTTTATACCTAATATTTACCGTCTCCTGATTATCATTGGTTGTGAAGCATCAACCGTACACGATTTCTGATAGGCGAGAAATTAGAGCCGTTGCCCGGCTATCTTTTTTCGCGCCGCAAGCCTGTGCCTGTTTGGTCTTCGGTTTCAAGGGGCTGGGCGCAACCCATGCGCTCCCATTAGGAGGGGACGGGAATGTTTGGTTTAGCATCCGATTCGAAATACATTCTTGAGGCCATTTCCAAATCGCAGGCAATCATCGAATTCGACCTGACCGGAAATGTACTGACCGCGAATGAGAATTTCTGCAGGGCACTCGGTTACAGTCTGAACGAAATTGCCGGCAAGCATCACAGCATGTTTTGCGATTCAGCCTATACGGCAACCTCGGCTTATCGCGATTTCTGGGCCCGCCTGGGCCGTGGCGAATATGATGCCGGTGCCTATAAGCGCCTTGCGAAGGGCGGCCGCGAAATCTGGATCCAGGCGACCTACAACGCCGTCTTCAAGCATGGCAAGCCTTTCAAGGTGGTGAAATTTGCCTCCGACATTACCGAGGCAAAGAGGCGCGCCGTCGAGGATGCCGGTAAACTCGATGCCATCTCGCGCTCGCAGGCGGTGATCGAGTTCACCCCCACTGGCGAAATCCTCACGGCCAATCAGAATTTCTGCAATGGCCTCGGTTACTCGTTATCCGAGATCGTTGGCAAGCACCACAGCATGTTCTGCGATCCCGCCTATGCCCGCAGCGACGAATACAAGCAATTCTGGCCGCGGCTGGCAAAGGGTGAATTCATCGCCAACGAATTCGTCCGCTACGGCAAGGGCGGCAGGGAGGTATGGATCCAGGCCGCCTACAATCCGATCGCCGATGCGGATGGCCGGATCTACAAGGTCGTGAAATTCGCAACCGACGTGACACAGCGCATGAGCGCGATTTCCCTTCTTGGCACTGCGCTGCGCCAGCTTTCCGAAGGCGATCTGACACGGACCCTGGACTCGGCATTCGTGCCTTCGATGGAGCAATTGCGCCACGACTTCAACACGACGATCGACAGGCTCTCCGAGACGCTGAAGACGATTGGCGAGAACACCACTGCGATCGCCGATAGTTCTCGCGAGATCGGTTCTTCTGCCGACTCCTTTTCCAAACGCACGGAACAGCAGGCCGCTTCCATCGAGGAGACCGCAGCAGCGCTTGAGGAGATCACAACCACAGTCAACGATTCCAGCCAACGCGCCGGCGAGGCCGGTCGCCTTGTCGCCCAGACGAAGCACGGCGCGGAGCAATCCGGCACCGTCGTACGCAAGGCAGTCTCGGCCATGGATCAGATCGAGCAGTCCTCCCGCGAGATTACCAACATCATCGGCGTGATCGATGACATCGCCTTCCAGACCAACCTGCTGGCGCTGAACGCGGGTGTCGAAGCCGCCCGTGCCGGTGAAGCCGGCAAGGGTTTTGCCGTTGTCGCCCAGGAGGTCCGTGAACTCGCGCAGCGATCGGCAAGCGCTGCAAAAGAGATCAAGGCGCTGATCAATACATCGAGCGAACTGGTGAAAAACGGCGTCGAGCTGGTGGGCCAGACCGGTAAAGCGCTGGAAGAAATCGTCGTTCAGGTCGCCAACATCAATTCAAACGTCGCAGCCATCGTCGAAGGCTCGAAGGAACAGGCAACTGGTCTCAAGGAGATCAATCAGGCCGTCAACACCATGGATCAGTCGACGCAGCAAAACGCTGCCATGGTAGAGGAAAGCACGGCGGCCAGTCATAACCTCGCTGTGGAAGCCGATGCACTTCGCACCCTGCTCACACAATTCAAGCTCCCCGGCGGAAATATCGCAGCCAGGCACCATGCAAAACCGGCCAGTTCCCCGACATTGCATCTTCTTTCCCGTGTCGCCAGGGCTCACGGTGCAGCAGCACCGGCTGCCGAAAGCTGGGAAGAATTCTAGACCAGGTTTGTTCGACCGTCTCTTGCCATCTGGGAAGGGCAGCGTGAGCTTTTTATAGCGCAGCCCATTGGCCTCGGCATGAACGCCTCGGCCGATGGCTCGGTGGCGACGCCAGTCTCGTCAGCCCTGCAGATGGTTCTTGCGGTGAATTGATCCTTCAAGAATCGGGCGGGAGGCATGCCTCCCGCCCGATATCATCCGACTGCAGTTCTCCCGCGCTCCCGCAAGGAGATCCTTTTAACCGAACAATGCCAATGTTGCCTTCAACGTCACCCAGACGCCCCAGAGCAACGGAATGCCGACCACCGCCCAGGCAAGCGCCGCCTTGGCGTCGAGACCCCCCGTGCCGATGCCGAATGAGCCGGTGGGACCAGCATTGGCCGCAGCGCTCTTCGCCTGAAGCGCGGCGACTTCCCCATCCGACATGAACCATTTGTCGGAGAGCGGCCGGACGAAGGCATTGGCAATCAAACCGAGCGCCAGCATGCAGGCAAGGATATACATCGTCCCCGTATAGAGCGCCGGTCCGGGCGCCACGCCCGCAGCGATCTGCGCTTCGCGGATATAGTTGACGACGACAGGGCCGACGATGCCGGCTGTTGCCCATGCCGTCAGCAGACGGCCGTGGATGGCCCCGACAAACTGCGTGCCGAAAATATCCGCAAGATAAGCCGGGATGGTGGCGAAGCCGCCGCCATACATTGACAGGATGATGCCGAAGGCAAGCACGAAGAGGGCCTTGTTGCCCATATCCGCCAGTGTCGGAGCGGCAGCATAGAGCAGGATGCCCAGGATGAAGAACGTATAATAGGTGTTCTTGCGGCCGATCTTGTCTGACAGAGAGGCCCAGAAGAATCGGCCGCCAATGTTAAAGAGGGACAGCAGACCGGCAAAGCCGGCAGCAATGGTCGCGATCGACGCCTTCTGGCCGGCATCGAGCTGCGCAAAGCCGACATCCGGCAGGCCGATCAGCGAACCAGCGAAGATTTCCTGCAGCATCGGCGAAGCCATGCCGATAACGCCGATACCGGCCGATACGTTGAGGCAAAGCACCGCCCAGATGAGCCAGAACTGCTTCGTCTTGTGTGCATTGCGCAGATGCACGTGTTTGGTGGTGATCATCGTGCTTTTGGCGGCAGGCGGCGTCCAGCCTTCCGGGCGCCAGCCGGCGGGCGGGATGCGGTAGCCGAAGGCACCGCCGATCATGAAGACGAAATAGATGGCCGCCATGACGATGAAGGTCTGCCAGACGCCGACGGACGTATCCGTCTTGAAGCTGTTCATCAGGAGGTTGGCCAGCGGGGCACCGATCATTGCACCGCCACCGAAGCCCATGATCGCCATGCCGGTCGCCATGCCACGCCGATCCGGGAACCATTTGATGAGCGTCGACACCGGCGAGATGTAACCGAGACCGAGACCGATTCCGCCGATCACGCCCGCACCGACCCACATGATCCAGAGCTGATGAGAAAAGACACCGAAAGCGGCGATGACGATGCCGCCGCACCAGCAGCACGCCGAAACGACACCGGCCTTGCGCGGGCCCACCCGCTCCAGCCACCCACCCCAGATCGCAGCGGACGATCCGAGCAGCACAAAGAACAGCGTATAGATCCAGCCGAGATCGGCAACACGCCAGTCGCAGCTGGTGGTAAACAGTGCCGAAACAAGCGTCAGGTCCGGGCAGGCGGTCGATGTCGTGATGCCGAGGGATTTCGAGAGTGGCAGCCAGAACACGCTGAAGCCATAGGCCATGCCGATGCAAAGATGGATGGCAAGTGCGGCCGGCGGCACGAGCCACCGATTGAAACCGGGCCTTGCGATAATCCTTTCGCGATCCAGCAGGCCCGTGCCCGCCAGGATGCCGCCTGAACTTGTATCCGCTGCAGTCATGAACAACTCCTCCTTGATTCAGACTTTGCTGTCATGGGCGCATGTGTAGGCGGGCTGATCCCGCCTCCCCTCTTTCATACGCCGATGTGGATTTACCGAAGCGGCTGTTCTGCCGGCTCCGGTTTGCGGATCAGGGGCATGGCCTGCAGCACGAGTGCATCGAGGCCGTTATCTTCCTTTTCCAGAATCTCAAATAATTGCCGCCGCATGCGCGGCTCCCAAAATTTATTGATATGAGTCGCAACACCTTGCGCAGCCTCGCTTTCGGGCTGGGTCTTGAAGAAAGTTGCGATCTGGTTTGCCATGTAGACGAGCTTGGTCTTGGTATCATGCGACATCGGCAATGCTTCCGGGCGACAAGCGGTGTGGGTGGGTGAAAATCTCGAAATCCTCGCCGCGCACGAGGGCAATGAGCGTCATGCCGGCGTCCTCAGCCGTGCGGATGGCAAGTGCGGTCGGCGCGGAAATGGCGATCAGCACAGGCGCACCGAGGATCGCCGTCTTCTGGACCATTTCGACGGATAGGCGGCTGGTGACGGCGACAGCACCCGAAGCGCCCTTCTCACCGGCTCTGATAACTGCGCCGCAGAGCTTATCGAGCGCATTGTGACGGCCGACATCTTCGCGCACGGCAATCAGCCCCTTTCCCGGGATATAGAAGCCGGCCCCATGAACCGCCCGCGTCTCGCGATGCAACGGCTGGGATTCATTGAGCAGTGCGATCGCCTGGACGATATCCGCATGCGAAAGCGACAGCTCAACCTTGGAAACGTCAGGCACCGTGCGGACCGCCTGCTCGATCGACTCGATACCGCAAAGGCCGCAGCCGACAGGCCCCGCCATGCTGCGACGCCGCTTTCTCAGCGCGTCCTCGACGTCGTCGAGAAGCGTCACCTGGACGTCGATACCCTTCTCGTCCTCGATGAGCTCGACACCAGCGACCTGACTGCGGTCGGTGATAATGCCTTCCGTAAGGCTAAAACCGACAGCGAAATCCTCGAGATCGGCTGGCGTGCCCATCATGACCGCATGCGAACTACCGCCATAGGAAAAGGCGATCGGCACTTCCTCGGGCACGATACGCTCGCCCCGTGTCATGACGCCGCCCCTCCGGGCGACCTCCGTCACGCTTATGCGGGTCGGCGTTTGCGTCATTATTCCGCCGCCTCCATCTTGCTGGCGATGCGGCGGGACTGACGGGCCTGCTCGTCATACTCGACCTGCCACTCGGACGGGCCGTTGGAGGGCGAAACCTGCACCGCCGTCACCTTGTATTCCGGGCAGTTGGTCGCCCAGTCGGAAAAGTCCGTGGTGATGACGTTCGCCTGCGTGTCCGGATGATGGAAGGTCGTGTAGACGACGCCGGGTGCCACCCGGTCGGTAATCAACGCACGAAGTGTCGTATCGCCGGAGCGGCTGCCGAGCTTTACCCAGTCGCCATCGCGGATACCGCGCTGTTCAGCATCATGCGGATGGATTTCCAGCCGGTCTTCGGAGTGCCAGACGACATTATCGGTGCGGCGTGTCTGCGCCCCGACATTATACTGGCTGAGAATGCGGCCGGTGGTGAGAAGCAGCGGGAAGCGCGGACCTGTGCGCTCGTCGGTCGCCACATATTCCGTGCGGATGAACTTGCCTTTGCCGCGTACGAACCCATCCACATGCATGATCGGCGAGCCGAGCGGATGTTGTTCGTTGCAAGGCCACTGAACGGAGCCCATCTTGTCGAGATAATCGTAAGAGACCGAAGCGAAGCTCGGCGTCGTCGCGGCAATCTCGTCCATGATCTCGGACGGATGCGTATAGTGCCAGTCGAGGCCCATGGCCTGGGCGAGCTTCTGCGTCACTTCCCAGTCGCCATAGCCGTTGCGTGGCGTCATAACCTTGCGCACGCGGTTGATGCGGCGCTCGGCATTGGTGAAGGTGCCGTCCTTTTCCAGGAAGGTCGAGCCCGGCAGGAACACATGCGCGTAGTTCGCCGTCTCGTTCAGGAAGAGATCCTGCACGACGACGCATTCCATGGCGGCAAGACCGGCAGCCACATGCTTGGTATCCGGATCTGACTGGAGAATGTCCTCGCCCTGGATATAGAGGCCCTTGAAGGAACCATCGACGGCGGCATCCAGCATATTCGGAATGCGCAGGCCAGGCTCGTTGTTAAGCTTCACACCCCAGAGCTTTTCGAAGATATCGCGCGTCGCATCGTCGGAGATGTGACGATAGCCGGGAAGCTCGTGCGGGAAGGAGCCCATGTCACAGGAGCCCTGCACATTGTTCTGGCCACGCAGCGGATTCACGCCGACGCCGGGGCGGCCGATATTGCCGGTAGCCATGGCAAGATTGGCGATCGCCATCACGGTCGTCGAGCCCTGGCTGTGTTCGGTTACGCCGAGGCCGTAATAGATTGCACCATTACCGCCCGTTGCGAAAAGCCGGGCGGCACCGCGTACGTCTTCAGGCTTCACGCCGGTGAATTTCTCGACGGCTTCCGGGCTGTGCTGTGGTTCCGCGACGAAAGCGGCCCAGTCCTCGAATTCTGACCAGTCGCAGCGCTCTCGGATGAACTTCTCGTCGTAAAGGCCTTCAGTCACAATCACATGCGCCAGCGCCGTCATGACAGCGACATTGGTACCGGGCTTCAACGGCAGATGGAAGGATGCCTCCACGTGCGGCGAGCGGACGATATCGATGCGACGCGGATCAATGACGATGAGTTTGGCGCCCTGCCGCAGCCGCTTTTTCAGCCGCGAACCGAACACCGGATGGCCATCGGTCGGATTGGCGCCGATGATGACGACGACATCGGATTGCTCGACGCTGTCAAAATCCTGCGTGCCGGCCGAGGTGCCGAAGGCCTGGCCTAATCCATAACCCGTCGGCGAATGACAGACGCGTGCGCAGGTATCGACATTGTTGTTGCCGAAGCCGGCGCGGATCAGCTTCTGGACGAGATAAGTCTCTTCGTTCGTGCAGCGGGACGAGGTGATGCCGCCGATCGCTTCACGGCCATACTGATACWGGATGCGGCGGAACTCTGAGGCGACATGCGCATAGGCCTCATCCCAGGTCACTTCACGCCAGGGATCCGTCACCTTTTCGCGGATCATCGGATTGAGGATGCGGTCCTTGTGGGTCGAGTACCCATAGGCAAAGCGGCCCTTGACGCAGGAATGGCCGCGGTTTGCCTGGCCATCCTTCCACGGCACCATGCGTACCAGTTCCTCGCCGCGCATTTCCGCCTTGAAGGAGCAGCCGACGCCGCAATAGGCGCAGGTCGTGACGGCCGAATGTTCCGGCTGCCCGATACGGATGACCGATTTTTCCGTCAGTGTCGCGGTCGGGCAGGCCTGCACGCAAGCACCGCAGGAGACGCATTCGGAATCGACGAAATGCTCATGCATGCCGGGCGAAACGCGCGAGCCGAAGCCGCGCCCTTCAATCGTCAGCGCAAACGTGCCCTGCACTTCCTCGCAGGCGCGGACGCAGCGGGAGCAGACGATGCACTTCGATGGATCATAGGTGAAGTACGGGTTGGACTCGTCTTTCGGCAGCCATTTCAGATTGATCTCGCCATTGTTGCGAGCCTTGACGTGGTTGTCGCCCTCATAACCGTAACGAACATCGCGCAACCCGACGGCGCCTGCCATGTCCTGCAGTTCACAGTCGCCATTGGCCGCACAGGTCAGACAGTCGAGCGGGTGGTCGGAGATATAGAGCTCCATGACGCCGCGGCGGATATTCTTCAGCCGCTCGGTCTGGGTATGAACCACGATGCCTGAAGCTACCGGCGTGGTGCAGGAGGCAGGCGTTCCATTTCGGCCGTCGATCTCGATGAGACAGAGGCGGCAGGAGCCGAAGGCATCGACCATATCGGTCGCGCAAAGCTTCGGCACCTGAATGCCGGCCTCCATAGAGGCGCGCATGATCGAGGTTCCCTCGGGAACCGTCACCTGCCGGCCGTCGATGGTCAGCGTCACCATCGTTTCGGATTTCGAAGCCGGTGTTCCGTAGTCGATTTCGTGCACAAGAGACATTGTCTATTCCGCCGCTTCAATGAGAGGAGTCGGGGCAAAATCTTCGGGAAAGTGCGTCATGGCGCTCATGACAGGATAGGGCGTGAAACCACCGAGCGCGCAGAGCGAGCCGAACTTCATGGTGTTGCAAAGATCGGCGAGCAGTTCGCGGTTCTTTTCCGGTTCGATGCCCTGGGCGATCCTGTCGGCCGTTTCAACACCCCGTGTCGAGCCGATACGACAGGGCGTGCACTTGCCGCAGCTTTCCACCGCACAGAATTCCATCGCAAAGCGCGCCTGCTTCAGCATGTCGGCCGTATCGTCGAAGATGACGAGACCGGCATGGCCGATCAGCCCGTCCCTAGCGGCAAAGGCCTCGTAATCGAACGGCGTATCGAATAGCGCCTTCGGGAAATAGGCACCGAGCGGCCCGCCCACCTGCACCGCCTTGACCGCCCGGCCCGACGCCGTGCCGCCGCCGATCTTTTCGACGATATCGCCGAGCGAAAGGCCGAATGCAGTTTCATAGAGACCACCATATTTCACATTGCCGGCGATCTGAAGTGGAATGGTGCCACGCGAACGGCCCATGCCGAAATCACGATAGAAGGCAGCTCCCTTGTCCATGATGACGGGTACGGAAGCGAGCGAGATGACGTTGTTGATGACGGTCGGACAGTTAAACAGGCCCTTATGCGCCGGCAGCGGCGGCTTGGCGCGCACGATGCCGCGCTTGCCTTCGAGGCTGTTAAGCAGCGCCGTTTCCTCGCCGCAGACATAGGCGCCCGCACCCGTGCGGATTTCCATGTCGAAGACCTTGCCGGAGCCGAGCACCGAGCTGCCTAGAATCCCGGCCTTGCGGGCGATTTCCACCGCCTCCGTCATCGTGGCGATCGCATGCGGATATTCCGAGCGTGTATAGACGAAGCCTTTCGTGGCACCGGTCGCAAGGCCCGATATCGCCATGCCTTCGATGAGCACGAAGGGATCACCTTCCATGATCATCCGGTCGGCGAAGGTGCCACTGTCGCCCTCATCTGCATTGCAGACGATGTATTTGCGGGAACCGGCTGCATCGAGCACCGTCTTCCATTTGATCCCGGTCGGAAAGCCCGCGCCGCCGCGACCGCGAAGACCGGAATCGGTGACCTCCTTGACGATATCGGCGGCCTGCATGGAAACCGCACGACGAAGGCCCGCAAAGCCGCCATGGGCTTTATAATCGTCAAGAGAAAGCGGATCGGTAATGCCGCAGCGAGCAAAAGTGAGACGGGTCTGGCCTTTCAGGAACGGGAGGTCCTCGACATCCCCGAGGCAGAGCGCATGCGCCCCGCCGTCCATCAATCCCGCGTCGAACAGGCCGGTCACATCCTTCGCCTTGACTGGCCCATAGCCGATCCGCTTACCAGAAAGCTCGATCTCGACCAGCGGTTCCAGCCAGAACATTCCGCGCGAGCCGTTGCGCACGACAATCGCATAGAGGCCGCGGGCTTCGATCTCCTGGGTAATCGCCTTTGCCACCTTCTCGGCCCCGAGCGAGAGCGCTGCGGCATCGCGCGGAACATAAATCTTCACGGTCATCGGCGCGCCTCCTCGACGAGTTCGCCCGCCAGTTCGTCATCAACCCGGCCATGCACTTCGCCATCGAACATGACGGCCGGTGCGCAGGCGCAGAGGCCGAGACAGTATACCGGTTCCAGCGTCACGCTGCCATCAAGGGTCGTCTGATGGAAATCGATACCGAGCATCTGCTTGACGCGCTCGGCTAGCGCATCCCCGCCCATCGACTGGCAGGCTTCGGCACGACAGAGCTTCAGCACGTGCCGACCGGCGGGATGATCACGATAATCGTGATAGAAAGTTACGACGCCGTGGACTTCGGCGCGCGAAAGATTGAGCTCGTCGGCGATAACAGGCACGGCTTCCTGCGGTATGTAACCGAACTCGGTTTGAACCTCATGCAGAATGGGGAGCAGCGGACCCTCGAGGGGACGAAGATCGGCAACAATCGAGCGGACGCGCTCGGCTATATCGCGCTCAGCGATACGAATGTTCATCAGCAGCCCTCCCTACGGCTTGCGTGTTCAAAAAACGCAAATCCTCCCCATGTCATTGCGATTTCTGGGGAACTGTCTCAGGGAAGTAAGCGGCGATCAATAAAGCAGTCGCGTTGTTCGATAGTTTTTTTCTATCAAAGTTCCGCGTCTTCAACGAGTGTTCTCGCTTCATGCAACAAAGCGGAGACGAGCGGCGTAAAGGGTTCACGATAGGGAGCAACCAGCCCGACGAGATGGTGCGCCTCCGGCTCGATAATGGGGATCATTCGGATCTCCACAGGAAAACCAAATGATTTCGCGACGTTGCGCGGCATGATGCTGGCCCAGCGGCCGGTCCGCACATGTGAAAAAAGCACGATCATCGAGTTCGATTCGAGCGTCGGATGCACCGTCGCGCCGGCTTCCGTCAAATGTCGGTTAATGATGCGCCGGTTCTGCATGTCCGCCGTCAATAGGCAAAGTCGAAGATCGCCCACTTCACGCCATGTCACATCATCGCGATCCGAGAGCGGACTACCAGCGGCAGTGATGAGATTGTAGCGTTCGGCATAAAGCGGCACCGAGGTAACGCGGCCAAGCGGCTCGTTTTCCAGATAGGTGATGCCAGCATCGATCTCGAGATTTTCGAGCATGCTCAGGACCTGCAGCGAGTTGCGCGAGACGATGGAGAAGGTGACGTCGGGATGCCGTTCCTGAAAGGGCGTAGTGATTCGCGACAGCATGGCGAGCGCTGTCGGAATTGAGGCGAGACGCAGATGACCGGAGAGACCCTTGCGGGCAGCACGCATTTCCTCGCGCATGGTGCGCGTATCGCCGACGATGCGCCGCGCCCATTCCAGCACACGCTGCCCTTCCGGGGTCAATCCCTGGAAACGGGAGCCACGCTGCACCAGCATGACGCCGAGCTGATCCTCGAGCTGGCGGATAGCGGCCGAAAGCGTCGGTTGGGAAACGCCGCATTCCTCCGCAGCACGACCGAAATGTTTCTCGTTGGCGAGTGCAATGAAGAATTCCAGCTTGTCGATCATCCGGCCTCCCTGCCGAATTCGGGATGAGGCCTATCTTTGCGGCTTGCCGGCCGCTTCGCAAGAGCTGGCGGATTCAGTCCTTCTCGGCAACCGGAAAGAGACTGAAGAGTGATTCGAGAAAAGCCAGAATGCTCTCGTTGCTCATGCTGTAGTAGACGAGCCGCCCTTCGCGCCGCGTATTGACGAGGCCTTCGAGCCTCAGCCGCGCAAGCTGCTGAGACACCATAGCCTGCTGTATACCAAGGATATCCTCGATCTCACCGACGGTCCTTTCCCCTTCCGACAGGATACAGAGAATGAGAAGTCGGGTCTGATGGGCTAAAGCCTTCAGGAGATCGCTTGCCTCATGGGCTTTGTCAGCAAGCTTCTGCAAGTCCTGGCCGGTCATGCCCGGCTTCGGTTTAGGCAATGGCATTTGCTTCTCGGAAGGAGGTAATAAGGTAGATCAGTACGCTATCATATTCGCAGAAGCGAATTGGTCAAATGTCGCGAAATACCAAAAAAAGTCCAAGCAAATCAGCAAATAAGCTGGCCTCCATTGATCTCCAAAACTTGACCGGTGATGTAGCCGGAGAGCGACGGGGCAGCCAGGAAGAGATAGGCAGGCGCGCAATCTTCTGCTGTTCCGAGCCGTTGCAGCGGAATAGACTTCCGGGCCTGCTCCAGTTTTTCGCGAGATGAATAGCGTGCATGGAAATCGGTTTCGATCGTACCGGGTGAGACGCAATTGACTCTTATAGCGTCAGGCGCGAGTTCCCGCGCCAGCGCCTTCGAATAGGTCGCAACGAAAGCCTTCGATGCGGAATAGATTGCAGAACCGGGACTTCCGCCCGTCAGCGCCGAAATCGAAACCGTATTGACGATGGCGGCGCCCTGCGCCGCCCGCAACGCGGGAAGCAGCGCCCGCGTCAACTCCACCACCGACGTCTGGTTGAGTCTCACAATGGTCTCGTAATCGGCATCAGTGAGTTCTCCGGCCGGAAAGCGGCCATGCATGGTGCCGGCATTGTTGACCAGCACATGCACGGCGTCGAAGAACTCGAGCGCTTCCGCCGCAAACTTCGCCGCCCCGCCCGGATGCAGGAAATCCGCCGGCAACAGCAGGGCGCGGCGCTCCGATTCGGCCGTCAGAAGAAAATCCGGCAGTTCGCGTTCTCCATCACGACCTGTGTGGACGAGTACGCGCGCGCCGCAATCCAGAAACTGGCGGGCAATTTCCAGGCCGATACCCCGACCAGCCCCCGTGACGACGACATTGCGGTTCTCGAACAGTTTGGGATGAAACACGAAGCCCTCCTCCTTGCGGGACCGGCCCCGCCGCTTGCGCTATCAGGGCCTAACATATGCGGCCATCAGCCAAAAGAAAGCCCGAAGGTCTAAGCACCCAGGTCCAGAAGCCGCGCGCCGGCGCCTTCCTTACCGAGAACGTCGAAGGGATTGCGCAGCGGACAGGCGTCGATAGAGAGGCAACCGCAGCCGATGCAACTCGTCAGATGATCACGCAGCAGGCTCAGTCGCTTGATACGAGCATCGAGATCATCTTTCCAGAGCGCCGACAGCCGCTGCCAGTCCTCGACTGTCGGCGTACGACTCTGCGGCAGCGTTTCGAAGGCAGTCTGAATTTCGGCAAGCGGGATGCCGACGCGTTGCGCCACCTTGATGATGCCGAGACGCCTAAGAACGTCGCGGCCGTAGCGGCGCTGGTTGCCGCGGGTGCGGATGCTGGAGATCAGCCCCTTCGTCTCGTAGAAATGCAGGGCAGAGACAGCAAGTCCGCTTCGCTCTGCCACCTCGCCCACCGTCAGGAGCCTGCTCAGGGAGAATGCCGAATTCTGCTGCATGGCCTATTGACCTCAATGTTAGTTGAGGTTTTATAGACTGCGCTCCAGAGGCCGTAAAGCCGACACGAGAAGGAGCAATGCATGCAGAAACCCATGAGGCTTGCCGTCATCTACGGCAGCACGCGTGAGGGACGCATCTGCGACAGGGTGGTGAAATGGCTCGAAAGAGAGCTGGCCCGCTTTCCGCAATTCGAGATCGACATTATCGATCCGCTGGCATTTTCATTGCCGCGAGAGCATGTACCACATCATCCGGAGGCAAGACGGCTTGCTGACAGACTCCATAAGGCCGATGGGTTCATCCTCGTCACGCCGGAATATAACCACAGCTTCACCGCTTCCCTGAAATTCCTCATCGATCTCTTCGCTGAGCCCTGGCACGGCAAGCCGATCGCTTTCATCTGCTATGGCGGTGTCTCCGGCGGATTGCGGGCGGTCGAACAGCTCCGCCTCGTCTTTGCGGAGCTTCACGCAGTCACGATCTGCGATGCCGTCAGCTTCAGCTCCCCCTGGCGCCGTTTCGACAATGAAGGCCGGCTGCAGGATCCACAGGATGCGTTGCGCCGGCTTTCCCGAATGATGGCCCTGTTGCAATGGTGGACTGAGGCGCTGATCGCTGCCCGCAGCGACACTCCTTATGCAGGCATCGCCGCCTGAGACAACGATATCCGATTCCGTTTCTGGCAGGTACGGAACCGGCTGGGCACCCGGACAGGACCTCCGTCCGGGTGTTCCCCTCCCCTGACACTTGACAGCTGCGTCCGAACTGCCATCGCCCTTTCCGACCGTGTAGCCGGATAGGAATTTTACGGTTGCGGTATCGCAGGCCCGGTGCTAGCTTCCGCCACAATTTCACGGGGGAGCTCCGAATTGCCGGGGCTGAGATGTGAGGCGCATGCCTCCGGACCCTTCAAAGCTGATCTGGGTAATGCCAGCGGAGCGAGGTCCAAATGTTTTCCGGCGCACAAGTGTCTCTATATCCGATGTCCGGCAATTTCGTCGGCATCGTCCTTGAAGCGATCAAGGCTCTCGATCCCTATCGTGATCGTCTTCGCATCGAAACCGACGATATTTCCACACTGATGGTCGGCCCGCCCGACGTGCTGTTTGCCGCCATGCGCGACCTCTTCGTCTCTGCTGCCGCAAGCGGCGAGCATTGCGTATTGTCCGCCGCGATCTCGCGGGGCTGCCCCGGCGAACCGGATGATGCGATCTGTGGCGCTGGCCTGTCTTCCAGCCGATCCGAGCCGCTCGCCGAGCGAGTGGAAGCCGCGATTGCGGCGGTCAAGGACACCACAGAAACCGGCCAGCCAACGGCCGCCCAATTTTCTCTGTACGTTATGGGAACGGGCACCCATATGGACGAGATCTACGGCTGCATCGATTTCCTGAAGCGCTCAGGCACATTCGACCGCTCCAAGAATTTCTGCACCAAGCTGCGCGGCGATGCCGGCGCGATCTTCGCGACCATCCATGAAGCTTTCTATCGCTTCGGCGATCCCGAAGGCCATGTAACTCTGGATATCACGGTCTCCGCGAACAGCCCGAGCAAAGCCTGAGACGCCTGACGGCAATGACCCTAGCGAAACCGGATTCGACATTTGCGCCGCTGAGGCGGGCCTTGCCCGCCATTCTTGCTGTGGCCGCTTTCCTGGCTGTTTGGGAGCTCTATGTCGACTTCTCCGGCATCAAACCCTCCATCCTTCCCTCGCCTTCGCGCATACTCACGCAAGGCTGGGTGAACAGGCAGGCCCTGCTCGACAATACCTGGCCGACGCTCAGCGCAACACTCGGCGGTTTTGCCCTGTCGCTGGTCTTCGCCTTCGCCTCGTCCGTGCTGATGGATTTCGTGCCCTTCATGCGCCGCGCGCTGCTGCCGCTCTTCATCGTCAGCCAGACACTGCCGCTGGTGGCAATCGCGCCTTTGGTCGTGCTGTGGTTCGGCTTCGGGCTGTTGCCGAAACTTCTGCTCGTTGCCCTCGTCACCTTCTTTCCGCTGCTGGTCGCCTTGTTGCAGGGCTATGAATCGACAGACGGGGATATTGCCGAGCTTCTGAGTTCCATGAAGGCAAGCCGCTGGCGCATCTTCCGCCTGGCGCGGCTTCCCTCCGCCATGCCCTTCTTCTTTGCCGGCCTTCGCATATCGATCACCTATGCGGTCGTCGGTGCGATCTTCGCCGAATATGCAGGCGCTGCCCGTGGCCTTGGGATCTACATTCTCAATGCCAAGAACAATTTCCGCCCCGATCTCGTGCTCGCCGCCGTTGTCGTCAGCGCCCTTCTGACACTCTGCCTCTTCGGCCTAACGCTGGCGGTCCAGCATCTCGTCATGCCTTGGCAATCCTCGGCGGAGAAACGCCGATGAGCGGTATGCTGCAGCTGAAGAACATCTCCAAGTCCTTCGATGGCATGGAAGTGCTGAAGGATATTTCTCTCCATATCGCCAGAGGCGAATTCGTCTCGATCGTCGGCCCCTCGGGTTCCGGCAAGTCGACGATCCTCAGGCTGCTGACGCAGGCGCTTCAAGCCGATAATGGTGACATTTTCTTCGACGGCACCCCGCTTGCGCAAGCCGCTCACGCCTTCGCCTTCATGCCCCAGCGCGATGCGTTGATGCCGTGGCGAAGCGTCATCGATAATGCAATCCTCGGCCTCGAAGTACATGGCATGCGCCGCAGCCAGGCGCGCGCCGTCGCCGCCCCCCTCTTCGAACGCTTCGGCCTTACCGGCTTCGAAAGCCACTATCCCTCAGCCCTTTCAGGCGGCATGCGCCAGCGCGCCGCCCTGCTGCGCACTGTCATTCAACGACAGGACATGCTGCTGCTCGACGAGCCCTTCGGCGCACTCGACGCACTGACCCGCACGCAGATGCAGGAATGGCTGCAGGGCATGTGGACGGATCACCGCTGGACAGCCCTTCTGATTACCCACGATGTGCGGGAAGCCGTCTTCCTGTCCGACCGCATCTATGTGCTTTCCGCTCGCCCCGCAACGGTAGTCAGGGAATTCGAGGTACCACTCGCGAGGCCGCGTACGCTTGCCGACCTTGGTTCCCCTACTGCTCAAGCGATCGAAACCGAAATTCTTCAAACACTGCTGCATCCGCAAAGAACCTGAGGAGGTCCTGATGCTTCTCACCCGCCGACAGACCCTTTTTGCCGCCATGGCCGCGAGCCTTGCCGGCCGCACCGCCTTCGCCCAATCCACCGCCAAAGCGCGCGTCGCGCTCGACTGGACACCGAACACCAATCACATCGGCATCTATGTCGCCAAGGCGAAGGGTTTCTATGAGGCTGCCGGCCTCAACGTCGAAATCCTGCCTTATGCCGATACCAGCGCCGGCACGCTGGTCGCAAACGGTGTCGCCGATTTCGGTATCTGCGGAGAGATCGAGACTTTCACCCAGCGCGCCGCCGGTGCGGATGTGAAACTTGTCTACGCCGTGGTGCAGACCGAAACCGGCAGATTGATCTTCAAGGGCGGCCGCGACGACATCAAGAGCCCCAGGGATTTGGACGGCAAGACCTATGGCGGCTTCGGCGGCGCATGGGAGGAAGCGCTCGTCTCCTCGATGATCCGCAACGACGGCGGCAAGGGCACAATCCAGAACGTTACCCTCGGCACCTCGGCCTATGAGGCACTCGACAATGGCGCCGTGGATTTCACGCTGGAAATCTACACCTGGGAGGGCATTGCCGCCCAACTCGAGAACCGGCAGGTCGGCCGCTGGCGTTATAGCGATTACGGCATTCCCGACGAGCAGACGACCGCGATCGCTTCGAGCGATGCCTATCTTGCGGCCAATCCGAAAAACGCCCGCGCATTCGTCCAGGCGACGCTGAAGGGTTACGCCTATTCGGTCGAGAACCCGGACGAAGCCTGCGATCTCCTGATTGCCAGCAGCAATGGCGCACTGCTTAACACCGACCTTGTCAAGGCATCGCAGAAGGCCCTTGTCGAGGGGCATTTCCTTAAGGGTGAAAACGGCGCGATCGGCACCATAGATCCGGCCAAGGCGGAAGCGATCGGGACCTTCCTGTTCGATCATGGCATCCTGCTCGATGCCAACGGCACGGCACTGAAGGAAAAACCCGACTTTTCCGCCTACTACACCAACGATCTCCTCGGCTGAGGCGAGCCGCCCTTGCGGGCAGCAGCTTTCCGCTGCAAGGTCCCGCAAGGAGCGAGGGAGTGACATGCAGCAGCAGAACCGGGTGGCCGGGGCGGATTTCTTGCGCGCAGCCGCCTGCTTGCTCGTCCTCATCCATCATCTCATTTTGCGCATCGACCTCACCAAACTCGGCGAAGGATCGCGGCCGACGCTGACTGCCTTGCGCTTCGGCAATTTCGGCGTCGCCATCTTCTTCATTCTCAGCGGATTCCTGCTGGCCTTGCCGTTCTGGCGCGCCCTTGACGCCGGTGGTGCCATGCCCGACCTGCGCATCTATGCACTGCGTCGCGCGACCCGCATCGTACCCGGCTATTGGGTGGCTTTGACCGCGGGCTTCATCCTGAGCTTCACGCTGCTTGAATTTGCGCTGACACCGGAACTCCTTATGCGCTATGCCAGCGGTCTCTTCTTCATGAGCCAATGGCACTGGCGCACCTTCTTTCCTGTCGAAGGGAACGGCCCGCTCTGGTCCATATCCTTCGAAGCGACGAGCTATGTGCTACTGCCGCTTGGCTTCCTCTGGCTTTTCGCCATCCCGGAAAAACGCCGATCGCCGCTCGTGACGCGCCTTGCCTGGCTCGGCATCATTGTCGCAACACTGATCGGCCATGAAACCTTCCGTGCGCTCGCCCCTCCCAATGAGATTGACCGTGGCTGGCAGTATGGCATGCATGGCGGCGCGAAGGAGTGGATGCCTAACTACAATCCAATCGGCTTCTTCGCCGTTTTTGCACTCGGTTCACTCGCAGCCGGCATTCAGGTCCTGCTGTCGCGAAAGCGTCGGATCTGGTTCGACATTATTGCATTTGCCTGCCTTGTTGCAGCCGGCTTCCAGCTACCGCTTTCGACAGGCGGACCTTGGGAAGCCTATGGATGGCTCGGAATCCCCTATGCCTTTCCGCTTTTTCCGGTTCTGATCGCTGTCGCCCTTGTGTCGCTCTCACGCTCCGTGCTGCTTGCGGCACTGCTGGACAATGCCTTCATGCGTTTTGCGGCAACCATCTCCTTCGGCATCTATATCTGGCAGGATATCGTGCTGACTTCGATGCAGACGATCTCTCCGGCCATATTCGGGATCGGCAAAGACGATCCGTTACGGGATTGGTTTATCGGCTGCACCTTTGCGACGGTGATCATTTTTCTTATAGCAAGCCTCAGCTATTTCCTTCTCGAGCGGCCGGCAATACGACGCGCCGCACGCATAACGCGCAAGAATTCAGCCATTAACGCAATATAGTTAATTCGAAGCCGGCCAAAATATCCGGGACATATTTCGAAATACTCCCAAATTTGGCCCCGTTAGGGTTACGAAAACATTAAACAAGCGGGTGACAAATCGATCATGTCCATGTATTTGTGCCGGCGCGATGCAATATGCGAGTATTCCCACGGACGTTGCTTAATGAACGTGTTTACTTCAAACAAGTTTCAAGAGACGGTTTTCTCTGCAAAAACAGTGAAGATGAAGGCTCTCGAGGCAGCGAATTCCAATATTCGCCAGCCCGACAGCTTTGTCTCGTTGGATGGGCGAAACCGGCTTCAGCTTGGTTTGAAAAGAGCTTTCGACATTTTCGGGGCAACCAGCGCCCTAGTCGTCCTGTTTCCGGTTCTTCTGACCATTGCTCTTCTCATCGTGATCGATGATGGCGGACCGATATTTTTCCGGCAGATTCGTTGGGGCCTGAAGGGCAGCAAGATCACCGTCTACAAGTTCCGCTCCATGCGGACGGACCTCTGCGATCCCACCGGCATCGAACAGACCGTCAAGGGCGATCGGCGCGTAACGCGGATCGGCGCCTTCCTGCGCAAGACCAATATCGACGAGCTTCCCCAGCTACTCAACGTTATCAAGGGCGATATGTCGCTCGTCGGCCCCCGATGCCATGCCATCAACATGCGCGCAGCCGGCATGCTCTACGAAGAGCTGGTGCCCGAATATCATTACCGCCATCTGATGCGGCCGGGCATTACCGGCCTTGCCCAGACGCGTGGCTGGCGCGGCCCGACCGAGCGCCCGACAAAGGCACGCGCCCGCATCGCCAGCGATATCTATTACATCAGAAATTTCAGCCTCTGGCTGGATATGAAGATCCTGTTCGGCACACTGCTGTCCGAACTGCGCGGTGGCACCGGCTTCTGAAAAGCCACGTCAAGTGACTTCCAGGACGTGCGGCGAAAGCCACCTCTTTTCGTTTCAATGTCCGGTATGATACCCGCAGCCTTCGCAGCGATGAATAAAGCCTGACTGGCATCAAAGAAGCCTTCCAGGGTGTCGCTCGGCACTTCTATGCGGCTACCCCTGCAAACGATGACGTATGATGAACGGCGCTGCGCCTGCCGCAGGGTGCGGCTTGCCAAAGAAAAAGCGGCCTTGAAAGGCCGCTTTTCTCACTCTGTCAGTCTTTGACTGAGCCGATCAGTCCTGCTGGACGACGCCACGCAGGTGGGTCAGTTCCATGATGAAGTGCTCGAGCTTGGACTTATGCTCGTGATGCTCGGTATCTTCGAGCTCTTTCTTCGCAGCTTCGATGCGGCGAGTCAGTTCGTCCTTGTTGAGTTCTTCGACGGGAACAGCAGACTCGGCAAGCAGCGTGCAGCCGGTCGGCAGGATGTCGGCAAAACCGCCAAACACGACGTAGTCCTGCTTGGAGCCGGAAGCGGAACGGACGCTCACGATGCCCGGCTTGATGGTCGTCATCGTCGGAGCATGATTGGCCATGACCGTCATCTCGCCTTCGGTCGCAGGAATGACGACCTCGGTCACCATTTCCGACAACAGCAGACGCTCCGGCGAAACGAGCTCAAAGTTGAAATTGTCAGCCATCAGTGACTTACCTTCTCGGCTATGGCTTTCGCATCTTGCAATTTGGTCCCGCAGAACGGGCAGTGCATTATCGCTTGGTCGAGATATCCGAGGCCTTCCTCGGTCTGCGCCAACCCCACCACCATCATCGTCACGCCGTTATCGGCACGGTATATGGTCGGCACTGCAGGTTCAGGGAGTTCCGCCACGACCCCTTTGAGGGAGTCGCAGCAGAATATCTCGTCCTGAGCATCGCTCATCAGGCAGCTGCGAGCTTCTTGGCTTTCTCGACAGCTTCATCGATCGAGCCAACCATGTAGAAGGCAGCCTCCGGCAGGTGGTCATACTCGCCGTTGACGAGACCCTTGAAGCCCTTGATCGTGTCTTCGAGAGCAACGAGCTTGCCCGGCGAGCCGGTGAAGACTTCGGCAACGAAGAACGGCTGCGACAGGAAGCGTTCAATCTTGCGGGCGCGGGCAACAGCGATCTTGTCCTCTTCGGACAGTTCGTCCATGCCCAGGATGGCGATGATGTCCTGCAGGGCCTTGTAGCGCTGGAGGGTCGACTGAACCTTACGGGCAATTTCGTAATGTTCTTCGCCGACGACCAGCGGATCGAGCATGCGCGAGGTGGAGTCGAGCGGGTCGACAGCCGGGTAGATGCCCTTTTCAGCGATAGAACGCGACAGAACCGTCGTTGCGTCCAAGTGGGCGAACGAGGTTGCCGGTGCCGGGTCGGTCAAGTCGTCGGCCGGAACGTAAATGGCCTGAACCGAGGTGATCGAGCCGGTCGTCGTCGTGGTGATGCGTTCCTGCATCTGACCCATGTCCGTTGCAAGCGTCGGCTGATAGCCCACGGCCGACGGGATACGGCCGAGCAGAGCCGACACTTCCGAACCTGCCTGCGTGAAGCGGAAGATATTGTCGACGAAGAACAGAACGTCCTGACCCTGGTCGCGGAAGTGTTCGGCGACCGTCAGACCCGTCAGAGCGACGCGAGCGCGGGCGCCCGGCGGTTCGTTCATCTGGCCATAAACCAGCGCAGCCTTGGAGCCTTCGCCGCCGCCATGCTTGTTGACGTTCGATTCGATCATTTCATGGTAGAGGTCGTTGCCTTCGCGGGTACGTTCACCGACACCTGCGAAAACCGAGTAACCACCGTGCGCCTTGGCGACGTTGTTGATCAGTTCCATGATCAGAACGGTCTTGCCGACGCCTGCGCCGCCAAAGAGGCCGATCTTGCCGCCGCGTGCGTAAGGCGCGAGAAGATCGACGACCTTGATGCCGGTGACGAGGATCTGTGCTTCCGTGGACTGCTCCACATAGGCCGGTGCGTCCTGGTGGATGGAACGCTTGTGCGCGGTAACCAGCGGACCGGCTTCGTCGACCGGCTCGCCGATGACGTTCATGATGCGGCCGAGCGTCTCGTTACCCACCGGAACCATGATCGGAGCACCGGTATCGGTGACTACCTGGCCGCGGACGAGACCTTCGGACGAGTCCATCGCAATGGTACGAACTTCGTTTTCGCCGAGGTGCTGGGCAACTTCGAGAACCAGACGGTTGCCGTTGTTGCTGGTTTCCAGCGCGTTCAGGATCTTCGGCAGATCGCCTTCGAAAGCAACGTCAACGACGGCGCCGATAACCTGTGTGACTCTGCCGACAGAGCCGGTCTTGGGGGTAGCTGCCTCAGCCATTTTCTGACCCTCTTTTCCTAACCTCAGAGCGCTTCCGCGCCCGAAATGATTTCAATGAGTTCCTTGGTGATCTGCGCCTGACGCTGACGGTTGTAGCTCAGCGTCAGCTTATTGATCATCTCACCAGCATTGCGCGTCGCGTTGTCCATCGCGCTCATCTTGGCGCCCATTTCACCCGCGACGTTCTCAAGGAGAGCACGGAAGATCTGGACAGAGATATTGCGCGGGATCAGATCGTCGAGGATCGACGCCGGATCCGGCTCGTATTCGTAGACAGCGCCAGCATGTTCTGCGTCCTCGGCGACAACCTCAGGGGCCTTGGCCGGAATGAGCTGCTGTGCGGTCGGAACCTGCGAGATGACCGACTTGAACTCGGAATAGAACAACGTGCAGACGTCGAATTCGCCGGCTTCGAACATCTCGATGATGCGCTTGCCGATCTGGTCTGCGTTCTCGAAGCCGACGCGCTTCACATCGCGCAGTTCCTTGCGCTCGATGATCAGCGAAGCGTATTCGCGACGCAGAATGTCGTAACCCTTCTTGCCGACGGTGAAGATCTTTACCGTCTTGCCCTCAGCGGTCAGCTTGCGGACGTGATCGCGCGCAAAACGCGCGATCTGCGAGTTGAAGCCACCGCAAAGACCGCGCTCCGCGGTGCAGACGACGAGCAGATGGACCTGGTCCTTGCCGGTGCCGGTCATAAGCGCCGGCGCACCGTCTGCATCGGTAACGGCCTTGGCGATGTTCGCCAGAACCGCACCCATGCGCTGCGAATAGGGCCTGGCGGCCTCGGCCGCCTCCTGCGCACGCCGAAGCTTCGCCGCGGCGACCATTTTCATCGCCTTGGTGATCTTCTGCGTCGCCTTGACGGAGGCGATCCGGTTCTTCAGATCCTTAAGTGAAGGCATCCGTTATCCGTCCTAACTTAGGGCCCGATTACGAGAAAGACTTGGCGAAGCTGTCAACAGCAGCCGTGAGCTGGCTCCTGGTGCCGTCGCTGATTGCCTTTTCCGTGCGGATCGCGTCGAGGATGGCGGAGCCTTCCGAACGCAGGTACGAAAGCAAGCCCTGCTCGAACTTGCCGACCGATGCGACCGGCAGCTTGTCGAGATAGCCGTTAACGCCGGCGAAAATCACCGCAACCTGCTCTTCCGTCTTCAGCGGCGAGAACTGCGGCTGCTTCAGAAGTTCAGTCAGGCGCGCACCGCGGTTCAGCAGGCGCTGCGTTGCAGCGTCAAGGTCCGAACCGAACTGGGCGAAGGCAGCCATTTCGCGATACTGGGCAAGTTCGCCCTTGATCGAGCCGGCAACCTGCTTCATCGCCTTGATCTGTGCCGCCGAACCGACGCGGGAAACCGACAGACCGACGTTCACGGCCGGGCGGATGCCCTGATAGAACAGGTCGGTTTCAAGGAAGATCTGGCCGTCGGTGATCGAGATCACGTTGGTCGGAATGAAGGCCGACACGTCGTTGCCCTGCGTTTCGATAACAGGAAGAGCGGTCAGCGAGCCAGCGCCCTGGTCGTCGTTCATCTTCGCAGCGCGCTCAAGGAGACGCGAGTGCAGGTAGAAAACGTCGCCCGGATAGGCTTCGCGGCCCGGCGGGCGGCGCAGCAGCAGCGACATCTGGCGGTAGGAAACGGCCTGCTTGGACAGGTCGTCGTAACCGATCAGCGCGTGCATGCCGTTATCGCGGAAATATTCGCCCATGGCGCAGCCGGCAAACGGTGCCAGATACTGCATTGGAGCCGGATCGGAAGCGGTAGCGGCAACGATGATCGAATACTTCAGCGCGCCGCGCTCTTCGAGCACCTTGACGAACTGTGCGACAGTCGAACGCTTCTGACCGATGGCGACGTAGACGCAGTAAAGCTTCTCACCTTCCGGACCGTTCTCGTGAATGGCCTTCTGGTTGAGGAAGGCATCGAGCAGGATCGCGGTCTTGCCGGTCTGGCGGTCGCCGATGACGAGCTCGCGCTGGCCGCGGCCAACCGGGATGAGGGCGTCGATGGCCTTGAGGCCGGTCGACATCGGCTCATGAACCGACTTGCGCGGAATGATGCCCGGAGCCTTGATGTCGACGCGCGAACGGCGGGTCGCGTTGATCGGGCCCTTGCCGTCGATCGGATTGCCGAGAGCATCGACAACACGGCCGAGCAGTTCCGGACCGACCGGAACGTCAACGATCGCGCCAGTGCGCTTGACGGTGTCGCCTTCCTTGATGTCGCGGTCGGCGCCGAAAATAACGACACCGACATTGTCGGATTCAAGGTTGAGCGCCATGCCGCGGATGCCGCCCGGGAACTCGACCATTTCACCTGCCTGGACGTTGTCCAGACCGTAAACGCGAGCGATACCGTCACCGACGGAGAGAACCTGGCCGACTTCCGAGACTTCTGCCTCTTTGCCGAAATTTTTGATCTGGTCTTTGAGAATTGCGGAAATTTCCGCGGCGCGGATATCCATCAGCCAACCTCTTTCAATGCGAGCTTAAGGGTAGAGAGTTTGGTACGAAGAGACGTATCAATCTGACGGGACCCGACCTTGACGATCAGACCACCAAGAATTGACGGATCAACCGTGACGTTGATCGTCACGTCTTTGCCGGTGACGCCCTTGAGTGCCGCCTTCAATTCGGTTTCCTGCGCTTCAGTCAGCGCATGGGCCGAAGTGACTTCGGCAGAAATTTCGCCGCGATGGTTGGCAGCAATGATACGGAAGGCCTTGATCATGCCCGGCAGGGCAAACAGGCGACGGTTACGCGCCACGACCTTCAGGAAATTGGCGAAGAAACCCGAGATGCCAGCCTTCTCGCTGAGAGCGATGATGGCCTTCACCTGATCCTCGGAGGAGAAAACCGGGCTCATGACAAAGCGCTTCAGGTCGCTGCTCTCATCCAGCATCGCCTGGAAACGGTCGAGATCGGCGGTAACGCTGTCGACCACACCTTCTTCGAGCGCCAACTCGAAAAGAGACGAGGCATAGCGCTCGGCAACACCAGAAGTAAGCTGGGACGTGTCTGCCACGGGCACAAATTTCCCTGATTTCAATCCAAAATCCGACTTCCGACGGGCGCCGAGCCTATGACTTTGAATTCGTTTTGATTTCCCCCAGAAATCGCAAGAGAAGCCTCTTGCTTCTTCCGAAATTCGGGGTCCGTCTAACATAGGATGTTCGGACTCGCAACACGCGTAACGCCCGAATAAGCCTTTCACATGATTTTCTATCGGCAAAATCACGCAAACGCCCGAAAGCGGCCTGTGAAGCGCTCTCTTTCGGCTCTGGATCAGCCCTGCAGGAAGCCAAATACGTGAAGGAGTGGCAAAGCCGCAACGGCGGCCTGTACAACCAGAAGTAAATAATTGAGCGTCGTGCTCCCCCTGTCGGACAGGATGGAAATGATGCGAGCGAAAGCCGCCATCGCGAAGGCCGCTCCAAGCGCCAGATAAGTCCAGTCCTGCGCCAGCATGATCGCGGCAAGGCCGAGACCGAGATAGAAACCGCCCATCGACCGCACTTCACTGAAACCTTCGCGCCGCTCGCCGCGCGGAGCAAGGCCGAAGAAACGCATGGCAAGGCCGGGTGCAAACATCATGATGAAACCGGCAACCGCAGTGAAAGCCGCCGCGCCGAAAGCAAGCTGCTCGCCCATCTCCGTCGGAAAGTAGAACTCCATGCCTCGACCCCAAATCATCAGCTGATTCTGTGTTTATGCCATGATCGGCGACATCCGGAAACGCCGGGCCGCAACGATCTACAGGAAGCTCTGCGGATCGATATCGAGCTGCACCTGAACCGAGCCGCGCTCCTTCGGCGATTGTAAGAGCATCGCCCGCAGATAGGCCTGCATGTCGGAGTTCCGGCGGCCATGGACCAGGAGGCGGAAGCGATGACGGCCGCGCACCAGCGCCAGCGGGGCCTCCGCCGGCCCGAGAACGGAAATGCCTGACACCTGCGGTGCGGCGTTGCGCATGCCGCGCGCATGGTTTTCCGCATCATGGCGCGTATCGGCTGAAACGATGATGGAGGCGAGCCTGCCGAAGGGCGGCAGGATGGCACGCTCGCGCTCGCTGATCTCGCGCTCGTAGAAAGCCCGGGCATCGCCGGAGACGATCGCCTGCATGACAGGATGCTGCGGCTGGTAGGTCTGCAGCAGACCGTGGCTCTTCAGGCCCGTTCGGCCGGCGCGGCCCGTGACCTGCGAAAGTAGCTGGAAGGTCCGCTCGGCCGCGCGCGGATCACCGTTCGCCAGGCCAAGATCGGAATCGACGATGCCGACCAGCGTCATCAGCGGGAAGTTGTGCCCCTTGGCGACAAGCTGCGTGCCGATGACGATATCGGCTTCGCCCTTGGCGATAGCATCGAGTTCCAGCCGCAGCCGCTTCACCCCGCCCAAGATGTCGGAGGAAAGCACGATGGTACGCGCATCCGGAAAATGCCGCTCCACCTCTTCGGCAATGCGCTCCACGCCCGGCCCGCAAGCAACGAGATGGTCGAGCGTCCCGCATTCCGGGCAGGCTTCCGGCGTCGGCTCGTTATGACCGCACTGATGGCATTGCAATTGCCGGCGAAAGCGATGCTCCACCAGCCAGCTCGAACATTGCGGGCACTGGAAACGATGGCCGCAGACACGGCAGAGCGTGAGCGGCGCATAACCGCGGCGATTGAGGAAGAGCAGCGCCTGCTCGCCCTTCTCCACTGTTTTGCCGATCGCCCGAACCAGCACCGGCGACAGGAAACCGCCGCGCTCCGGCGCATGGCGCCGCATGTCGACGAGATGCAGGTCGGGCAGCGCGGCATCGCCAAAACGCGTCGGCAGATGGATCGTGCTGTAGCGCCCACTCTGGCCGTTCACCTGGCTTTCGACCGAAGGTGTCGCCGAAACGAGCACGACGGGAAAATCGCCGATCCGCGCCCGCACGACCGCCATGTCGCGCGCATTGTAATAGACCCGGTCCTCCTGCTTGTAGGCAGGATCGTGCTCTTCGTCGACGATGATGAGGCCCAGATCTTCGAACGGCAGGAAGAGGGCCGAGCGCGCGCCGGCGACGACCCGCACCTCTCCGGTCACCGCCTGCCGCCAGACCTTTTCACGGGTGCGCGGCGCAAGGTCGGAATGCCATTCGGCAGGTTTCGCGCCAAAGCGACCCTGAAAACGTTCGAGGAAACTTGCGGTAAGCGCGATCTCCGGCAGCAGTATCAGCACCTGCTTGCCGCGCCTGAGAGTTTCGGCAATCGCCTCGAAATAGACTTCCGTCTTGCCGGAGCCGGTCACGCCGTCGATCAGCGAAACCGCGAATTCGCCCTTGCGCACCTCGTCCAGAATTTCCTCGGCAGCTTCCTTCTGCGGCCCTTCGAGGCGCGAACCGATACAGTCCGGGTCCGGCTTTGCAACGATGGGCGGCGGCGCCAGGAAGATGGTCTCGAAGATGCCCTGTGCTATCAGCCCGTCGACAACACTGGTGGAAACGCCGGCCGCATGCGCAAGGCCGGTACGCGTCCAGGAAAGCCCGTCCGATGTTGCGTCAAGCACACGGGCGCGCGCCGGCGTCATCCGCTCCGGCTCGCCGCCGACGAAACGCAATCCCTCCACCATCGGCTCCGGCTCGAAAGCATTCGGCGCCCTCAGCGCCATCCGCGCCACCAGTCCCGGCGGAGAAAGCGTATAGGTCGCCACCCAGTCGATGAAATCCCGCATCTCCTTGTTGAGCGGCGGGCAATCGAAAACGTGGGTGATGGGCCTGAGCTTCTTAGGATCGACGCCATCCTCGCCGCCATCCCAGACGACGCCGATCACCTGGCGCGGCCCGAGCGGCACCTGCACGACCGAGCCGGGCTCGACCGCCATGCCTTCAGGCACCGAATAGGAATAGGGTTTTGGCGCCGGCATCGGCACCAGCACCGGAACCGTACGGTTCACGGGCGGAGCCTCGAAAAGCGCGCCAAAAAGATCGGACGAATCTGTACTCATTGCGGCAGACCATGCCCGCAACGGCCATAAAATGAAACCCGCCGACAATGAGGACTACGCGTCATCATCGTCTTCACCGGCGATCGTTCCCGTCAGTCGCATGCCTTCGATCCAGGTGGCGCCATTCTCGCGGATGACCTTTCGCGGACGAACGCCACAGCGTTCGCGCACGGCATCGGCCAGTTGCACCGAGTGGGTGACGATCCAGACCTGGCTGCTCTTTGACGCTTCCGCGATCATATCGGCGAGCGGCACCAGCATATCGGGATGCAGGCTCGCCTCAGGCTCATTCAAGGCAATGAGCGCCGGCAGCCGATAAGAGAGCAGTGCAGCGGCAAGGCCGAGGAAGCGAATCTGCCCGTCAGACAGTTCGCGCGGATGAAAGACCCGGGGCGGGAAATCCGGAAGCATCAAACCGAATTCCGCCGCCTCGCCCGGTTCCGGCACGACGAGCCTTGCACCGCCGAGCGCCGATGCCAGGATGCGATCAAGCTCCACCGTATCCTGTCGCGTATGGGCAATTGTCGCAAAGACGGCGGCGAGATTGGCCCCATCCTCGTCCAGCATGGGGCTGGTGACGGCCAGGCATGGATGGCGAAGCGGAGAAGCCCTGTCCGTGCGAAATCCGTGGAAGAAGCGCCAGTTGTTGACGATGCGGCGAAAGGCGGCAACTTCGGGAAAATGGCCGGCATCCCCCAGGAGCGCAATCGCAGTTTCCGATGTCAGCGCCTCGTCCGGATAATCCTGCATCCGTCCCACACCATCGCGGACGGAGATGCCGGGGCCGGCGCGCTTCATCATCGTCACCGCGCGGCGGCCGGTTTCGACGGAAAGCTCTTCGGCCTTGATCTGCGGTTCCAGCGCGAAACCCGCAGCCGCCTCCGACGGGCGCAGCCCGGCCTCGACATGATATCGGAATGTGACGGCCCGCTCCTCGTCGATGATCTCGACTTCCAGGCGGATGCGCGCAGGTCCGTCGGACTTGGGACGCGTGCCGGACCAGAGGGCCGAGAGCATGCCGCCTTCAGCCGCAAGCTCATAAGCCAGCCGCCCGCGAACCGCCGCCTGCACAAGCTGTAGGGCACGATAGAGATTGGACTTGCCGGCGCCGTTCTCGCCGAGAAACAGCGTCGTATCCGCCAGATCCATGCGGATCGAGCGCAGTGACCGATAATTCTTGGCAAACATGGAACGAAGACGCATGCTTCCGCTTTAGCGCAAAGCAACGCTAAAAAGAATGGGCCGCAACGCGCTCCGGCGACAGTTGCCGGGATACGGGTACGAAACGTGAGTCCCCATCGGTCGCCATGTCATAGACCGTATGCTTTTCCAGCGCCTTCGTCACCTCGTTCAGATCGCCGTCGAGTTCTTCTGCGGGAATGAGATTGCCGATGACGAAATCGAAGCGGTCGCCCTTCTTGTTCAGAAGTTCGTAGAAGACAGTCATGTCGCGCAGTTCCGTCGACCATTTGGCAAACCAGTAGAAAAGCCCGGAATTGCGCGCCGTCATGTGAACGGGCAGGATCGGCAAGCCGTATTTGCGGGCAAGGCCGACGGCAGACGTTTTCCACGGCCGCTCGTTCAGCCGTCCGTTCGCCCAATAGGCGATACGGCCCGAAGGGAAAAGCACGGTCGCCTTGCCCTCCTTCACCGCATGGTTGGTGAGCTGCAGCGTCTCGCGCGCCTTGAGCTTGCTCTTGAACTCCTCTCGCCATTCGACCGGTATGATCATTTCCGCAAAGCGCGGATTGACGCGCACCGCATCGCGGTTGGCGAAGAACATCATATCCGGGCGGCGCGTCTTCAAAAGATCGAAAACGGCCACGCCATCGGCAATGCCGGTCGGATGATTGCTAACGAGAATGAAACCGCCGGATGCCGGAATGCGCTCGGCATTGGTAACGCCGATATCAAGCTTCAGCAGATTGCTCATATATTCGAACGACTGGAAGCCCGGCATGTGGGCGACGTCATTGGCGAATTCGATCGCCTTATTGTAGCGCAGCAGCGTGTAGAGAAACGGCCGCATGAGTGGCCAAAGAGGATGGCGGACGATCTTCTGTCCGCGCTCGGCAATCAACGTATCGACGATATGGCCGGGCTTTCCGTGTGAAACCAGGGCAATCGCTTCCGCGAGTTGTCCAAAGGCCGTCATGGAATCGCGCCGTGCCATGAAAATTCCTGTCTTAAGGGAGCTATAAGCTATCTCAATGAATTATGATCGATACATGACAAGGGCTTGGCAAGCATTAGCAATTCCATAACGCCAGTGCTTCAAAATTGGCGTCATCGAAAGCAAATTCAAGAGCCGAAGCCGTGAATGAACTCCTGATCATTGCCGATCCGCACCTGATGACGGAACGCAGCGCCTGGCTCGAAAACCTCGCCCGGGAGCGCCGTCTCTCTGTGCACACGCTTGATGCCTATGAGCGCGACACACGCCAGTTCCTGACCTTCATGACCGGCCATCTCGGTGGCCCGACGACGCTGCGCGATGTCGAAACGCTGCGCGCGGCAGACTTCCGCGCCTTTCTGGCCGCCCGCCGCAAGGAGGGCTCCGGTGCTCGCTCGGTAGCCCGCAATCTCGCCGGCATACGCTCCTTTCTGCGTCACCTTGAAAAGAAGGGACTTGTGAATGCGGCAGGCGCCGGCGCCGTGCGGTCACCGAAGCAGCCGAAATCCCTTCCCAAGCCGCTCTCCGACAAACAGGCCATCAACGTTGTCAGCAGCGACGCCCAGCTCCATGACGAGCCGTGGATTGCCGCGCGCGATGCCGCCGTCATGACGCTGCTTTATGGCTGCGGCCTGCGTATTTCCGAGGCGCTCGACCTGACGCCGACAGATGTCAGAACCGGCGCCACCACGTTGCGCATCACCGGCAAGGGCAACAAGACGCGCCTTGTGCCGCTGTTGCCCATCGTTTTCGAAGCAATCGAGAAATACCGGCAGCTCTGCCCCCTTCATCTTGACGAAGGCGAGCCGCTGTTTCGCGGCGCCCGCGGCGGCAAGCTGCAGGCAGCCATCATTCAGCGCGCCATGCAGAAGCTGCGCAGCGCCTTCGGCTTACCGGAGACAGCGACCCCGCATGCGCTGCGCCACTCCTTCGCCACCCATCTCCTTGCCGGTGGCGGCGACCTGCGCACCATTCAGGAGTTGCTCGGCCATGCCAGCCTCTCCACCACCCAGGTCTATACCGGCGTCGATGCATCAAGGCTTCTGGAGGTGTATGATAGGGCGCATCCCCGCGCATAAGCCTTCGTTAACGCTGTCTCTTAAAGGAATATGCGCAAGCCCGGCGTAGAGCATGAGGCTTGAAGCACATGTGACCGGATTACCATCATGACGATCTCCATCGGCCACCGGACTTTCCATATCGCGCAGCCGGGCAATATCCTGCTCTGGCTGATCGCCGCGTTTCACATGCTGCTTGCCGCCGCATTGCTCGCAGTCATCTTTTCCGTGACGCCAGCCGATGCTGCCGAGGATAGCTGCACCGGAAAGAACCTGCTTACCGAGTTGCAGCAGAACGATCCCGCCCGTTATGCCGAAGCCGTCAAGGAAGCGGATGCCACGCCGAACGGCAAAGGCATTTTCTGGAAGATCGAGAAGTCGGGCCTGAAGCCATCATGGCTGCTCGGCACCATGCATGTCACCGATCCGCGCGTGTTGAACCTGCCGCCCCGTGCCCAGGAAGCCCATGACGGCGCCGATACGATCGTGATCGAATCCGACGAAATCCTCGACGAGAAGAAGGCGACCGCAGCCCTTCTGATGAAGCCCGACCTGATGATGTTCACGGACGGCACGACCATCGAAAAGCTTCTTTCCCCTGAAGATTACACCCGCCTCGAAGCCGGGTTGAAGCAACGCGGCATTCCGCTCTCGGCCGTTTCCCGCATGCGGCCCTGGATGATTTCAAGCGTCGTGGCACTTCCTGCCTGCGAGATCGCCCGCAAGGCGAAGGGCGTGCAGTTCCTCGACCAGAAGATCGCCGCCGATGCGGCTGCCGAAGGCAAGCAGGTCAAGGGGCTGGAAACCCTGGCCGAACAGCTGCAGGCTATGGCCGAGCTGCCGGTCGCATTTCATCTGAAGTCGCTGATCGAGACACTCGAGCTCGGAGCCAAGATGAACGACGTCGTCGAGACCATGACCGACATCTATCTCTCCGGCGATATCGGCATGACAATGCCGATGTTGAAGACCGTCTCGCCCGAAGGCAGCGATGAGGACAGCGACTACGCTGCCTTCGAGCAGCGCGTCATTCTTGATCGCAACAAGGTGATGGCCGAACGCGTGGCACCCATCCTCGCCAACGGCAACGTCTTCATGGCTGTCGGCGCCCTGCATCTGCCGGGCAAGGACGGGGTTATCGAACTGCTGCGCCAGCAAGGCTTCACCGTCACAGCGGTGAACTGACCTGCTAGAGCCTTTAACCGATTGTCATCCGCCGCAAGACATCGGTCTTCCAGTAAAACTGGTGAACCAGCGCGCCGAAGACATGGGCAGCAATGACGATCCAGAGGATCAGCTTCAGGACGTCAGCATGCAGCGATCCCAGCGCTTCCGCACCGAAATAATATGCCGCGATGCCTGACGCCGGCAGGGCAAGCAGCAGCAGATAAAGGCTTGTATGCGCGAGCCGCGCGGCAAGCCGAAAAATTGCCGGCTCGTCTGTGGATTCAGGCGGTACGCCCTTCACGAAGCGCAGACCGAGCCTGAGTATCGTCACGAGCAGGATTGCGATACCGACATAGGCGTGGATATTCGCCGAAGCGATCTGTTCCGGTGAGGGCGTGCCGCCATGGCGGACAACCCGATACCAGGCATTCATGCCGTCAGGCAAAAGAAGATTGAAGAGCACCAGGAGCACAGTCGCCCAGTGAAGGAAACGCTGGGAGAGGCTGTAGCCGACAACGACGCGATCATTCATTTTCTTGGCTTTCGTCAAATAGTTAGCGAAACTTGCCTACCAAATAAAAACGCCGCCTGCCCGAAGGCAAGCGGCATTATGAATGATTGCTGATATTTAATCTTACAGATGGATTGGCTTGAAGAAGGCAGCGAGTGCGGCTTCCTTCACGGCTTCCGACATGGTCGGGTGCGCATGGCAGGTACGGCCGAGGTCTTCTGCCGAGCCGCCGAATTCCATCAGCACGGCGATCTCGTGGATCATCTCGCCGGCGCCGAAGCCAACGATATGGCCGCCGAGCACGCGGTCGGTTTCCTTGTCGGAGAGGATCTTGACGAAGCCGTCCGTCGCCAGCATGGCGCGAGCGCGGCCGTTTGCCGAGAACGGGAATTTGCCGGCCTTGTAGGCGACGCCTGCAGCCTTCAGCTCTTCCTCGGTCTTGCCGACGGAAGCGACTTCCGGCTGCGTGTAGACGACGCTCGGGATGACGTCGTAATTCACATGGCCATGCTGACCAGCGAGGATTTCAGCAAGCGCGACACCCTCGTCTTCGGCCTTATGCGCCAGCATCGGGCCCTGCACGACGTCACCGATCGCATAAATGCCCTCGACATTGGTCTTGAAGTGACCGTCGATTTCGACGCGACCACGATTGTCGAGCTTGACGCCTGCTTCTTCCAGACCGAGGCCTGCCGTGTAGGGAATGCGGCCAGTGGAGATCAGGACAACATCGGCCTCAAGCGTCTGCACAGCGCCACCGGCGACCGGCTCGAAAGTCACCTTGGCGCCCTTGTCACCTTTCTCGACGCCGGTCACCTTGGAGCTTAGTTTGATGTCGATACCCTGCTTGCCCAGCATACGCTGGAACTGCTTGGAAACGTCGCCATCCATCGCACCGAGTATCTTGTCGAGATATTCGATGACGGTAACCCTTGCGCCGAGGCGCGACCAGACCGAACCGAGTTCGAGGCCGATGACGCCGCCACCGACGACGATCATGGTTTCCGGCACCTTTTCCAGCGCAATGGCGCCGGTGGAGGATACGATGATCTTTTCGTCGATATCGACCTTGACGCCCGGAATGCCGGCAACGTCGGAACCCGTGGCGATGACGATGTTCTTGCCTTCGATTTCCTGAACCGTGCCATCCTCGGCAGCCACAGAGACCTTGCCGGCGGAGACGATCTTGCCGGTGCCATGGAAGGTGTCGATCTTGTTCTTCTTGAACAGGAAGGCAACGCCGTCGACGTTGGACTTTACCGTCGCATCCTTGTGCGCCAGCATCTTTTCGAGATTGAGCTTGGGAGCGGCGACTTCGATGCCGAGTTCTTCCATGTGATGCGTTGCATGGAACATTTCAGAAGCATGCAGCAGCGCCTTGGAGGGGATGCAGCCGACATTCAGGCAGGTGCCGCCATAGGTCGCGCGCTTCTCGACGACGGCCACCTTCAGGCCGAGCTGGGCAGCCTTGATTGCCGCGACATAGCCGCCAGGGCCGGTTCCGATAACAATCACATCGTAGGACATTGCTTTTTCCCTTTGCGTTATTGACTAGCGCCCGCCGCTCACATTGAGGATCGCGCCTGTTATGTAGGAGGCCGAAGGCGAAAGCAGATAGACGATCGCATCGGCCACCTCCTCCACCTGTCCGGTTCGCTTCATCGGGATCGATGAAGCCATTTCTTTCGGCTTGTCCGGCTGGCCGCCGGTAGCATGGATATCCGTTTCGATGATGCCGGGCCGGATCGCATTCACCCTGATGCCCTCATCGGCAACTTCCTTGGAAAGCCCGATCGTGAAGGTGTCGATGGCAGCCTTGGACGCGGCATAATCGACATATTGCGCCGGCCCGCCGATCACCGCAGCCATGGAGGAGATATTGACGATCCCGCCACCCCGGCCACCATGCTTCGTCGACATGCGCCGCACCGCCTGACCGGCGCAGAGGATGGAACCAGTCACATTGATCCGCATCATTCGCTCAAGGCGCTCGGCGGTCATCTCATCGACGCGCGCGATATAATCGACGACACCGGCATTGTTCACCAGTCCGTCCAGCCGCCCGAAATGGCGGTCGACCGCTTCGAACATCGACAGGATATCCGTGGCATTACCGACATCGCCCTTGATTGCGATTGCGTCTCCGCCGGCCGTCTTGATCTCCGAAACCACGGCGTTTGCCGCCGCCTCGTTCGAGGCGTAGTTCACCGCAATCCGCCAGCCCTGACGCGCAGCAACCAAGCAAGCGGCGGCACCGATACCGCGGCTGCCGCCGGTAACGAGCAAAACGGGACCGTCAGTCATTGTGCGCATCCCTTGAAATCGAGAACATCCCAAGGCGCGACCTTGGCCTTGCCGTCACCCCAGGCAGAAGATTGGCGGATCGCCGGGCCAAGGCCGGGAAAGACAATCTTTCCCGCTGCCGAGCTGTCGCCGGACTGCAGATTGTCGAGCCCGCCATCGGCAGTTGCGCGATAGACGAAGCCCTGCCAGACCGTGCAGGCATCGAGATCGGCACCCGTGACGTCGCCATCCGGGCAGTTGAACAACACCATGCCCATGGTCCGCTCCGGATCGTCGGAGGACATGACATAGCCATCCATGACGACTGAGGTCTTGAGCGCACTGAGCTTGAACCGGTGGCTTGACGTCACAGCTTCAGACGCAATCGGTGAAAAGCGCAGCTCATAGGCACCGTCGCGATCGGCGTAGATCGCCTTGCCCTGCTTGCACTCAGCGGCAATAGCCGAAGCCGGTGCGCAGGAAAGCACGGCGATCATCATCGCGACTATACCTTTAGTCAGCATGTGCCCTGCTCCGCTCATTGATGGTTCGGCTCTCTGCGGCCGTCAGCATTCTCGGCGACCTGGAAATCCGTCAGCAGCACCAGCGGACGTCCGTCCTTGGCCAGGCCCCAGAACGCCGGATAGAAGCCGTCGCCCCAGCCGCTCCAGAACATTGCCACATTGCCCTTCTTGCCTTCCATCGGCCGGTGCAGGGCATAGACACCCTTG
This sequence comes from Rhizobium sp. 01L419, assembly GCF_056400025.1. NCBI lineage: Bacteria > Pseudomonadati > Pseudomonadota > Alphaproteobacteria > Hyphomicrobiales > Rhizobiaceae > Rhizobium > Rhizobium sp. 01L419. Next base: position 160,431 of record NZ_JBFTSM010000009.1, read on the forward strand.
TTGGCATCGAGTTCGGAGGCGACTACGTCGTCGTAATAATTGACGTCAGAACCCGGCTTCTGGGCCTGCACCTGCTGCTCGCGTTGTCCGATCAGCACGAGCGTGTCGGCATCCATGTAGCTGCCAAGGCCGGCATCGACGGGATAACCGAAGATCTCGTCATCCTTCAGCGTTCCCACATCCTGACCCGGCAAAGTCGCAAGCTCCCAGTGATCGGGCTTGCCTTCGGCAAAGCGCATGCTCGCCGCCGCAACCCTTCCGAAAGCCTCATAGAGCCGCACCGGATACTCGCCGACAGGAACCGTTTTCGCCAATGCCGGCCGATCCGGCTGTGCCAGTGGATCTGCGGCAACGATACGGCCCGAGGTGAGCTCGACATTGCCCATATCGACAGTCTTGATGGCGCGCGCAGAAAGCTCCGCATCGCTGAGCGAGACGAGGTCGAAATTGCTGCTCGCCTTGTTCACATCGAAGGCGAGAGCCGAGACCGGCACGAAGGCAACCGTGGCGCAGAATACTGCGCCCGCCGCTCGCATGATCCGGTCTCGCATCGCAGAACGCTCCGCTTAGAGGTCCAGAACCAGACGTTCCGGATCTTCCAGGCTTTCCTTGACGCGGACGAGGAAGGTGACCGCTTCCTTGCCGTCGACGATACGGTGGTCGTAGGAGAGCGCCAGATACATCATCGGGCGGATGACGACCTGACCGCCGATGGCGACGGGACGCTCCTGGATCTTGTGCATGCCGAGAATGCCCGACTGCGGTGCGTTCAGGATCGGCGAAGACATCAGCGAACCATAGACACCACCGTTGGTGATGGTGAAGGTGCCGCCCTGCATCTCGGCCATGGAGAGCGAGCCATCACGGGCTGCCTTGGCGAGACGGCCGAGTTCCTTCTCGATCTCAGCGATCGACATCTGGTCGGCGTCGCGGATGACGGGAACGACGAGGCCCTTGTCGGTGCCGACGGCCATGCCGACATGGCAGTAGTTCTTGTAAATGAGGTCAGTGCCGTCGATCTCGGCGTTGACGGCCGGCAGTTCCTTCAGCGCATGCGTCACGGCTTTGGTGAAGAAGCCCATGAAGCCGAGCTTAACGCCATGCTTCTTCTCGAAGACATCCTTGTACTTGTTGCGCAGATCCATGACGGCCTTCATGTCCACCTCGTTGTAGGTGGTCAGCATGGCAGCCGTGTTCTGTGCATCCTTGAGGCGCTTGGCGATCGTCTGGCGCAGGCGCGTCATCTTCACGCGCTCTTCGCGGCCGGCATCCTCGACCGTCGACGGACCGCGCGGAGCAGCAGGGGCTGCCGGTGCGGCGGCCGGAGCCGTTGCAGCCTTGGCGACGGCAGCGATGACATCGCCCTTCAGGACCTGGCCACGCTTGCCGCTGCCATCGACCTGATCGGCGGAGAGATTGTTTTCCGCCAGCATCTTTGCCGCAGCCGGAGCCGGCGGCATGGAGGATACGGAGGCGCTCGAAGCAGCAGCAGCGGTAGCAGCCGGTGCTGCAGGAGCAGGTACGGCAGGCGCTGCTGCCGGGGCTGCGGCGGCTGGAGCAGCAGCGGCAGCCGCACCTTCGGCGATCTGACCGAGAAGCGCACCGAGACCAACTGTCTCACCAGCCTGGGCAACGATTTCCGAAAGCGTGCCGGAAGCGGGAGCCGGAACTTCGATGGTCACCTTGTCGGTTTCAAGCTCGAGAATGGGCTCGTCGGCCTTCACGGCATCGCCGACCTTCTTGAACCAGGTGCCGACGGTTGCCTCGCTGACGGATTCACCGAGTGTTGGAACGCGGATTTCTGTGGCCATTGTTCAAATCCTGATTGTGCTTGTTATCGTGTTAGACGGCGGACCCGGCCTGCTGCCGGAGAATGACTGAAGGCATTGGCAAGACATCGAAACGGAAACCGAAGTCGGAAGTGACGATCGGGTCCGCATCGGCAAGGGCCTTCGCCGCCGCCTGATCCGCAACCTCGACGATGGCGACGCCGAAAGCCCCTTCACCCTCGAAGACAGGACCGACGGCAATCGCCGATCCTGCAAGAGCGTTCTGGTGCCAGTATTCGGCATGGCGCTTCATCGCCGCCATTTCCTCCCCGGTCCCGTCATGCGGGAATGTGGGGCGCGGCGGCACAAGTCTCATGAAGAAATATGCCATCACGCTCCCCTCCTTTTGTTAGCCGCCCAGCGCATCCTCGAGGAACGCGGCGAGCTGCGACAGGTGCTTGGACATCAGGCCCGTTGCCGGCGAAGCGGCGGCCGGGCGTCCCGTGTAGCGAACGCGCTGGTACTTCGCATCGATATGGGCGAGCACCCATTCCAGATACGGGTCGATGAACGACCATGCACCCATGTTCTTCGGCTCTTCCTGGCACCAGACCATCTCGGCGTTGCGGAAGCGGGACAGCTCGTTGATGAGTGCCTTGGCCGGGAACGGATAGAGCTGTTCGATGCGCAGTAGATAGATATCGTCAATGCCGCGCTTTTCGCGCTCTTCCAGCAGGTCGTAATAGACCTTGCCGGTGCAGATGACGACGCGACGGATCTTGGCATCCTTCTGCAGCTTGATCGGGCCGTCCTTGATGACCTCCGCATCGTCCCACAGGAGACGATGGAAGGAGGATTCGCCGGCCATTTCGGCAAGCGTCGATACGGCACGCTTGTGACGCAGCAGCGACTTCGGCGTCATCAGGACCAGCGGCTTGCGGAAGTCGCGCTTCAGCTGGCGACGCAGGATGTGGAAGTAGTTCGCCGGCGTCGTGACGTTGGCGACCTGCATGTTGTCTTCCGCGCAAAGCTGGAGATAACGCTCCAGACGGGCGGACGAGTGTTCCGGACCCTGGCCTTCATAACCGTGCGGCAAAAGGCAGACGAGGCCCGACATGCGCAGCCACTTGCGTTCGCCAGACGAGATGAACTGGTCGAAAACGACCTGCGCACCGTTTGCGAAGTCGCCGAACTGGGCTTCCCAGAGCGTCAGCGCATTCGGGCGAGCCAGTGAGTAGCCGTATTCGAAGCCGAGAACGGCCTCTTCCGAAAGCATCGAATTGATGACTTCGTAACGGCCCTGCGTTGGCGACAGGTTTGCCAGCGGAATGTAGCGCTCTTCCGTTTCCTGATCGTAGAGAACCGAATGACGCTGCGAGAAGGTGCCGCGTTCGCAATCCTGACCGGACAGACGGATCTTGTGGCCCTCTACGACGAGCGCACCGAAAGCCAGCGCCTCGGCCATAGCCCAGTCGAGGCCTTCGCCGCTCTGGATCATGTTGGCGCGGTTTTCCATGAAGCGCTGGATCGTGCGGTGCGCATTGAAGCCCGCAGGAATTTCCGACAGCTTGCGGCCGATATCCTTGAGCGTCTTCATCGGTACGGCGGTCTTGCCGCGGCGCTGTTCGTCGGCATTGTCGGCCGTGCGCAGGCCGGACCATTCGCCGTCCAGCCAGTCGGCCTTGTTCGGCTTGTAGTGCTGGCCAGCCTCGAACTCCTGCTCGAGATGGGCGCGCCAGTCGGCCTTCATCTTTTCGACTTCGCCGTCGGTCAGCAGGCTTTCGCGAACGAGACGGTCAGCATAGAGCTGCAGGACCGTCTTGTGACCACGAATGACCTTGTACATCTTCGGCTGCGTGAAGGACGGCTCGTCGCCTTCATTATGGCCGTAGCGGCGGTAGCAGAACATGTCGAGCACGACAGGCTTGTGGAACTTCATGCGAAATTCCATCGCGATCTTCGCCGCATAGACCACGGCTTCCGGATCGTCGCCGTTGACGTGCAGGATCGGTGCTTCGATCATCTTGGCGACGTCGGACGGATAGGGCGACGAGCGTGAAAAGGCCGGGTTCGTGGTGAAGCCGATCTGGTTGTTGATGATGACATGCATGGTGCCGGCAACGCGATGACCGCGCAGACCGGACAGGCCGAGGATTTCGGCAATGACACCCTGGCCGGCAAAGGCCGCGTCGCCGTGGATCAGAAGCGGCAGAACCTTGGAGCGTTCCGACAGCGGGATGATGTCACCGTCCCAGACGGCTGCACTCATGTCCTGCTTGGCGCGAACTTTGCCCATGACGACAGGGTCGACGATTTCGAGATGCGAGGGGTTCGCCGTCAGCGAGACGTGCACCTTGTTGCCGTCGAATTCGCGGTCCGAGGAAGCACCGAGATGGTATTTCACGTCGCCCGAACCTTCGACTTCGTCAGGCGCGTAGGAGCCGCCCTTGAACTCGTGGAAGATGGCACGGTGCGGCTTGCCCATGACCTGGGAAAGCACGTTCAGGCGACCGCGATGGGCCATGCCGAACACGGCTTCCTTGAGGCCGAGATGACCGCCGCGCTTGAGGATCTGTTCGAGTGCCGGGATCAGCGATTCACCGCCGTCGAGGCCGAAGCGCTTGGTGCCCTTGAACTTGACGTCGAGGAATTGCTCGTAGCCTTCGGCTTCGACGAGCTTGGCGAGGATAGCCTTCTTGCCTTCAGGCGAGAAGGCAACGCCCTTGTCCGGACCTTCGATACGTTCCTGGATCCAGGCCTTCTCTTCCGGATTGGAGATGTGCATGAATTCGACGCCGAGCGTCGAGCAATAGGTGCGCTCGAGGATCTCGATCATCTCGCGCAGGGTCGCATATTCAAGGCCGAGCACGTTGTCGATGAAGATCTTGCGATCGTAGTCGGCAGCCGTGAAGCCGTAATTCTCGGGCGAAAGCTCGTGATAGTCTTCGACCGGAGCGGCGATGCCGAGCGGATCGAGCTTGGCGTGCAGGTGGCCGCGCATGCGATAGGCACGGATCATCATGATGGCGCGGACGGAATCGCGCGTCGCCTGCAGCACGTCGGCTGCGCCTGCCGGCTGACCAGCGGCTTCGGCCTTCGCCTTTACCTTGGTCTCGATGACCTTTTCGACGATGCCCCAGTCACCGTCGAGCGCCGAGACGAGATCGCCGCTTGCCTGAAGCGGCCAGTTCTTCTTGCGCCAGGAAGCCCCCTTGGCCGCCTTCTTCACATCAGCAGGATCCTCTTCCAGCGCCTTGAAGAAGGACCGCCACTGATCGTCGACCGAGTTGGGATCGTCTTCATAACGGGCGTAGAGCTGCTCGATATAGGCAGCGTTGGCGCCATCCAGAAACGAGGTGATCTGAAATTGCTCGTTGGCTTCTTGCCGTGCCATGGTGTTACGCGGACGCTTCCGCCCGCCTCCTGACTTAGATGAATTTGCCGGCTTCATCGCCGGCCGCCGCATTTCGATTGCCGCCTGTCCGCGGCGCATCCGTATTCGCAAATGGAGAGCCGGACGGAAGCCGGAATGCCTTCTTCCGTCCGGGTATGTAAGTTGGCTTAGCCCTTGAGGACTTCAACCAGCGTCTTGCCGAGGCGGGCCGGAGACGGCGACACCTTGATGCCAGCCGATTCCATCGCCGCGATCTTCGATTCGGCGTCGCCCTTGCCGCCGGAAACCACAGCACCGGCATGGCCCATGGTGCGGCCCTTCGGCGCCGTGCGGCCCGCGATGAAGCCGGCCATCGGCTTCTTGCGGCCCTTCTTGGCTTCGTCCTTGAGGAACTGGGCTGCGTCTTCTTCAGCCGCGCCGCCGATTTCGCCGATCATGATGATCGAGGTCGTGGCTTCGTCGGCCAGGAACATTTCGAGCACGTCGATGAACTCGGTGCCCTTGACCGGGTCGCCGCCGATACCGACAGCAGTCGTCTGGCCGAGACCTTCATTGGAGGTCTGGAAAACGGCTTCGTAGGTCAGCGTGCCCGAACGGGAAACGATCCCGACCGAACCCTTGCGGAAGATCGAGCCCGGCATGATGCCGATCTTGCATTCTTCCGGCGTCATGATGCCCGGGCAGTTCGGTCCGAGCAGGCGCGACTTGGAGCGCTCGAGGCGAGCCTTGACGCGCACCATGTCCAGGACTGGGATACCTTCAGTAATGCAGGTGATGAACGGGATCTCGGCGTCGATCGCTTCGATGATCGCATCAGCTGCACCTGCCGGCGGAACATAGATGACGGACGCGTCGGCGCCGGTCTTTTCCTTGCCTTCGGCAACGGTTGCGAAGATCGGCAGGCTTTCGCCCTTCGAGCCGGTCCAGGTTTCTCCACCCTTCTTCGGGTGGATACCGCCGACCATCTGCGTGCCGTAGTAAGCAAGCGCCTGTTCGGTGTGGAACGTGCCGGTCTTGCCGGTCAGACCCTGAACGAGGATCTTGGTGTCTTTATTGACGAGAATAGACATTCTTTCAGATCCTTCAAAATTAGCCGTTGATCGCCGCGACGATCTTCTTGGCCGCATCGTCCAGGTCGTCAGCCGCCGTAATGGCCAGACCCGACTCGTTCAGGATCTTCTTGCCGAGCTCGACATTGGTGCCTTCAAGGCGCACGACGAGCGGAACCTTGAGACCGACTTCCTTGACCGCGGCAATGACGCCCTCGGCAATGACATCGCACTTCATGATGCCGCCGAAGATGTTGACGAGAATGCCTTCGACCTTGGGGTCAGCGGTGATGATCTTGAAGGCTGCAGCAACCTTCTCCTTGCCGGCACCGCCGCCGACGTCGCAGAAGTTTGCCGGCTCCTTGCCGTAAAGCTTGATGATGTCCATCGTCGCCATGGCGAGACCGGCACCGTTGACCATGCAGCCGATGTTGCCGTCGAGCGCCACATAGGCGAGGTCCCACTTGGAGGCCTCGATTTCCTTGGCATCTTCTTCCGTCTCGTCGCGAAGCGTCTTGACGTCATCGTGACGGAAAAGAGCGTTGCCATCGAAAGACATCTTGGCGTCAAGGACGCGCAGGTGGCCATCCTTCATGACGATCAGTGGATTGACCTCGAGGAGAGCCATGTCCTTTTCACCGAAAGCCTTGTAGAGCGCCGGGAAAAGCGTCTTGGCGTCTTCGGCGGCAGCGCCGTCGAGCTGCAGTGCCTTGGAGATCGCGGCAACGTCGGCAGCCGTCACGCCGGCTTTCGGATCGATGGCGATCGTATGGATCTTCTCAGGCGTATCGTGGGCGACAGCTTCAATGTCCATGCCGCCTTCGGTGGAAACCACGAAAGCCACACGACCGACCGAACGGTCGACCAGCAGCGAGCAATAGAGCTCGCGAGCGATGTCGGCACCGTCTTCGATATAGAGGCGGTTAACCTGCTTGCCGGCTTCGCCGGTCTGTGCGGTCACCAGCGTGTTGCCGAGCATTTCCTTGGCATGCGCAACGACTTCGTCGATCGACTTGGCGAGACGAACGCCGCCCTTGGAATCGGGGCCGAGCTCCTTGAATTTGCCCTTGCCGCGGCCGCCGGCATGGATCTGGCTCTTGACGACATAAAGCGGGCCGGGAAGCGACTTGGCGGCAGCCTCGGCTTCCTCAACCTTGAGGATAGCCACGCCCTCCGCGACCGGCGCGCCATAGCCCTTCAGCAGAGCCTTGGCCTGATATTCATGAATGTTCATGGGTTTGTCCCTATTTCGATTGCTTCAGCGCACCAATTACTTGAGGGAAGGCGCGATGTTGATGCAGGCTTCGCAGAGACCGGCAACGGCGCCGACGGACTTGTCGAAGGCTTCCTTCTCGGCCTTGTTGAGATCGATCTCGATGATGCGCTCGATGCCGCCAGCACCGATGACGGTGGGCACGCCGACATACATGTCCTTCACGCCATACTGGCCGGAGAGATAGGCAGCGCAGGGCAGAACGCGCTTCTTGTCCTTGAGGTAGGATTCAGCCATTTCGATCGCCGAAGCGGCCGGAGCGTAGTAGGCAGAACCGGTCTTCAGGAGGCCGACGATTTCGGCGCCGCCGTCACGGGTGCGCTGGATGATTTCTTCGAGGCGTTCCTTGGTGACCCAGCCCATGGTGACGAGATCGGTCAGCGGAATGCCGCCAACGGTCGAATAACGAGCGAGCGGCACCATCGTGTCGCCGTGACCACCGAGAACGAAAGCCGTGACGTCCTGAACGGAAACGTTGAATTCCTTGGCGAGGAAGAGACGGAAGCGCGAGGAGTCGAGAACGCCGGCCATGCCGACGACCTTGTTGGCCGGCAGGCCCGAGAACTTCTGCAGAGCCCAGACCATGGCGTCGAGCGGGTTGGTGATGCAGATCACGAAAGCGTTCGGGGCATATTTCTTGATGCCGGCGCCGACCTGCTCCATGACCTTGAGGTTGATGCCGAGAAGGTCGTCGCGGCTCATGCCCGGCTTGCGCGGAACGCCGGCGGTGACGATGCAGACGTCGGCGCCTTCGATCGCGGAATAGTCGCTGGCGCCAGTCAGATTGGCATCGAAGCCTTCGACGGGGGAGGACTGTGCGATGTCGAGACCCTTGCCCTGGGGAATGCCATCGGCAATGTCGAAGAGGACGATGTCGCCCAGTTCCTTCAGGCCGGCGAGATGCGCCAGCGTGCCACCAATCATGCCAGAACCGATAAGTGCGATCTTGTTACGCGCCATTTCGCTTTTCCTTTGCGATCAAATTCGTCGGGCGACGCGCGGGCATCGCCCAATGTCGCAATCGCATAGACCTAAAGCCAAAAAATGGCAATGCATTATTTTTGGTGCAGCAATTTCAATCGTTTAGATATTAAAATTCTTACGTAAACGTAAGATAAATTGTCACCAAAGTGTTACTCGGCGGCGCGTTTCTCGTGATGCGCTGCGAGATATTCCGCGCTTCTCATCTCGAAAAGGCGCGATGCCGTCCGGTCGAATTCGAAGCCTTCGGTGCCTCGTCTCTCAACGAGCAGATCCTCGGGCATGGCGGCAGCGGAAGCGTAGAGGCGGGTGCCATGATCGTAGAGCGTATCGATCAAAATGATGAAGCGCTTGATCTGGTTCCGTTTTTCGGGGCCGAGCAACGGAACGTGATCGATGAAGACCGTATCGAAGCGCTCGGCGATGGCCAGGAAATCGACCGCACCCAGCGGCCTGTCGCAGAGATCGGCGAAAGAGAAGCGCGCCATGCGGTCGATGGCGAGCGGCACATGGATCGTTCGCCCCTTCATGGGAATTTCCATAGGCTGCGCCTTGCGGCCGTGCAGCGCCTGCGTCCACGACGCATCCATCGCCATGTCGGTACGCTCATCAATCGGGATGAGATAGACCGGCTGGCTGTTCAGCTTCTCCATCCGATAATCAGTTGGCGAATCGAGAGTTACGACCTCGACATGCTTTTTGAGGAGAGCAACGAAGGGAAGGAAGAGCCCGCGGTTGAGACCGTCCTTGTAAAGATTGTCCGGCTCGACATTCGACGTCGCAACGAGCACGCAGCCGCGTTCGAAAAGCTCGGAGAAAAGCCGCGACAGGATCATTGCATCGGCGATGTCGGCGACCGTGAATTCGTCGAAGCACAGCAGTTCCGCTTCCTCGAAAAGCGCGGCTGCGACCGGCGGCATCGGATCGGCCTGCTTCGTCTCGCCGTTCTTCAGCTTCAGYCGGTGGGCGGCGATGCGATTATGCACATCGGCCATGAATTCATGGAAATGCGCGCGCCGCTTCTTCCGGCATGGCGCCATCTGGAAAAACATGTCCATGAGCATCGTCTTGCCGCGTCCGACGCTGCCGTGGATATAGAGCCCCCTGATGCCGGTCTCGGTCTTCTTCCTGGAGGCAAACAACCAGCCGAGCGCGTTACTTTTGGTGGCAGGCCGCTTCTGCTTGAGGGAGGCGAGGACCCGGTCGAGGCTTTTGGCCACATCCATCTGGGCGGAATCGACCTGCAGCGTTCCCGAGGCCGTCAGCGATTTGAGCTGCTCGGTGACGCTGAGCGAATAGTCTGGCATTGGCTGCATGAGGGCTTGTCCGCCTATGCGTAACCAGCGGGTATCCGCCGGATTGACTTACCGGCTGAGATTGATCGCCTGTCCGGTCGCGGTCTGGCCGCTGAAGCTGTTGTCAGCCACCTTGTAGACAGCACCGAGCTGGTTGCCGCTGCGGTCCTTGAGCAGAACCTGCTTGCCAGAAACCTCCCAGGAACCCATCGCCGTCAATTCGCCGACGCAACCACGCGTGCCGCCGCGCGACCCGCTGCCGAGATTGGTGAGCGTCAGGAACATGTCGCAGGTGCCGTTGACACGCCAGCTGCCGACCATCGATTCCTTGGTGACATCAAGCGAAGTCGCCGGTGCTGCGCCACCCGGCTGAACACCGGCCATCGGGGCCGTGGACGCCGGAGCAGCGGGGAACTGCGAACTGCCCCCCGGAGGCGGAAGCTGACCGCCCTGCACGGAAGGCACAGGCTGCGCAGTCAGCGGCGGAGGCGCGTTATTACTGCTATAGTCATATGAGGTGCGCTGGCATCCTGCCAAGGCCAGAGCGGCCGTTAGACCCGTCACCACATATCGCAACTGCATCATCAAGCTCCCGAATGTCCGCCTCAACCGCAGAGATATTCAATTGTAAGTTCGAATTACCGTATTTCACTTTGGTTAATCAAGTCAGCACAAACCCAAAATGCCTTCGTGACACCTATGGCGCAACCGGCACAATTCAACCGTCCGCTCGTGGGACTTCTTGCTGGTAAAATATGTCAGCAAGGTGTTGTGCCCGGCCGTCTCGTTCTTGATCAGGTTTGATCCGTTCTGCGACGTCGAGATAACGCTCGATTGATTCCGGTAGAGGCGTCGACGCTCACACGCGACGCTCGACCATCATCTTTTTGATTTCTGCGATTGCCTTGGCCGGGTTCAGACCCTTCGGGCAGGTCTGCGCGCAGTTCATGATCGTGTGGCAACGGTAGAGGCGGAACGGATCCTCGAGATTGTCGAGGCGCTCGCCAGTTGCTTCGTCTCTGGAGTCGATCAGCCAGCGATAGGCCTGCAGCAAAACGGCCGGACCGAGGTAACGGTCGCCGTTCCACCAGTAGCTCGGACAGGAAGTCGAGCAGCAGGCGCACAGGATGCACTCGTAGAGGCCGTCGAGCTTCTGGCGGTCCTCATGGCTCTGTTTCCATTCCTTGGCCGGCGTCGGCGAAACCGTCTTCAGCCAGGGCTCGATGGAGCGATGCTGCGCATAGAAGTTGCTGAGATCGGGAACGAGATCCTTGACGACGGGCATATGCGGCAACGGATAGATCTTCACAGTGCCCTTGATGTCGTCCATGCCCTTGGTGCAGGCGAGCGTATTCGTACCGTCGATATTCATCGCGCAGGAACCGCAGATGCCTTCACGACAGGAGCGGCGCAGCGTCAGCGTCGGGTCGATCTTGTTCTTGATGTAGAGCAGTGCATCGAGAACCATCGGCCCGCAATCATCGATGTCGACGTAGAAGGTGTCGATCGACGGGTTCTGGCCGTCATCCGGGCTCCAGCGATAGACGCGGAACTCACGGGTGTTCTTGGCGCCCGACGGCTTCGGCCACACCTTGCCTTCGCGCATCTGGGAATTCTTGGGGAGAGCGAGTTCAACCATGTCAGGTTCCTCTGATCAGTATACGCGAGCCTTCGGCTCGATCTTGTGAGGATCGATGCCGTCTGCGATGAGGTCGGTGTGGACAGGCCGGTAGTCAAGCTTCACGTCGCCCGCCTCATTCACCCAGGCCAGCGTGTGCTTGCGCCAGTTGACGTCGTCACGACCGGCGAACGGACCTGACGTATAGTCCTCGCGGGCATGCGAGCCGCGGCTTTCCTTGCGGGCCTCGGCACCGTAGATCGTGGTGATCGCATTGGCCATCAGGTTCTGCAGTTCCAGCGTCTCAACGAGGTCGGAGTTCCAGATCATCGAGCGGTCAGTGACCTTGATGTCCTTGAGTTCGCTCCAGATTTCCGAGATACGGCGGCAACCGGATTCCAGCGATTCCTGCGTACGGAATACCGCTGCGTCATCCTGCATGGCGCGCTGCATTTTTTCGCGCAGCACCGCCGTCGGCGTGCCGCCGCTGGCGTGACGCAGACCATCGAAACGATCCATGATCTTGTCGCAGGCGGCAACGTTCAGCGCCGGTACCGCAGACGCGCGGTCGATGACCTCGCCGGCGCGGATCGCAGCCGCACGGCCGAAGACCACGAGGTCGATCAGCGAATTGGAGCCAAGACGGTTTGCCCCGTGAACGGAGGCGCAACCGGCTTCGCCGACAGCCATCAGCCCGGGGATGATGCGCTCCGGATTGGAGCTGTCGGCATTGAGCACCTCACCCCAGTAGTTAGTCGGGATGCCGCCCATGTTGTAGTGGACGGTCGGCAGGACCGGGATCGGCTCGCGGGTAACGTCAACGCCGGCAAAGATCTTTGCACTCTCGGAAATGCCCGGCAGGCGCTCATGCAGCACGGCCGGATCGAGATGGTCGAGATGCAGGAAGATGTGGTCCTTGTTCTTGCCGACGCCGCGGCCCTCGCGGATTTCCAGCGTCATGCAGCGCGAAACGACATCACGCGAGGCAAGATCCTTGGCCGAGGGTGCATAGCGCTCCATGAAGCGCTCGCCCTCGGAGTTGACGAGGTAGCCACCTTCGCCGCGTGCGCCTTCGGTGATGAGACAGCCGGAACCGTAGATGCCGGTCGGATGAAACTGCACGAATTCCATATCCTGCAGCGGCAGGCCGGCGCGGGCCACCATACCGCCGCCGTCGCCGGTGCAGGTATGGGCCGATGTCGCCGAGAAATAGGCGCGGCCGTAACCGCCGGTCGCCAGAACTACCATCTTGGCGGCGAAGCGATGGATCGTGCCGTCGTCGAGGCACCAGGCGATGACGCCGGTGCAGCGGCTGCCGTCATCCGACATGATGAGGTCGAGCGCAAAATACTCGACGAAGAATTCCGCATTGTTGCGCAGCGACTGGCCGTAGAGCGTATGCAGGATGGCGTGGCCGGTACGGTCGGCAACCGCACAGGTGCGCTGCACCGGCGGGCCTTCGCCGAAATTCTGCATGTGGCCGCCGAACGGGCGCTGGTAGATCTTGCCTTCCTCGTTGCGCGAGAACGGTACGCCGTAATGCTCGAGTTCATAGACCGCCTTCGGCGCTTCCATGGTGAGATACTGCATGGCGTCGACATCGCCGAGCCAGTCGGAGCCCTTGACGGTGTCGTAGAGGTGCCACTGCCAGCTGTCCGGCGTCATGTTCTGCAACGATGCGGCAATGCCGCCCTGAGCCGCAACCGTGTGCGAGCGGGTCGGGAATACCTTGGTGATGCAGGCCGTGCGGAAGCCCTGTTCGGCCATGCCGAGCGTGGCGCGCAGGCCAGCGCCGCCGGCGCCCACGACGATCACATCATAGGAGTGATCGACATAGGTATAGGCCTTCCCATTCTGAGCGGGTGAAGACGGTGCCATGATACGGTTATCCTACGAATGCGATTTTCAGAATGGCGAAGATACAGAGGCCGGCGACCACGATCGCGAAGAAGGTGTTCAGCATCAGGCTGATGATCTTCAGTCCTTCGCCATGAACATAATCCTCGATGATGACCTGCATGCCGAGCTTCATGTGAATAACGCCGGAGATGACCATCAGGCCCATGACGACGGCGACGAACGGGTTCGAGAGGGCGCGAACCACGTCGGCGTAAGGCGCGCCGGCATAGACGATCATGAAGATGACGAAGAAGATCATAAGCGGAACGTTGGCGACGGCCGTCAGGCGCTGGCGCCAGAAATGATCGGTGCCTTCCTTGGCGGAGCCGAGACCACGAACCTTGCCCAGAGGAGTACGCATATCCATGAGTGCGACCTTCAGAAGCGAATGATGAAGCCGATCACCCAGACCAGCACGGTCAGACAGAGCGATCCGATGATATTGGCGATGGCGAGCTTGGTCGAGAATTCCTTCTCGAAGCCATATCCGAGGTCCCACATGAAATGGCGGAAGCCGCCAAGCAGGTGGTGCATGAGCGCCCAGGTATAACCGAGCAGGACGAGCTTGCCGATGATGCTGCCAAGCACCCAGTTGGCCCAGTCGTAATAGGCCTGGCCGCTAGCGGCTGCGATCAGCCACCAGACAATCAGCAGCGTGCCGAAGTACAGAGCGCCACCGGTGATGCGGTGAACGATCGACATGACCATGGTGGGAATAGGCTTGTAGATTTGCAGATGCGGCGACAGGGGCCGGTTTGTCACATTCGCCATCAGAACCTCGCGGCGTCTTCTCTAAGCTCCCGGAGCGCGGAGCGTACTCAGTCAACCACACGAATGACAAAATTCTGTGTGCGTTGCATCAATCCCGACGTTTAATCACCGAACCCCCTGACGACAAGCATAATTACAGCCTGCTTTTAATTTAATCGATTCGCGTTACCGGGAAGTTTCAAGCCGGGAAACTCGCCTCTCTCGCTCAATTTTTGGGCCGAGCGCACGCCTGCGTGGACAAGATCCGCCTTTTGGCGCAATCTCACGTTAACGATTTGTTAGCGTTTCGGAGTTTGGTCCATGTTTCGCAGTCTGTCCAAGACCACCCTTGCCCTCCTTGCGGTGCTGGCAGCACTTCCCGCCGCAGCAGGAGAGCGCAACTTCGATCATCGCTTTCCGCGCCATCACGGCTTTAATGACGGGTTTTTTCTCGGCAAGCGCACCCATTGGGATAGTGGCCTGCACTTCACACGCGACAATGTCATCCGCCATCGCCCACGCAGCCCTTTTCTAAAGCAGTTCAACTATCCGGGAACAAGTCGCTACGGTCACAACAACATTATCGTCATTGCGTCCCAGCCCCAGAGCTATGATCAGAATTACGGGAGCAACGGCCTCTACGCCGGATCGTCCTATGCCTATCAGACGGATGGCGGGACCTATGTCGGCGGCGACGGGTACTACCGTCTGGCTGCGCCGGAACACAACCTTGCCCCGAAGGCCAAGATCATCGATGTCGGTATTGCCGATGACCCCTGCTCTTATGAGGCCAATGTCTGTGTCATCCGACCCTAAGGCCTGAATCGCCAGACCGTCGTCTTCTTGACCTCGCTGTCTTCAAGCGCCCGGGTGACGGGCACTTCATGGACGGCGCAGAATTCCAACCTGTCCTTTGGCAAATAGGCGCGCCCGGGATCGCCGACCAGCACGTCCTTGCCCTCGGCTGCGAGCGTCTCGAACCACGGAACCAGCGCTTCGGCGAAAGCCCTGTCGTAGAAGACATCGCCGGCGAGCACGACATCCACATCGAGGTCTCGCCCGATAAGATCGGTCCTGTCGAAATCCAGCAGGACCGAATTAGCGGCTGCATTCAGGCGCACCGCCGTCTGCGACCATGGATCGATATCCGCGGCCATCACTTTGACAGCGCCAGCCTTGCTTGCTGCAATTCCGACCAGTCCCGAACCGCTTGCAAAATCGAGCACCCGCTTTCTTGCGACCGTTTCGGGGTGATCGAGAACATAGCGCGCCAGCCCCTGCCCGCCCGCCCAGGCAAATGCCCAGAAAGGCGGCGGCAGGCCGATCGCCTCAAGCTCCTCTTCCGTCTTCAGCCAGAGCTCATGGGCTTCGCTGGCCAGGTACAGCCGGATTTCCGGCACATGCGGCGGCGCAATCAGGCTGGTATTGGCGCGGATGAAGCTTTCCGGGTCGGTCTTCAAAGCTGCTCAGCGCGGCGAGTTGTCAAAACCGCCCATGCGGCAAACCTCGGCCCATTCGTCCTCCGTCACCGGCTGCACGGAAAGCCGCATCGATGTGACCAGCGACATCTTGGACAGCTTCTCATTTGCCTTGATGTCCTTCAGCGTCACAGGCTTCGGCACATCCATGACGGCGCGGATATCGACGCAATCCCATTTGGGATCGCCCTTCGCCGTCGAATCCGGATGCGAGAGCGCACAAACCTCGACAATACCGACGATCTCCAGCCCGTCATTGGAATGGTAGAAGAAACCCTTGTCGCCGATCTGCATGGCCCGCATGTTGTTGCGCGCAAGGTAGTTGCGCACACCGGTCCATTCGGTGCCCTTCTCGCCAGCCGCCTTCTGCTGTTCCCAGGACCAGGCCGCGGGTTCGGATTTATAAAGCCAATGCGCCATCCCGCTTAAGCCTCCGGCTTGTTGAAGACCCAGTTGAAAGGCTTCACCTCGACGCTTTCGAACAGGCCGGCGAGTGCATAGGGATCGGCAGCGCCGAGTGCCTTGGCATCATCAACCGTTTCGGCATGGACGATCACGAGGCTGCCGTTGGGCTTGCCTTCCGTATCGAGGAACGGGCCGGCCATGGCAAGCTTGCCTTCGGCATTCAGCTTGTTGAGATAATCGAGATGTGTCGAGCGCGTTTCCATGCGCACATTGAGATGGCCGGACTTGTCCTTGCACAGAAGGGCGAAAAGCATGTCTGTCTCCTATTCGGTCGTAATCGGACGTGTCATCAATTGTTCGATGGCTTCGGATATGCCGAGCTTGCCTTCGATGATCGCTGAAACCGCATCGGTGATCGGCATCTCCACGCCGAGCTCTTCGGCAAGCCGCGAGGCAATCGCCGCAGCAAAAGCGCCTTCCACCAACTCGCCTCGGGAAGGGTCCACCTTTTCGCCGCGCCCGAGCGCAATGCCGAAACGCAGGTTGCGCGACTGATGGCTGGTTGCCGTCAGCACCAGATCACCGAGGCCGGAAAGCCCGCGCGCCGTATCGGCATTGCCACCCTTGGCAACAATGAAGCGCGACATCTCGGCAAGCCCGCGGGCAATCAGCGCGGCGCGGGCCGAATCGCCGATGCCGCTGCCTTCGACGATGCCGCAGGCGATCGCCAGCACATTCTTCAAAGCGCCACCAAGCTGCACGCCGATGCGGTCGTCGGAGGCATAGAGCCGGAAGGTGCGGCTCGAAATCGCCTGCGCCAGGCGCTCGGCAACCTGCATGTCGGCCGCAGCGATTGCCATTGCCGTCGGCAGCCCCTTGGCGATATCGGCGGCAAAGCCGGGTCCGGAGAGCACGCCAACCGGATGATCAGGCAATTCGTGCTCCAGCATGTCGGTCAGAAGTGCACCGGTCTGCCGTTCGATGCCTTTGGCGCAGGTGACCACAACGGCATCCTTAGACAGATAAGGACCATATTGCCGCGCGGCATCCGCCTGCGCCTGCGAGGGCATGGCAAAGAGCACGATGCCGGCATTGCCGATCGCATTCGCGTCAGCCGAAAATTCCAACGATTCTGGTAGCGGGATGCCGGGCAGTACCGCATCATGCAGCCGCTCGGTTTTGAGATCGCCAATCAGCGAGGGATCACGGCCGACGAGAACAGCTGAATTGCGCCCGGTCAGCGCAATGACAGCGGCAAGCGCCGTGCCGAAAGCGCCCGATCCGACGACGGCGATGTGTTCGCTCATGCCTTGGCTCCCCGCTTTCCGAATCCGATCAAGGTCTCGGCCTTTGAATCGAGCGGCCAGCGCGAGCGCGGCTGCACATCGAGATCGTCGGGAGAAACACCCTTCGCCATGCGCTCCAGTCCCGCCCAGGCGATCATCACCGCATTATCGGTGCAGAGATGGAGCGGCGGCGCAATGAAGCGGAAACCGTTCTTGTCGCAGAGCGCTTGCAGCGTGCTGCGGATTTCCTGATTGGCGGCAACGCCGCCGGCAACCACCAGCGCCGGCTTTTCTGGCAGATCGGCAAACTCCGCCTTGAACCGCTGCAGACCGCGGCCGATGCGGTCCTTCATCGTGCGTGAAATCGCCTTCTGGAAGGAGGCGCAGATATCTGCCACATCCTGATCCGTCAGCGGCGCGATCTCGGTCGCAGCCTGCCGCACGGCCGTCTTCAGGCCGGAGAAGGAAAAATCAAGCCGCGCCTCGCCGACCAGCGGCCGCGGGAAATTGAAACGATCGGCATTGCCGTTCTTTGCCATTCGCTCCACCGCCGGGCCGCCCGGATAAGGAAGGCCGAGCAGCTTGGCCGTCTTGTCGAAGGCTTCGCCCAGCGCATCATCGATGGTCGTGCCCCAGCGCTCGTACTCGCCGACGCCGCGCACGAGGATGAGCTGCGTATGGCCGCCGGAAACGAGCAGCATCAGATAGGGAAAGGAAAGTCCATCCGTCAGTCGCGCCGTCAGCGCATGACCCTCCAGATGATTGACGGCATAGAGCGGCTTTCCAGCCGCCTTGGCGATCGCCTTGCCGGTCATCAGTCCGACGAGCAGCCCCCCGATCAGGCCGGGTCCCGATGTCGCCGCGATCGCATCGACATCCGAGAGCGACACATTGGCGCGCTTCAACGCCTCCTCGATCAGCTCGTCAAGCGCCTCGACATGGGCACGTGCGGCAATTTCGGGTACCACGCCGCCATAGGCGCTATGCTCGTCCAGCTGGGAAAGAACGACATCCGACAGCACGTTGGAGCGGCCATCCGCATCACGCTCGACGACCGCAGCAGCGGTCTCGTCGCAGCTTGTCTCGATGCCGAGGATGCGCAGAAAGGGAGCCATGAAACCTGTTCGTTGATTGCGATAGAGGTTAAACCCGTTTACGAGAACTCCGGTAACAACGGATCAAAGCGGATGCAAACAAAACCTTTCCGGATCGGTACGCGCGGCAGCCCGCTGGCGCTCGCACAGGCCAACGAAGCCCGCGAACGGCTGATGGCAGCCCATAATCTGCCGGAAGAGATGTTCGAAGTCGTCGTGCTGACGACCAAGGGCGATCGCATCACCGACCGTTCGCTGGCGGAGATCGGCGGCAAGGGGCTTTTCACCGAAGAGCTGGAAGATAAGCTCGTCGCCGGCGAGCTCGATTTTGCCGTGCATTCCACAAAGGACATGCCGACCACCCTGCCGGAAGGTCTCTATCTCTCGGCCTATCTGCCGCGCGAGGATATCCGCGATGCCGTGATCGGTCGAACCGCGCCGAAACTGATCGACCTTCCGCATGGCGCAACCGTCGGCTCGTCCTCGCTTCGCCGTCAGGCGCTCATCCGCCGCATGCGGCCGGATATCAAAGTCATCACCTTCCGTGGCCTCGTAGAGACGCGCTTGCGCAAGCTGCAGGAAGGCCAGGTCGATGCGACGCTTCTGGCGCTTGCCGGCCTCAAGCGCCTCGGCAAGGTCGACGTCATCACCGATATCCTTGACCCCGATAATTTTCCGCCCGCACCGGCGCAGGGCGCGATCTGTCTTGAAAGCCGCATTGGTGACAGCAGGATCGACGACCTGCTGGCACCCATCAACGATACGCCGACCTTCGACACGGTCTCCTGCGAGCGCGCCTTTCTTGCCGCCCTCGACGGTTCCTGCCGTACGCCGATCGGTGGTTATGCCGTTTGCGAAGGCGATCAGATCAGGTTCTCCGGCCTTATCATCACGCCGGATGGTCGCCACCAGCATGCGATCACCATCGACGGGAACCGCCGCGATGCGGCAGCACTCGGCACCCGCGCCGGACAGGACGTGCGCCAGAGAGCGGGCAGCACCTTCTTCGAGGACTGGAGCTAGGCCCACATGCGCGTGCTTGTTACCCGTCCCGCGCATTCGGGCGAGCGAACCGCTCAACGTTTGCGCGAACTGGGTCACGAACCGTTGTTGCTGCCTCTCGCTCGGCCCGTTTACGACCCGCAAGCGGCCCGATTGGCTCTGGAAAAAACCGCCGGGCCAGTTGCCGTAACGAGTGCGGAAGCCATGCGGACGCTTGAGGCTGTAGGCCCAGCACTCCAGCCTCACCTCTCCCGCAGCCTCTTTGCCGTCGGCGAGGCGACGGCGGATGAGGCACGCAGGCTGGGTTTCAATTCTGTCACGGCCTCGTCGGGCAGCGGCCGTGAGCTAGCCGAGCTGATCGGGGCAAGCAATGCTGACGACCTCCTCTATCTCGCCGGCAATCCGCGCGCCGAAACTTTCGAAGCGAGACTGGTAGAACTCGGACGGCACTTCTCCGTGCTCGAATGTTACCGGATGGAGCCTGTCGCACCTGATCCGGAGACCGTAGCGGCACTTCTCACAAACAATCCTCCGGACGCGGTTCTTTTTTACTCTCGCCAGACGGCCGAAAATTTCTTTCATATCCCGCAGGTAGAGTGGCTCTTGCTGCAAATGCCCAAAATCCGTCTCATTTGCCTCAGCAAAACTGTTGCGGAGACCATTCCGCCGAGCTTGGGAAGAGCACTGGAGGTTTCGCCGATGCCGGATGAAAAAAGCCTTTTGTCGCTGCTTTGAAGGCTTTAGCCGCCCAAATTTGATCTAACCTCTTCCCTTAATTACCATCCCTGTCTAGTTTCGTTGCGATGCAGGATAATGAGGACCTCATGGTATCGGGAAATCCGCCACGCCACTCGAAGAGTTCCGACGAACCGGTCACGATCGACCTGGACGCGCAGGACTTCGCCTCGGCAAACGATCCCGAAAAATCTGCCGAAGAAGCTGCGCAAGCTGCCGCCGGTGATGCACCTGTTGCCGAGGCAGTAGCGGTCGCGGAGGCTGGTGGCGAACCGCTATCGGAACATGAGAGCGAACGGGCCGCGAGCGCACAGGAAGAACCTTCTGCAAAAGAGCTTCCGCCCGCAGAACCGGTACAGCCGGCCCCGCCGCAGAAAATTGCGGCAACGTCAGGCCTGATTGCCGCCGGCATCTTTGGCGGCCTTGTCGCCCTGCTTGGCGCTGGCGCGATTCAATATGCCGGTTATCTGCCGGGCTCCTCGACCCAGCAGACGAACTCTGCCGAAATGGCTGACCTCTCGGGCGAGATCGAAGGCCTCAAGCAATCGGTCGCAGGTCTTGCCGCCAGCCCGACACCTGCAGCCGATAACAGCGCCCTTGAAAAGCGCGTCGCGGCTCTCGAGGCGACACCTCAGGCACCGGCATCCGGCGCCTCCACCGGCTCGACCGATGTCAACGCACTCAACCAGAAGATTGCGGATCTGACCGCTCAGATCGATCAGTTGAAGACGAGCGTTGCGCAGGTCACCGAACAGCAGGCTTCCAACGGCGCCGACATGTCGAACCGCCTCGCCGAAGCCGAAAAGAAGTTGAACGAACCGCGCGAGGACGTTGCTGTCGCCCGCGCCATTGCCGCCGCAGCTCTGAAGGCCGCGATCGATCGCGGCGGACCTTTCACCGCCGAGCTCGATACGTTCGCAGGCGTGGCGCCCGATGATCCTGCCGCAACCGATCTGCGCGGCTTTGCCGAAACCGGCGTGCCCTCACGCGCCGAGCTGATCCGTCAAGTTCCCGATGTCGCAACTGCAATCGTCGATTCCGTCAGCCAGCCAGATCCCAACGAGAGCTGGTCGGACCGGCTGATGTCGAGCGCCAAATCACTGGTCACGGTCCGCCCTGTCGGCAATATCGAAGGCGAAAGCGTAGAAGCCATTGCCGCGCGCATGGAGGACAAGGTGAAGAACGGCGACCTGCCCGGCGCATCGGCCGAATGGAACAGCCTGCCAGCGACAGCAAAACAGGCCTCAGCCGCCTTCAAGCAATCGCTTGAGGCCCGCATCCGCGTCGAAGACCTTGTCAGTGGCGCAGTCTCCAAGGCCGTTTCCGGCACCGGCAAGGAAGGATGAGCATGGTCCGCCTGGTTATCTTCGCGCTCCTCGTCCTCGCTCTCGCTTATGGTTTTTCCTGGCTTGCCGATCGCCCCGGCGATCTGTCGTTGATCTGGGAAGGCCAGATCTACCAGACCAGGCTCATCGTCGCGGCAAGCGCCATCATCGCGCTGATCGCAGTCGTCATGGCGGCCTGGTGGTTCGTCCGCCTCATCTGGACCTCGCCGCATTCGGTGACGCGCTATTTCCGCGCCCGCAAGCGAGATCGCGGCTATCAAGCCCTGTCGACCGGCCTTATTGCCGCCGGTGCGGGCAATTCCTTGCTTGCGCGCAAGATGGCCGCCCGTTCGCGCGGCCTCATTCGCGCTGACCAGGAACCGCTGATCAATCTTCTGGAAGCGCAGGCCGCCCTCATCGAAGGCCGCTATGATGAAGCACGCTCAAAGTTCGAGGCCATGGCTAACGATCCCGAGACGCGCGAGCTCGGCTTGCGCGGTCTTTATCTCGAAGCCAAGCGTCTCGGCGCCAACGAAGCCGCCCGCCAATATGCGGAAAAGGCCGCCGACAACGCGCCCTACCTCCCCTGGGCCGCACAGGCGACGCTGGAATATCGCAGCCAGTCCGGCCGCTGGAACGACGCTATCCGTCTGCTGGAGCAGCAGAAGGCAGCCAAGGTTGTCGAAAAGGCCGAAGCCAGTCGCCTTCATGCAGTCCTGCTGACCGCCCGTGCCGACGACAAACTTGAAAGCGATCCAGCCGGCGCCCGCGACGATGCCCAGCAGGCGCTGAAGCTGTCGGCCGATTTCGTTCCCGCGGCCCTCATCGCCGCAAAGGCGCTTTTCCGCGAAGGCGGCATACGCAGGGCAGCCTCCATCCTCGAACAGGCATGGAAAGCTGGACCGCATCCGGAGATCGGCAGCGTTTATGTGCGCGCCCGCAGCGGCGATTCCACGCTCGACCGCCTGAAGCGCGCCGAGCGGCTGGAAGGCATGCGGCCGAACAATGTCGAATCCCTCCTCGTCGTCGCTCAAGCGGCGCTCGATGCGCAGGAATTCGCCAAGGCCCGCGCCAAGGCGGAAGCTGCAGCCCGCATCGAGCCGCGCGAGGCTGCCTTCCTCCTGCTTGCGGATATCGAGGAAGCGGAAACCGGCGACCAGGGCCGTGTGCGCCATTGGCTCGCACAGGCGCTGAAGGCACCACGCGACCCGGCCTGGGTCGCCGATGGTTTCGTGTCCGACAAATGGCTTCCGGTCTCGCCGGTGACCGGCCGCCTCGATGCCTTCGAATGGAAGGCGCCCTTCGGCCAACTCGAAGGTCCGGTAGAAGAAGGTTCGACCGCCCCGCTTGAGGCGGCGCTGAAGACCCTGCCGCCACTGCGTGAAACCCGCCCGGAAAGCGTGGTCAACGACCACCGCATCATCGAGCTGGAACGCGCCGCAACGATTGCAGAAGCCGCGCGGCCTGCGCCCCTCGCGCCGGCATCGACGAAACCCGCCGAGCCGCCCGCCCGACAGCGGGCTCCTGCCACGCCCGAACCAAAACCTTTCTTTGGCGGCCTGCCGGATGACCCTGGCGTCCGTGACCCCAAGATGGAACCGGACCCCAAGACACGGCTCCGCCTTTTCTGAAATGGAACGAAAACTGCATGTTCGAACGCTTTCAGGCCTTCTTCCAGAATCTGACCGCCGACCGCCCCAAAGCAGGCTTTGCCCCGGATGATCCGCGGATTGCCGTGGCGGCACTCTGCATGCAGGTCATGGAAGCCGACGGTCAAATCAAGGACAGCGAGAAAAAGCGGCTGCGCAAGCTGTTGAAAGAGCAATATGCGCTCGACGGCAAACAGCTCGATGCCTTGATAGCCGCGGGCCTTGAAGCTGAAAGCTCGGCGGTTGATTATTTCCGCTTCACCTCCGATCTTAAGAGACATCTCAATACCGAACAGCGTCTGGAGCTGATCGGTATTCTCTGGGATATCGTCTATGCCGATGGCGAGCGCAGCGAGATGGAAGACCACGTGATCTGGCGGATTGCCGATCTCCTGGGCGTTTCTTCCCGTGAGCGTATTCAGAAGCGGCAGGAGGCGGCCGCAAGGGTTACGGACGCACAGGTGGTGCAGGATGACACTGACTGACAGAAGTATAAGACGCGACAGGCGCCCTATTCTCATCATTCTCCATCAGGAGCGCTCCAGCCCCGGTCGTGTCGGCCAGCTTCTCGTCCAGAAAGGCTATGATCTCGATATCCGTCGCCCCGCCCTTGGCGACCCCTTGCCCTGCACGCTTGAGAACCATGCCGGCGCAGTGATTTTCGGCGGCCCGATGAGCGCCAATGACCCGGACGAATTCGTCAAGGCGGAGATCGACTGGCTGGAAGTGCCGCTTAAGGAAAATCGCCCCTATCTCGGTATTTGCCTCGGTGCGCAGATGCTGGCCCGCAATCTCGGCAGCAAGGTTGCCGCCAACAATGACGGATCCACGGAGATCGGCTGGTATCCGCTACATCCGACCGAAAAGGGCAGGCTCTTAATGCGTTGGCCGAAGATGGTCTATCACTTCCACCGGGAAGGATTTGAATTGCCCTATGGTGCGGAGTTGCTGGCAACCGGCGACGCCTATCCCAATCAGGCCTTCCGCTATAACGGCAATGCCTGGGGCCTGCAGTTCCATGCAGAGCTGACGCGGGTGATGATGCACCGCTGGGTCGTTCATGGCGCCCAGCGCTTCATCCTGCCGAATGCGCAGCAGGGACGCGAGCATCTGGAAGGCCGCATGCTTTTCGATGCACCTCTGAGAGCCTGGCTCGATGGCTTTCTGGACATCGTCTTCGAAGGCAAGTCGATAGCGACTGAAGCCGCTACGCCGCTTTCCGCGTAGGCGCGTCCAGCGTATCGATCTTCCTGAGCTTCGGAAAACTGGTTGCCCAGATCGCGGCAACGGCGAGCGTGCCGACACCGCCGATGATGACGGCCGGGACGGCGCCGAAGACCGAAGCCATGGTGCCTGCCCTGAATTCTCCAAGCTCGTTGGAAGCACCGACGAAGACTGTATTGACGGCGTTCACGCGGCCGCGCAAATGGTCCGGCGTCCAGAGCGCGATCAGGCTTTCGCGGACATAGACGGAAATCATGTCTGCTGCCCCCATGATGGCGAGCGCAGCAATCGAGACCTCGGTATTCGTCGACAGGCCGAACACGATCGTGCCGAGGCCGAAGAGTGCCACGCCGATGAACATGTAGATCCCTGCCTTATGCTTCAGCGGATAGGCGGCGAGAAAGATCGCCATGATGATGGCGCCCACGCCCGGCGCCGAGCGAAGCAGACCGAGGCCCCAAGGCCCGAGTGTTAGAATGTCACGCGCAAAGATCGGCATCAGCGCGGTGGCGCCGCCGAGCAGGACGGCGAAGAGATCAAGCGAAATCGCCCCGAGCACCACCTTCTCTTCCCGGATATAGCGAAAACCGCCAAGGATCATGTCCCAGTTCCTGGCCTCTCCGATCGTCTTCTGCGGCGGTTTGGGGATCGTGTAGAGGAGGATCGCACCGAGTACCGAGAAGATGACGGCGGTGGTATAGGCCGTCGACGCGCTGATGCCATAAAGCAGGCCGCCGATGACAGGACCGGTAATTGCCGCAAGCTGCCATGAAGATGAATTCCAGGCGATCGCGTTGGAGAGATCCTTCTCCGGCACCAGGTTCGGCGCAAGCGATTGTACGGCCGGCGTCATGAAGGCGCGCTCGATGCCGAAGATCAGCAGCACGGCAAAGACCGGGATCGGCGAAAAGGTGCCGGTAAGCGTCATCGCCAGAAGCGCCAGCGTGCAGAGCGCGCCGACAAACGAGCAGATCGAGGCGATGGCGCGGCGATTGTGCCGGTCGGCCACGGAGCCGGTCACAAGGATCAGCACGAGGGACGGCAGGAACTGCACAAGCCCGATGAGGCCGAGATAAATTGCGCTCCCTGTCTGGTCATACATCTGCCAGCCGACTGCGACGCTGACGATCTGCTGCGAAAAGGAAAGCAGGAAGCGCGCAAAGAAGAAGCGGGTGTAAGACGGGTGCCGGAACGCGGCAAAACGATCTCCGGTAGGCGAAAGCGACATGAAGCTTTTCCGAGGGAACGGGCGCCAAAAGCCATGTAAGAGCGGCCGTTAAACATGATTCACCGTGCTCTCCCACACGGTACTTGCCCGTTTAGTCGCCAATGTCTACATGTCTGTCAACAACGAATTGGAGACGACGATGATTGCGCTATTTCAAACCATTGATTTGGCTTTGCAAATTTATACTTGGATCCTGATTGCAAGCGCTATCTTTTCCTGGCTCTTTGCATTCAACGTCATCAATTCCAGCAATCAGTTCGTCAATCAGGTGGGGATGTTCCTCTACAACGTCACCGAACCTGTGTTGCGCCCGATCCGCCGCCTGCTGCCCAATCTCGGCGGCATCGATATCTCTCCGATTATCCTGCTACTGATCATCTTCTTCCTGCGCTCCTTCCTCTGGACGACGATCTATCCGCTCTTCGTTTGAACCGGCCCTGGAAAAAATTCGACGATCATGTCCGTCTCGCCATCCGGCTGACGCCGAATGGCGGGCGCGATGCCATCGATGGCATTGAGCCCGATGGTGAAGGCGGAATGCTGCTGAAGGCGCGCGTCACCGCCGTCCCGGAAAAGGGAAGGGCGAACAAGGCGCTGATCGCGCTCGTCGCCAAATCGCTCGGTATCGCCAAATCCTCCGTCAGCATCGCTTCCGGCGACACGGCGCGTAAAAAAATCCTCCGGATCGATGGCGACCCGGAGGATTTGATAGAAAAGCTCAAAAGGCTTCTGGCCTGAAGATCAGGCCTTTTCCTTCTTGGCGCGTTCGATCGCCTCAAGGATAAGCTCACCGGCTTCCTTGTAATCACCCCAGCCGTAGATCTTTACCCACTTGCCGGGCTCAAGATCCTTGTAGTGCTCGAAGAAGTGCTCGATCTGCTTCAGCGTGATTTCGGGAAGGTCGGTGTAATCCTTCACCTTGTCATAGCGCTGCGTCAGCTTTGGCGACGGAACGGCGATGATCTTCTCGTCCTTACCGGAATTGTCTTCCATTTTCAGGACGCCGATCGGGCGAACGTTGATGACGCAGCCCGGAACCAGCGGGCGGGTGCTGGCGATCAGCACGTCGATCGGGTCGCCGTCTTCCGAAAGCGTGTGCGGTACGAAGCCGTAGTTACCCGGATAGGTCATCGGCGTGTAGAGGAAGCGGTCGACAACCAGCGTACCGGCTTCCTTGTCCATTTCGTACTTGATCGGATGACCGCCGACGGGAACCTCGACGATAACGTTGACGTCTTCAGGTGGATTCTTACCGATTGAAACGGCATCGATGCGCATAGGAAACTCCCGCGAGATTGAATTGCGTCGAAGCCAGTTAATCGGTTTCATCTCGCAACGCAACATGCCTCGCAAGCAATGCTTAATATGCGAGGACACTCAAAAGTGGAATATTTTCTGTATCAAATGGCGCGGTTGCGAAGCCGTTATCAATTCCAGATGAAGCCGATCTTTTTGATCTGCTTATGGTCGAAATTTTCTATGCCCTCGCAGAAATCGATCCCGCCATGGTCGCGATAAAAGCTGGCGGCCGTCTCGTTTTCTTCCAGGCACCAGACGACCATGCCGTTGCAGCCGAGAGATTTCAGAAGTCGCCGGGCCTCGCCGAAAAGCATCTTGCCGAGGCCGATGCCCTGATATTCCGGACGC
This sequence comes from Rhizobium sp. 01L419, assembly GCF_056400025.1. Classification (NCBI taxonomy): domain Bacteria; kingdom Pseudomonadati; phylum Pseudomonadota; class Alphaproteobacteria; order Hyphomicrobiales; family Rhizobiaceae; genus Rhizobium; species Rhizobium sp. 01L419. Next base: position 187,532 of record NZ_JBFTSM010000009.1, read on the forward strand.
AGGTAGAGCTCATAGATTTCGCCCTCCTGCGGCAGCGCACGGGCACGGTTGAGGCCAAGGGTGGCATAGCCCGCCACGGTGCCTGCCACGTCGAGAACCAGTAGCGTTGCCGGGCCACGTGTCGCTTTGCGCCACCAGGTCTCCCCGCGGCGCTCAATCATGTGGCTGAGAGCGCGATGCGGAATGATGCCCGCATAAGTATGCTGCCAGGAAAGCCGATGGGCTTCCGATATGGCTCGGGCATCATGCGGTTCGGCCCGCCGGACATCAATCGACAACGTCTTCATAACGCTTACTCTGGTCCCGCTGGAGGCAATTAACCATCTGCGGCGACCGCAACGTGATCGATTGCCCACAGACTTGATATGTGGACGACAGAGAAAATTTAACGCTTTTTTAACGATTGTCACAAGAAGGAATCGACGCAGCGCACAATAAAAAACCCCGGCGCGAGGGCCGGGGTTTTAAGAGTTCCTCTAGGCTATCAGAGGGCTGCCTTCGACTTTTCGAAACGCTTGCGGTCGTTCGCGTCGAGATACATCTTACGCAGACGAATGTTCTTCGGTGTCACTTCCATCAACTCGTCGTCCTGGATCCAGGAGAGAGCGCGATCAAGCGTCATCCGGATCGGCGGCGTCAGCTTCACAGCTTCGTCCTTGCCGGCAGCGCGGATGTTGGTCAGCTGCTTGCCCTTGAGCACGTTCACTTCAAGATCGTTGTCGCGCGAATGGATGCCGATGATCATACCGGCATAAACCTTTTCACCCGGCTCGATGATCATCGGGCCGCGATCTTCCAGGTTGAACATCGCATAGGCGACGGCTTCGCCGGAAGCGTTGGCGAGCAGCACGCCGTTGACGCGGCCACCGATCACGCCCTTGTAGGGCTGGTAGTCGTGGAACAGACGGTTCATGATCGCCGTGCCGCGCGTATCCGTCAACAATTCCGACTGATAGCCGATCAGGCCACGGGTCGGTGCATAGAAACGCAGGCGAAGGCGGTTGCCGCCTGACGGACGCAGCTCGACCATTTCGGCCTTGCGCTCCGACATCTTCTGCACGACGACGCCGGAATGTTCTTCGTCGACGTCGACGACAACTTCTTCGATCGGCTCCAGAAGCTGGCCGCTTTCGTCCTTATGCATCACGACGCGCGGACGCGATACGGCAAGCTCGAAGCCTTCGCGACGCATGGTTTCGATGAGAACGGCAAGCTGAAGTTCGCCGCGACCGGATACGTAGAACGAATCCTTGCCTTCGGCTTCTTCGATCTTCAGGGCGACGTTGCCTTCTGCTTCCTTGAAGAGACGATCGCGGATGACGCGGCTCGTCACCTTGTCGCCTTCGGTGCCCGCCAGCGGGCTGTCGTTGACGATAAAGGACATGGTGACGGTCGGCGGATCGATAGGCTGCGCTTTCATGGCTTCCGAAACGGCCGGATCGCAGAAAGTATCAGCGACAGTGCCCTTGGAGAGGCCAGCGATCGCGACGATGTCGCCCGCATGTGCTTCGTCGATCGCCGTCCGCTCGATACCGCGGAAAGCCAGGATCTTGGAAATTCGGCCGGTTTCGATCAGCTTGCCATCCTGGCCGAGAACCTTGACGGCCTGGTTCGGCTTGATCGAGCCCGATGCGATGCGGCCGGTGATGATACGGCCGAGGAAGGGGTTGGCTTCGAGGATCGTGCCGATCATGCGGAACGGGCCTTCTTCGACAGTCGGCTCCGGCACATGCTTGAGCACCAGGTCGAGAAGCGGAGCAAGACCCTGATCCTTCGGTCCCTCAGGATTGACGTTCATCCAGCCGTCGCGGCCGGAACCATAGAGGATCGGGAAGTCAAGCTGCTCGTCGGTCGCGTCGAGATTTGCGAAGAGGTCGAAGACTTCGTTGATGACTTCTTCGTGGCGGCCGTCGGGACGGTCGATCTTGTTGATCGCGACGATCGGGCGAAGGCCGACCTTCAGCGCCTTGGAGACGACGAACTTCGTCTGCGGCATCGGACCTTCGGAAGAGTCGACCAGAACGATCGCACCATCCACCATCGACAGGATGCGCTCGACCTCACCGCCGAAGTCGGCGTGGCCGGGGGTGTCGACGATGTTGATACGGACACCCTTCCATTCCACCGAGGTCGCCTTGGCGAGAATGGTGATGCCGCGTTCTTTTTCAAGGTCGTTCGAGTCCATCACGCGTTCTGCGACGCGCTGGTTCTCGCGGAACGAGCCGGACTGTTTCAGAAGCTCGTCGACGAGGGTGGTTTTGCCATGGTCAACGTGCGCGATGATCGCGATGTTGCGAAGTGCCATTTGTCATAATCTCTGAGGCTGGGGCGCTACGCTTAGTGGACGCGCCATTTACGTTTGGCGCGCTCATACCGTTTTTTTCGCGATTGCGAAAGGGGGTGGCACGCGAAAGCTGCGGCATGGCTTTTACCATGCCGCTTTAATCTATGTCATCAAATTGTCTTAAGCGTCGCTGCCTGTCAATTCCTCGAAGGTCGCAAGTCCCTTCTTGACCAGCATTGCATCCGGGCTTGGCAGCTTGCCGCGGAACGCCTTGTAGGCATCTTCCGGATCGACCGAGCCGCCAACCGAATAGATATTCTCCTTGAGCTTGCGCGCCATCTCGCCATTGAAGGCGTCGCCCGTTTCCTCAAAGGCGGCGAAGGCATCGGCATCGAGCACTTCCGACCACATGTAGGAATAGTAGCCGGCCGAATAACCACCGGAGAAGATATGCTGGAAATGCGGCGTGGCGTGGCGCATGACGATCGATTTCGGCATGCCGATCTCCGCAAGCACTTCCGCCTGCACGGCCATCGGATCCTTTACCTTGTCGCGCGTGTGGAAGGCCATATCGACCAGCGCCGAGGAGGTGAATTCCACCGTGTTGAAGCCGGAATTGAAGGTGCGGGCTGCCAGCACCTTGTCGAGCAATGCCTGCGGCATCGGCTCACCGGTCTCGAAATGCACGGCATATTCCTTGAGGATGGCCGGGACCGTCAGCCAGTGTTCGTAGAGCTGCGAGGGCAATTCCACAAAATCACGCGAGACGCCGGTGCCGGCGACCGAGGGATAGGTGACGTTGGAGAGCATGCCATGCAGGGCATGACCAAACTCATGAAACAGCGTGCGCGCATCATCGAGCGAAAGCAGCGCCGGCTTGCCTTCTGCGGGCTTTGCGAAGTTGCAGACATTGTAGATGATCGGCAGCTCGCCGTGATGGCCGTCCTTCAGCGTCAGCTTATGCTGCGACTGGAAGGAGCTCATCCAGGCGCCCGAGCGCTTCGAGCTCCGGGCGAAATAATCACCGAGGAAGAGTGCGACCAGCTTATCGTCGCGATCGCGGATCTCGAAGACGCGTACATCGGGATGATAGGCTGCGATCCCCTTCTTCTCCACCGCGCGAATGCCGAACAGCCGGCCGGCCACGTCGAAGCATGCGTCGATGATCTTTTCCAGCTGCAGATAGGGCTTCAGCTCGGTCTCGGAAAAATTGAACCGCTGCGCACGGATCTTCTCCGCGTAGTGCCTCCAGTCCCACGGCATGACGTCGTGGTTTTTGCCCTCTGCAGCGATCAGGCCGGCGATATCGTCTTCTTCCTCATGCGCGCGTTTTACCGCCTTGGCCCAGACGGCCCGCAGCAGATCGTTCACCGCATCAGACGTCTTCGCCATCGTGTTGTCGAGCTTCAGTTCGGCGAAATTGCCGTATCCGAGAAGCTTCGCCACCTCATCGCGCAGGGCAAGCGTCTCGCGAATGATCCCGCGGTTATCGGTCGCCCCGGCATTTTGGCCACGCGCCACCCAGGCCCTGAAGGCCTGCTCGCGGAGATCCCGCCGTTCCGAGAAAGTGAGGAAGGGCTCGATGATCGAGCGCGAGAGGGTCACGGCATATCTGCCCTCCTCGCCGCGTTCGCGGGCAGCCGCTGCCATCGCGTCGCGCAGGAAATCGGGAATGCCGGCAAGCTCCGCCTCGTCCGAAAGGATCAGCGCCCAGCCCTTCTCGTCGGCCAGCACATTCTGCCCAAAGCTGGTGCTGAGGCCGGCGAGCTTTTCGTTGATTGCCGCCAGCTTTTCCTGTTCGGCCTTTGGCAGTTTGGCACCCGATTTGACGAAACCTTTCCAGTGCCGCTCCAACACACGCGTCTGCTCCAGCGTCAGACCGAGGCTTTCATGCTTTTCCCAGAGCCTATCGATGCGCTTGAAGAGATTCGCATTCATGCCGATCTTCGAATAATGCCGGGACATCTTCGGCGATATTTCCCGCTCCAGCGCCTGAATGACATCATTGGTATGAGCACCTGCCCGGTTCCAGAAAAGCGCGGAAACCCGCGACAACGCATCCCCGGCGAGTTCGAGCGCGACGACCGTATTTTCGAAAGTCGGCTCTTCCTTGTTGCCCGCGATCTCATCGATCTCTCTTTCGTGCGAGGCAAGTGCCGACTCGAAGGCGTCAGCGAAATCGCCATCGGCGACCGCATCAAACCGCGGCAGGCCATGAAGGCCATTCCAGTTGACAAGCGCCTGATTGAATTGACTGGGAGAAGACATATGAAAGTCCTTTATGCCGGCAAGTGGATCGGTAATATAGGAAGGTCATCACAGAATTGATATGTGGTTGACCTGGACTTTTGCTCGCCCGACTAAATCTTGGGGGCAAGAATTGATACATAAAAATTAACCAATCGTTAACGATTGACGCGAATCACGCCGAGACGCTAGTTTCACTTTAATCTTCATGTAAGAGGACATGCGTATGGAAATCTTTTCCGTGCGGTCTTCTCAGAGTTTGCTATTCAAAAATAATCCCAATAATAACGCAAAAAGTTCGAAGACCGCTGATATTACAATTGAGCCGAAGCCGACTGTCGCCCAAGGTTCATTCCAAATCGAAGACTCTGACAACAGGCAGGCGCTCGATTTTACAGCCGTCAGCCCGGGTGAATTGCGCAGCTATGCGCGCCAGGGCTACGACAACGGCCTGATCGATCAGAATACGTTTGCCGCAATATCCGAACCGCTGCCGATGCACGCGATTGATCCGCTCGGCAATGTCATCGACTTGTCCAACGTTACTGACGGCACGAGCTTCAACTTCCTCGACTACTATCGCAACCAGCTTCAGATCGCCATGTCGATCGGCGATCCGAATGAGGTTCAGACGCTGAATTCGGTCGTAGGCTTTCTCGTCAACGAGGCCTGATCAGGCCTTTCGCCAACCGAGCAAGCCGGGTGTGGCGTGCCACAGCGCTTGCACGGCAAAGCCCATGAAAAGTACGCCCGAACAACGGACGATCAGTCGTTCATGCGCTCGGTAGAAACGGCGTACGACGCCGGCGCCGATGATGCCGATCAGGATGATGTCAGCAGTGACGAAACCGACAAAGGAAATGCTGAGCAGCATCGGCAAGGCCTGGAAATCGAGCGCGCTCGCCGAACCGGCCACCAGTGCCGTGAAGGTCGCAAGCGCCACCGGATAGCCTTTCGGATTGGTCACGCCGAAGATCAACCCGCGCCTGAACGGCCGTTCCACCACCATCAGCGCCTGCCCCTCGGCCTTCGGCTTGGCATTGACGGCGCTCCAGCCGATCCAGGCGAGATAGAAACCGCAGGCAAGGCCGAGCAGATCGAATACGAAGGTGCCAATCGTCTTGGCTCCGACGATCGCAACCAGCGCCAGTCCCGACCAGATGATGTCGCCGACGAGATGGCCCATCATGAACAAGGCGCCTGCCTTGCGCCCCTGACCGGCGCCGATCCCGAGAAGCTGAAGAAAGGCCGGGCCGGGAATGAGCACATAAAAAAGCGCTGCCAGGAAGGCGCCGAAAAGCAGGGATAGCGGCATGGAAATGCTCCGGTGATGACAGGCCCAGCTTATGCGATACCCTTATCGCGTCAAGACTTTACAACTGCCAGCAGCACGGCAAAGAAAAACCCGCGCGGCAGAGCCGGCGGGCTTTTTGAGATCGCTTTGATATGGCTTACTTCTTCAGGTTACGCTTGCCGAGCGTGCGAAGACGCAACGCGTTGAGCTTGATGAAGCCRGCCGCATCCTTCTGGTCGTAGGCGCCCTGGTCGTCTTCGAAGGTGACGAGCTTATCGGAATAGAGCGACTTTTCGCTCTCGCGGCCAGTGACCATGACATTGCCCTTGTAGAGCTTCAGCGTCACTTCACCTTCGACATGCTCCTGGCTCTTGTCGATGAGAGCCTGCAGCATCTCTCGCTCCGGCGAGAACCAGAAACCGTAATAGATCAGCTCGGCATAACGCGGCATGATCTCGTCCTTCAGGTGCGCCGCGCCACGGTCGAGCGTGATCGACTCAATGGCGCGATGCGCTGCGAGCAGGATCGTGCCGCCGGGGGTCTCGTAAACGCCGCGCGACTTCATGCCGACGTAGCGATTTTCGACGAGGTCGAGGCGGCCGATACCATTGTCGCGGCCGTAATTGTTGAGCGCCGCAAGCAGCGTCGCAGGAGACATCTCGACGCCGTTGATCGAGACGGCATCACCCTTGCGGAAGCCGACCTTGATGGTGGTCGCCTTGTCGGGCGCAGCTTCCGGCGAGATCGTGCGCATATGCACGTATTCAGGCGCTTCAACCGCCGGATCTTCCAGGACCTTGCCTTCCGACGAGGAGTGCAGAAGGTTGGCGTCAACGGAGAAGGGAGCCTCGCCCTTCTTGTCCTTGGCGACCGGGATCTGATGCTTTTCGGCAAATTCGAGCAGGTCGGTACGGCTCTTGAAGGACCAATCGCGCCACGGGGCGATGATCTTGATATCGGGGTTCAGCGCATAGGCCGAAAGCTCGAAGCGAACCTGGTCATTGCCCTTGCCGGTGGCGCCGTGAGCGATCGCATCGGCACCGGTCTTCTTGGCGATCTCGATCAGGTGCTTGGAGATCAGCGGACGGGCAATAGAGGTGCCGAGCAGATAGACGCCTTCATAGACGGCATTGGCGCGGAACATCGGGAAGACGAAATCGCGCACGAATTCCTCGCGCACATCCTCGATATAGATCTCCTTGATGCCGAGCATCTCGGCCTTCTTGCGCGCCGGTTCCAGCTCTTCGCCCTGGCCGAGATCGGCCGTGAAGGTGACGACTTCGGCGCCGAGCTCGGTCTGCAGCCACTTCAGGATGATCGAGGTATCGAGACCGCCCGAATAGGCGAGCACGACTTTCTTCACGTCTTTGTATGATGCCATGATGATGAGGTCCGTTGCATAGAGGCCGCGGCACACCCGCAAAGCCCGGTATCGCGGCACTTTTAGCGAGATTGGCGCATGACGCAAGTGCAACGAAGAAAGCAACCGGCCCGATAAGGTTTGACAGTGCAGAACGTGAGCCCATATTCGGCATCGTCCGAACAATGCTCCGAGGAGAGGCCCGTCCCGTGACGAATATTCAAGACATTTTCAAGAAATCCAATGTTGCCGTCATCACCGGTGGTGCGTCCGGCATCGGGCTTGCCGCTGCAAAACACTTTGCCAAGATCGGCATGAGCGTCGTGATCGCCGATCTCGGCGGCGATAGACTGGCCGAGGCCCGCGCCGAGCTTGAGCGTATCGTCGGCCAGGAACACGTGATGGCTGTCGAGACCGACGTTTCGCAGAAGGACCAGATCGAGGCTCTCGAACGCGCCGTGATCCAGCGCTTCGGCCGGGTGCATGTGCTGATGAACAATGCCGGCATCGGCCCGGAAACCTCCATTTTCAGCGGCCAGGCCAATTGGGACAACATCCTCGGCGTCAATCTTCTTGGCGTTATCAACGGCGTCAGAACCTTCGGCCCTGGCATGGCCGCCCATGGCGAACCCGGCCTCATCATCAACACCGGCTCCAAGCAGGGCATCACCACGCCGCCCGGCAACCCGGCCTACAACGTCTCCAAAGCCGGCGTGAAGGTCTTTACCGAAGCGCTTGAGCATGAGCTGCGCAACACCGAACGTGCACAGATTTCCGCGCATCTATTGATCCCCGGCTTCGTCTTCACCGGCCTCACAAAGGGCGATCGCCAGGAAAAGCCCGCAGCCGCCTGGACGCCGGAGCAGACAGTCGATTTCATGGTCGAAAGCCTGGAGCGCGGCGATTTCTACATCCTCTGCCCCGACAATGACGTGGCCCGCCCCGTCGACGAACGCCGTATGGCCTGGGCGATCGGCGATATCATCGAGAATCGTCCGCCGCTATCGCGCTGGCACAAGGACTATGCCGACAAGTTCAAGACCTACCTCGAACAGAAGTAATCGGCGCCATAACAAGGTTTGATTGGTAATTTTCTGAAAGCCGGATAAGAGATCGTCGGATCTTTTTCCGGCTTCAGAGTAGAACATGGACTTCCTGCCGAGCTTTCCGACGCTTCTTGCCTTTGCCGCCGCCACCTTGCTGCTGGCGGCAACTCCAGGCCCTGACATGACCTTGTCGATCAGCCGTGCGCTGGCGCAGGGCAAGAAGGCAGCGCTATTCGTCGTTCTCGGCACCAGCCTCGGCATCGTCGTGCACACGATGCTGGTCGCATTCGGTATCTCGGCGCTGATCACCGCTTCGCCGACCGCCTTCCTGATCCTGAAGACCGGCGGTGCCGCTTATCTCTTCTGGCTGGCCGTGCAGGCAATCCGTTATGGCTCGAAGCTGACGGTCGCCAAGGCCGAAGGCCCGAAGGGCACGATGCTGTCCAACATTTCCTCGGGCTTCTGGGTCAACCTTCTGAACCCGAAGGTCATCATCTTCTTCATGACCTTCCTGCCGCAGTTCGTCAGCGCCAACGATCCCGCCGTCACGCACAAGCTGCTCTTCCTCGGCTTCTGCTTCATCGTGATCGGCATGCCGGTCAACGCGGCTGTCGTCATGGCCGCCGACTGGCTGTCGAGCTGGCTGCAGAACAACAGGAAGGTTCTGCGCGGCATGGATTATACCTTCGCCGGCGTCTTCTCGGTCTTCGCCGCCAAGATCCTGCTCACCCAGGCACGCTGAATTATAGCGCGCCATGCCGTGATCAGCCGATCAGCAGGGCATCGTCATCGAGCGTCTGGCCACGCATCTTGCGGAACATGGCGATGAGATCTTCGACCTGCAGGTTCTTTCTGTTGTCGCCGGCAACATCCAGAACGATCTCGCCACCATGCAGCATGATCGTGCGATGGCCGTAATCCAGCGCCTGGCGCATGGAGTGCGTCACCATCATTGTCGTGAGCTTGCGTTCAGAAACGATCTTTTGCGTGAGATTCATGACAAACTCCGCCATGCCAGGGTCGAGCGCTGCAGTATGCTCGTCGAGCAGCAACACTTCGGAGCCGGCGAGCGTCGCCATGACGAGCGAAACCGCCTGCCGCTGGCCACCGGACAAAAGGTCCATACGGTCCTTCAGCCGGTTTTCCAGCCCGAGATTCAGTTCTGCAATCCGCTCGCGAAAATAATCGCGCCTGTTGCCGCCAAGCGCTGAGGCAAGCCCGCGCTTCTCGCCGCGGCGGGCGGCGAGCGCGAGGTTCTCCTCGATCGACAGCGCACCGCAACTCCCGGTCAGCGGATCCTGGAAGACACGGGCGACGAGACCGGCGCGTCCCGCCGTCGATTTGCGCGTCACATCGGTCTTGCCGATCAGCACCGTGCCTTCGCTCGGCAGGACATCGCCCGCGAGCACACCGAGCAGCGTCGATTTGCCGGCGCCGTTGGAGCCGATAACGGTGACGAAGGAACCTTGCTCGATGGTCAGGCTGACGCCATTCAGTGCCTGTTTCTGCAGCGGCGTGCCGCGCCCGAAAACAACCTTGATATCCTTGACGCTGATCATGATGGAGCACCTCCGCGAAGGCGGGGAAGAATGAGCGCGACAGTCACGAGAACCGCCGTCACGAAATTCAGGTCGGAGGCCTGCAGGCCGATGACATCACTCGAAAGCGCGAGCTGGATGGCGATGCGGTAGATGATCGAGCCGAATACGCAACCGATCAACGCAATCAGCAGTCCCCGCCGCCCGAGTAAGGTCTCGCCGATGATAACGGCTGCGAGGCCGACGACGATGGTGCCGACACCGGAGGTGACGTCGGCAAAGCCGTTGGTCTGCGCAAAGAGTGCGCCGCCAAGCGCCACCAGCGCATTGGAAATCGCCATACCCAAATAGATCTGCCGGCTGGTATCGACGCCCTGAGCGCGTGCCATGCGGGCATTGGCGCCGGTCGCGCGCATGGCAAGCCCGGCATCGCTTTCCAGGAAACGCCAGACGACGATGACGGCAAGAACAACCAGAACGCCGACGAAGAGCGGCCGCACATAGAAATCCCTGAGCCCATGGCCGAAGAAAGGGCTGATCATCGTATCGGCATTGATAAGCGCGACATTCGGCTTGCCCATCACCCGCAGATTGACGGAGAAAAGCGCGATCATCGTCAGGATCGAGGCAAGCAGGTTGAGGATCTTGAAGCGCACATTGAGAAGCGCAGTCACCATGCCGGCCGCAGCACCAGCCCCCATCGCAATCAGCGCCGCAAGCCATGCGTTGACGCCGGCGATGATCAGCACTGCAGTCACCGCCGCTCCGAGCGGAAACGAGCCGTCCACCGTCAGATCCGGAAAATCGAGGACGCGGAAGGCAAGATAGACGCCGAGAGCGACGAAGGAATAGACCAGGCCGAGCTCGACGGCCCCCCAGAATGCGATTTGGCTCAAGGCTTTCAGCCCCTTTTTGTTTCCGTTCCGCCCGTCGCGAAACCGGAGCCTTTTAATACCAACAGCCGCCCCCGTGCAAACGGGAGCGGCTGAATCTGTCTAAACCGTTGAAATGAGTGCTGACTATTCGATGACCTTGTTGGCACGCGAAACAACACTTTCCGGCAGTGTGACGCCCATCTTGGCCGCGGCAGACTTGTTGATCACAAGGTCGCTGCCGGCCGCAGTCTTGACCGCGATATCACCAGGGTTTTCACCCTTCAGCACCCGCACGACGATGTCCCCGGTCTGCTTGCCGACATCGTAATAGTTGAAGCCGAGTGCGGCAATCGACCCGCGCGAAACGGAATCCGTATCGGCGGTGAAGAGCGGCAGCTTGCTTTCCTCGGCAACGGCGACAGCACCTTCGAGAGCCGAGATGATCGTATTGTCGGTCGGGACGTAAATCGCATCGGCACGGCCGACGAGCGCACGGGCAGCGCCCTGCACTTCGGCGGACTTCGTCGCAGCGGATTCAACGATCGTGATGCCGGCCTTTTCGGCTTCAGCCTTCAGCGCCGCCAGCAGCGAAACCGAGTTCGCCTCGCCGGAATTGTAGAGGTAGCCGATCGTTTTTACGTTCGGCAGGATTTCCTTGATGAGGGCGATATGCTCGCCGACCGGCGACATGTCGGAAAGGCCGGTTACGTTACCGCCCGGCTTGTCCATGTTCTTGACGAGTTGTGCGCCGAGCGGATCGGAGACGGCGGTGAAGACAACCGGGATATCACGTGTCGAGGAAACGACGGCCTGTGCCGAGGGCGTGGAGATCGGTACGATGACATTGGGTTCATCGCCGGCAAACTGGCGGGCGATCTGCGCCGCCGTTGCGGGATTTCCCTGCGCGGACTCAAAGACGAATTTGAGATTTTCGCCTTCCTTGTAGCCTGCAGCGGCCAGCGTGTCCTGCACGCCCTTGCGCACGGCATCGAGCGCCGGATGTTCGACGATCGCGGTTACGGCAACCGTGACATTATCGGCCTTCGCCGGCAGCGCCAGGGCCAGAGTTGCGGCAAAAGCCAGAAGAATTGAACGCATGAGTGTCCTCCAGGATGATTTTGAGAGCACTTTTAAGAAAAGCGTCCCCTTTAATCAATCGCGGAGAATTGTAGCGAGGATCAAACTTGCTGATCAGTCGTCGGCGCCGTGGTTGGCGATCATCATCGCTTCGAAGGCCAGCCGCTCCGTCTTTCGCATGCGTTCGGATTCCGACTTCAGCTGGCCGCAGGCGGCGAGGATGTCGCGGCCGCGCGGCGTGCGGATCGGCGAAGCATAACCCGCCGAATTGATGAAATCGGCAAACTTCTCGATCTGCTCCCAGTCCGAACACTGGTAATTCGTACCCGGCCACGGGTTGAAGGGAATGAGGTTGATCTTCGCCGGCACACCCTTCAGAAGCTGAATGAGCCCCTTGGCGTCTTCCAGGCTGTCGTTGACGTCCTTCAGCATCACATATTCGAAGGTGATGCGCCGTGCATTCGAAAGCCCCGGATAGCTCCTGCAGGCGTCGATCAGTTCCTTCAACGGATACTTCTTGTTGATCGGCACGAGGATATCGCGCAGGTCGTCACGCACCGCATGCAGCGAGATCGCCAGCATGACGCCGATTTCATCGCCGGTTCGGAAGATCTCAGGCACGACGCCGGAAGTGGAAAGCGTCACGCGGCGCCTGGACAGCGACAGGCCGTCGCCATCCGTGGCAATCAGCAGGGCCTGCTTGACGGCATCGAAGTTATAGAGCGGCTCGCCCATGCCCATCATCACGATATTGCTGACCTTGCGTCCCTCCGACGGCACCATGGCGCCGACGGGCACGTCGCGGTCCGGGAAGTCACCCAGCCGATCGCGGGCCAACAGAAGCTGGGAGAGAATTTCCTCTGCCGTCAGGTTGCGCACCAGCCGCTGGGTGCCGGTGTGACAGAAGGAACAGGTCAGCGTACAGCCGACCTGGCTGGAAATGCAGAGCGTGCCGCGCCCTTCCTCAGGGATGTAGACGGCCTCGATCTCGACCGGCCGGCCGGCGCCGCGCGGCGGAAAACGCAGCAGCCACTTGCGCGTGCCGTCATTGGAAATCTGTTCTTCGACGATTTCAGGCCGGGCAATGGTGAAATGCTGCTTCAGCATCTCACGCATGTCCTTGGCGACATTCGTCATATGGTCGAAGTCGGAGACGCCGCGCACATAGATCCAGTTCCAGAGCTGCGAGACGCGCATCTTGATCTGCTTGTCCGGCACGCCCTTTTCGCGCAGCGCCGCACTCATTTCCTCGCGCGTCAGACCGATCAGCGAGGGCTTGGGCGAAAGCTCAGTGCCGAGAGGTACCCGCGCAGCGGGCTTGGCAACGGTCGTCGCATCCATAACGGACATAATCTTCTAATCCCGAACTCAACATGGCAACCATCCCGGAAAGCCGGAAGACTTACGGGGCCGTTGACGCACGATTGCAGAAATGAATGAGCGGAGCGGCGATAAATCGCCATCCTTCCGCAGTTGCGCGCCGCTTTAGCATCATTTTCGCCCCACGTCACTAGACATGGAATCGTCACTATAGATGGAAACGGCGAAGGCCGGCGCAAGGCCGGCCTTCGAAACTTTGCCCGATGACACGCGCTTACTTGCAGCTTTCGATCTGCTTCAGCGCGGCAGAAATGCCGGACAGGGAATAGCTGTAGGATGTACCGGTGCCCTTGCGCGAGGTGGCGCTGACGGTCATCGAATGACCGGTCTTCATGGCGGCGACGAGAGCCGGCTCCTGCGCGGCATTCTCGACCCAAGCTGCCTTGTCCTTGGTGAACATCACGAAGGTCTTGTTATCGATCGTCACGTTGACCTTGGAGTTCTCCTGCACCGTGTAGCCCATCATCGCCTGCGGCTCGTAGGAGATATTCTGGCCCGGACGCTGGGAAACGATGAAGAAGTTGTCACCGTGGTCGACGCTTGCCGGCTGCTTTGCGGTCGGCACCGATAGCACGTAGCAAACGGTAGCGTTGCCGGATTTGTACGAGTAAGCGCCCCATGCCTGGAACTGCTGGATGCGGGTCGGAGCCGCCTGCTGCGCTGCCGCCACTCCGGTCATAGCAACTGTGAGGGCGAAAGCGGATACGATACTTTTTACTAACATGGAATTCCTGCCGGTTCTTGCGGTTCAAGGCCCGAAGCGATCATTGCGGGCGGCGCATAATCACGATCTGCTTTATTTTGACTTAATTCAGGTTACCAAATGGTCAACAATGGCTGCGAATTGTACCTGCCTGTTTCATTTTCGCCCGACTGTTAACTTTGCGAACCGGCAGCGGCGCGTGTGACCGTGCGCTGTCGTGATGGCCCAGCCCATCCGTTCGGGAGAATTTAAGACACAAAGATTCAGGCAAGAGTTTGACCTTTCTAAAATCCGTTGTAGGTCGTTAAGATAAGGAAATTCAGACCGAAATCTTGACCGCAGGGAGTTCGTGAGAGGGATGGATGCCGAGGAAAAACAGCGTTTCGCTGCCCTCGCAAAGGCCGTTGCAGATGAGCGCGACGAATCCGCATTCTCTGTACTCTTCGACTATTTCGCACCGCGCCTCAAATCGTGGCTGATGCGCCAGAAGATGACATCAGGCGAGGCCGAGGAACTTGTGCAGGAAATCATGATTGTCCTTTGGCACAAGGCCGGTCTCTACGATCCCACCCGCTCCTCTCTCTCCACCTGGCTTTTCCGCATCGCCCGCAACCGGCGCATCGATCTTCAGCGCCGCGCGCAGGTGCGCGTTTTCGACGGGGAGGACCCTACGCTCCAGCCACCCGAAGAAATGCGCGCTGACGAAATCGTTGCCAATGACGACCGCGACGCGCAGGTACGCGACGCCGTCGGCCAGTTGCCGGAAGAGCAGAGGGCGCTGCTGCAGGCCGCCTTCTTCCTTGGCCAGTCGCATACCGAAATAGCCGAGGCGACCGGCCTGCCGCTCGGCACCGTCAAGTCGCGCATCAGGCTCGCCTTTGGCAAACTCCGAAACCTGCTGGAGCGGGAAGAGGCCTAAATCGTCTTCATACCGTCTTCGGACTGGTCGGCAAGCACACGGTCGGCAGCCTCGTAGTGGCTTGACCGGATGTTCCCCCTGACCATGGCAAAGGCTGCCGACAGGACGGCAATGTCGTCCGAAAAGCCGATGACGGCGAAGACATCGGGGATGATGTCGACAGGCATGACGAAGTAGGCAAGTGCCGCCAGGAGCACGCCACGCACCCTGGCAGGTGTCTGCGGATCGAGGGCGCAATAGAAGCCGGCAACCACATCGCGTGAAAACGGTATCTGGCGCACGGCACGACGAAATGTCGGCCAGAATTTCTGCCGCACCGTCTTTTCGCGCCGGTTCTGAGTATCCTCGTCGCCCGGCAACAGGATCTCCCCGTATTTGACCTCGTCCATCCCTGTATCCCTTTTAGTCGCTCCGAACATATGGTGATGGCCGGAACCGATTCAATCGGCCCGCCGCGCCGCCGCCTTCTCCATGGCCTTTGCGAGCTTGAAGTCCAGCTCGGTCAGCCCGCCGGCATCATGGGTGTTGAGCTTCACCTCGACACGGGAATAGACGTTGAACCATTCCGGATGATGGTTGAGCTTCTCGGCCGCGAGCGCCGACTCTGCCATGAAGCCGAAGGCCTCCACGAAACTGGCGAATTTGAAGGTCTTCGAAATCGAACCTGCCGCATCATCGAGCGTCCAGCCCTCCAGATCGCCGAGCAACTCAGTGATGGCCGCCCTTTCCAGCTTTTCCCGTTTCATGCCATGCTCCTTTCATCCTTCCGTAAGGCTCCCAGATGAAACGTATCAGCATCCTCTTTGTTTGCATGGGCAATATCTGCCGCTCACCGCTCGCAGAGGGAATTTTCAGCCGCGTCGTGGCTAGAGCAGGCCTTGATGATGCAGTCCACGTCGATTCCGCCGGTCTCGGCGGCTGGCATCAAGGCGAATTGCCGGACCGCCGCTCGATTGCAACCGCAAGCGCCCACGGCATCGACATTGCCGGGCAACGCGCCCGACGCATATTGGCCGGCGATTTCGAAGATTTTGATCTGATCCTTGCCATGGACCACTCGAATGTTGCGGAACTGCGCCGCCGTTCGCCACATGCGGATAACATTCACCTTTTCGGCGATTTCGCGCTGGGCACCGGCGAAGATATTCCGGACCCCTACTATGGCGGCCCGGAAGACTTCGAGTTCGTCTATGCGAGGCTCTTGAACGGCTGCAATACGCTGGTCGAAAGGCTCGGCACCATCAGCGGCTCGTGGAGCGGGAAGACTTCCTCGGTCAGGTAAGGCCCGCCGCCGACCGATTCGCGCGACGACAGAAGCACGAAGCGCGGCACGGTGAAGGTTGAGGTCTGGAAGTTGCCGCGGCCGGCGAGATACTGCACGACATCGTCGACGCGCGAATATTTCAGCCGGGCGAGCGTTACATGCGGCGTGAACTTGCGCGGGTCCGGCGGCAAGCCGATGCGCTGGCAGATCCGCTCGATCTCGCCCTGCAGGGCGTACATTTCCGGCGAAGGAGAAACCCCGGCCCAGATCGAATGCGGTTTCTTGGAGCCGAAAGAGCCGATGCCATCAAGCCGGAGCTGGAATTCCGGCCGGTCGATCCGGTCGAGGCGCTCGACGATTTCGTCTGCGGTCCGGCCATCGACATCGCCGATGAAGCGAAGTGTGATGTGGTAATTCTCCACATCGATCCATCGTGCTCCGGGAAGACCACCGCGCAACAATGATAGGCTCATCGCCGCATTGCGCGGAATTTCGAGGGCGGTAAAAAGTCTCGGCATAACGAGCACTCCCCGAATCTTTTGCAGGTGCTCACACGGAATCACGCATTACAAACCTGTGCAAGCCCCTATTTCTTCACAGAAGAAATCGTCTCGACGAATTTTGTGACAGCCGGTTCCATCTTCTCCACCATCACATTGACACCCTTGGCATTGGGATGCATGCCGTCGTCGAGCTTCAGACCAGCATCCAGGACCACGCCGTCGAGGAAAAATGGATAGAGTTCAACGCCATGTTTTTCCGCGAGTTTCTGGTAAATCGGGTTGAAGCGTTCGGCATAATCCGCGCCCATGTTCGGCGGCGCTATCATGCCGGCGAGCAGGACGGCGATGCCGCGCTGCTTTAACCGGCTTATCATCTCGTCGAGATTTTTTTCGCTCTGTTCCGGGGGAATGCCGCGAAGCGCATCATTGGCACCAAGCTCGAGGATAACGCCGTCGGTGCCGTCAGGGACAGACCAGTCGATTCGCGCGAGCCCGCCCGTCGTCGTATCGCCGGAGACGCCGGCATTGGTGATCGCAACATCGATCCCCTTGGCTTTCAGGGACGCCTGCAGCTTCTCAGGAAAGCCATCGCCCGGCGGCAATTGGTAGCCCGCCATCAGGCTGTCGCCGAAACCGACCAGATTGATGGTGCGGGCTTCGGCAGCCGTCGAGAAAATCAGTGCGGAAACAATGACGGCGAAGTGAAGGGCGGCAACTTTAAATCTCATAATGCTTTCCCTAGATTGGCTAGGTGCCGTTATGCGGCCATTCGGTTAGGGAATTATATAGGGCGATTTCTGTTGGCCAAAACCATCATCGATCTGAAACAAGCCGATTTGACGCTCGGTAGCGCTGCGGCCTCCGTCCATGTGTTGAAGGGCATTGATCTGGAGATCAGCGCCGGCGAATCCGTCGGCATCGTCGGTCCTTCCGGCTCCGGCAAGTCCACGCTCCTGATGGTGCTTGCAGGCCTGGAAAAGCTCGACAGCGGCGAGATCAACATCAACGACACGCCCCTGCATGCGCTGAGCGAGGATCAGGTCGCCGATTTCCGCGGTCGCAACATCGGCATCGTCTTCCAGTCCTTCCATCTGATCGCCAACATGACGGCACTGGAAAACGTCGCGGTGCCGCTCGAGCTCGCCAATATTCCCAACCCCTTCGAGATCGCCCAACGCGAGCTGAACTCCGTCGGGCTCGGCGAGCGCCTGAGCCATTATCCCGGTCAGCTCTCAGGCGGCGAACAGCAGCGTGTTGCAATCGCCCGCGCGCTGGCTCCCTCGCCTGCACTGCTGATCGCCGACGAGCCGACCGGCAATCTTGACACCGATACCGGCCGGCAGATCGCCGATCTCCTGTTCTCCAAGCAGGCCGAGCGCGGCATGACCTTGCTGCTCGTGACGCACGATGTCGGCCTCGCCAACCGTTGCTCGCGCCAGATCCGCGTCCGCTCCGGCCGCATTGAAGGCGACAGCGCCGCCCGTCGCTCCGAGGCGGCGATCGCATGAGGATCGTCACACCGCGCATCTCGCTCGCCTTCCGCCTGGCCCTTCGCGAGCTGCGCGGCGGCCTGAAAGGCTTCTACATCTTCCTCGCCTGTATCGCGCTTGGCACCGCGGCAATCGCTGCGGTCAATTCGGTATCTCAGTCGATCACCGATACGATCGCTTCGCAGGGACAGGAGCTTCTCGCCGGTGATGTTCGCTTCGAACTCAACAACCGCGAAGCCACGCCAGAGGAGATGAATTTTCTGCGCGGCCTCGGGGAGGTTTCCGTCTCCACCGGCCTGCGCTCCATGGCTCGCAAGCCCGACGGATCCGATCAAGCGCTGGTCGAGGTCAAGGCTGTCGACGGGGCCTATCCGCTTTATGGCACCTTCGAAGCAGAGCCGAATTATCCGCTTGCTTCCATGCTATCAGGAGAGGGCGGCACCTACGGCGCCGTTGTCGCCCCGTTGCTGCTGGAGCGGCTGGGATTGCAGATCGGCGACGAATTGCTGCTCGGCAACGTCAAGCTCAGCATCACCGGCACCGTCAAGACGGAACCGGATGCACTCTCTGAAGGCTTCGGTTTCGCCCCCCGTATGCTGGTCACCCGGAACGCGCTTCAGGCCTCCGGCCTGATCCAGACCGGCAGCCTTGTGGAGCATGCCTACAAGATCAAGCTGGAAGACCGCGGTACGATGGCCGGCATCCAGGCCCGCGCGACCAGAGAATTCCCGTCGGCCGGCTGGTCGATCCGCACCAGCGATCGCGCGGCACCGTCCCTGACGGAAAACATCACCCGCTTCACGCAGTTCCTGACGCTGGTCGGTCTGACCGCACTCATCGTCGGCGGCGTCGGCGTCGCCAATGCAGTACGCGCCTTCCTTGACGCCAAGCGCACGACGATCGCGACCTTCAAGTGCCTCGGCGCGCCAGCGGCGGTCGTCGTCTGGATATACCTGTTCCAGATCGCTCTCATCGCGGCGGGCGGCATCCTGATCGGCCTGGTGCTCGGCGCGCTGTCACCAATGCTGGCGGCACAGTTTCTTGCCCAGTTCCTGCCGGTTTCCACAGATCCGACGCTTTATCCCGGCGCGCTGCTGCTTGCAGCCCTCTTCGGCATGCTGACGACGCTCGCCTTCGCCATCCTGCCGCTCGGCCATGCGCGCGAAGTTCCGGCAACCGCGCTCTTCCGCGAGCAGGGTTTTGAAGCCCGCCGCCTGCCCTCCTGGCCCTATGTGCTGCTTGCCGCGCTCTTCATGGCCTCATTGGCCGGTCTTGCCATCTTTACCGCCTATGACCGCTTCATCGCCGTGGTCTTCGTCGGTGCCATCATCTTCGCCTTCGTCATTTTGCGCCTTGTCGCCGCGCTGATTGCCTGGTTGGCGCGCAGGAGCCCGCGCGTCAGCTCGCCGGCGCTCAGGCTGG
This sequence comes from Rhizobium sp. 01L419, assembly GCF_056400025.1. Lineage (NCBI taxonomy): Bacteria > Pseudomonadati > Pseudomonadota > Alphaproteobacteria > Hyphomicrobiales > Rhizobiaceae > Rhizobium > Rhizobium sp. 01L419. The sequence continues at coordinate 206,934 of NZ_JBFTSM010000009.1, forward strand.
CGATCGGCAATATCCACCGCCCCGGCGCTTTGACACCGTCAGTCGTCCTCTCGCTCGGCCTCGGCCTTGCATTGCTCGTGACCCTCACGCTGATCGATGGAAACCTGCGCCAGCAATTGACCGGCCGCATGAACGAGGGCGCCCCGAACTTCTTCTTCGTCGATATCCAGAGTGCCGAGGTCGATGCCTTCCGCAACCTGATCCACACCCAGTCGCCGAACGGCAAACTGGTGGAAGTGCCGATGCTGCGCGGCCGCATCATCGCCTTTAATGGCCAGGATGTGACCAAGATGAACGTGCCGGCGGCGGGCCGCTGGGTGCTGAATGGCGACCGTGGCATTACCTACGAGGAAAGCCTGCCGGAGAATTCCGCCCTGACCGAAGGCCAGTGGTGGGGCAAGGATTATAGCGGCGAGCCGCTTGTCTCTTTCTCGGCGGAGGAAGCGCGTGAGCTCGGCCTGAAGATCGGCGATACCGTCACCGTCAACGTGCTCGGCCGCAACATCACCGCCAAGATTGCCAATCTGCGGCGGGTCGAGTGGGAATCGCTGTCGATCAATTTCGTCATGGTGTTCTCGCCGAACACCTTCCGTGGCGCTCCGCATGCTTGGTTGGCGACACTGACGGATCCCGCGTCCACGGAGACCGAAGACGCCGCAATCCTGAAGTCCGTGACCAACACCTATCCGACGATCACGAGTGTCCGCGTCAAGGACGCGATCGATATCGTCAACCAGTTGGTCGGTGAGCTTGCGACCGCGATCCGCGCAGCCGCCTCCGTTGCCCTCATCGCCTCCATCCTCGTGCTGGCAGGAGCGCTGGCCGCCGGCAACCGGGCGCGCACCCATGATGCCGTTGTACTAAAAACCCTCGGCGCGACCCGGACCATGCTGATCCGCGCTTTCAGCTACGAATACCTGATCCTTGGTGTCGCCACCGCCATCTTCGCGCTCCTTGCCGGCGGCGTGGCCGCCTGGTTCATCGTCAGCCGCATCATGCGCTTGCCCTCCACTTTCATGCCTGACGTCGCAGGTATGACCCTGGTCACCGCCCTCGTGCTGACCGTCGGCATCGGCCTGATCGGCACCTGGCGCATCCTCGGCCAGAAAGCGGCACCCGTTTTGCGCGAGCTATGACGGGTGAGACGCTCATATCCCTTCACCTTACGGCGATTTAACCGAACGGCTGATTGCAAAGGCCTTGTTTGAAAAGGGCAAAAGCCTCATATTGTCAGCAGGCATGCTGGAGCTCCGCAGCGGCGCCCGGGTCGTGAACCCGACACCGTATTTCCATCGGAGCTTGTAAGAGGAAACTATGGCTGATCTCCGTAACTATCAAAGCCGCGCACAAACCGGCGAAGTGATTGATCAAGGCCTCCGCGCTTATATGCTCAAGGTCTACAACCTGATGGCGCTGGGTCTGGCGATCACTGGTTTGGCCGCCTATTTCGCATTCACCTTCGCTGTGCAGGATGGCCAGCTCACGCAGTTCGGCAGCCTGCTGTTCCAGTCGCCCCTGCGCTGGGTCATCATTCTTGCGCCTCTTGCGGCAGTCTTCTTCCTGAGCTTCCGCATTAACCGCATGAGCGTCGCTGCCGCGCAGACGACCTTCTGGGTCTATGCAGCGCTGGTCGGTCTCTCGCTGTCGTCGATCTTCCTGATCTACACGCAGTCGAGCATCACGCAGACCTTTTTCGTGACTGCCGCTTCCTTTGGCGCGCTGTCGCTCTTCGGCTACACGACCAAGCGTGACCTGTCGGCAATGGGCTCGTTCCTGATCATGGGCCTCTTCGGCCTGATCATCGCTTCGCTGGTCAACATCTTCCTGGCTTCGTCTGCCCTGCAGTTCGCGATCTCCGCGATCGGCGTGCTGATTTTCGCAGGCCTCACCGCCTACGATACGCAGCGCATCAAGGAAATGTACTTTGAAGCAGACGGTTCTGATGTCGCCGGCCGCAAGGCCATCATGGGTGCGCTGACGCTCTACCTCGACTTCATCAACCTCTTCATGTTCCTGCTGCAGTTCATGGGTAACCGGAAATAAGCAGGATCGGAATGAAAACGAAAAGGCGGCCTCGGCCGCCTTTTTTGTTGCGAGCAGTTCGCTGGAGTGCTTCAACGGGGCCTGTCCTCCAACAGTGCCGATCGATCCGAAATGCCCCCTACCCTGCGCGACGCCATTCCCTCCGATCTTCCCGCCATTACCGAGATCTACCGCGAATCGGTGCTGAACAGCACCTCGAGCTACGAGATCACGCCGCCGACCGAAGCGGAAATGACGGCTCGCTTCTCCATCATCCGCGAGCAGGGCTACCCCTACATCGCTGCAACGGGCGAGGACGGAACCCTGCTTGGCTACGCCTATGCCTCCGCCTTCCGCACCCGCCCGGCCTATCGCTGGCTGGTCGAGGATTCGATCTATCTAGGCACGGAGGCGCGCGGAAAAGGTATCGGCAAACTGCTCCTTAGAGAGCTGATCTCCCGCTGCACGGCCTCGGGTTTTCGACAGATGACCGCGGTCATCGGTGGCGCGGGCCCTGCGTCGATAGCGCTTCACCATTCGCTCGGTTTCGAAGAGCTCGGGCTGATGAAAGGCGCCGGCTACAAGCATGGCCGCTGGCTGGATACGATGCTGATGCAGCGAACACTCGGCGAAGGAACGGAAACGCATCCCGACCCCGCTGCCTATCCGGGCAACCTGTTCAAGGGGTGATATCGCCTATTTGTCGACAAGCTTGAGCGACTTGTCGAAGACCTTCAGCACCAGTCCGAGCTCGTGGCCGCGCTTCAGGATCATTCCGTTGATGTTGACGACCGAATAGGCGCCCTGCTTGGCCGCGAGCTTCGGGTTTTTCTCGATGCGGAAAAGCGGCATTTCGCCCGAACGCTTGAAGACGGAGAAAACTGCCTTCTCCCTGGTGTGGTCGATGGCATAGTCTTTCCACTCGCCCTCACCCACCATGCGACCATAGATCCATAGAATCTGGTCGAGCTCCCGCCGGTGAAATGTCACCGGCATTGGGTCCTTGTTTTGTCTGTATTCCTTGAGATCAACGACGGTTGAAGAGCTATTGTCGACGGAGCGGCTTTCGCCGTGTCGCAAATCCGGCGTATCTGTCATCAGACTCCCAAGACCTCCACGTGTGACAGGAGAGTGACAGTTTGCCCGAGCCGCGGCAAATTGCAAGGGCACGGACTATCACACTGGGGACGAAACCTGCTTTCTCCGCAGCGCCGCATTTCAGTCAAAACAGCGCCTCATTTCCAAGAGAACTATAGGTTCCAGTTTGGCGCCAGCGCGCCAAAGGGCCCGGCGGAGCGTATCGACCTTAACCCCAGCCCCGAATACGCTTGGCCGGGCCGCCTGACATTCATCCGCAAGCGGATGAAATTCCTAGATATTTTTTCCCGCCATGACGACGGCCGCACCGAGGATTGCGCCCGGATCGCCGTTGGCTGTCACGGACTGCAAGAGAATCGCCGACCCTTCCAGATCCGGTTTTTCCATGACGCTCGCCGGCAGGGTGAGCGTCATGGCCTTGCCGTCCCACATGCCGACAGTCTCCACATCGGTCACGCTGTGAAGGTAGGAAATCTTCTGGCCGCTGTTTTCGCCCTTCTCGACGTCGATCGTTTTTTCCTTGTCGAAATAAACGATCACCACATTGGCCTTGCCCTGGCCGGCACCGAGTTTGATCTCCAGCTCGTCGCCGCGCATGCGAGCATTAACAGGCACGGTCAGACCTTTGCCCTCATCCGCATAGCCGTTGACCTTGCCGTTGATGCCGGCAAGGTCCGCACCTGCGAGATGGTCACGGCCATTGACGATCGCCTGCGGCGTATAGATGTTGCTGCGGCCCATCATGCGGGCATAGCCGTACTGCCGCTCCGTATTTTCCTTGGAGCTCAGCGTGTCGGCCCAGCCCAGATAATTCCAGTAATCGACGTGATAGGCGAGTGCGATGACATTGCCCTGGCTGACGAGCTTGCGGAACGCGGCGTCTGCCGGCGGACAGGAGGCGCAGCCCTGCGCCGTGAATAGCTCAACGACGCCTTTCGGCGCGCCGTCTTCAGCCAGGAGCGGACTTGCGAACGCAAGCCCGGCGATCAGCGGGATCATAAAACGCGGGGACATTCACCAGCACCTCTTTTTCAGCGCCGACAGCAGTCTTGAACCGCCGGCTCTGAGATATGAACGTACGAATAATCCTTCCGGGTCCAAACGGAAAGTCACGAACGGGTGAGACGGAGGCCCAGGCGGATTGCGGCCGAAACACATCACCGTGAGCAGTGAAACAGCTATATATTCCGCAAAGAAAAACCGCCGGAAATTGCTTTCCGGCGGCCATTATCAGCTGAGTCTCTTAACAATCAGGCTGCGAGGTCGCGCAGAACCGTCTGCAGGATGCCGCCATTGTTGAGGTAGACGACCTCATCAAGCGTATCGACGCGCGACAACAGCGGGACGTCCTTCACCGTGCCGTCGGCATAAGTGATCTTGGCGATCTTCTTCTCGCGCGGCTTGATGTTCTCGAGGCCTTCGATGGTGACGATTTCGTCACCCTTCAGGTCGAGGCTCTGCCACGTCGTGCCTTCTTCGAAGACGAAGGGGATGATTCCCATGCCGACCAGGTTCGAGCGGTGGATGCGCTCGAAGCTCTGAGCGATGACGGCCTTGACGCCAAGCAGGTTCGTACCCTTTGCAGCCCAGTCGCGCGAAGAGCCGTTGCCATATTCAACACCGGCGAAGATGACCAGCGGGACGCCTTCGGCCTTATACTGCATGGCCGCATCGTAGATCGACGTCTCTTCCTTGGACGGATAGTGAATGGTGTAGCCACCTTCCTTGCCGTTCGCGCCCAGCATGAAGTTACGGATGCGGATGTTGGCGAAGGTACCACGCATCATCACCTCATGGTTGCCACGACGCGTACCGTACTGGTTGAAGTCGGCAACGGCGACGTCATGGCCGAGCAGGTAGGCGCCTGCCGGCGAAGCAGCCTTGATCGAACCGGCCGGGGAAATGTGGTCGGTGGTGATCTTGTCGCCGAAGAGGCCGAGAACGCGGGCGCCCTTGATATCGGAAATGCCGGTACCCTTCTTGCCCATGCCGACGAAATAGGGCGGGTTCTGGACATAGGTCGAATCGTCGTCCCATGCATAGGTCTGGCCTGGGGGAACCTGAACGGCCTGCCAATTTTCGTCGCCCTTGAAGACGTCGGCATACTTGGTTTCGTAAAGCTCGCGGGTGACATATTTCAGGATGAATTCCTGAACCTCGTGCGAAGTCGGCCAGATATCCTTCAGGAACACCGGATTGCCGTCCTGGTCTTCGCCGATCGGCTCATTGGTCAGATCCTTCTGGACCGTACCGGCAAGCGCGTAGGCGACGACGAGCGGCGGCGAAGCGAGGTAGTTCGCCTGAACGTCCGGCGAGATACGGCCTTCGAAATTGCGGTTGCCCGAGAGCACGCCGGAAACGATCAGACCCTTGTCGTTGATCGTCTTGGAGATCGGCGCCGGCAGCGGGCCGGAATTGCCGATGCAGGTCGTGCAGCCAAAGCCGACGAGGTTGAAGCCGAGCTTGTCGAGATCGGCCTGCAGGCCGGACTTGGCAAGATATTCGCCGACGACCTGCGATCCCGGAGCGAGCGAGGTCTTGACCCACGGCTTGGTCTTCAGGCCCTTGGCAACGGCGTTGCGGGCAAGAAGGCCGGCAGCGATCAGCACGGACGGGTTGGACGTGTTGGTGCACGACGTGATGGCGGCAATCGCTACGTCGCCATGACCGAGATCGAAATCCGTGCCTTCGACCGCGTAGCGGTTGGAGAGTTGGCCGGGCTTCTTGTAGTCGGCATCCATCGAGCCGGCGAATCCGGCAGCAATGTTCTCAAGCGCGATACGGCCTTCCGGGCGCTTCGGGCCGGCCATCGACGGAACGACGTCGCCGAGGTCGAGTTCCAGCGTGTCGGTGAAGACGAGCTCGGAACCGTCGCCATCGCGCCACATGCCCTGGGCCTTCGAATAGGCTTCGACGAGGGCGATCCGGTCATGCGTACGGCCGGACATGGTGAGGTAGTTGATGGTCTCGCCATCGACCGGGAAGAAGCCGCAGGTCGCGCCGTATTCCGGACCCATGTTGCCGATCGTCGCGCGGTCGGCGAGTGGCATGTTGTCCATGCCCGGGCCGAAGAATTCGACGAACTTGGAAACGACGCCCTTCTTGCGCAGCATCTGCACGACGGTCAGAACGAGGTCGGTCGCGGTGACGCCTTCCTTGAGCTTGCCGGTCAGCTTGAAGCCGATGACCTCAGGCAGGAGCATCGAGACCGGCTGGCCGAGCATGGCGGCTTCAGCTTCGATACCGCCAACACCCCAGCCGAGAACGCCAAGGCCGTTGATCATCGTCGTGTGCGAGTCGGTGCCGACGCAGGTGTCGGGATAAGCGATCGTTTCGCCGTCCTCTTCCTTCGTCCAGACCGTCTGGCCGAGATATTCGAGATTGACCTGATGACAGATGCCGGTGCCCGGAGGAACGACGCGGAAGTTCTTGAATGCCTGCTGGCCCCACTTCAGGAAGCGGTAACGCTCGCCATTGCGCTGGTATTCCAGCTCGACGTTCCTCGCGAAAGCCTGCGGCGTGCCGAATTCGTCAACAATAACAGAGTGGTCGATGACGAGGTCAACGGGAACGAGCGGGTTGATCTTTTCCGGATCGCCACCGAGGGAGACCATTGCATCGCGCATTGCAGCCAGATCGACGACGGCGGGAACGCCGGTGAAGTCCTGCATCAGCACGCGGGCCGGACGATAGGCGATCTCGTTCTCTACGGCGCCCTTGTTGTTAAGCCATTCGGCAACAGCAAGGATGTGCTCCTTGGTGACCGACTGGCCGTCTTCGAAGCGCAGCAGGTTTTCCAGCAGCACCTTCATCGAATAGGGGAGCTTCGATACGCCGGGCAGGCCGTTTGCCTCAGCCTTCGGCAGGCTGTAGTAGACGTAGTCCTTTCCACCGACGGAAAGCGTGGACCGACAATTGAAACTGTCAAGAGATTTAGACACGAGAGACCCCGTTTCTGATAGCCAACACAGTCGTGCGAACGCCTATGCACTTAATGCACATCAGGATGCGGGTACGGCCATTTCCGCTGTCCGCACGTGAGGAGAAGACCCCAAGTTCGGCGCAAGGATGAAATTCACGCCGACCGCTGGCGTGGTTGCAGGTCTTATAGATAATTTCGTAAAGACTTGCCATAGCAACAAAGGTCGAAATTTTACATTTTTTGAGCCTGCCCACGAGCGCAATGAAGAAAGAACCGATGCATGCATCTCATCGCTGAAAATCTGGCTGCCCGGCGCGGGGAAGATCTGATTTTCGTTAACGTTTCCTTTCACTTGCAGGCCGGAGAGGCACTAATTCTGACGGGTAAAAACGGATCGGGAAAGTCCACTTTATTGCGGGTCATCGCCGGTCTTTTGAGGGCGGAAAAAGGCTCCGTCACAGTCTCTGATTCGGTCGATGCCGAGAGGCGCCCGGCGGCCGAAGCGAGCCACTACCTCGGCCATCGTAACGCCATGAAGACTGAACTTACGGTTGCAGAGAATCTGGATTTCTGGCGATCTTTTCTGGGGACCGGCAGTGAGCCCGGCCTCGGCACCGAGGAAGCTGCCGAGGCCGTTGGCCTGCCCGGCATCACACATCTGCCCTTCGGCTACCTCTCCGCCGGCCAGCAACGCCGTTTCGCCTTCGCCAAGCTTCTGATGGCGCACCGCCCGATCTGGATCCTGGATGAGCCGACCGCAGCGCTGGATGCAAGTGCGGATCGGCTGTTTGCGGAATTGATTGAAGGCCACCGCCGGAAAGGCGGCATCGTCGTCGCGGCAACGCACCAGCCGCTGGGATTGGATAGAGCTAAGGAATTGAAAATGACCGGCTTTGCTGGTGTGGATCAAGGGGTGTGGGGATGACCGCCCTCTTCCTTCGCGATATAAGACTCTCCATCCGCGCCGGCGGAGGAGCACTGATCGGCATTCTCTTCTTTCTGACGATCGTCGCCGTGATCCCCTTCGGCGTCGGACCCGACCTTGCGCTTCTCGCCCGTATCGGCCCTGCCATCGTCTGGATCGGTGCGCTGCTGGCGGCACTTCTCGGGCTCGATCGGCTGTTCCAGGCGGAGCGCGACGATGGCTCGCTCGATCTGCTGCTCATGCAGGAAACACCGCTGGTCCTGACCGTGCTGATCAAATGCGCGGCGCACTGGACAGCGACCAGTCTGCCGCTCGTCATCGCCTCGCCGCTGCTTGGCCTTTTCATGAACATGAACGAAACGGCAATCGGCGCAACCATGCTCACCCTCCTCGTCGGCTCCCCGGCCATCACCTTCATCGGCGCGGTCGGCGCCGCTGTTGCCGTCGCGCTGCCTCGCGGCGGCCTGTTGGTATCGGTGCTGATCCTGCCACTGACGATCCCGGTGCTGATCTTCGGCGTCAGCGCCACCTATGCGGCGGTCGAGGGACCATCGCCCTTCCTGCCGCCTTTTCTGATCCTCATAGCCCTCACTCTTTTCTTTGCCGTCATCGGCCCGGCGGCGGCTGCACTCGCACTCAGAAACACGGCGGATTGATTGGCGCTTCGATTGCGGCTCCGAACGGATCAAGGTAAGGAAGCGGATATGAGCGAAACGAGCCTTGCCATCAGCAAATTCAGCGATCTCGCCAACCCGACACGGTTTCTGGCGCTGGCATCGCGTATCATTCCATGGCTGGCGGGTATCACCGCCCTCTGTTTCGTGGCTGGTCTCTATCTGAGCTTCTCGACCGAAGGCGACTACCAGCAGGGCGAGACCGTGCGCATTATGTATATCCACGTGCCGTCTGCCTGGCTCGCCATGATGTGCTACACGATCATGAGCATTTCGGCGATCGGCACGCTCGTCTGGCGCCACCCTCTGGCAGACGTTTCGGCCAAGGCCGCAGCCCCGCTCGGCGCCGCCTTCACCCTGCTTGCGCTCGTCACCGGCTCGCTCTGGGGCAAGCCAATGTGGGGCACATGGTGGGTCTGGGATGCGCGGCTCACCTCTGTCTTCATCCTTTTCCTGATGTATCTCGGCCTGATCGCGCTGAGCCGTGCGATGGACGATCCTTCGAAGGCTGCACGTGTTACCGCCATCCTGATCCTCGTCGGCTTCGTCAATATCCCGATCATCAAGTTCTCGGTCGACTGGTGGAACACCCTGCATCAGTCGGCAAGCGTTCTGCGCCTTGACGGCCCGGCAATCGATCCTGAGTTTCTGCGCCCGCTCCTGATCATGGCAATCGCCTTTACGCTGCTGTTCTTCACGCTGCATCTAATGGCGATGAGAAACGAGATCTGGCGCCGCCGCATTGCCTCCCAGCGCCGGATGGCCGCCCGTATGGCAAACCGGGAGGAATAGCGGTGGGCTCCTACGCTTTCTACGTTTACGGCTCCTATGGTTTCGCCGCCCTGGTGACGATTGCGGTGACGCTCTGGACCTGGTCTGACGGCCGTGCCCGCCAGAAGGAATTGGCAGCGCTCGAGGCCGCCGGCATCCGTCGCCGTTCTGCCCGACCGAAGGACGGTGAATGACCGAAGCTCAGCAAGACAATAAGCCGAAGAGCCGCGGCGTCAGCCGCTATGCTTTTGCACTGATCCCGCTCGTCGTCTTCGGCGGCATCGCCGCAACCGCTGGCAAGATGCTCTACGACCAGGATTTCCACGGCAAGAACATCGCCGAAATCCCCTCCGCCCTGATCGGCACCAAGGCCCCGTCGCTGAACCTGCCGCCGCTCGAAGGCTCCAGCCTGCCGGCGCTGACGGACGAGGCGGTTAAGGGCAAGCTCACCCTCGTCAATGTCTTCGCCTCCTGGTGCATTCCCTGCCGCGACGAACATCCTCTTCTCAAGCAGCTCGCCGAGGATGGACGACTGAATATCGTTGCCATCAACTACAAGGACAAGAACGAGAACGCCCTGCGTTTTCTCGGCGAACTCGGCAACCCCTACCATGCGATCGGCATCGACCCGAACGGCAAGGCCGCGATCGACTGGGGTGTCTACGGTATTCCGGAAAGCTATCTCGTCACGCCTGACGGTACGATCATCTACAAGCGTGTCGGCCCCTTCGACGATATCAGCCTGAAGGAAGGGCTGTTTCCCGCGATGGAGAAGGCGCTGGCCAAGCCGGCCTCCTAAGCGCCGCCCTGCCAGACCTTGATCGCCTCGACCGGCCAGATCAGCATAAGCACGTTGAGCGTCAGGTTGTCCCGGATCACATAACCGGTGAAAAGCTCAAAGAAGATGGCAATAGCGACCGTCAGCGCCACGGGAGCCCGCCAGGCGAAGAAGAAGCCGACGGCCATGAAGATCGTATCCATCGCCGAATTGATGATGCTGTCGCCGTAGTAATCGAGCGAGATCGTCGCCGTGCGGTAGCGATCGATGATCAGCGGCGAATTTTCCAGAAGTTCCCATCCGGATTCGATGAGCACAGCCAGAAGCAGTTTCACCGCAAGCGGTTTGCCGCGAAGCACGAGATGCGCAAGCCCGTAGAACAGGAAACCGTGGATGATATGCGACGGCGTGTACCAGTCGGACAGATGCTGCGAATTGCCGCTGGAATTGACCGTGCCTTCCCAGAGCTTGACATAGCCGCAGGTGCAGATCGGCACGCGGCCCAGCAGATATTCGATCACGATCTGTGCGACCAGCACTGCCAGGCAGGCAGAAAACCAGAAGATCTGATGCCGCGATCGGGCGGCGCCCTCGACTGCCGTCACTTCTCGCTTTCCGCCTCGGTGGAAATGCTGTGCTTCAGCACCAGCGGCATCTGCGCCATGGTGAAGATGATGGTGATCGGCATCGTGCCCCATACCTTGAAGGCGATCCAGAAACTGTCGGAGAAATTGCGCCAGACGACTTCGTTCAGTACCGCAAGGAACAGGAAGAAGATGCCCCAGCGGATCGTCAGCTTGCGCCATCCTTCGGCATCGAGCTGAAAGGCGGCGTTGAAGACATAGCCGAGCAGCGACTTGCCGAAGGCAAGCCCCCCGAGCAGCGCAAAGCCGAAGAGCGCATTGACGATCGTCGGCTTCATCTTGATGAAGGTCTCGTTCTGCAGCCAGATCGACAGAGAGCCGAAGATCACGACGACGATGCCTGAAACGAAGGGCATGATCGGCAGATGGCCGAGCATGATCTTCGAAACGACGAGCGAAATTATGGTCGCGGCCATGAACAGCGCTGTCGCCACGAAAAGCGGGCCGCCGAGTTCGGTGAGTGCGGGAAAGCTTGTTACCAACCATTCACCGCGCAGATTGGCAAAGAAGAAGACCAGAAGCGGCCCGAGTTCGAGCGCCAGTTTCAGAAGCGGGTGATGCCGGTCTGCGGCGCTGGGAGTGATATCGCTTTCAGTCGTCATACTTCTTCAAACCTGCTTTTTTTTGCAATGCATGCAAGCCATCAACGGCTAATCTGTGGCATCATTGGCCAATACCGGCAATGGCCTGCGCAAAATCCTCGGCCTCGAACGGTTCGAGATCGTCGACACCTTCCCCGACACCGATGAAATAGACCGGCAGCTTGTGCTTGGCGGAGATCGCCACCAGAATGCCACCGCGCGCCGTGCCGTCAAGCTTGGTCATGATAAGCCCGCTGACGCCTGCGACATTGCGGAAAATCTCGACCTGATTGAGCGCATTCTGCCCGGTCGTCGCATCGAGCGTCTGCAGGACTGTATGCGGCGCATCCGGATCGAGCTTGCCGAGCACGCGCACGATCTTTTCGAGCTCTGCCATCAGCTCCGCCTTGTTCTGCAAGCGGCCGGCCGTATCGATGATCAAGACATCGCATTTACTGGCCTTCGCCTGCTCGAAGGCATCGTAGGCAAGACCCGCCGCGTCGGCGCCGAGCTTGGTGCCGATGAATTCCGACTTGGTGCGATCCGCCCAGATCTTCAGCTGCTCGATGGCCGCAGCGCGGAACGTATCGCCGGCAGCCAGCATCACCTTGAGGCCCGAGCCGGAAAGCTTGGCTGCAAGCTTGCCGATCGTCGTCGTCTTGCCGGTACCGTTGACGCCGACGACAAGGATGACATGCGGCTTGTGCGAGAGATCGAGCTGCAGCGGTTTGGCGACCGGCTTCAAAACCTTGGCGATTTCGGCCGCCATGATGCGGCTCACATCCTCGCCTGTCACATCCTTGCCGTAGCGCTCGGAAGCAAGCGTATCGGTGACGCGCATTGCCGTCTCTACACCGAGGTCGGCCTGGATCAGCAGGTCTTCCAGATCCTGCAACGTGTCGTCGTCCAGCTTGCGCTTTGTGAAGAGCGCGGTGATCTGGCTGGTGAGCTGAGAGGAAGTGCGCGCCAGGCCATTGCGCAGGCGCTGGAACCAGGAAAGCCTTGGCTGCGTCGTAAGCACAGGTTCGGGCTCTGCGGTCGGTCCGGTTGCGAAGCCTTTGGGAAGAACCGGCTCGGCCGCCGGTGCCTCTTCAATTATCGGCTCTTGCCCTACGAGCTCTACGGCAGGAATTTCCTCGGCAAGCGTATCAACAACTTCGGTCGGGCGCTCGTCGTCGGCGCCCCAATCCGGCATCCGCTCGTCTTCGACAGCATCAACGGAAACCGTCGGGCTTTCCTCGGCCGCCACTTCCGCCTCAAGCAGCGATAAAGGCACGACACCCATGTCGCCGAGATGATCGACAGTCGGCAACACATCCGACTCGGCTTCGACGGGTTCCTGCTCAGCTATGGCTTCATCGAAATCGGCCGCAGGTCCACCGGCGGTGTCCATTTCTTCAGCGAGGACGGGATCGTCTGCAACCGGCAGATCTTCGTCGCGCGAACGCGGCTCCAGTTCCCGTTCGACGGCATCCGGCACAGGCTCTTCCGCCGGCTTGCCGAAGGTGAAGACCTTTTTGATGAAACTGAGCGCCATGAGCTGTCCGTGAATTCAGGCCGCCGCGGCAGCCGTCAATTGCATGTCGAGATGCTTGCCGTTGTGGCCAGATATCGTCGCTTCGACGATATCGCGCGGACGAAGACCGGGGACAGTGACAAGCGTGAAGTTTTCCGTGTGGGCAAGACCGTTGTTTTCCACCAGCAGCCATTGCCGCGTTCCGACCATCTTGTCCAGATGGCGCCGGTGCAGCATCTGTCCAGTGGCGCGGAGGCGAGCGGCGCGGTCCTTGATCAGCGAACGGTCGAGCTGCGGCATGCGCGCAGCAGGCGTGCCGGGCCGCGGGCTATAGGGGAAGACGTGCAGATGCGCGATGTCAGCCTCTTCCGCCAGCCGCACCGTATTATCGAACATATCCTCGGTCTCCGTCGGAAAACCGGCGATCATGTCCGCGCCAAAACTCATTTCCGGCCGCAGCCTGCGAACGTCCTCGATAAAGCGCAGGGCATCGGCGCGCAGATGCCGGCGTTTCATGCGCTTCAGGATCATGTCGTCGCCATGCTGCAGCGACAGGTGCAGATGCGGCATGAAGCGCGGTTCGTCAGCAATCAGGTCCATGAGATGGAGATCGGCCTCAATACTGTCGATGGAAGACAACCGCAGGCGGCGGATATCCGGTACCTGTTTCAAAAGCGTCTTTGCCAGCAGCCCGAGTGTCGGCTGGCCTGGGAGATCGTCGCCATAACTTGTGGCGTCGACTCCGGTCAGCACGATTTCGCGATAGCCACTTTCGACGAGATTGCGCGCCTGATCGACCACAGCGCCCATGGGCACGGAGCGCGAATTGCCGCGGCCATAAGGAATAATGCAGAAGGTGCAGCGATGGTCGCAGCCATTCTGCACCTGGATGAAAGCGCGTACATGACCATCGATGTGTTTGACCATCTGCGGCGCAGTGTGGCGCACGCTCATGATGTCGTTGACACGCAGCTTCTCTTCTGCCGAAACACCGAAATCAGGAAGCGCGCGGTAGGAAGCTGCCTTCAGCTTCTCCTCATTGCCGAGTACCGCATCGACCTCGGCCATTTCGGCAAAGGTCTGCTTCTCCGTCTGGGCCGCGCAGCCGGTGACGATGATGCGGGCATGCGGATTGTCGCGGCGCGCGCGGCGGATCGCCTGGCGGGCCTGGCGTACGGCCTCGCCGGTCACGGCGCAGGTATTGACCAGAATCGCATTGTTGAGCCCGGCCGCTTCCGCCTGCGATCTCATCACTTCGGATTCATAAGTATTGAGACGGCAGCCGAAGGTGATGACCTCGACGCCGCTCACCGCGCTTCCGCTCCGCGTTCGGCATCGCGCGACCACATACCGGTCGACGGATCGACCAAGCCGGACCATTCCCATTCGGCAGGCCCGGTCATCACGACATGATCATCCTCGCGCCAGTCGATGATGAGCGGTTGACGGATAGGACTTGAAGCGACGTCAATGCTCACCTTCCGGCCCGTGCGGCCGGTGCGTGCGGCGCTGACGGCGGAGGCACAGGCAGCCGAACCGCAGGCAAGCGTCAGGCCCGCACCGCGTTCCCACGTCCGCGTCCGCAGTGCTGAATCCGAGATGACCTGCGCCAGGGTGATATTGGCCTTTTCCGGGAAGATCGGATGGTTTTCGAGCAGTGGCCCGAAACGCTCGAGATCGAAGCTCATCGGATCGCGGTCGACCCAGAAGATAGCATGCGGATTGCCCATAGACATGGCCGAGGGCGAATGCAGCACGGGACTGTCGATTGGTCCGATCTGCAATTCGATACGGCTGGTATCATGAAATTCCTCGGCCAGCGGAATGCGGTCCCATTCGAAGACCGGCCGGCCCATGTCGACGGAAATCGTGCCGTCGTCGTGCTCGACGGCATTCAGGATGCCCGCAACCGTCTGGAAGGTGAAGACCTTCTTGCCGGTTTCGGCGGCAAGCGCCTGCACGACGCAACGCGTACCGTTGCCGCAGGCTTGCGCCTTGGAGCCGTCGGAATTGAGGATGTCGATGAACGCGTCGGTACCCTGCGCCTTCGGGTCGTGGATTGCCATGATCTGGTCGAACTGAGTATCGGAAGCGGCATTGAGCGCAATCGCAGCCTGCGACGTCACCCTGTCGGTCCGCCCGCGCATGTCAACGACCAGGATCTTGTTGCCAAGCCCGTTCATCTTCGCGAATTCGACCGTGTTGCTCATCTGATTATGTCCACTGCGTTTCGCCTGTATATGGCGGAAATGCACAGGGATTACCAGTGGGTGAGCGCCGGACGAGCATCGCCCTCTTCCTCACACGTCAATGCTACGTCCGCGAAATCTGAAGGGATGACGTCCGATCACCCACGGAACCGGGCGCAATTCAGATTTCCCGCAGCGTGCCATCTGAATTGAAGGATGCTGCATGGGCTTCGACAATAGCCGCGGTGATGACCTTTCTCAGCTCATAGACCAGCAAGCGGGACCGTTTACGATCCAGATCCTGTGCTGCCTTCGCCAGATTCAAGCCTTCGTTCAAAACAATAGTATGGGCGCGCGCCAGCGCCCAGTCCTGGATGTCAGGGTTTATCATTCGATATCTCCACCGATTCATTCGGCATCAAGGATATTCACGAATCATTTTACAGAATGCACTTAAGTAGAAAGTAGAATCAGAAGCGGAATATTTTGCAACCGGCCTTTATAGAGAATTCGGCTCTTCGGTTGAAATACTCATCTTTGGGGCGCCAGATATCGGTCATTTATTAGAGATAACATTTTAGTTTATATGAATATATACTTCCTTTGCCACTACAGATTGCACGGCAAAATATGCTCGCGGCCGCCTGTCGTATAACGTCGGAAAAATTCGCCAAGCCGTCCCTAGTCGCATTCGCCTTGACTTTCTCGCAGCTTTCCTGTTTATCGCGCCAAATCTGCGACGAGCATTAGACTCCGAGCCGCCGACCGGGACATGGATACCGGAGGTCAACACCCGACAGCGCGCTGCGCCCTCGGGTGCTTTTTGGCTTTGCGTCTTGTTTTCGTCAAGGAAAAGCACGACGTTCGGGACATCCCAAAACTCCCCGAAACGTAGCAAGGAAGAGCCGATGTTTGAGAACCTCCAGGACCGTCTTGGTTCCATCCTGAATGGACTGACAGGCCGTGGTGCGCTTTCGGAAAGTGATGTTTCCGCAGCGCTGCGCGAGGTTCGCCGTGCGCTTCTGGAAGCCGACGTTTCGCTCGAAGTCGTCCGCTCCTTCACCGACCGCGTACGTGAAAAGGCCGTCGGCGCCGAGATCCTGAAGTCGATCAAGCCCGGCCAGATGGTCGTCAAGATCGTTCATGACGAGCTCATCGAAATGCTCGGTGGCGAAGGCGTTGGCGTCGATCTGCATGCACCCGCACCCGTCGTCATCATGATGGTCGGTCTGCAGGGCTCGGGTAAGACGACGACGACGGCAAAGATTGCCAACCGGCTGACGACGCGCGAGAAGAAGAAGGTGCTGATGGCATCGCTCGACACGCGCCGTCCGGCCGCGCAGGAGCAACTTCGCCAGCTCGGCGCTCAGGCAAACATCGACACGCTGCCTGTTATTGCCGGCCAGTCTCCGACTGATATCGCCGCACGCGCCGTGCAGGCCGCCAAGCTCGGCGGACATGATGTTGTCATTCTCGACACCGCAGGCCGTACCCATATCGACGAGCCCTTGATGGTCGAAATGGCCGATATCAAGAAGAAGTCGAATCCGCACGAAATCCTGCTGGTTGCTGATAGCTTGACGGGTCAGGACGCCGTCAACCTCGCCCGCAGTTTCGATGAGCGCGTCGGCATCACCGGCCTCGTGCTGACCCGCATGGATGGCGATGGCCGCGGCGGTGCGGCCCTTTCCATGCGCGCCGTCACCGGCAAGCCGATCAAGCTGATCGGCGTCGGCGAACGAATGGGCGAGCTGGAGGAGTTTCATCCCCGCCGTATCGCCGACCGCATTCTCGGCATGGGCGACATTATTTCGCTCGTCGAAAAGGCGGCCGAAAACATCGACGCCGAAAAGGCCGCCGCCATGGCCGCCAAGATGGCCAAGGGCAAGTTTGACCTGAACGACCTCGCCGACCAGCTGCGTCAGATGCAGAAGATGGGCGGCATGGGAGGCATCATGGGCATGATGCCTGGCATGGGCGGCATGAAGGACAAGATGGCTGCCGCCGGCCTCGACGACAAGCTGTTCGGCCGCCAGATCGCCATCATCCAGTCGATGACCAAGGCCGAGCGCGCCAATCCCGACCTGCTCAAGCATTCGCGCAAGAAGCGCATCGCCGCCGGCTCCGGCACCGATGCCGCCGCCATCAACAAGCTTCTGAAGATGCACCGCCAGATGGCGGATATGATGAAGATGATGGGCGGCAAGGGCAAAGGCGGCATGATGAAGCAGATGATGGGCGGCCTTGCCGGCAAGATGGGGCTGGGGGGCCTCGGCGGCATGGGCGGCATGCCCGATCTCTCGAATATCGACCCGAAGCAGCTCGAAGCGCTGCAGAAGCAGGCGGAAGCCGCGGGTCTCGGAAAGCCGGGTGGGGGTATGCCCGGTCTAGGCGGAGGCTTGCCGGGCGGATTGCCCGGTCTTGGCGGCGCAAAGCTGCCGGGCCTCGGTGGTGGTTTCCCGGGTCTGCCCGGATTGCCCAAGAAGAAGTGAAAGGATCGCCTGCCCCATGATTGATCCAGACGTCAAAGCCCAGCTCGCCAAGTACCGTCAGTCGATCGACAATATCGATGCGGCGCTTGTGCATGTTCTTGCCGAACGCTTCCGCTGCACCAAAGAGGTCGGCGTGCTGAAGGCAAAATACAATCTGCCGCCGGCTGATCCGGCGCGCGAGGAATACCAGATCGCCCGTCTTCGGCAGCTTGCCGAAGATGCGCATCTGGATCCGGATTTCGCTGAGAAGTTCCTGAACTTCATCATCAAGGAAGTCATCCGGCATCATGAGCAGATCGCTGCGGACCACGCTGAACAGAGCGCCGCAGCCCGATAACCATGCCGCTCAACGAAGCGGTTCAAGAAAAGCCTAAGGAGTAAAGAACATGGCACTGAAAATTCGTCTCGCACGCGGTGGTTCCAAGAAGCGCCCGTACTACCACGTCGTTCTCGCCGATGCCCGCAGCCCGCGCGACGGCCGCTTCCTTGAGAGCCTCGGCTCCTGGAACCCGATGCTCGCCAAGGACGACGAGAAGCGCGTTCAGCTGAACGGCGAACGCATCAAGCACTGGCTCGACCAGGGCGCCCTGCCGACCGACCGTGTACTGCGCTTCCTCGACGAAGCCGGTATCTCCAAGCGCGAAGCCCGCAACAACCCGGAAAAGGCAAAGCCGGGCAAGAGGGCCCAGGAGCGTGCAGCAGAAAAGGCTCAGAAGGCTGCTGACGCTGCCGAAGCCGCTGCTTCTGCTTCCGCCGAATAATCTGTTCCGATCCCACCAGAACGGGCGGCATGGCGACATGCCGCCCGTTTTCGTTTCCATTCCCTTGCACTTCGTTTATGAGAAGCGTGATCTCGGCTTCTGCCTGCGTTCGAATGAAGGAACCCATGACCAAGCTTGAAAATCCGGTGCTGATGGCAACCATTGGCGGCGCGCAGGGGATTCGCGGCGAAGTGCGTGTGAAGGCCTATACGGCCGACCCGACTGCACTCGGCGACTACGGCCACCTGTACAGCATGGACGGACGCAGCTTCGAGGTCCTTGAGCTGCGCGAGATGAAGAATATGGTCGTCGTGCGCTTCCGCGGCGTCAACGACCGCAACGCCGCCGAGGCGCTGAACGGATTGGAACTCTATATCGAGCGTGACAATCTGTCCGACGAGGAGTTGGAGGACGACGAGTTCTTCTACGCCGATCTGGAAGGGCTGGAAGCATTCGACGATCACGGCGTCAGCTACGGGACCGTGACCGGTGTCTTCGATTTCGGCGGCGGCGATCTGCTGGAGCTCAAAGGTCCCGGCAAGCGTCCGGTTCTGATCCCTTTTTCGGAAGCCTCCGTGCTGGAAATCGATCTCGAGGCCGGCAAGCTATTGATCGATCCGCGTGCAGCCGGACTTATCGACGATCCTGACGATCTGAAGGGTCTTGCGTCAGGCAAGCCGAAGAATAAGAAGTAAGCGCCATGGCTTTCCGGGCGACCGTGCTGACACTCTACCCGGAAATGTTTCCGGGCCATCTGGGCTTTTCGCTCGCCGGCAAGGCGGCCGAGCGCGGACAATGGTCGCTCGACACCGTGCAAATTCGCGATTTCGCGACCGACAAGCACCGCACCGTCGATGATACGCCAGCCGGCGGTGGCGCCGGCATGGTGCTGAAGCCTGATGTACTCGCCCGCGCTATCGACAGCGCTTCTGAAAACGACAATCGCCCCCGCCTGTTGATGAGTCCACGCGGCAAGCCCCTCACCCAGGAGCGCGTACGTGAACTTGCTGCCGGCGACGGTGTCCTCATCGTCTGCGGCCGCTTCGAAGGCGTCGACCAGCGTGTGATCGAGGCGCGAGAACTCGAAGAAGTCTCGATCGGCGATTATGTTCTGTCCGGTGGCGAGCCGGCGGCGCTGATCCTGCTCGATGCGATCGTACGCATTCTGCCGGGCGTGATGGGCAATGATCTCTCGGGCCTGCATGAAAGCTTCGAGGGCGGACTGCTGGAGCATCCGCACTACACCCGTCCGCAGGAATGGGAAGGCCGCGAGATTCCCGCAATCCTGATATCGGGCAATCACGGCGCCATCGAGAAATGGCGACACGAACAGGCGATTGCACTGACGAAGGAACGGCGGCCGGACCTGATTACGGCGCAAAAACCCGAAAAAGCCGGCTGATTCCACAAATTTGCCGTCCAAGGGATGACACGCGGAAGTCTTTCGTGTAATGGCGCACGCGGAAATGGGGTTTATCCCCGTCTGCCAGCAAACAAAGAATGGCGAATCCGCTCCCGCCCGCAAGGGCAAACTCCGGAGGCATCGACCGAAGGACAGTGTGAGCGCTCTGGCTGTTTCAGAAGAACCAAAGGTTAAGACGATGAACATCATTCAGCAGCTTGAGGCCGAACAGGCCGCCAAGATCGAAGCCAAGCGCACGCTTCCGGAATTCTCCCCGGGCGACACCCTCCGCGTCAACGTGAAGGTTACGGAAGGCACCCGTACCCGCGTTCAGGCCTACGAAGGCGTCTGCATCGCCCGCTCCGGCGGCGGCCTGCAGGAAAACTTCACGGTCCGCAAGATCTCTTACGGCGAAGGCGTCGAGCGCGTATTCCCGGTTTACTCGCCGATGATCGAAAGTGTCGACGTCGTTCGCCGCGGTAAGGTCCGTCGCGCCAAGCTCTACTATCTGCGCGACCGTCGCGGTAAGTCTGCACGTATCGTTGAAGACACCGGCGTCCGCGCCCGCAAGCTCAACGATGCCGAACGCGCTGCCGTTGCCGAGGAAAAGGCACGTATCGAAGCTGAAAAGATCGCAGCAGCTCAGGCTCTCGCCGCCGAAAAGGCAGCAGCAGAAGCCGCTGAAGCAAAGGCCGCCGCTGAAGCTGCCGAAGCCAAGGCTGCCGCAGAAGCCGCAGCCGCTGCTGAAGGTTCGGCTGAATAAGCAGCTCGCGAAAGCGAAAATCATTGCAAGGAAAAGGCGGTCTTTGGGCCGCCTTTTCTTTTTTGCATCTACGGGCAGCGGTTGCAGCCTTGCCATGGCGGCATCTTCCATGACAATTCTCGGGTCAAATAATGGGGAGCCACACCATGTTCTTTCGCCGCACAGTTCTCGCCGGCCTGACGGCCGCAATGCTTTCGCCGCTCACAGCCTTCGCAGCCAGCCTGCCTGATCTCGGCGGCAAGACCGTCGTCGTTGTGACGGAAAACGCATATCCGCCGCTGCAGTTCGTCGACCCCAAGTCCGGCAAGGCGATCGGCTGGGAATATGATGCGATGAACGAGATCGCCAAGCGGCTGAACGCCAAGGTCGAATACCAGAACACCAGCTGGGACGCGATGATCCAGGCCGTGTCCGATGGGCAATACAACATCGGCATGACCGGCATCACCATCAAGGACGACCGGAAGCAGAAGGTCGATTTCTCCGATCCCTACATGCGCTCGCAGCAGTTCATGCTGGTACGTGGGGACGAGAAGCGCTTCACCGATGCCAAAAGCTTCGGCGCCTTCAACGATGGCCTCATCGGCGCCCAGCCCGGCACTTCGCCCTTCTATACTGCCGTCTATGAAATTCTCGATGGCAACGAGCAGAACCCGCGCATCAAGCTCTTCGAAACCTTCGGCGCGACCGTGCAGGCGCTGAAGACGGGTGACGTCGATCTCGTCCTGACCGACAGCGTCGCTGCCAAGGGTTATGTCGATTCCTCGAACGGTGGGCTGAAGGTCGTCGGCGAACCGCTCGGCACCGAGGATTTCGGCTTCATCTTCCCGAAGGGTTCCGATCTCGTCGCGCCCGTCAATGCCGCTATCGCCGCGCTGAAATCGGACGGCACCTTCGATGCGCTGAACAAGAAGTGGTTCCTCGACTACAAGATGGGCGAATAAGCCCCGAGAAATCGCAGATGGCGCTCCCACCATCCTCGCGACACGAGAAGGACGACCGTCCCTGGTGGCTGGTCGTCCTCGTCCTGATCGGCATGGCGCTTGCCGCCGTCATCGTCACCAACGACATCTACACGCAGGTGTTCCGGACCGTCGTGAATGGAGCCGGCGTCACGATCTTTGTCACACTCGTCGCCTTCGTGCTGGCGACGGCGCTTGGTCTCGGCATCGCGCTGCTGGGCCTGTCGGACAGCATCGTGCTGCGTCAGGTAGCCCGCTTCTACATCGAAATCATCAGAGGCATCCCGATTCTGGTGCTGCTCTTCTACATCGCCTTCGTCGGCGCGCCGGGCGTTGTTGCAGCCTATAATTTCCTGATCACTCCGCTGGTAAGTGCCGGTCTTCTGGAACCCATCCTCGTGCGCGATCTGTCGTTGATGTGGCGGGCGATCATTGCGCTCATGATCGGCTATTCTTCCTTTATCGCCGAGATCTTCCGGGCAGGCTTCCAGTCCGTCGATATCGGCCAGATCGAAGCCGCCAAGTCGCTTGGCCTGTCGCGCTACCGCCGTTTCCGCCTCGTTGTCTTCCCGCAGGCGATAAGAGTGATCTTCCCTCCGCTCTCCAATGACTTCGTCTCCATGGTGAAGGACAGCTCCCTGGTCTCCGTCCTCGGCGTCGCCGACATCACGCAGATGGGTAAGGTCTACGCCTCCGGCTCCTTCCGCTTCTTCGAAACCTATTCGATCGTCACCTACATCTATCTGATCCTGACGATCGGCCTGTCGCTCTTCCTGCGGCGGATCGAGAAGAAGAAACAGATGCCGCGGCACTGAGCGGGCGCATGATTCGAATTGCCGTTTCGGTCAAAAATAGCTATATCCACCCTATGGAATCCAAATTTAGATGCATCGGTGCGCATATTTTCGTGCTGCAGGACCATTACCGCCTGCCGGCACGCTTCTATGCGTCCGTTTCCGGTGCGCTCAACAGCCGACTTCGTTGATCGAATGACGGTCCGCGGAGTCTGTCCGCGACATCCTTAAATTCCATGCTCCAGCCAAAACGGACTATAGCCATGAGCGCACCGCGTACCCTTTACGACAAGATCTGGGCCGACCATCTGGTCGACGAACAGGAAGACGGCACCTGTCTTCTCTACATCGACCGTCACCTGGTCCATGAAGTCACCTCGCCGCAGGCCTTCGAAGGCCTGCGCATGACCCACCGCAAGGTTCGCGCGCCTGAAAAGACGCTCGCCGTCGTCGACCACAACGTTCCGACTTCGCCCGACCGCCATCTCGGCATCAAGAACGAGGAAAGCCGCATCCAGGTCGAAGCGCTGGCCACCAATGCCGCCGAATTCGGCGTCGAGTATTATTCGGCAGGCGACAAGCGTCAGGGCATCGTTCACATCGTCGGTCCGGAACAGGGCTTCACCCTGCCCGGCATGACGATTGTCTGCGGCGACAGCCACACCTCCACGCACGGCGCCTTCGGCGCGCTGGCGCATGGGATCGGCACCTCCGAGGTCGAACATGTCCTGGCGACCCAGACGCTGATCCAGAAGAAGGCGAAGAACATGCTGGTGCGTGTCGACGGCCTGCTTCCGCCGCATGTCACTGCCAAGGACATCATCCTCGCTATCATCGGCGAGATCGGCACGGCCGGCGGCACTGGTCATGTCATCGAATTTGCGGGCGAAGCTATCCGCGCGCTGTCGATGGAAGGCCGCATGACGATCTGCAACATGACGATCGAAGGCGGCGCCCGCGCCGGCCTGATCGCCCCTGACGAAAAGACCTTCGAATACATAAAGGGCAAGCCGCGTGCGCCAAAGGGCGAGGCGCTGGAACAGGCGATTGCCTACTGGAAGACGCTGCAGACCGATGAAGGCGCGCATTACGACCGCGTCGTCGTGCTTGATGCCGCCAACCTGCCGCCGATCGTCTCCTGGGGTTCCTCGCCCGAAGACGTGATTTCCGTGCAGGGTATCGTACCGAACCCTGACGATATCCAGGACGAAACGAAGCGCACCTCCAAGTGGCGTGCGTTGGACTATATGGGCCTGAAGCCGGGCACGCCGATGACCGACATCAACATCGACCGCGTCTTCATCGGCTCCTGCACCAATGGCCGCATCGAAGACCTGCGTGCTGTCGCCAAGGTCGTCGAGGGCAAGACCGTTGCCTCGACCGTCAACGCCATGATCGTTCCGGGCTCCGGCCTCGTGAAGGAACAGGCGGAGCAGGAAGGCCTCGACAAGATCTTCAAGGCTGCCGGCTTCGACTGGCGCGAGCCGGGCTGCTCCATGTGCCTCGCCATGAACGACGACCGCCTGAAGCCGGGCGAGCGCTGCGCCTCGACGTCGAACCGCAACTTCGAAGGCCGTCAGGGCTTCAAGGGCCGCACGCATCTCGTCTCGCCGGCCATGGCCGCCGCAGCCGCGATTGCCGGCCACTTCGTCGATATCCGCGAGTGGAACTGATCGCTCTTGCACATCTGACATGAAAAACGCCCGGTGCACCCGCACCGGGCGTTTTATTTCAATGGCATAGCAATGACGCTCTTTTGATCGAATTTCACCCTTTCGGATAATCGACTTGGCCCGCCGCTTGTGTGTGTGATTGAATCTGCGCTCCCGGGATGAGCGTTTGAGTTGATATCGCTGGGGAGATTGATCAATGGGAAAGAGATTATTGGCAGTCCTGCCGATTGCCCTCGCCGCCTTTGCCTCAATGGCGCCGGTTGGTCCTGGCATCGCTGCTCCACTCTACGCAGAACCGCCCGCTATTGCCGGCATCGTGCATCTCGCGCAGGCAGGGCAAAGATACATGAACGGCTATCCCGGCTATAAAACGCAGCGTACGGGATATCGGCGGGCATCGGATGGATACTGGTATCCACCTCAGGCATTCCGCGGAAATAGGGATTACACCGGTTCGATCCAGTCGCAGCCTCGCTTGCGGAACACCTGCAGCTACGGATTCACACCGACCAACGGCTCGCAATATTGCAATTATTAGACTGCGTTCGAGACGGCGGCTGTCGACGTGACAGCCGCAGCTTTGTTTTACAGCGTTTAGAAGGTCGCGGTGTAGGGGTCCGGCCCCATGCGGGCGCCTGCATTGTCAAGCTTGGCGATAGCAGCCATGTCGTCACCGTCGAGCTTGAAATCGAATACCTTGAAGTTCTCCTCGATGCGCGACGGCGTCACCGATTTCGGGATGACGACGAGGCCGGTATTGATGTGCCAGCGGATGATGACTTGAGCGGGCGTCTTGCCATGTTTGGCCGCGATCTGACCGATGGCCGGATTGGAGATGAAGCGACCCTGACCGAGCGGGCTCCAGGATTCGGTAGCAATATTGAGCTTCTTGTGCGCTTCCTGCGCCGCCTTCTGCTGGAAGTCGGGATGCAGCTCGATCTGGTTGATGACGGGAACCACGCCGGTATCGCCGATGATGTGATCGAGATGGTCAGGATAGAAGTTCGATACGCCGATGGAGCGCACGCGGCCTTCCTCCCTCAGGCGCACGAAAGCCTTCCAGGTTTCGCGGTAGAGCCCGCGATGCGGCGATGGCCAGTGGATGAGATAGAGATCGATATACTCGCTGCCGAGCTTTTTCAGGCTGACCTCGAAGGCACGCAGCGCATTGTCATAACCCTGGTCGGTATTGCGCAGCTTCGTGGTAAGGAAGATATCCTTGCGGTCGACACCTGCCGACCGGATGCCTTCCCCGACGCCCTCTTCATTGTCATAGCCGGAAGCGGTGTCGATATGGCGATAACCGGCGGCAAGTGCGGTGCGCACGGTCGGAGCCGCGATATCCTGCGGGGTCTGCCAGACGCCGAGACCGACCTGGGGAATGGAATGTCCGTCATGGAAAGTGATGATGGGCTGAGTGGTCACAATATATCTCCGTAAGTTTGAAGATTGGCCAAGACTGAATTCGATGGGCACGAATTGGATAAGGGCATGATTTGAACCCGCGCGGCGGGTTTCCCTGGACGCATTGCAGCCTGCGCGTCCGGTCGAAAATCCATATAGGACAGAGAGACCGCAATACAATCAGACAACGCGAAGGATCGTTCCCTTTCTGAGGTAGGGCAGGATGCGGCGCATGTCGCGAGCACTGATCGCAACACAGCCGGCGGTCGGCTCATATCCCGGCCGGATGAGATGGAAGAAAATCGCCGAGCCGCGGTTGCGCGCCCGTGACGTTACGTTCCAGTCGAGCACCAGGCAGATATCATAGAGTCCGTCCTTCCGCTTCATCTCCTCGTGGCTTGACTTGAACGGTGCCTTAACCGGCCGGTTGTAGTTCGCATTGTCCGGCTGATCGCACCACAGCATGCCGGTGCGGATGCGCTTGATGGGCAGCGCCGAGGCAAGATGACCGTTTCGCTCGCCGCGCCGGAAGCCGTAGAGAAGCCGCATGCTGCCGATCGGCGTTGCTCCGTCGCCTTCCCGTTTTGTCACGGTGCGGCCGCTAAGGCCGATCGCGGCTGGCAATACAAGTGGGCCAAAACGGACGATGGCCCTGCTTGTTTTGCCCGGTGCCGCCCGCACAACGAGCGTTGAGGGCCTGTCGCTTCGCTCTCGCCTTGTTTTTTCCATCTTTCTCGCATGTTGTTGAATTGCCTTGGGCTTCGATTGAAATCATATCAGGCCCCGAGCGGCAACCGCAGACCAGCAATCCTTGCCAAATGCGGAATTTGGCGTAGGAGTATCTGACAGAACGCAAGGACGCACCCGCATGACCGCACGCACCATTCTTCTGGTGGATGACGACGACGACCTTCGCCAGACGCTGACGGAGCAATTGTCGTTGTATGAGGAATTCACGGTTTTGCAGGAAGCGACCGCGGGCAAGGGGGTCCAGGCCGCCCGCTCCAACCCGGTCGATCTGCTGATCATGGACGTCGGTCTGCCTGATATGGACGGCCGCGAGGCGGTGAAACTGCTACGCAAGGGCGGCTTCAAGGCGCCGATCATCATGCTGACCGGCCACGACACGGATTCCGACACGATCCTCGGCCTTGAGGCCGGCGCCAACGACTACGTCACCAAGCCCTTCCGTTTCGCCGTGTTGCTTGCCCGCATCCGTGTGCAGCTTCGCCAGCACGAGCAGAGCGAGGACGCCACCTTCACGGTCGGCCCCTATCTCTTCAAGCCGAGCCAGAAGCTGCTGACGACCGACAACGGCCAAAAGATCAGGCTCACGGAGAAGGAAGCGGCGATCATCCGCTATCTCTACCGAGCCGAACAGAAGGTCGTCACCCGCGACGTACTGCTGGAAGAAGTCTGGGGTTACAATTCCGGCGTCACGACCCATACGCTGGAAACCCACGTCTACCGCCTGCGCCAGAAGATCGAGCGTGATCCGTCCAACGCCGAGATCCTCGTGACGGAGAACGGCGGCTACAAGATCATCCCGTAGAATGTCTCTTTCCGACGATATTCATCTGCTTTCGCAGCTTCCGCTCTTCAAGGACATGAACGACGACCAGCTGCGGCTGATCGCCTTCGGCGCCGACCGACGCGTGATCGCTGCCGGGCAGATGCTGTTTCGTCAGGGCTCGCCCGCCGAAAGCGCCTATGTGATCACCAGTGGCAGCCTGGAACTCAGCGTGACAGGCTCCGACGGCATGGGCCGGACCGAAGCCATCGCCGGCCCCGGAGCGCTGATCTCGGAACTGGCGCTGATCACGCTGGTGGAGCGCAAGTTCACGGCAATCGCACGCGAGGATACCGGCATCATCCGCATCACCCGGGCGCTGTTCCATCGTCTGATCGAGGAATATCCGTCGGCGGCGCGCATTATGGAAAACCGTATCCGCGACAGCATCGCCGATCTTGCTGCTCAGGCCGCAAGCCAGTTTAGCCGCTTCAGCTGAGCTTTCTTAGAGATTGAGATGCACAGTCACCGGCACATGGTCGGACGGCCGATCCCAGCCGCGCGCTTCCTTCAGCACCTCGATGCACTGCAGATGCGGACCTAGATCTGGCGAGGACCAGATATGGTCGAGACGTCGGCCTTTGTCGGCGGCTTCCCAATCCTTCGCGCGGTAGCTCCACCACGTGTAAAGCTTCTCGTTGGCAGGCACATGCTGGCGCATGAGATCGTGCCAGCCGCCACGCTTCATCACCTCGAGCAGCCCATCGGTTTCGACGGGCGTGTGGCTGACGATCTTCAAAAGCTGTTTGTGAGACCAGACATCGTGTTCCAGCGGTGCAATATTGAGATCACCGACGAGAATGGCTGACGTGTTCGGCTCGGCGCTCGCCTTGAGGTTCTTCATCTCCTCTATGAAATCGAGCTTATGGCCGAATTTCGGATTGATCGTACGATCCGGCTCGTCGCCGCCAGCAGGAACATAAAAATTGTGCAGGCGGATACGCCGGTTGCCGCGCTCGAAGACCGCCGAAATATGGCGCGCATCGCCGACATTGCAGTAATCCTGCCGGTGATCCTCAGTCAGCGGCACACGGGAGGCAATGGCAACGCCATGATAGCCCTTCTGGCCGTGGATGATGATGTGCTCGTAGCCCATGGCGCGCAGCGGCGCGAGCGGGAAGAGATCGTTCGTAACCTTGGTTTCCTGCAGGCAGAGGATATCGGGCCTGTGCTTCAGCACGAGCTGCTCGACGATCGGCATGCGAAGGCGCACCGAATTGATATTCCAGGTGGTGATTGAGAAGCTCATGCCATGCCCTTTCAGATCCCTCTGAAAAGGCTTTAGAGCAAAGGCAGTAGCGAGAAAACCGGTCGCAGACAAAACCGGCCGGCGATCAACTGAAAAGCGTCACAGCATCAGGCTTAGAAGAGGTAGAGCGCTCTGTGCGTCCGAATGGAGAATGGACGCACAGCGCTTTAGTCGCGGTTTGCCGAAGTGCCCTTGATATCCTCATAGGGCACGCGGAAGACGCGATCCTCGAAGGCCATACCGGTCTTGACGTTGAAGATCATCACGGACGTATCCTTGCCCTGATTGTCTGTGATCGTCCATTGACGCAGGTCATAGGTTTTCGGGTCAAACATCATGGTGATGGTCGAGTTGCCGAACACCGTATTGTTGCCGAGCGAAATCGTCGTCAGATCCGACTCTTCCTTTACGCCCTTCACCATGCCGGCGGAGAGATCGATATGGGGAGCAAGCAGCAGGCTGAGTGGCGTCTTGGAGAGCGGATAAAGATCCCAGGTCTTCAGTTTCACATTGCCGATGGCAACGTTTCTCCCGTCGGCGATGACGCGCATGGGCGACGGATCGTCATAGTTGAAACGCAGCTTGCCCGGGCGCTGGATAAAGAACTTGCCGCCCGTCTGT
This sequence comes from Rhizobium sp. 01L419, assembly GCF_056400025.1. Taxonomy (NCBI): domain Bacteria; kingdom Pseudomonadati; phylum Pseudomonadota; class Alphaproteobacteria; order Hyphomicrobiales; family Rhizobiaceae; genus Rhizobium; species Rhizobium sp. 01L419. The sequence continues at coordinate 235,745 of NZ_JBFTSM010000009.1, forward strand.
TCGCCGCGCGGGCCAAATTGCACGAATTCGCCCTGCATGGTGGCGACAGCGGAGAAATGATCGGCAATGGCCTGTGCCGTGACGCTGTTGGCGGCAGGGGCTGCCGCCTGGGCGAAAGCGGGAAACGGAACGGCGCTTGCAACGGCGGCAGCGGCAAAGACGCCAAGGACCTCGCGGCGGGTTACCGGCAGGCCGGAAAAGATGGATGCGGAGTTGGTCATTTGAACCTCCTGTATGCAATCTGAATGCCGCCGAAAGGCGGCGTCTTCAAGGCGCCGCGATTGCCCGGTGAAAGGTAACGAATTACGTGCCCCAGGGTTTCCACCGGATGGGTTGCGCCGTCAAATTTTCCGTCGTCAGCGGTCGAGGATATCTCCGTCGGTCGGCACGAGGATCTCGCGTTTGCCGGCATGGTTGGCAGGGCCGATGATGCCCTCCTGCTCCATGCGTTCAACAAGCGAGGCAGCGCGGTTGTAGCCGATGCCCAGCCTGCGCTGGACATAGGAAGTGGATGCCTTGCCGTCCCGCAGGACGATGGCGACCGCCTGATCGTAGGGATCTTCTGAATCGGCAAGATTTGCCGTGCCGGCTGGACCGCCGCCATACTCGCCATCCTCGTCGTCATCGGCAGTGATGGCATCGAGATATTGCGGCGAACCCTGCGTCTTCAGGTAGGAGACGATTTCTTCGACCTCGACGTCTGACACGAACGGGCCGTGGACGCGCTGGATGCGGCCGCCACCTGCCATATAGAGCATGTCGCCCATGCCGAGCAGCTGTTCTGCACCCTGCTCGCCAAGGATCGTACGGCTGTCGATCTTCGAGGTCACCTGGAAGGAGATACGGGTCGGGAAGTTTGCCTTGATCGTGCCCGTGATGACATCGACCGACGGACGCTGCGTTGCCATGATGACGTGGATACCTGCGGCGCGCGCCATCTGCGCAAGGCGCTGCACGGCGCCTTCGATATCCTTGCCGGCGACCATCATCAGGTCGGCCATTTCGTCGATGATGACGACGATATAGGGCATCGGCTGCAGGTCGAATTCCTCTGTCTCGTAGACCGCTTCGCCCGTCTGCCGGTCGAAGCCGGTCTGCACGGTGCGCGAGATCGTGTCGCCCTTGGCAAGCGCCTGCTCGACGCGCGTGTTGAAGCCATCGATGTTGCGCACGCCGATCTTCGACATCTTCTTGTAGCGCTCTTCCATCTCGCGGACGGTCCACTTGAGCGCCACGACAGCCTTCTTCGGATCGGTCACGACAGGCGAGAGCAAGTGCGGAATGCCGTCATAGACGGAGAGTTCCAGCATCTTCGGGTCGATCATGATCAGTCGGCATTGCTCCGGCGTCATGCGGTAGAGCAGAGACAAGATCATAGTATTGATGGCAACGGATTTACCGGAACCGGTGGTACCGGCCACCAGCAGATGCGGCATCTTCGCGAGATCGGCGATGACGGCTTCGCCGCCGATCGTCTTGCCGAGCGCCATTGCGAGCTTCGCCTTGGAGCCTTCGAAGTCGCGTGACCCGATCAGCTCGCGCAGATAAACGGTTTCGCGCGTTTGGTTCGGCAGTTCGATACCGATTGCGTTACGGCCCGGCACGACGGCGACACGAGCGGCGATCGCGCTCATCGAGCGGGCGATATCGTCGGCAAGGCCGATGACACGGGACGACTTGATGCCGGGAGCCGGCTCCAACTCGTAGAGGGTGACAACCGGGCCCGGCCGGACGTGGATGATCTCGCCCTTGACGCCAAAATCCTCCAGCACGCCTTCCAGCATGCGGGCATTCTGCTCCAAGGCATCGGCCGAGAGCGTGGAATCGCGCACCACATTCTTGGGTTCCGCGAGCAGATGCATGGACGGAAGCTGAAAACCTTCTGGCCGGATGAACGAACCCTGCGCCTCGCGTTCGACGCGGGCGCCGGGCTTCGGACGGGCCGAGGCGGGAATAACGCGCGGTTCGGGTTTACCGGCCGACTTTGCCGGCGCGCGAATCGTCCAATCATCGTCGTCGTCCGGCAGGATATCGGCCGGACGCGGCGGCATATCGGTGTCGAACGGCGGATCGTCGTCCTCATCGTCATCGTCGTTGAGAGAGACGGAGGGAGCCGAGACGACCCGGCGGCCAGATGCGGCGCGCGGGTCCATGGAGGGATCCATCCGTTCGCCCCGCGCTGCGGGCTTGGCGCGCACCGGCTCGTTCAGCGTACCGAATTCGTCGTCGTTGAAATCATAGGGCGATTCGAAATCGCTCTGGCGGCGCTTACGCGGTCCCATACCGAAAAGCCTTCGGAAACGCGCCTGGTTCATGTACCAGGCATGCGTCATGGCGCCGCTAAAGGCCATCCAGCGGGATCCGTCATCGTCCTCGTCCTCATCGCCGACGACACGCACCTTGCTGCGGGTATCGACATACTCCTCTTCTTCGTCCTCCTCATCGAGCTCGGTGCGACCGACGATGCCGGCAGCAAAGAGCATCATCCACGCGGTCGGAACGGCGAAGATACAGCCGACGGCGGTGGCGAAGACACCTGTCGGATAAGCGCCGACGAAGAGTGCAGGAAAACGCAGGATCATGTCGCCGATAACGCCGCCGATGCCGTTCGGGATCGGCCAGGTGAGCGGAGGCGGGAAACAGCCGATGACGGCGGAGGAAAACACTGTGCCGGCAAGCCAGGCTCCGGCGCGCGCCGGAATGCGGCTGATGCGGCGGCCGGAAATCAGCGCCAGCGCCCAGGCAACGATCGGCAGCATCCCAACGACGCTTGCCAACCCCAGGAATTGCATGGCGACGTCGGCAAAGGCAGCACCACTAGAACCGAGCACATTGGTCGGCAGGTTGCCGGTAGCGTAGGAATAGCTGGGATCGGTGACGTTCCAGGTCGCAAGTGCTGCAACCGCGAGCGCTAAGAGCAGGAAGATCGCAAAGCCGATGAGAGCCTGGATCTGCCGCAGCATGAATGCCGAGAAGGAGAACCGGTCAGGACGGCCATCCATTGCCGGCGACGTGCTTCTTGCCATGTTCTAACCCGTCCAATGCCTGAGGGCACGCGAATCGCCAATACTTCGCCGCGCCAAATGCGTCCGCTCCACCTAATCAGAGCGGGGTTAAAGCGATGTTAACCATGCATATGGCGGATCGCTAAAAAGAAAAAAGCCCGAACCTTGGAAGGTCCGGGCCAAGAGCGGCTTATTGTTGGATAGGCCGCGACGGGCTGTTCAGCGGCGCCCTTGTGCCGGGCGCCGCAAACCCTGTGATCAGGAGTGGTAAGCGGCTTCGCCGTGCGTTGCGAGGTCGAGACCTTCGCGCTCGGCTTCGACCGGAACGCGCAGGCCGATGACGACGTCGACGATCTTGTAGAGGATCGCCGAGCCGATGCCCGACCAGGCGATCGTGATCAGTACGCCCTTGAGCTGATTGAAGACCTGTGCACCCGTGCCCAGATAAGTGGCTGCGAAGTCGGGCGTCGAATAGTCGACGATACCAGCGCCGCCGAGAGCCGGGTTGACGAGAATGCCGGTGCCGATGGCGCCAAAGATACCGCCAATGCAATGGACGCCGAAGACATCGAGCGAGTCGTCATAGTTGAACTTGTTCTTCACGACGTCGACGAAGAAGTAGCAGACCGGTGAGACGAGGAGACCGAGAACGATCGAGCCCATCGGCCCGGCGAAACCGGCAGCCGGGGTAACGCCAACGAGACCGGCAACGGCACCCGAAGCGGCACCGAGCATGGAAGCCTTGCCGCGGGTGAAGCTTTCAACGATGCACCAGGAAACAGCGGCAGCAGCCGTTGCGACGAAGGTGTTGATCATTGCGAGCGATGCATAGCCGTTGGCTTCGAGGTTGGAGCCGGCGTTGAAGCCGAACCAGCCGACCCAGAGAAGCGAGGCACCGACCATCGTCAGGGTCATGGAGTGCGGAGCCATGATTTCCTTCTTATAGCCCGTGCGCTTGCCGAGCATGATGGCGCCGATCAGGCCGGCGACACCGGCATTGATGTGAACGACCGTACCGCCTGCGAAGTCGATCGCGCCGAGGGAGAAGATGAGACCGGACGGGCCGCTATAGGCGCTCGGGCCGCCCCAGAACCAGACCATGTGCGCCATCGGGAAGTAGACGAAGGTGACCCAAAGGACGACGAAGAGCATGACGGCCGAGAACTTGATACGCTCGGCAAAGGCGCCGACGATCAGGGCCGGCGTGATGCAGGCGAAGGTCATCTGGAAGCAGATGTAGGTGAGTTCCGGAATGGCCACGCCCTTGGAGAAGGTCTCGACGAGCGAAGACGGCGTCACACCGGCAAGGAAAGCCTTGGAGAAGCCGCCGACGAAGCTGTTCAGCGAGCCGCCATCCGTGAAGGCGAGCGAATAGCCGTAGGTGACCCAGATGATCATGACGACGGCCGTGATCATGAAGACCTGCATGAGAACCGACAGCATGTTCTTGGCGCGGACGAGGCCGCCGTAGAACAGCGCCAGGCCCGGGATGGTCATCAGGAGAACGAGCACCGTGGAAATGAGCATCCAGGTGTTGTCGCCCTTATCCATCGTCATGGCTGGAGCGGCGGCTGCAGCATCGGCAGCTGCCGGGGCGGCTTCCTGCGCGAAGGCAACGACCGGCGCCAGCAGAGCGGCGGAAAGCGCGCCAAGTCGCGTCAGGTTAGAGGAAAACTTCGAAATTGACATGGGAAATAGCTCCTTGATCTGCCGTTCTTTTTACAGCGCTTCTGAATCGGTTTCGCCCGTACGGATGCGCACGGCATGGTCGATCGAGTAGACGAAGATTTTGCCGTCGCCGATCTGGCCGGTCTTGGCAGATGCTGCGATGGCCTCTACCGCCTTGTCGACGATTTCGGATGCGACCGCGATTTCGATCTTGAGCTTCGGCAGGAAGCTGACTGCATATTCAGTACCGCGATAGATTTCAGTGTGTCCCTTCTGACGACCGTAGCCCTTCACTTCGGTTACGGTCAGGCCCTGAATACCGATCGCCGTGAGGGCCTCGCGGACCTCATCGAGCTTGAACGGCTTGATAATGGCCATCACAATTTTCATCTGGTTTCCCATCCTTCGTTATCCCTCGGCGCGGAGCCGACTCTCCTTGCCGCTGACTGTTTCTTCAACAGCGACCGGCGATAGACATTCAAAGGACGTGCCAGATTCGTGACAGTCTATAAGTTATTGAAATATAAAGATTATAATTGAGAACGCCAATAAACAGGCAGATGATGGGCCAATAAGCGCACAAATAATGCGCAAATTTATAAAGATGCCTACTATTTATTCATTTGCCTTTTTCCGAATCAGGCCCTCCTGCGCCACCGAGGCGATCAGGACACCGGATCGCGTAAACAGGCTGCCACGGGTCAATCCTCGGGCGCCTGAGGCCGATGGACTGTCCTGCGTGTAGAGCAGCCAGTCGTCGAGCTTGTCCGGCCTGTGAAACCACATCGCGTGGTCAAGGCTTGCGACCTGTAAATTCTGATCGAAGATGGACGTTCCATGGGCATGCAGCGATGCATCGAGCAGCGTCATGTCTGAGAGATAGGCAAGTACGGCAGCCTGATAAAGCCGGCTGTCCGGCACGGGACCAGTGGCGCGAACCCAGACATCCTGACGCGGCTCGAGCTTCTCGGGGGTGAAATAATGCTTGAGCGAGATCGGCCTGATTTCAATCGGCCTTTCGCGCTCCCAATATTTGCGCACTGCCGCCGGCGCATGGGCGAGATACTGTTCCTTGATCTGCTGTTCGCCGAGCAGCGTTTCCGGCATCGGCACTGATGGCATGGGGATCTGGTGATCGAAGCCCGCCTCTTCCACCTGGAACGAGGCCGACAGCGCAAAGATCGCCTTGCCGTGCTGGATCGCGACGGCCCGGCGCGTATTGAAGCTCGATCCGTCGCGGATACGCTCGACCTGATAGATGATCGGCACGGAGGGATCGCCAGGACGCATGAAATAGGCATGCAGAGAGTGAATGAAACGTTCATCATCGACGGTCCGGTGAGCCGCCATCAGCGCCTGCGCGATCACCTGTCCGCCGAACACCCGCTGCCAGCCGACCTGCGGGCTGCGGCCTCGGAAGATATCGACCTCGATCGGCTCGATATCGAGCGTCGAAATCAACGTTTCCATAGCGGTGGGTTTGTCCGTTTGCTCCGTCATTTTGTTCGGCTCCCGGCGGTAGGAAGTGGCAGTGTGATGATCTATATAGATCGCATCTGATCGTAGAAAGTAACAGGAGCGGATGATGCTGGATTTGCTGGTTGTGGGCGGAGGTTATGTCGGCCTGTCCGTGGCAGTGGCGGTCAAGCAGGCTGCACCTCACCTTGACGTCGCCGTCGTCGAAGCCGCACCCGAACATGTCTGGCAGAAAGACATGCGCGCCTCCGCCATCATCGCCGCTGCAACGAAGATGCTTGAGGTCTTCGGCATCTGKGCCGAGATCGAGCCGGAGGCCCAGCCGATCACCAAGATGATCGTCACCGACTCCAAGATGTCCGATCCCGTCCGTCCGATTTTCCTGACCTTCGACGGCGAAGTGGCCGAGGGCCGGCCGTTTGCCCACATGATCCCCAATGTCGTCATGGTCGGCGCGCTGCGCGGCGTCTGCGAACGACTCGGCATCGAGATCCGCCACGGCCTCAGCGCCACGGGCCTGACGACCGGTGATACCAATATCGAGGTCAGCCTGTCCGACGGCAGCACGCTGCAATCGCGCCTGCTGGTTGCCTGCGACGGCGTGCGCTCCAGGCTGCGCGACTTTGCCGGCATCAAGACCGTCACCTGGGATTATGGTCAGTCCGGCATCGTCACAACCGTCGAGCATGAGCGCCCGCACAATGGCTGCGCCGAAGAGCACTTCCTGCCCTCCGGCCCCTTCGCCATCCTGCCGCTACGCAACAATCGGTCATCGCTGGTCTGGACCGAGCGGACGAACGATGCCAACAGGCTCGTTGCCGCCGACGATCTGGTTTTCGAGGAGGAACTGGAGCGCCGCTTCGGCCACAAGCTCGGCACTCTCAAGGTCGTCGGCGACAAGCGCGCCTTTCCGCTTGGCCTGACACTCGCACGCTCCTTCGTCGCACCGCGCTTCGCGCTTGCCGGCGATGCCGCACACGGCATCCATCCGATTTCCGGCCAGGGTCTCAATCTCGGTTTCAAGGATGTGGCGGCACTTGCCGAAACCATCGTGGAAGCTGATCGCCTCGGCCTGGATATCGGCGCCATCAACATTCTCGAGCGCTACCAGAGCTGGCGCCGTTTCGACACCTTCCGCATGGGCGTCACGACCGATGTGCTGAACCGGCTCTTTTCCAACGATATGGCGCCGATCCGCATCGCCCGCGACTTCGGCCTCGGCATCGTCGATCGCCTGCCCGGTCTGAAGTCCTTCTTCATCGGCCAGGCTGCGGGAACGACAGCCAAGGACAATCCGCGACTGCTCTCAGGCGAAACGATTTGAAATGAGAGCAATTCCAGCAAAGGGTGCAGCGGTTTTGGAATTGCATAAAAACAAAGAAATTCTCTAGAAATCAGTCCTCGAGCGTGCGCGCTTCCGAAACCAGCATGATCGGAATGCCGTCCCTGATCGGATAGGCAAGCCGCGCCTTTTCCGAAACCAGCTCATTATGCTCGCGGTCATAGGAAAGCCGCCCTTTGGTGAGCGGGCAGACGAGAAGTTCGAGAAGTTTGGGATCGACCCGGCTCAGCTTTTCGTCCACGGCGCCTCTACTGCAACACGGTGTCGGAATCGCCGAAAACGCGAGCGAGCACGATTTCGGTAATGGCGATCAGGGTTTCCGCCCTGGTCTTCAGGTCGGGCGCCTCAAGGAGCGCCTGCTTTTCGGCCGGGCCGAAGGGCGACATCATGGCGAGCGAATTGACGAGGGTAAGGTTGCTGGCGCGCTCCACGCTCTCCCAGTCCGCCTCCAGCTTGTTGGCGTCGAGATAGGCCTTGAAGGCCGTCAGCAGCGCATTGCGGTCGACGGCATCCTCCTCGTTTTCGGCCGAAAGGTCTGATATGAACGGCGCGATACGGAAAGTGCGGAACGGCTGGCCGTGCGATCGCTCCCCCAGCAGCCGGAAACGGCACACGCCTGTCAGCGAGACGATATAACGCCCATCACCGGTTTCGGCATAGGAGGTGATCCGGCCAAGGCAGCCGACAGCTGCAAGTTCCGGCGCATGCGCCTTGTCCTCATGTTCGCCGTGCGCCGGCTGCACCATGCCAATCAGACGGTTTCCGGTGAGCGCAGCATCGAACATCGCAAGATAACGCGGTTCGAAGATATTGAGAGGCAACTGCCCGGCAGGCAGGAGAAGCGCACCTGTCAGGGGGAAAACAGCAATTTCGTCCGGTAGATCGCCGGGCTTCAGGTATCTGGCATTGCCCACTTGCATGAAGACTGGTCCCGCACTCTTGCGACGGGCGCGTCTAACGCGTCCGCCCTGACGAGAAATGTGGTGCCCTTGTCTGAAAACGCAAGGGCGGAGGTGCAAACTCAGGAAAACAGGATCGAGGAAAGCTTGCGGCGGGCCGAAACCGTCGCCGGATCCTTGAAACCCCAGACCTCGAAGAACTGCAGGAGCTGGCGGCGGGCACCGTCATCATCGAAGGTGCGGTCCTTGCGCATGATGGTGAGCAGATGCTCGGCTGCCTCATCGCGCTTGCCTTCGACATTGAGGATCTTGGCAAGCTTCAGGCGCGCTTCATGATGATCGGGGTTCAGAGCCAACTCGCGTTCCAGGGCGATCGGATCGCCGAGCTTGCGGGCTTCTTCGATTTGGTCGAGCTTCTTCAGAACCGCCTGGATGCCGGTATCCTTGGCAAGCTCTTCCGGCAGCTCGCTCAGCATCTGGCGGGCCTCACCATGCTGACCGGCCGCAATCAAGCACTCGGCCACGCCGGCAAGCGCCTTGGTGTTTTCCGGATCGGCCTGCATGACGGCACCATAAAGCTGTCCCGCTTCATTGATGTTCCCGGCAGCAAGCAACTCGCCAGCTTCGGTGAGAACCCCCTCGATCTCAGCAGCCTGATCGGCGCCTGCAGGACCTGCAAGGCGATCGATGAACTGGCGGACCTGGCTTTCCGGCACCGCACCCATGAAGCCGTCGGCCGGGCGGCCGTTGACAAAGGCGATGACGGCGGGAATGGACTGGATGCCGAGCTGGCCGGCGATCGACGGATGATCGTCGATATTCATCTTGACCAGCTTGACGCGGCCCTGCCCCTCGTTGACGACCTTTTCGAGCACCGGCGTCAGTTGCTTGCACGGACCGCACCAGGGCGCCCAGAAATCGACCAGCACCGGCTGGTTGCGCGATTCCTCCAGAACGTCCTTGGTGAAATTCGCTGTCGTCGTGTCCTTGATATGGCCGCCCTCCACCGCAGGCTGCGGTGTCGTGCCGAAACTTGCCGTTGCCGACATCTGGTTGCCGAAGGAGCCGTTATAGGGATTGTCGCTGCCGCTCATAGATATCTCCCGCCGCGCCGATCTGCCGGCGTCTCTCTGATAGCGCTAAAATCGTATGTCAGGACGTCACTTTCAAGACAAGCGGCTTATGCCCTGTCGCTTCCATGAATCGTATCAGATCGGCGCTGGCGAGCGAAGTCGTCGCGTCGTTGGAGAGTGGATGGCAGTTGACGATGTCATCATGCATCAGATGCGCATCGAGCACGAAGGTGACATTGTTGCCGGTATCGTTGATCGCGCCGAGCGCGGTCACAGCGCCTGGAATGACACCAAGATATTCCATCAGCTTCTCGGCTTTGCCAAAAGAGACGCGCCCGGAAGCGCCGATGATGGTATGGACCTGCTTGAGGTCGACGACGGCATTTTCCTCCACGGTCAGCAGGAAATAACGATCTTTCTTGTCCTTCACGAACAGGTTCTTGGTGTGTCCGCCGGGGATCTCGTCCCGCAGCGCCGCCGATTCGGCTACCGTGAAGACGGGCGCATGGTCCTTGGTACTGTGGACGATGCCGAGGCCATCGAGAAAGGCGAGAAGATCCTGGCGAGTCTTGGGCTTGTTTTCGGTCATCATCATTCCATCAGACAAGAGTAAGGCAGATTGGACTGTCTGCTTAAGTCCGCCTCGCGAGCTTGGCAATCTTCAGGACCGACGCGTTGCCCCGCATTCGCGGCGTTTCCGAAGCCGGTTCTCCGCCATCCGAACTTTTCTTCGTTTTTCCGTCATTTCCCTGTTGCATTTGAAAATCGTTTGGGCGATATAGCGCCCGTCGCCGCAAGGTGGCGCCCACGGTCCGCTACTTACTACCCCGGACCTGTGTGGATTGAGCGGGTGTAGCTCAGGGGTAGAGCACAACCTTGCCAAGGTTGGGGTCGAGGGTTCGAATCCCTTCGCCCGCTCCAGTTTCTCAAAACTTTCCCAACCGATTAGATGAAAAGTGCGGCTCACTACGCCCCACATTGGCTATTTCCGCGGATCGAGTAGGTCGCGCAGGCCGTCGCCGAGAATGTTGAATCCGAGCACGGTGACCATGATCGCAAGGCCCGGAAAGAGCGACATATAGATGTTGAGGCCGAGATAATTGCGGCCATCGCTCATCATCGCTCCCCATTCCGGAAGCGGCGGCTGCGCGCCGAGCCCGAGGAAGGAAAGACTTGCGGCCGACAGGATGACCGTGCCTGCCGTCAGCGTCGATTGCACGATGATCGGGCCGATCGCGTTGCGCAGGATGTAATGCGTCATGATTCGATGGCGCGACACGCCAAGCGAGATCGCCGCTTCGACATAATCCATCGCCTTGAGGCCGAGCGTCAGGTTGCGGCTGAGCCGCGCATAGACCGGCACCGAAAAGATCGCGATGGCGATCAGCAGGTTCACCAGGCTGGTGCCGAGCACGCTGACGATCAAGATGGCAAGCACGATGCCCGGGAAGGCGAAGAGGATATCCATGCACCACATGATCGCCTGGTCGACATAGCGCCCGGTCATGCCCGAGACAATGCCGAGCGGCACGCCGACGACGATGGCGAGCCCGACGCTGAGGACGACCTCTAAAAGCGAGATACGCGCGCCGTAGAGCACGCGGGCGAAAATATCCCGGCCATTGTCATCGGTGCCGAAGGGGTGCTCCCAGGATGGTTCCAGCATGGTCGAAAGCAGATCCTGAGAATAGGGATCGGCCGAGGTGACGAGCGGCGCAAAGATTGCCATCAGCACGATGATGCCGATCAGCCCGCCGCCGATAGTGATGCCCTTATGCGTCGCAAGCCAGCGCAAGGCGCGGCGCATGCCGCTGCTGCCGGTCACAACCTTTTCCGCTTCGCTCACCGCCATCAGTCGAACCTTATCTTCGGGTTGAGCGCAGCGATCGTCATTTCCGCCAGGAAATTCATGACGATGACGCCTGTCACAGCGACCAGCGTCACACCCTGAATGACCGGATAGTCGCGATAGCGCACGGAATCGACCAGCAGGCGACCGATGCCCGGCCAGTTGAAGACCGATTCGGTGACGACGGCGCCGCCGATCAGACTGCCGAAATTCAGGCCGACGATGGTGACGATCGGGATCAGCGCGTTGCGTAGCGCATGGCTCCAGTAGATTGAGCTGGGCGCCACACCCTTGGCCCGCGCCGTGCGGATATAATCCTGCGCCAGCACCTCGATCATGCTGGAGCGCGTCATGCGGGCGATGACAGCCATCGGCAGCACCGCGAGCGTGATCGACGGCAGGATGAAGCTCTTCCATGAGGTCGCGCCGAGAAGCGGCAACCAACCGAGACTGACGGAGAACGTATTCATCGCCATTAGCGCCAGCCAGAAATTGGCGATGGAAGCGCCGGCGATGGCAAGCAACATCACGGCCTGGTCCGGCCAGCCATGCCGGTAGATCGCGCCGATCATGCCGGCCGGGACACCGATGGCGATCGCCAGCAGATAGGCGGTGATCGCAAGGCCTAGCGTAAAGGGCATCCGCTCGGCGATTTCATCGACGACAGGCAGCTTCGACTTCAGGGACATGCCGAGATCGCCCCTGACGGCGCCATAGGCAAACGAACCATATTGTTCGGCGATGCTGCGGTCGAGCCCCAGCCGGGCCCGCATATTATCGACCGCTTCCTGCGTGGCTTCGGGGCCGGCCATCATGCGGGCCGGATCACCGGGAAGCGCGCGGATGGCGATGAAGATGAGCAGCGACACGCCGATCAGGATCAGCGGCAACGCGAGCAGCTTCTTGAGAATATAGGCTTTCATCGGACCGTCATTGTCAGTGATCGGACGGACGACGCAATACGCAGCCCGCCCGGATACGCATCAGTCCTTGGTGGCTTCCTTGACCACGACCTGGCCTCCCGGGATGACCCAGGCACCCTTCACGTTATCGCGGGCAGCATAGAGATCCTGCGTCGTATAGAGGAGAACGTGCGGCGCCTGCTCGTTGACCTCCTTTTGGGCATCGACATAGACCGCATTGCGCGCCTTCTCGTCCAGCGTAGAGGCTGCCTTGTCGATCAACTCATCGAGCTTCGGATCGCTGAAGAAGCCGAGATTGGCGCTGGCAGGCGAAGCACTTGCCGAATAGTAGAGCGGCCGGAACTGCAGGTCGGCGCCGTTGACGCCAGAAGACCAGGAGGCGATCACCGAACCCGTATTGGCAGCCGCCTTGCCGGCCGGATCAGCAAAGGCGGCCTTTGCCCAGACACCGCTTTCCATGCGCTGCACGTCAAGCTTCACCCCGGCCTTCGCCCACATGGCCTGCAGCAGTTCGCCAATGCGTGCCTCGGGCTCCTGCACGATGGTGGTCATCGAGAAACCATCGGGATAGCCGGCATCGGCGAGCAGCTTCTTCGCCTTGTCGACGTCATAGGTGTAGGGCGCAAGCGTCTTCTCATAGCCGGGCGTGACCGGCGCCAACGGCGAATTTGCCGGCGTCGCATTGCCTTGCATGATCGCCTTGACGAGGCCGTCCCGGTCGGTCGCATAGTTCAGAGCCTGGCGCACACGCACATCGTCGAGCGGCTTCAGCTTGGTGTTGAGCGAAACCCAGAACACTGCCGAACCATCCGACTTGTTGACCTTCATATCCGAGTTGGCCGCGAGCTGCTTGGCAAAGGCGGCCGGCAGCGGATTGACGATATCGGCATCACCCGTCTGCAGCGCCATGTTCATGACCGACGGCTCGGCCGTCCAGGTCCACTTGATCTCGTCGGCACCTTTCGGCGCGCCTCCCCACCAATCAGTGTTCTTCGTTTCCAGCACATATTCGCCGGACTTGTATTCCTGCAGCTTGTAGGGACCGGTGCCGACTGCCTTGCTGCCGATCGTGCCGGCAGCATCTGCGGTCGGGCTGACCATGAGGCAGGCGCCGGTGGTCAGAAGCGCGAGAAAGGCGGGATAAGGCTTTTTAAGCTTGAACTGCACCGTGGAAGGATCGACAGCGCTGACACTGTCGATGAAGGTGCGCAGACGGCCGCTGGCGGCAAGACCGCGTTTGGTGTCGAGATGGCGTGTAAAGTTCTTGACCACGGCATCGGCATCGAACGGCGTGCCGTCATGGAATTTTACGCCCTGGCGCAGCTTGAAGGTCCACACGATGCCGGCATCGTCGCTCGACCACTCCGTAGCAAGCGCAGGCTGGAGAGTAAGGCCTTTGGCGCGGGCGAGAAGCCCCTCATACATCGGGTCCAGAACCGCGGCCGTGAACGTCGCGGTCTGATCGCCCGGATCCATCGAGCGCGGCGCTTCGGTCTGCATGACCGTCAGCGTGGAAGCGAAGGCGGAAAACGGCACAAACAGCGCTCCGGCGACGGCGCAGCTCAATGCAAACTGGCGAGTGCTAATAAATTTCTTGCGAATGATTTCCATTGGTTCACCCTCTTGTTGATTCTTGAAGCCGCCTTTCGGTCGGCCTTGATCAATTTTTGTAATTTATTTTGATTGATTGGTTCATTTTGTGAACTTATTGTCAAGGCAAAATCAGAAGCAACAGGGTCAGGAATTGAATGTTCAACTCATCGCAGCGCGAGCTTCTGCGGGTCATAAGCGAGTCCGGTCCCCTCAGCCGGACCGACCTTGCGGCCGCGATCGGGCTGAGCAAGGCGGCGATGAGCGGCATTGCCCGCGAGCTGATCGAGCGCGGCGTGCTGCATGAAACGGAAACGGTCTACGGCCAGGGCCGTCCCTCCGTCCTGCTCGACCTGAAACCCGAATGCGCCTTCTTCATCGGCATCTCGCTTTTGGAAGATCCTGCGCCGATGATCCTCAGCGACCTCAACGGCAATATCATCGCCCGTCAGCAGCTACCCCATTCCCGCGACCCCAAGGTCATCGCCAATGCCATCGCCTACTGCCTGCCGGAAATCCTGAAGGGCCACCCGCAGGCAAGCTCGAAGCTTGCCGGCATTGGCGTGGCGCTGTCCGGCTTCGTCGATGAAAAGCAGGCAACCTGCGTGCAATCCACCCTGCTCGGCTGGCAGGACGTACCGCTCGCCGATATCATCCGTCAGGCGAGCGGCGTCGACACCTTCATCGAGAACGACGCCAAGGCCGTGGCCGTCAGCGAGAAGCTCTTCGGCATTGCCCGCGACACGCCGAATTTCTCGGTCGTTTCACTCGGAGACGGCATCGGCTGCGCCCATTTCATCGACGGCAGGCTCTATCGCGGCAATCATGGCGGCGCCGGCGAAATCGCCCATGCGACGATAGAGCCGGGCGGCGCGCCCTGCCGCTGTGGCAAGCGCGGCTGCCTGGATACCATTGCTTCCATGAAGGCGATCAAGGAAATGGCGCGAACCGCTGGCCTGAAATGCGCCTCGCTATCGGAACTGGAAGAGGAAGCCTCGCACGGCACGGCCGAGGCGATCGCCATCATCCACAAGGCCGGCGCAGCACTCGGCCTGGCGATCTCGCATCTGATCCAGATGAACGATCCCGGCATGATCCTCGTCACCCACGTCGATGGCTCCTTCGATGGCCTGTTCGGCACGGTCGTGCAACAGTCGATCGAAGCCAATGTTCTCCCGCGTTATGCCGGCCAGACGCCAATCCGCACCCGCCGCGTCGATAGCGACGTCTGGGCGCGGGGGGCTGCCAGCATCGCCGCCCATAATTTTCTGATTGGTCCCAATATAAGCTGAGGTTCCCATGCGCATCGCCGTCGGTGGCATTCACATCGAATGCAGCACGTACAATCCCGTCCTGAACGAAGAGAAGGATTTCCGGGTGGTGCGCGGAGAGGAACTGCTGGCCGCTCCCTACTTTGCGTTCCTTCGGGATTACGATGCCGAATTCCTGCCGACGATCCATGCCCGCGCGATTGCCGGCGGCCCGGTCGCCCGTCACACCTATGAGGCCTTCAAGGCCGAATTCCTCGAGCGCCTGAAACAGCTTCTGCCGCTCGACGGCCTCTATCTCGCCATGCACGGCGCCATGTATGTCGAGGGCATGGAGGATGCGGAAGGCGACTGGATCAGCGCGGCCCGCGCGCTCGTCGGCGATGATTGCATGGTTTCGGCAAGTTACGACCTGCACGGCAACGTCACCCAGCGCATCCTCGACGCGCTCGACATGTACTCCACCTATCGCACCGCGCCCCATATCGATGTCGAGGAAACCATGCGCCGCTCGGTCTCCATGCTGGTGAAGAGCCTGAAGACCGGTGTGAAGCCCACCCTGCTGTGGGCCCCGATCCCGGTCGTCCTGCCGGGTGAACGCACCAGCACCGTCGATGAACCGGCAAAGAGCCTCTATGCCGAACTGCCCGGCATCGATACGCTTGACGGCGTCTGGGATGCCTCGCTGATGGTCGGCTACGTCTGGGCCGACGAGCCCCGCGCCACGGCTGCCGCCATCATGACCGGCACGGACCGCGCGGTTCTGGAGCGCGAGGCAAAACGTCTGGCAAAAGCCTATTGGGAGGTGCGCGCAGAATTCATCTTCGGCTGCGAAACCGGCTCGATCGAGGAGTGCGTCGCCAAGGCGATCGCCAGCCCTACCGGCCCCGTCGTGCTTGCGGAATCCGGCGACAATCCGACTGGCGGCGGCGTGGGCGATCGCGCCGACGTATTGGCCGAGCTGATTGCAAAGGGCGCCACCGGCGTGGTCTTCGCCGGCATCGCGGACAAGGCTGCCACCGACACCTGCTATGCTGCCGGTATGGGTGCTGCGTTGGAGCTGACGGTCGGCGCCTCGCTCGATACCAAAGGCAGCAAGCCGTTGACAGGACGCTTTACTGTGAAGTTCCTGCACGAGACCGCAGATGCAGCCGACCGCCAGGCCGTCGTTTCCATCCGCGGCATCGATCTGGTGCTTTCGGCCAAACGCCGCCCCTACCATAACATCGTCGATTTCACCCGCCTCGGCCTCGATCCGCAGACGGCCAAAATCATCGTGGTCAAGTCCGGCTATCTCTCGCCGGAACTTGCGCCGATCGCCAATCCGAGCCTGATGGCGCTTTCGGCCGGCGTTGTCGACCAGTTCGTCGAGCGCCTGCCGCGCCTGCGCAAGCAGCATCCGACCTACCCCTTCGACAAGGACTTTGCCTTCGAACCGCAGACCTTCCCGTCCGCACGATCCGCCAAGCGCTGAAGCGTCGTACCAATTGCGTTTTTGGTTCGGCACGCCCGATAAGGCCGCGGGTCGCATGAAATCATGCATTCGGCCTTCGCATCTGCCGCAAAACCATGCTGCACGGCGAAAAAACAGGCAGATATTTATCTGCACAAAAAAGCGCTTGACGATCGGTCGAATTTGGTTTGCACTGAACCAATATCAAATTGGTTCGGGCGGCAATGGACGAAACGCAGGGCAATTCCAACTATGCGCTGGAGAAGCTGAGAGCTCTCCTGCAATCGGATAGTCTTGACGCAGACGGCAAGCTGCCGACAGAACGCACCCTCTCCGAAATGCTCGGCGTCAGCCGCCGCTCCATCCGCCGCGCACTGGAAGTGCTGGAAGCCGAAGACCGCATATGGCGCCGGCAAGGCTCCGGCACCTTCGCCGGCAAGCGGCCGGACGAATGGAGCAGTCAAGTCGATTCCATCGTCGCTGAAACCGATTTCATGGAGATCATGGAGGTGCGTCTCCGCGTCGAGCCGCAGCTCGTCCAGCTTGCCGCCATGCGCGCCAAGGCGGCGGAGATCGAACGCATGTATGATCTGGTAGAGAAGATCTACGAGAGCACCGATGCTGATGGTCGCGAGTTGTGGGACGGTACGCTGCATCGACAGATCGCCCAGTGCGCGGGCAACCAGTTCTTCCTGACGATTTTCGACGTCATCAATCGCGTACGCCAGGACCCCGCCTGGCAGATGATCCGCGAGCGCGCCCGCAGCATAAGCCGCACACGTGAAGTCACGCATGGCCAGCACAAGGCCATCGTCGACGCCATTGCCGCGCGCGATCCGGCCAAGGCAGGCGAGGCCATGCGCCAGCATCTGCTGACCCTGCAGGAGAGCCTCATCCGCATCACCTCGCTGGATCACGGTGAAACGGGCGCCGAGAAGGCCAGCTGAACGCGAAGGAAGACCTGCGGAGCCATAACTCGCCGGCTTCCAACGACAGCGTGAAACAAAAACATAACAGAGGAGAATGGAATGAAATTCGCCAAATTATTAACGACCGCTGCAACGGCAGCGCTGTTTGCGTTTCCGGCTTTCGCGGTCGACCTGAAGATCGGCCTGCAGGACGACGCTGATGTGCTCGATCCGGCTCAGTCGCGCTCATTCGTGGGCCGCATCGTTTACACCGCGATGTGTGACAAGCTGGTCGACGTTTCGCCGGATTTGAAGATCGTGCCGCAGCTTGCGACCGAGTGGAACTGGTCAGCCGATGGCAAGGAGCTCACCATGAAGCTCCGTCAGGGCGTAAAATTTCAGGATGAGACGCCTTTCAACGCTGAGGCCGTCGTCGCTACCATCGAGCGAAACATCACCCTGCCGGAATCCCGTCGAAAGAGCGAGCTTGCCTCCGTCGCCAAGGTCGAGGCCACCGGCGAATACGAAGTCAAGTTCACGCTGAAAAGCCCGGACGTCTCCCTTCTCGCCCAGCTTTCCGACCGCGCCGGCATGATCGTCTCGCCGAAGGCAGCGAAGGAACTTGGCGCCAAGTTCGGCGACCATCCGGTCTGCGCCGGCCCGTTCAAATTTGTCGAACGCGTCCAGCAGGATCGCATCGTGCTCGAGAAGTTCCAGGATTACTGGAACAAGGACAACGTCTTCGTCGACAAGGTCACTTACCTGCCGATCCCGGATACGACCGTGCGCCTCGCTAACCTGCAATCAGGCGATCTCGACATGATCGAGCGTCCCGCAGCAACTGACGCCGCGACGATCAAAGCCGATTCGAACCTCGTCTACAAGGATGTCGTCAATACCGGCTGGCTCGGCATTTACGCCAATGTCGGCAACGGTGCGCGCGCTGACAATCCGCTCGGCAAGGACAAGCGCCTGAGACAGGCTTTCTCGCTGGCCATCGACCGCGAAGCCGCCATGCAGATCGTTTATGACGGCACGGCCGTTGCCGGCAACCAGCCGTTCCCGCCGAGCAGCCCCTGGTTCGATAAGGATATCCCAGTCCCGGCCCGCGATGTCGAAAAGGCCAAATCTCTCGTGAAGGAAGCCGGTTACGACCGCGTTCCCGTAGAGATCATGGTCGCGAACGGTCCGGTCACGATGCAGATGATGCAGATTATCCAGTCGATGGTCGCGGAGGCTGGCTTTGACGTAACGCTGAAGGCGACCGAATTTGCGACCCTTCTCAACGAGCAGACCGCCGGCAACTACCAACTCAGCCGCTCGGATTGGTCTGGCCGCGTCGATCCTGACGGCAACATTCAGCAGTTCGTCACATGCAATGCCGGCCTGAATGACAGCAAGTACTGCAATCCCGATGTCGACAAGCTGCTGAGCGAGGCTCGTCAATCCACCGATGATTCCGTGCGCAAGCAGAAGTATGATGCGGCGGCTGTGATCCTCAACGCGGACCTGCCGATCACCTTCATCGGTCACCAGTCCTGGAGCTGGGCGTTCCACAAGAATGTCTCCGGCTTCATCCCCTCGCCTGACGGCATGATTCGCCTGATCGGCGTGAAAAAAGAAGGCTGATACGCCAAGTCTCTGAGGGCGCGGCAGATTTTGCCGCGTCCTCCCGACGCTACGGGAGCGCCCATGTACAGTTACATCGCCAAGCGGCTGCTGGTCGCCATTCCAACATTGCTGATCATTTCGGTCTTCGTCTTCTCGCTGCAGAAGCTTCTACCCGGCGATCCGATTCTGGCCATGGCCGGCGAGGAGAGAGACCCGCAGGTGCTGGAATTCCTGCGCGAAAAATATCACTTCAACGACCCAGTCCCCTATCAGTACTTCTACTGGCTGGGCTCTGCGCTTCAGGGTGATCTCGGCATTTCCCTGCGCACCAACCAGCCGGTTCTGGAACTCGTGGCCGAAAAGTTGCCGGTCACAATCCAGCTCGCCATCATGTCGATGATCTTCGCCTTCGCGATCGGCGTTCCCATGGGCATTCTGGCGGCGGTCAAGAAGAACACTGCCATCGATTATATCGCCAACATCATCGCACTATCAGGCCTTTCGATCCCGAATTTCTGGCTCGGCATCATGCTGATCCTGTTGGTCTCCGTAAATCTCGGCTGGCTCCCAGCCTCGGGCTACGAACCCTTCTTCTCGAATCCGCTACGTTCGCTCGAAACCATGTTGATGCCTTCCTTCGTGCTCGGCAATGCACTCGCCGCCACGCTCATGCGCCACACCCGATCGGCCATGCTGAGCGTCCTGAGCGCCGACTATATCCGCACCGCCCGTGCCAAGGGGCTTTCGGAAAGCTCCGTGGTACTGGAGCATAGCTTCCGTAATGCCGTCCTGCCCATCGTAACGCTGACCGCCTTGCTGTTTGGCGAGCTTCTCGCCGGCGCCGTTCTCACGGAGCAGATCTTCACCATTCCCGGCTTCGGGAAACTCATCGTCGATGCCGTCTTCAACCGCGATTATGCGGTCGTCCAGGGCGTCGTCATATGCACCGCGATCGGCTTCATCCTGATGAACCTCGTGGCCGACGTGCTTTACGTCCTCCTCAATCCGCGCATGAGGGCCTCGCTATGACCGTAATCGATCAAGTCGCAGCCGCACCCGTCGCCTCCAGCGAGCAACGTTCGCCGAACCGTGCGTGGCGCAAGCTGAAAGCCAACAAGGGCGCGCTCGTCGGCCTCGCCATCATCGCCTTCTTCACTATCCTTGCGATTATCGCACCGCTTCTGCCGATTCCCGATCCGATCGCAACAAGCTGGTCGGCGATCCGCAAGGCGCCATCCGCCGCCCATTGGTTCGGCACAGACGACCTCGGTCGCGATATCCTCTCTCGCATGATCTGGGGCGCTCAGGCCTCTTTGATGGCGGGTGTCTTTTCCGTGGCGATCGCCGTTCTCATCGGCGTGCCCTTCGGCCTTGTATCCGGCTATTTCGGCGGTTGGATCGACATGGTGATCTCGCGCATCACTGAAGCCTTCCTGGCGATGCCCTTCCTCATTACCGCCATTGCCCTCGCCGCCTTCCTCGGCCCAAGCCTCACCAATGCGATGATCGCGATCGGGCTTTCGGCCATGCCGATCTTCGTGCGGCTGACCCGCGGCCAGGTGCTGGCTGTGAAGACCGAGGAATATATCGAAGGTGCGCGCTCCATCGGGCTCCGTCACTTCAGCATCATCACCCGCTACATCCTGCCCAATGTGCTCGCGCCGATCCTCGTGCAGGCGACACTGACGATTGCGACCGCGATCATCGCCGAAGCCAGCCTCTCCTTCCTCGGCCTCGGCCAGCAGCCGCCGGCACCGAGCTGGGGCTCGATGCTGAACGTTGCCAAGAACTTCCTCAGCCAGGCACCATGGATGGCGATGTGGCCGGGTATCGCCATCTTCCTCGTCGTTATCGGTTTCAATCTCTTGGGCGACGGCCTGCGCGATGCGCTCGATCCGCGCGAAGCGTGACTCTTCGAAAGGATATATGAAATGACCGCATTCACGACCCGCCCCGAAATTCTGGGCACATTCGGCGTCGTCACCTCAACGCATTGGATCGCCTCTGCCGTCGGCATGAGCATCCTGGAAAAGGGCGGCAATGCGTTCGATGCCGCGGTTGCGACCGGCTTTACTTTGCAGATTCTTGAGCCGCACCTCGTCGGCCCCGGCGGTGACATGCCGGCGATCATCTATTCGAAGAAGAAGGACAAGGTCGAAGTCATCTGCGCCCAGGGGCCTGCCCCGGCGGGCGCCACCATCGAGCATTACACGTCCGAAGGCATGAAACTGATCCCCGGCGACGGTCTGCTCGCAACCGTCATTCCCGGCTCCTTCGATGGCTGGATGCTGATGCTGCGCGACTACGGCAGGCTGAGCGTGCGCGACGTGCTGGAGCCTGCGATCTACTACGCCGAGAACGGCCATCCGCTGCTGCCGCGCGTTTCCGCCACCATCAACGGGCTCGCCGAGTTCTTCGAAAAAGAATGGCCTACGTCCTACCAGACCTGGGTTCCGGGCGGCTCCGTTCCCGAACCGAATTCCAACTTCAAGAACCCGGTTCTGGCCGAGACCTGGAAGCGCATTATTTCCGAGGCGGAAGCAAAGCAGGGTCGCGAAGCACAGATCGATGCCGCCCGCGACGCTTTCTATCGCGGCTTCGTCGCCGAAAGGATCGCAAACTATCTGAAGACCGCCGAAGTGATCGATGCGAGCGGCAGCCGTCACAAGGCGGTGCTGACTGCGGATGACATGGCCAACTGGTCGGCAACGATCGAAGAGCCGAAGACTTACGACTATCACGGCTGGACTGTCGCCAAGATCGGCCCCTGGGGTCAGGGTCCTGTCTTCCTCCAGACTCTGTCGATCCTCAAGGGCATGGACATCGCCTCGATGGAGTCGGATGGAGCCGATTTCGTCCATACTGTCACCGAAGCCATGAAGCTCGCGTTCGCCGATCGCGAAATCTATTATGGTGATCCCGACTTCGCCGATATACCGCTCGACCATCTCCTGTCGGATACCTACGCCACCGCTCGTCGCAAACTCATAACGGGCGAAGCCTCCTTCGACCTGCGTCCCGGAAAGCTGCCCGGCTTCGAGCAGCAATACGATGTAACCATGGAGATGCTCGGCGCAGATTCCAAGACAGGCGCGGTCTACGAACCGACCATGGCGCATCTGACGGAAAAGCGCGGCGATACCGTGCATATCGACGTCATCGACCGCGAAGGCAACATGGTCTCGGTCACACCGTCGGGCGGCTGGCTGCAGTCTTCGCCGATCATTCCTGGTCTTGGCTTCTGCCTGAATTCGCGCGCCCAGATGTTCTGGCTGAAGCCAGGTCTGCCGACCTCGCTCGCCCCCGGCAAGCGCCCGCGCACCACGCTGACGCCTTCGCTCGCCCTTTACGAAGGCCGCCCGACGCTCGCCTTCGGGACGCCCGGCGGCGACCAGCAGGAACAATGGCAGCTTTCTTTCTTCCTGCGCTATGTTCATCACAAGATGAACCTGCAGGCGGCGATCGACCAGCCGCTCTTCCACACCTCGCATTTCCCCGGCTCCTTCTATCCGCGCACGCGTGAGCCGGGTGGCCTGATGGTGGAAGGCAATTTCAACGCCGCCGTGCTCGACAGCCT
Source organism: Rhizobium sp. 01L419 (assembly GCF_056400025.1). NCBI lineage: Bacteria > Pseudomonadati > Pseudomonadota > Alphaproteobacteria > Hyphomicrobiales > Rhizobiaceae > Rhizobium > Rhizobium sp. 01L419. The sequence goes on from NZ_JBFTSM010000009.1 coordinate 258,387, forward strand.
GCGCGCCCGTGGCCATGACCTTACGGTCTCCGAGCCCTGGACCATCGGCCGCCTGACGGCCGCGCGCCGCGATGCCGACGGACTGCTGCGCGCAGCCGCCACACCACGCCTCATGCAGGCCTATGCTGTGGGGAGATAGCATGACCTGGTCCATCGTCGCCCGTGATCCCAAGACCGGCTATCTCGGCATCGCCGTCGCCACCCGCTTCTTTGCGGTCGGCGGGCTGGTGCCGCATATCCGCGGCGGCATCGGCGCGGTCGCCACGCAGGCTTTCGTCAGCCCGCTCTATGGCACCGACGGACTTGCCCTGCTTGCCGAGGGCAAAGCACCGGATGAGATCATCGCCGAGCTAACCGGTCGTGATGCTGGCCGTGACCAGCGCCAGCTTCACCTGATCGATGCTCACGGCCGCAACGCCGCCTTCACCGGCACCGAATGCATCGATTGGGCCGGCCATCTGATCGACGACAATGTCTCCGTTGCCGGCAATATGCTGGCCGGTCCCGAGGTCGTTGCCGAGACGCTTGCCATCTACAGGAAGGCGACGGACAAGCCCTTCATCGAGCGCCTGCTCGAAGCCATGCAGGCCGGCGAGGATGCCGGCGGTGACAAGCGTGGCAAGCAGTCTGCCGCCCTCCTCGTCTACCGCGATCAGGATTATCCCTGGTTCAGCATCCGCGCCGATGATCATCCGGATCCGCTCGCCGAACTGCGCCGGCTCTACGCGGTGGCGCAGGAGCGTTACATGCATGTCGCCGAGACGATGGCGACGAAAGCCAATCCTGACGGAATGATTGACAGGCGCGAGATCGATGAAAAGATCGCGGCGCTGGAAGCGGCGCGCATTGCGCAAGGGCGGCCCTCGGCCTCCTTCGCTACGCCTCCGAAGACCTGAAAGCCCGACCACCAGGCATATAAGAATAAGGGAACGATATGAGTGATCAGTCCGCAGCATCCGTCTCTCCGGTTCTTTCCGTGAAGAACCTGACGACCTCCTTTCTCGCTGACGGCGAATGGAAATCCGTCGTCCGCAACGTCTCCTTCGATGTCATGCCGGGGGAGACGGTCGCCATCGTCGGCGAGAGCGGTTCCGGCAAGAGCGTCACTTCGCTTTCCATCATGCGTCTGCTCGCCAAGGGCTCGAGCCGTGTCGAAGGCAGCATCACGTTGAACGGCCGCGACATTCTTTCGCTCTCCGAAAAGGAAATGCGCGCGGTGCGCGGCAAGGATGCCGCGATGATCTTTCAGGAGCCGATGACCAGCCTGAACCCGATCTTCACCATCGGCAGGCAGATCTCCGAGGCGCTCACCTGCCACGGCGATATCAGCAAGGCCGACGCACGGGCGGAAACCGTCCGCCTCTTGGAGAAGGTGCGCATTCCGAACGCCGCATCCCGCTTCGACGAATATCCGCACCAGTTTTCCGGCGGCATGCGCCAGCGTGTGATGATCGCCATGGCGCTCGCATCAAGGCCGAAGCTGTTGATCGCCGACGAGCCGACAACTGCGCTCGACGTCACCATCCAGGGCCAGATCCTCGATCTCATCAAGGTGCTGCAGGAAGAGGAGGGCATGTCTGTTCTCTTTATCACCCATGACATGGGCGTGGTCGCCGAGATCGCCGACCGCACCATCGTCATGTATCGCGGCGAGGCGGTCGAAACCGGCACGACGGACGACATTTTCCATCGCGGCAAACATCCCTATACGCGCGCCTTGCTCTCGGCTGTGCCGCGCCTCGGCTCGATGGATGGCCGCAAATGGCCTCTGCGTTTCCCGGTTATCGATGCGGCGACTGGCGAACGTCGCGAACCGGTGGAGGTGGCCGAAACCATCGACCGCCGCAAAACGCCGATCCTCGAAGTGAAGAACCTCGTCACCCGTTTCGACATCCGCGGCGGTCTGCTTGGCCGCAAGACGGGCGCCATCCACGCCGTCGAGGATGTCTCCTTCGAGCTCTTCCAGGGCGAGACGCTGTCGCTCGTCGGCGAATCCGGCTGCGGCAAATCCACGACCGGACGTTCGATCACCCGCCTGGTGCAGCCGAATGCCGGTTCCGTCAGCCTGGACGGTTATGACGTGCTGAACCTCGACGCGATCAGCCTGCGCCAGATGCGCCGCAGCATCCAGATGATCTTCCAGGACCCCTTCGCGAGCCTCAATCCACGCATGACGATAGGGGCCGCCGTCGCCGAACCCATTGTCGAACACGGCCTCGGCACCCGCGCCCAGGCGCGCGACAAGGCCGCCGACCTGCTCGAACGCGTCGGCCTGAAGCCGGATATGATGAAGCGCTATCCGCACGAATTCTCCGGCGGCCAGCGCCAGCGCATCTGCATCGCCCGCGCCCTTGCGCTCGATCCGAAGGTCATCGTCGCGGATGAAAGCGTATCGGCCCTCGACGTTTCGATCAAGGCGCAGGTCTGCAATCTGCTGATGGATCTGCAGCAGAGCCTCAACCTCGCCTTCCTTTTCATCTCCCACGACATGGCGGTCGTCGAACGTGTCAGCCACCGCGTTGCGGTCATGTATCTCGGCGAGATTGTCGAAATCGGCCCGCGCGAAGAACTCTTCCGCAACCCGCAACACTCCTACACCAAGAAGCTGATGGCGGCCGTTCCCGTGCCTGATCCCGCTCGCCGCGGTATCCGCCGCAACCTCGGCACCGACGAACTGAAAAGCCCCGTCCGCCCCGTGGGTTACGTGCCTCCGAAGCGTCAGTACCGCGAGGTCGCGGCAGGCCATATGGTACGGATGGACGAAGCCGCCTGAGTTAGTCCGGGAGGCTTAGGCGGCTGTTTGAGAAAGACAGCTATTGCAGGAAACAGGCCGCATCCGAGGGTGCGGTTTAATCCCTTTTGCTGCATCGCTTATATCATTTATTCCAGATATTATTTCACTGGGAATTATTAACGCCAATCGCTGGCGTTTGTGTTCTCTTATCCTTGCGAATCAAAAAGGTTTGATTTGCTTGGGGGCAGCCACCATGTTGAACCATGGGGCGATAGAACAGTCGGGCAGGAGCACATGCTGCAACGGATTGATGACATTGATGCCGCGCTAGTCGACAGGCTGCAGCATTCAGCGTTCAAGTATTTCCTGAAATATTCCAATCCTGAAAACGGCCTTGTGCCGGACACGTCGATCCCTGGCGTCCCGGCCAGCATCGCCGCAGTCGGCTTCGGGCTTTCTTCCTATCCGGTTGGCGTCGAGCGCGGCTGGGTCAGCCGCGAGGAAGCCGCAGAGCGTGTATTCAACACGTTGCACTTCTTCGCCAACGCCAAACAGGGCACGGAACGCCACGCGACTGGCTATCGCGGCTTCTTCTACCATTTTCTCCATGTGGATACCGGCAACCGCGCGTGGAATAGCGAGTTGTCGACCATCGATACCGCTCTGCTCATCGCCGGTATTTTGACCGCAGCACAATATTTCGACGGCGAGGGTGAAACCGAGACCGAGATACGCGCGCTCGCAAAATTCATCTACGAGCGAGTCGACTGGCGCTGGGCGCTGAACAAGGGCGATTGTATCTCGATGGGCTGGAAGCCCTCTTCCGGTTTCCTGCGCTGGCGCTACCATGGCTTCGATGAAGCGATCATCCTCTACACGCTGGCGCTCGCGTCACCGACCTATCCGATTCCACAATCGAGCTATGACGCCTTCACGGCAAGCTATTCGTGGATGATCTTCAATGAGCAGCCCTACCTCTACGCCGGTCCGCTCTTCATCCATCTCTTCTCCCATGCCTGGATCGATTTCCGCGGCATCCAGGACAAGCCGATGGCCGAGCGGAACTGGGATTATTTCCGCAACACACAGGTCGTCATCAACGTCCAGCGCGATTATGCGGAACGCAATCCCGGCCAGTTCGTCGGCTACAGCAAGGATATCTGGGGCTTTACCGCTTGCGATGGCCCGCCGCCGACGCGCCGCATGCGCGGTGGCCGCAGCCCGAAGGTGCTGGGTTATGCTGCCCGTGGCGCTCCACTCGGTCCCGATGACGGCACGATTGCGCCCTGGGCAGCGCTTGGCTGCCTGCCTTACGACCGGCAGGCCGCCATCGACGGCACCAAGGCACTGCTTACAACCTATCCGAACCTGCTCCTGGAAGGCGGCTTTCCCGGCGGCTTCAACCCGACGGTCCAGACAAAGCGGCCGGAAGGCTGGGTCGACGACCGCACCGTCGCTATAGACCAGGGCCTCGTCGTCATGACGGTCGAGAACGAACGTTCCGACTTCATCTGGAAGCTGATGCGCAAGTCGCCGATCATTCGCCTCGGTCTGGAGCGCGCCGGCTTCACTGGCGGCTGGCTGGCAGGCGAAGAACCGGAAGAACTGGTTCTGAAGGCTGGCTGAACTTACCGCGTAAAGACATGCGCCTTGCCGGCGATATCGAGGCGAACGAGATCGCCTCGCGCCGGCAGCGCCACGCTTGATGTCTTGATAAGGATCGGCGGCAAGGCGACAGCCGCAAGCGACACGGCCACCGTGCAGGTGGCGCCGCCGAATTCCACATCCACGACACGCCCGCCATATTTCGCATTGGCCTCGTCGACGACGACGCGGATCTGTTCCGGCCGCAGCATGATTTCCGCCTTGCCCTGATGGCCTTCCTCGACCGGTACGCTGCCAAGCGCGCAATCTGCAAACCCGTTCTTGATGATCGCCGGCAGCATGACGGCATCGCCGAGAAAAAGCGCCGTCTCGCGATCACGCGGCTTGAGATAGAGCGTCTCTGGCGATCCGGCCTGCACCAGCCGCCCTTCGCGCAGCACGGCCACCTGATGGGCAAATGACAGCGCCTCGCCCTGATCGTGAGTGACGAGGATGGCCGTAATCCCCGCCGCCTGCAGCACGCGGGCGACCGCCTTGCGCATATTTTCCCTGAGGCCCGTATCCAACGCCGAAAACGGTTCGTCGAGCAGCATGAGGCGCGGCCGACGACCGAGCGCACGGGCAAGCGCCACACGCTGTTGCTGGCCGCCCGAAAGCTGATGCGGGCGGCGATCTAGCATGCTGTTTTCGAGTTCCACCATTTCGAGGAGGTCGCGAATACGTTTCTCGCGGTCCGGCGCGCCGCGCTCAAAACCGAAGCCGATATTTTCTGCGACGCTCAGGTGCGGGAAGAGCGCACCGTCCTGCGAGACGATGCCGATGCCGCGCTTGTGGGCCGGAACGCTCGCCGGTCCATCGGCAAGAACTTCGCCATTGAGCGTCACCCTTCCGACATCAGGTTGTTCAAAGCCCGCGATGATGCGCAGCAACGTCGTCTTGCCGGAACCGGACGGACCGACGACCGCCGTGCGTGTGCCCGCCTGTACTTCGAGCGAGATATCCTTCAAGGCCTGAACCGAGCCATAGCGCTTGCTGATAGTGTCGATGGTAAGCAGCGTCATTGACCGGCAGTCCGTTTCGATTGGGCATAGAGCATGAGAGTAAGTGGCAGCGACAACACGACCATCATGAAGGCGTAAGGTGCTGCCGAAACATAATCGATCTCGCTGGTCAGCGACCAGAATTTCGTCGCCAGCGTATCGACGCCGTTCGGCGACAGCATCAGCGTCGCCGTCAACTCGTTGGTGATGCCGAGCGCGGCAAGCGCCACGCTGGCCGCCGCACCTGGCGCGGCAAGCCGCATGGTGATCTGCCGGACCGCCTGTCCCGGCGTACGGCCGAGCCCCATTGCGGCCCGCTCGAGCTCGACCGGCGCCTGCGCGATGCTGGCACGCAGGCCGACCATGGCGCGCGGCAGGAAGAGCAGCACATAGGCGACGAGCAGCGTGGCGAAAGTCTGGTAGAGTGGCAGGATCATACGGACTGTGATCGAGACCAGCGCCAGCGCCACGACGACGCCCGGCAACGAGCCGACATAATAGTGGCAGGCTTCAAGAATGCGCTGGAGACGTCCCGGCGCGCGCACCGATAGCCAGGCCATGGGCGCAGCGGCAATCGTCGTCAGCACGCCACCGGCAATGGCAAGCACGATCGTCTGCGCAAAAGCGCTCACCACTTCGATGCGCCAGATTTCTACACCGCCGAGATAGAGCCAGCGCCCAAGCGTGATCAGCGGCACGCCAAGCGTCAGCGCCGCGAGGACGACCGGCAACACGACGGCCGGAAACACGAACCAGCCGAGCCGGCGGCGATCGGCCGGACGCGCGGAACCGGAACCGACGCGAGCATAGCGCTCATTGCCACGCAGCAGCACTTCGAGGCCAAGCAGGAACAGGCAGCAGGCGACAAGCACACCCCCGAGCATATTGGAGGCCGGGCTGTTGTAGGAAGACTGGAACTGGTCGACGATCGCGGTCGCGAACGTGTCGAACCGGATCATGACGAACAGACCATATTCCGAAAGCAGGTGCAGCGCGATCAGCAGCGAGCCGCCGCAAATGGCAAGGCGAAGCTGCGGTAGGACCGTGCGGAAGAAGACGCGCCAAGGCCCAAGGCCGAGCGAGGCGGCGGCATCCTCGATCGCCGGATCGAGCCTGCGGAGCGCCGCGGCAACCGGAAGGTAGAGGAACGGATAATAGGCAAGCACGGAAACGAAGACACCGCTCTGCAGGCCGCGCATGCCTGGAAGAAGGCTGACCCAGGCGTAGGAATGCACGAAGGCCGGCACCGCGAGGGGTGCAATCGCCAGCCACGCCCAAAGTCTTGCAAAGGGGATATTTGTTCGCTCCGTCAGCCAGGCAAGCGTGACGGCAAGCGCGACAGACAGGGGAATAGTGAACAATTCCAAGAGGATCGTATTAACAAGAAGTTCGCCGACACGCGGTCGGAAGACCAGCGTCCTCACGACGTCCCAGCCGACATCATAGGTCACCCAGGCGATGAAGCCGAGTGGCACGAGGCTGAAGATCGCGACAATCGATGCGAGGAGGACGACGGAAGCGTGCGGCATGCGCCCGCGCGGCAAAACCGTTCGCGCGGCCCTTGGCGCTACCGGCGCCTTATTGCCGGATGCAAGCAATCTGTTGTCCTGCAGCAAGGCCGATGCCTTTACACGCTGAAAAAGGAAGGCAACCGCTTTTGAGAAGCGGTTGCCGGATTTCGTCATGCCCTAAGGTTTTCTTGAGCCAAAAGCAATAGTTTTAGCCGGAACAAGCCTGCGGCAGAAAGGTTTAAAGCGCGTCGCGATCTTTCAGATCCGCTTGCCGCGCTTTAAGTCCTTGTTCCGCGCCTGTCGTTGTCGCAAAACCGAGGCACGCTTTTGCGCAAAGGCTTAGATGAGGCCTGCGGCCGTCATCAACTCCACGACCTTCTTGCTGTCGAGGGTCGAGGCTTCGACATCAGGCGCATTGAGGTCTGCAAGCGGCACCAGCTTGTCGTTGGAGGCAGCGTCCTTGCCGATGGCGTATTCATAGGAATCGCCATCCTTAAGGACGGTCTGGCCGGTCTTGCTGGTGATGTATTTCAGGAAAGCCTGAGCTTCCTTCATGTGCTGCGTGGACTTCAGGATACCGCCGCCGGACACGCTGACGAAGGCGCCCGGGTCCTGGTTCTTGAAGTAATGCAGGCCGACATTCTTGCTGTTTTCGCCGGTCTTCGCCTGATCGCCGAACCAGTAATAGTGATAGATGATTGCGCCTTCGACTTCGCCGGCATTGACGGCCTTCATGGCGACGCTGTTGCCCTTATAGGGGGTGGCGTTGTCTTTGAGGCCCTTCAGCCATGCCTTGGTGGCATCTTCGCCCTTCAGCTGCAGGAAGGCGGCAACGATCGCCTGGAAGTCAGCGCCGGCAGGAGCGGCACCCCAGCGGCCCTTCCAGGCCGGGTCCTGGAGGTCGAGCATCGACTTCGGCAACTTATCCTCGGTCAGCTTGGTCTTGTCATAGGCAAAAACCGTGGTGCGGGCGGCAATGCCGGTCCACATGCCGTCGGTCGGGCGATATCGTTCCGGAACCTGATCCAGCGTTTCCTTCTCGACCGGCGCGAAGAGCCCGGCGCCATCGACCAGCGTCATCGCCGGCGAATTTTCGGTCAGGAATACGTCTGCAGGCGAAGCATCGCCTTCCTGAATGATCTGGTTGGCAAACTGCATGTCGCTGCCCTGGCGCATGGTGACCTTGATGCCAGTCTCCTTGGTGAAGGCATCGATCCATTCGCGGCCGAGGCTTTCGTGCTGCGCATTGTAAACGACGATACCTTCGGCCTCCTGCGCATTGGCGCTGCCAGCGAGTGTAGTGGCAGCGAGAAGCGAAGCGGCAAGCGCGAACGCGCCGGAAAGACGGGTAAGAGCAATTTTCATGATGGCCTCCGTGACGATGTCACCCGAGTTCCCCAAGGGTGATGGCAGCCGTATATTTTTGTTGACTGATTACTTCAAGTTTCGCTGCCGAAAACGGCATCACATTATCTTGACTAAATCTTTCATCTTCGCGGGAATAAATCCAGATCTCGTCAAAAAAGGCGACGTCCGAGGACGCCGCCTTTTGCAATTTCAACCAGCCTCGCCTTATTCGACGTCGAACTTCACGCCCTGCGCCAGCGGCAGGGTCTTACCGTAGTTGATCGTGTTCGTGGCACGCCGCATATAGGCCTTCCAGGCATCCGAACCGGATTCGCGGCCACCGCCGGTTTCCTTCTCGCCGCCGAAGGCGCCGCCGATTTCAGCGCCGGACGGACCGATGTTGACATTTGCAATGCCGCAATCCGAACCGCGCGAGGAGAGGAAAGTCTCGGCTTCGCGCATGTTGTTGGTGAAGATCGAGGAAGACAAGCCCTGCGGCACGGCGTTATGCAGCTCCAGCACGGCGTCGAAATCGCTGTACTTGATGACATAGAGGATCGGCGCGAAGGTCTCGTTCTCGACCGGGCCAGCCTGGGTGGACATTTCGACGAGCGCCGGGCGAACGTAGAAGGCTTCTGCCGAACCATTCTCGATGCGGTCGCCACCGACGATAGAGCCGCCTGCAGCCTTTGCCTGACCAAGCGCTGCCTGCATTTTCTCAAAAGCCTGCCCGTCGATCAGCGGGCCGACGAGCGTGCCGGTCTCCAGCGGATTGCCGATCGTCACCGAACCATAGGCCTTCTTCAATCGCGGCACGAGCTGGTCGTAAACACTCTCATGCACGAAGAGACGGCGCAGTGATGTGCAGCGCTGGCCGGCCGTGCCCATCGCCGCAAAGGCGACACCGCGCAGCGTCAGATCGAGATCGGCCGTCGGGCAGACGATCGCGGCGTTGTTGCCGCCGAGCTCCAGGATCGCGCGGGCAAAACGCTGCGACAGGCGCGGACCGACGGCGCGGCCCATGGCCGTGGAACCGGTCGCAGAAACGAGTGGGATCTTTGGATGGTCGACCAACACTTCGCCGATCTCGCGACCGCCGATCAGCAGCGTCGAGAGATTTGCCGGCGCCTTGCCGCCTTCAGCGACGAAACGCTTCAGCGCCTTTTCAAACAGCGCCTGAACGGCAAGCCCCGTAAGCGGTGTCTTTTCCGAGGGCTTCCAGACGGTGGAATTGCCGCAGACGATGGCGAGCGCCGCATTCCACGACCAGACAGCCACCGGGAAGTTGAAGGCCGATATGATGCCGATCGCGCCGAGCGGATGCCAGCTTTCCATCATCCTGTGTTCGGCACGCTCGGTGGCGATCGTCAGGCCGTAAAGCTGGCGGGAAAGGCCGACTGCAAAATCGCAGATATCGATCATTTCCTGTACTTCGCCGAGGCCTTCGGAGGTGATCTTGCCGACTTCGATCGAGACCAGCCGGCCGAGTGCCACCTTGGAGGCACGCAACTCTTCACCGAGCAGGCGGATCAACTCACCACGCTTCGGCGCCGGAACCGCGCGCCATTCGAGGAAGGCCTGATGCGCCGCGTCGATCGCCGCCTTGGCGTCCGAGACGGAATGCTCTTTCAGCTTGCCGATTTGCTTGCCCGTGATCGGCGAGGAGACGGAGAGCGTTCCGCCCGTATAGCTCCTGGCATCGACGCCGAGATCGGCGAGCAGCTTGGCGGTTTCGGTGGCGAGATCGAGGACGGCGATGGTCATATCTTGGTTCCAGTCTTGTTGTTCTCAGAAACGGGCATCGGCGAAATGGGCGACCTGAGCGCCGGCTTCGTACCATAATTCCTTGAGCGTGCGGAAGCTCGTCTCGCGGGGATCGGTCAGAGGCAGAGGCAGGTCCGCCTCGCCGACCCGGCCGAGGATATGCTCTGCCAATGTGCGGCCGAACACCGTGCCGGGCGCGATGCCGCGGCCATTATAGCCTGAAAAGCCGATGACATTGGGAGCGAATTTGTGGAAGCGCGGCAGCGCATTGTCGGTCATGCCGATCTGGCCGTACCATTCGCACTCGAATTCGACATCGCCGATCTCAGGGAAAAGCCGCTTCAGCGAGCGCTTCGCCCAGCCCTTGTGGATGGAAAGGCCGGTATTGCGCAGCGCTCCGACACTGCCGAACACCAGACGACCAGCCTGATCCATGCGGAAGGAGGAGAGGATCTCCTTCGTGTCCCACACACCCTCGCGATTGGGCAGGATCGATTGACGCAGATTATGGCCGAGCGGCACGGTGGCGAAATTGAAATAGGGTAGAAACACCTGCTCGTTGCGAACCTGCTCCCAGGGGCCGGTGCTGTAGGCATCGGTCGCCACGATGATCCAGTCAGCGGTGATTTGCCCCCGCGCTGTCTTCACCACCCAGCGGCTGCCTTGCTGCTCCGTCGCAATCACCGGGCTCGCCGTGTGCAACACAACGCCCGCCTGTTGCGCGGCATGGGCAAGCCCGCGCGCATAGGCGAGCGGCTGCAGCGTGCCTGCCCGCATATCGAGCAGAGATCCACTATAGGCGTTTGTGCCGATGCGTTTTGCCGTCTCATCCGCATCGAGCAGCGTGACGGCCGCGCCACGCGCCGACCACTGTTTGTAGCGTTCCTCGACTTCCTTCAATCCGTCGGGGCCGACGGCACAATGCAGGGTGCCCTGCTTCTCAAGCTCGCAGGCGATGCCATGCTTTTCGATCAGCGCCATCACCAGCTGCGGCGCATTGCCGAGCAGATCGAGTAGCCGCTCACCGTAGACAGATCCGAGCACATCGGGCAGATCATCAGGCATGACCCACATGCCTGCATTGATGAGGCCGACATTGCGGCCTGCTCCACCAAAACCGATGTCCTTCGCCTCCAGGAGCACGACTCGCGACCCGGCCTCGGCTAAATGCAGGCCGGAGGACAGGCCCGTATAGCCGCCGCCGACGATGACGACATCGGCCTCGGCAGCACCTTCCAGCGCAGACGTAACAGGCGGCTGGGGAGCAGTCTTTTCCCACAGGCCGTGGGAGCGCGGATCATTGAGCATCGGACAGTCCAGTCAGGATCGAAATCGGCACTCTAGCGCCGCCTCCGCGCTTGCGGAAGCGGCCAAATATCAGGCCACCGTCTTCAGCGTCAGGTCGCAAAGGCCTAACTTTTCCATGGCAAGATCGAGCGATGCAGCCTGCCGCTCGGCGTAAAGTGCGAGCTCGTCCTGCACCTTCGCGCCCAGCGCCTCTTCGAAGGCTGAGCGGTTTGAACGCGTTGCATAATTCTGCTGTTGGTCCGTACCGAGATTCGACTGGAAAATGCCAGCCGCGCTGACGGGCAGGAAATCCTCGTAGATGATCGGATCGAAGCGCAGATATCCTCTGGCGATCAATGCCTCCGGATCAGACGGCAGCTGCCCTCTGACCGCAATGCCGGCAGGAGTGGCGGAATAGCGGAAAAAGGCCAGCCCCTCGCGCCGCAAATCATCCCAATTATCCGCCAACGCCTTGAACCGTTCAGCAAGCTCGGAATCATAATCGCTGGCCTTGGCGCCGGATGCACCGACCTGCACTTCGCTGCGCACCAAGGCAAGCAGCTTATCGTAAAGCGCCCGCCCCTTGGCCGTCAGCGCCACACCGCGCTGTTCGATCTCGCCGAAGCGGGCCGTATGCGTGCCTGATGCTGTGCCAGCAGCATCCGCAAAGGCAATCGGCTCCTCAAGCGCCTTGAAGCTCGTCTGCCGCAGCAGGATATCACAGTCGCGCCGGGGCGGCCCTTCGATGACAGCCTTAGGTGTGATGCCGCGCGCCGGCATGCGCCGTTGCACTTCGTCAATATCTAGCGTGCGCGGTGTCAGGTGATTGATATGCGGACCCTTGAAACTGACGACGTCAGCAATGAGGCGATGCGTATCATGCAGCCGCTTGTAGGTCTCGGCGCTGACCGTCGCCTCGCCTTGCCAGCGAAAGGTCTCCAGCGCTTCGGAAACAAATTCCGAAGCTTCCGGCTCCGTCAGACCGCCGGCCTTCTCATGCTGTTCGATGAGAGCGATGGCACGGGGTGTGTAGATGCGCCGTTTGGCGAGGATTGCAGCAACTTCCGCACGCAAATCTTCATCTTCGATCAGCTCCAAGCGTAGAAGCGAGGTGAAAACGCGAAACGGGTTGACGTGCAACGCCGCCTCATCGACCGGCCGAAAGCAGGTGGAATGTACGGGAACGCCGGCGACCGAAAGATCGTAGTAACCGACCGACTGCATGCCCATGACGGCAAAGAGCCGGCGGATCGTGAACAGCTCTTCGGCCGTTCCGAGACGGATCGCGCCATGACGCTCGACATCGATACGCTCCAGCTCGCCCGCACGCCGAAGCCGCTCGCTGAGTTCCTGGTCTCTCGCGAGGACTTCGGCGTTGACCTGCCCCACAAGCTCGATCAGCGTCCCGTATTGCGGCACCTCCGTCCGGTACATCTGCGACATGGCTTCGGTGAAAAGCGAACGGATGTGGTCCGTGGAGACGAAAGGGACGGGCATGAAGGAACTCCGCGTTCATTCCGATTTTGCAGGATGAAATTCTTTACAATCCAGCTTGAGCCATGAATATCGACGTTTCGGAAATAGCCCATTCTGAAACGGAATGATCATGCTCGCACCAAGACGGTTTTTGCCCTCGATCTCCCATCTCGCCGCCTTCGAGGCAGTAGCCCGCACTGGCAGCGTGACGGCGGCGGCCCGCGAACTCGACCTGACGCAGAGCGCCGTCAGCCGCCAGGTCAAGGCACTGGAGGAACACCTCGGTGTCGAGCTTTTCCTGCGCGAGCGGCAAACCGTGCGCCTTACAATCGCCGGTGATGCCTATGCTCGAGAAATCCGCGAAGCGCTGCGGCGCATCTCCAGCGCCTCGCTGAACCTGCGCGCCAACCCGCATGGTGGCACGCTGAACCTCGCCATCCTGCCGACCTTCGGTACACGCTGGCTGGCACCGCGCCTCGGCCGCTTCCTTGCCGCCAATCCGGGTGTCACGATCAACCTCGCTACCCGGCTTTCCCCCTTCGATTTCCGCCTTGATTCCATCGATGCCGCCATCCATTTCGGTCATCCGCATTGGCCCGGCGCGGAACTCGCCTTCCTGATGTCGGAGCACACGCTGCCCGCCTGCAGCCCAGACTTCCTCAAACGCAATGCGATCACCCGACCGGAAGACCTCCTGACGGTGCCTCTCTTACATCTGACGACCCGGCCCGACGCCTGGGAACGCTGGTTTGCCGATAGCGGCGTCGACTTCGAAAGCGTGCACGGCATGTTGTTCGACCAGTTCGCCACGGCAGCGCAGGCAGCAATCGCCGGCCTCGGTGTCGCCCTGCTGCCAACCTTCCTCATGCAGGAGGAATTGAAACGCGGCGATCTCGTTGCCGCCGTTGACAGGGAGATGGAAAGCCGCGAGCGCTACTATCTCGCCTTCCCACCGGAGCGCGCCGATTACGCGCCGCTTGCCGCCTTCCGCGACTGGATCGTCTCCGAGGCCGGTTCGGATCCGGACACATAAGGAAGGCTTGCATCGCAGCAGCGGTTTCGACCATTATGCGCGCCATCAGAATTCGACGCAGGAAATTCCCATGAAGCCGATCTTCGTCCAGCTCCAGTGCGCCCCAGGCAAGACCTATGAGGTCGCTGACGCCATCTACAAGACCGAACTGGTCTCGGAGCTCTATTCGACATCAGGCAATTACGACCTGCTGCTCAAGGTCTACATCGAGGAAGGCCAGGATATCGGCAAGTTCATCAACGACAACATCGCCAATATCCCCGGCATCATCCGTTCTCTGACGACATTGACCTTCAAGGCGTTCTGACGCGATTAACCCTTCTGTTAACAAAGCCGGCTGTAGTGCGCCCGCATATACCGCACATTAACGGCCGGCATGGCTGATCCTTCCCACGAAGAATAGGTGGGAAATGTCCGTCTCCATGATCGAGGCCTTTGAGAACAGGGCGCAGCCGCAGGCGGCGCCCCTCATCGTGCATGTGGTGCGCCAGTTCCTGCCAAACCGCGGCGGGATGGAAGATGTGGTTGCCAATCTGGCTCGCCAGACGCTGAAGCGCGGATATCGCGTTCGCGTCGTCACGCTTGATTCCCTTTTCACCGCACCCGAAAAGAAGCTTCCGCTACGTGAAATCATCGACGGCATCGAAGTGGTGCGCATCCCCTGGTCCGGGAGTAGCCGCTACCCGGTAGCACCGCAGGTGTTCCGCCATATCGGCGATGCCGACCTCATTCATGTCCATGCGATCGACTTCTTCTTCGATGCACTCGCCTGGAGCAGGCTCCTTCATCGCAAGCCCATGGTCGTGACCACCCATGGCGGCTTCTTTCACACCAAGAAATTTCTTGTCATCAAGAAGGTTTGGTTCAGCACGCTGACACGGCTCTCGGCGATGGCCTACCGGCAGGTCGTGTGCTGCAGCGCGTCCGACCTCAGCCAGTTCATCCGGATCGCTCCTGACGGCATCACTATCGAAAACGGCGCCGATATCGGCAAATTTGCCGATATCGCCTCGCGCGCACCCCAACGTCGCATCGTCACGATCGGGCGTTTCTCCGTGAACAAGCGGCTCGATAACCTGCTGAATACTGGGGCCGCCCTCGTCAGACGCAATCCCGATTGGCATCTCGATATTGTCGGCGCCGAATCCGACCTCAATGCCGCCGATCTCAAGCGTGAAATCGCCGAGAGATCACTGGAGAAGTCTGTCACCCTCAGCATCTCGCCTGACAACCAGGCGATCCGCGACATCATTGCCAAGGCATCCCTCTTCGCTTCCGCTTCGGAATACGAAGGTTTCGGGCTTGTCGCCCTGGAAGCGATGAGCGCCGGCCTACTGCCGGTTCTCAACGCCAATGAGGCCTATCGCGCGCTGGCTGGAAGGCATGAGGCAATTGCCCTCGCCGACTTCACGAAGCCGGACGCGGCCGCGGATGCGATCGAAGAAGCTTACCGGAAAGTCGCTGCCGAGGGTGCGGTCCTGCGGGAAAGCCTCATCGAAGCCACCCAGGCCTATTCGTGGGATGCTGTGGCAGGGCGCTACATCGACCTCTACCGGTCGATCGGCATTATCGCCTAGAGAAATTCTAGCAAAAGCGAACAGCAGTTTTGCATCCGGAATTGTGGGAACACGAGGCGACAGAGCATTTCCGTGATTCAACGAAAACGAAAATGCTCCCGAAAATCAGGAGATTCTCAGGCCTTTGCCAGCCGGACGATCTCGTCCAGCACCAGCTTGCGCGATTCCGGCGGCGTCAGGTTGTGATCGGCATCCTGCAGCATAACCACTCGCACATTGGGGTGCCGGGTAAATTTGTGCCCGCGCGGACCGAAGTGGAAATACATGTGGTCGAGACCCACATCGCCTTCACTGTAGATCAGCGTCAGCGGCACCTTGCGCTTGCCGAGCGCGGCAAAGGACTGGCGCACTTGCCGTGCGATATGACGGCGGCCCGGAATGAGTTCGACAAGCGGCGCGATGCGCGGCGAAAGCCGGCGACCGATCGCGATGAAGATGTTCTGCAACGCCGCAAAGACATCGACCTCGCCGCGGAACAGCCGCCTGACCGTGTCGAGCCGCATCATCCGCTGACCGTAGTCGTCGACGCTGCGCGGAACGGAGACGACATGCTCGCGCCGCACCGGCATCTCGGGATCCCAGTAGTAGACGAAGGGATTGATGGAAACGATCGCTTTCAGGCGTTCGTCCTCGATGCCCGCACGCAGGGCCACATAGCCGCCACTGCAGCGACCCGCGACCATGATCGGGCCGGCGACGAAGCTTTCCAAGAGATCCAGCGAGGCGAGCGCATCTTCCGTCTGCGTCGCCGAATAGAGAACCTGTTCCGGCGCATCCGGGCGTGGAACGCTGTCGCCGACATTGGCGGAATCGAAGCGCAGTGAAACGACGCCCTGGCGAGCCAGTTCACGCGCCATATCGACAGTCGTACGACCCCAACCGGCGTGCCGATCATAGGCCGTCGACATGAAGAGCACGGCATTGCCTTTGATCTCGCCCTGCGGGCGACTGATGACGCCGATGAGATGCTGGAATGCGCCGAAACGAACCGGAATTTCCTCAAAACCATCACCCGCGAGCGGCTGGTTTTCGACCATCTGCGGAGAGTGAGTGGCGGATGCTTCTGGCGAGGTCGTCTCGACAAGCCATTCGGCGAGCAGGTCGATGACTGCCATCGGCGTCTTCGCAAAGAGCGGGTTCGTGACCAGCTCGTCATAACCTTCGAAAACGCGCTGCTCGACATTGCCGCCGAGCGCCTTCAGCGCGTCAGCAAACCCCGTATCGTCGACGCGAACCGGGCGTTCGAGGATGAGGTAATTCGGCGCTGCCAGGTCCTGTGGTGAGCTGATATTCAGTTTGCCGATTTCCGCA
This sequence comes from Rhizobium sp. 01L419, assembly GCF_056400025.1. NCBI lineage: Bacteria > Pseudomonadati > Pseudomonadota > Alphaproteobacteria > Hyphomicrobiales > Rhizobiaceae > Rhizobium > Rhizobium sp. 01L419. The sequence goes on from NZ_JBFTSM010000009.1 coordinate 275,072, forward strand.
GCAATTGCGTCGGGCAAAGACAGACCGGCGATCTGGACCTGTGCGCTCGGCGCATGCTCCTTGCTGAGACCAAGGTCGGCATGGATGATGCGCGACCACATGTTGATTTCGCGCAGATGCCCCCTGCCGCTCAGAATAGGCGCAAGCAGCACGACGCTGTCGACGCCCTCGATTGTATGGCCGGTCAGATGAGCAAGCGTGCCACCGAGACCCTGGCCGACAAGAATGATCTGCGAGCAACCACTGAGCGCCTTCAGCTTTCCAGCCGCCGCGCGGATAGAATTCTTCCAGATTTCCAGGCTCGGTGTGTGATCACCAAAATCCAGAGCGTCACCCGTACCCGTATAGTCGAAACGCAGGCTCGGGACGCCGATATCGGCAAAATGCTCTGCCGCCACACGGTAGAATTTCCGCGTGCACATTTCCTCGAAACCCCAGGGACTGACGAAGAGAACGGCAGCCGAACGTTTTGCAACGTCAGCCTTTTCAGGCATGAAGAGACCGATCGTGCCATCGAAGACAACGGGAAGAGCAGCAGCACCGCCGGCGCCTTCTGCCGGTTCGCGCGAGAATTCTTCGTTGACCGGCTTCTTCTGTTCCCCTTCGGGGGTCGGCGCGGTGATGAAATCAACCGCGCGCCTTGCCGGTCCCTTCAACAGCGCCGGGATCTTGTCGAGGATCGAGCGCAGCACCTGGATATCCTCGGCCGGAACGGCACGGAAGACCTTAAGCGCAGCAAAATAGGCAAATGTGCCGGCAATGATCGCGACGACAAGGCCAACAGGCCCCTGGAAGATCTCGAGCGCGGTAATTGCGCCGCAAGCGCACAATACCGCCGCAAGCGTGATTTTCGTAAGGCTGAGATAAAGCCCCGAAAGCTGAGCTCCGAATCCCGTTTGTCTGACCATCATTACCGACATCGCAACAAATACGGCTATGCGCACAAGCGCGGCACCCTCAGCGGCCAGCCTAGGTACGATGAGTAAACAACCCACTACCATCAGGAGGCCACCTATCACACTGATTTTCAACCGTACATTGGCCTTGTCGATCGAAAGCAGGTACAGGCTGAGAACCTGCATCAAAGTGTACGCCGGCGCCACAAGCGCAAGCAGGGCAACAACCCCGCCGCTTCGATCGAAGGCTTCGCCGAATACCACATGCACCAGTTCACTGGAGATCGCGGCAAGCCCGAGGCTCATCGGCAGCACGATATAGGCCATGCTGCGGATGACTGCGGCAAAGGCCTCGACAGGGAATTTCGCATCGGCGCTGGCATGGCGCCGTTCCGAATAATAGGGCAGCAGGCTGCCGCTCATCTGGATGGGAAGCTGCAGCGCGATATTGGCGATGGACAGGCCGGCAGCATAGAAACCAACCATTTCCACCGACCAGAACTGCTGCAGGAAAAGCAGCTCGATACGGTTGAGGAAGATCGAATCGATGATGAATTGCATCGACAGGATGACCGACGATGACGCCAGATATTTGAGCGAGACGCCGCAGCGGTCACGGCGGGTAGAGAGGATCGGCAAGGTCGCGACGAAAAGCACGAACTGGCCGAGCGCATAGCCGACCAGCACGCCCAGCACCCCATAAAAAACCGCGCCGATCGCCACGCCCACTAGCTGGAAGACCGAGACGATCAGCGTCAGCCGAAAGAAGGTGCCGAGCCGCTTCTCGCCGATAAGGTAGAATTTGACGAAGGAGCCGATTGCCTGAACGAAGAAAAGGATACCGGTGACCAGCGCCACCGACGGCGCGGTATCGGCCCAGTGCATCTCCTCCGAGGTCAGGAAGAACATGGCATAGAGCCCCAGCAACACGAGCGTGGAGCAAACCATGAATGTGACGAGGATCGAGGCAAATCCCCTGCGCTGCTCAAGGCTGTAGCCCTGCGCCGAGAGTTGCGGCAGCGTCTTCAGAAGCGTGATGCTGGAGCCGAGTTCGGCAATCGAGGCGCCGGTGACGACGAGCCAGAGCGAGAAGGCAACAATGCCATTGGCCTCAGGTCCGAGCAGGCGTGCGGTTATGATCGAGGAAGCAAACCCCGTCACCAGAAGCAGCATGCCCGCCGCCGCATTCATCATCGAGTTTGCAATAATGCCCTTCGACATCGATCCATCCGTTGCACGCCGCATCGCGGCCAAAAACAAGCCATCTCTAAATTGGAAATGTTAAAATAAAGGGGAGTGACGCCCTCAGCTTAGCTCACCTGCATCGCCGAAAGCCTTGAAAGCGCCTTGTCATAGCTGTGCTCGGCAAGATGGCGCATCAGATAGTCCCTGGCCCCCTCCGCCTTCCGCCTCGCACCATCTGTATCCGAATGGATGCTCTTCAGATGCGCTGCCGCTGCCGCCGGCGAAGGATCGGCCCAGACTGCATCCTTGAGATCGGCAAATTCCGGATGGCTATCGACGACGGGAATGAGCGACGGCTCGACCAGCCAGGTATTATCGGGGTCGCAAAAGTCTGCAGTGCCCGACCAGCCGGTCGAGACGACAGGCGTGCGATGCATAATCGCCTCGGCGACCGTCAGGCCGAAACCCTCGGAACGATGCAGGGAAAGATAGGCGTTGGAATCGCGGATAATGCCGTTGATCTCCGAACTCGTCAGATTGTCGGTAACGATCCTGATATTAGGATCGCCTTCGACGGACTGCATGACTGCTCGAAGCGTCTCGTCCCTTGCCGGATTGCCACTCGCCTTCATCAGGAGAAAGGCATTGGGGCATTCAGCGCTGAACAGCCTGAAGGCCTCGATCGCGCCCTGCGGGTTCTTGCGGTTGATCGAGGAACCGGCACTGAAGATGAACGACACGAAGAAGGCGTCATCGGCGATCCCGAACTTCCGCCGGATGCCTTCAGCCGCCGGCCGCTCGGTTACTGGATGCGGCACGACGATGACAGGTGCGGTCGTATGCGGCGCGATCGCCCGTCGCGTGAATTCCGAGGGAACGAAGACGGCGTTCATATAGTGCATGGCATTGCGCCATTCCGCTGGTACCACTTCGAGCTCCCAGGCCCAGTAGCCGATGTTGAAGGTGCGGGTGAAATTACCGAGCCCCTTCTTCAGGATCGCGCGCGGCAGCATGGGCGGGTTGAGATGCCATATACGGCTTCCCGGCTGACCGTCGGAGAGATTCGCCGGTGCCCATTCCACCAGCTTGCCTTCGTCCGGATGGGTGCTGACGTCAGCAAGCATGATCTCTCGACCCGCCTTCGAGAGCGCGGCAGCGCAAAGCCTTGCGGATTCCCCGACGCCTGCAGCCATCGACAGATAGCCGACGATCTCGACAGGTCGGCGCGGATTGAAGGCAAGGCGCGATTTGACGATGAGGCGCTGCAGCAGATGCCCGCGCACGCTCCGATAGACGCCCCGCAAAGCCTCTTCCACCTGCACTCTGATCGTCATTACCGCTCCCTGGTCCTTAAAGCGCGAAACGGCGCGAGGCGCCGACGCTCCTGATTTCGCCCGTCGGCAGCGCTTCGCTATCGGTGCCCGCAGCGGCAATAAGCTTCACCCGCTTGGCCGGACCCGGCGCCAGATGGAACCAGTCCTCTTCCGCTCGATAGCCTTCGACATCGATGTGCACCGACTGCGCCAGCCTGTCGGTCGCAAGCGTGATGAACCAGTCGTCGCCCTCGCGCATGAAGGACGCTTCGATCGTCGCGTCGTGGAAGGCTTTCGCCCGCCCGCGAGGAAAATGGAAAGCTTGCGCCAGGAGCGCGCCGTCCATCGTCGACCGCAGCCAGCCGACGCTCACATCATGTGACGGCGCGCCAAAACGGAAGGCATAGGCCGCATCGAAGAAGCCGCCGAAAAGGTCGGTGCAGGCGATGCGCTCCACGCTTCTGGGGTCAAGGTTGAAGGCCTTGCTGCCGCTTGCCACCTGCTGGCGCCCATCGCGCAGGCAGGCGACATCGAGTTCGAGAGCGACCACCTTGTCCGTTTCATTGATAACGTGAGCGTAGAGCCCGTTCGTCCCTTCATCAGTGAAGACGACCTGGACAGGACGGAAGGCGCGGCGCATTGCGTACCAGACGGGCTTCGGCTCGCCGGTGGAATCGATCACGCCCCAGCCAGCCCCTGGCAACAGATCCTGCAGGGTCCAGACGAGCGCGCCATTGCAGGACGATCCCTTGCGCCGCCATTCGGCAAAGGTTTCCTCCAGCACCTCACCCGTCACAGCACGCGAAAGATCGAGATAGCGTTCAGGGTCTTCGCGGCGGAGCCTGGCCGGGTCGAGATCGTAAAGAAGCCCGAGATAGAAATCGCGCACATCCTCGAAATCCCAGGAGGCACCGCGGTCGCGCGGGACCCGCTCTTTCCAGAGCGGACTGTGAACCGAGGGCACATCGAGATGCCGCTGGAGGATCCTCTGCTGCGGCACATGGGCAAATGCCAGGCTCTCAGCCGCGAAACGGACCTCGGCACGTCGCGCATCATCGAGCGGCCGCATATAGGCTCCGACGCCGTAATAGTGCGTAACGCCGGCGTTCGGCGAAAAGGGCATCGCTCCGCCATAGGGCGAATTCGGCACATAGGGGACATCCGGGCGCATGCGCTGGCAGATTGCCGGGATGATCTCGTCGGTGATCGGCCCGCTCCAGAAATCCGAGGGGAGGCCGAACATCGCGGCCTGCTGGTGGATTTCACTGCCGCCGCAGAGCACGGCAAGCGAGGGCGAGAGCTGCACCCCGTGCAGGAATTCCTCCACCTCGGCATGCACATGGCCGATAAACGCCTTGTCATTCTTCGGATAGTCGAAATTGGCGAACATGAAGTCCTGCCAGACCAACAGGCCGAGCTCGTCGCAGAGCGCAAAGAAATCAGGTGTCTCGTAGGCCATGGTTCCGCCGATACGGATCATGTTCATGCCGGCCTCGGCCGCAAGCCGCAGGAAGGGTTCGTAATCGGCCCGCTCGCCCGGCAGCCGTGCAATATCGGCTGTCGTCCACACCGCGCCCCGGCAGAAGACCCGCTCGCCATTGACGAGAAGCGCGAAATCGCTGCCATCAGCGCCATGGTTGGCCTCGATCCGCCGGAAACCCGTTTTGCCCAGCGAGTGTTCTTCGCCGTCGAGGATCAGCGTCACGTCATAGAGATGCGGCGCACCATGCGTGCGCGGCCACCATGCCTCGACTTCGGGCAGTTTGAGGATCGCCGAATAATGCCGGTCGCCGATCTTCTCAAAACCCTGTTCGACGCCAGCGCAGCGCAACAGCATCACAGGCTCTTCGCCATCGGTATAAAGGGAAACGCTGAGCCGCCCCGCCCGGTTTTCCTCCAGCATGGCGCGTACCGAGACATTGTCGACCGCAGCCACTCCTCGCCGCACGAGCGAAATCGGACGCCATGGCCCCACGGCATGGATCTCCGGACACCAGCCGGGCATATGCCCGAGCAACGTGTTGCGGACATTCTTCAGCCCCTGCGGCGTAATCATCTGCGGCCGCCAGCGAGCACGCGGTCCGGGTTCCGCAAGGCGAGGGCCAAGCGCCCGGAAGCAGAGCGCCAGTTCATCACCGCCTGTCAGCGTCACCGGCATTTCGTGCGCAGTAAACATGCTCTCGGAAGAGAGGATTTCCTGGCCGTTGAGGAAAACATGGCAGATCGTCGCCAGCCCTTCAAAACGCAGGATCGCCTCGCCCGGCTCCGTATCGAACAGGCGGGTCAGATACCAGGCGTCCTTGGTGTTCAGAGCCCGCGGATTTTCGCGGTCGAAGAGACCAGCCCTTTCGAGCGCGGCCGCGACCGTGCCCGGAACGGGCGCTGGAATGAACTGTGCGGAAAGGTGAATATCATGGGGTGTCGCGCAGGCATCAGGCTCGGTCAGAACCAGATTCCACCCTTCGGAAAGCAAGCTTTCCTCAGCCCCGATGCTTGCTAACCGCCCCCGCATGGTCAGATCTCCGGCTTCAGACTCGCTCCACGAGCGATGCCATCATCGAATCCCATGCATCGGCTGCCGGATCAAGTGCCGCTTTCAATGGCTCGAACTTGTGGCGGGTGACCGCGCGGGCAAGCTGGAACTGAACTGACTTCGCCACTTCCGAGATGCGGCGCGCCTCCTCAGCGGCAACACCAAACTCGCCGGCTGAGAGCCAGGTCAGATGATCGGCAGCAAGTTCGAAATTCGCACCCACCTGCCGCAGTGTGTTGAAGGCATATTTGTGGAAGAAGCCGAAGGGCCGATCGGCCACTGCTTCGACCTGCAGCGGAAAGACCTCGGCAAAAGCGCGGATCGGGTTGGCGCTCGGGCGGCGACGAAAATGGAAAGCAAGGAGACGCCGGGAAACCTCGCGCAGATGCGCTTCGCCAGCCGGGCGTTCCGGGAACTTGACGAATTCCGTATAGGGCAGGAACGGCGCATCCTCGTCCGTCAGATGAGATTGGAACAGCCCGTCGAAATCCTCGCCTTCGATGCGGAAATAACCGGCATTGTGGAAGTAGTCGACGCGCTTGCCGGCAAAATCCAGCCGGTTGATCGCGACCGTGGTCTTGCCGTGCTCCTGCCGGTAGGCGGTGCCGCGCGTATCCGGCATGTAGAAGGAATCCATTTCGATGAGGCAGAGCCGCCCGCGGGCGATCTGCACCTCGGCATGCCGCTCGATACGGTCGTAGATCGCAAGCTCGGTGGCGCGGATGCCGTAGAGCGCTTCGAGATCCTCCAACGGCACCTTGAAGAAGGTGAACTGGTCGCCCTCGAAATCCTGCGTCAGCGTGAAACCGAGCATGGCTTCCGGCGCAACGCCGAAGGTCGAGAGAACCTCGATCCAGAGATCGATATAGCAATTGGTCTCCGGCCACATGCGCTCGTTGGAATGCAGCGCATGCGGCTTGTAGGCATCAGGGTCGATACCCGCAAAGACCGATGTCATCGTGCCGCTCAGCCCCACAGGACTTTCCGCACACTTGCCGGCCATTCCTTGACGTCAAGACCGTGGTGATGGAAGAGCGCGAGCGCGATGCGCTCCAGGCCGAAGCCGACGCAGGCGGTATGGGCGACGCTGCCGTCTTCGAGGTTCAGGCCCCACTTCACGCCGAAGGAGTCCTGATGGTAGTTGAAGCTCATGCAGGCCGTCGGATTTGCCGCCGATGTGATCGGGATCAACAGTTCGAACTTCAGGTTCTGGTCACGCTGGTTATTGACCATCATTTTGCCGGCACGGCCGAAAAAGGGGTCGTTGGCAACGTCGATCGTAACGTCGAGCCCGACCTGCTTCATCATTTCAAGGCCGCGATCCATCCAGCTCTGTCGGAAATCGGTCACATGTTGCTCGGTGCCCATGCAGACATATTCGCGCATGCGAAAGAGCTGCTGGCGAGCCGGATCCTTGGAAGGCTCATGGCGGAAACAATACGATTGCAGATCGAAGAGGCCGCCCTTGGCAGGCAGGTTGCCGCGCTTGGCAACAGTCGGATAGAGCGGATAGCAGGCTGCCGGCGTCAGCACGATATCGGTCGCCTTCTGGTCCTTCGTCCAGTCCTCGCCGACTTCCATGCACTGCAACAGGCTCATATGGTCGAGCTCGCTGCCGCAGAAGCTGTGCACCGTGCCGGCGAGCTGCGGAAAGCTCTTCATGTACCCGCTCTTTTCGAAGAGTGCGCGGTTCATGCCAGGCGGAAAACGCATCGCCTCGGCGCCATCGGCGCCGCCGAACTTATCGATCAGCCGTTCAAAGGCGGCGATAACGTCTTCGAACTGACCACTGCGGCCGTAAAGACCGTCAACGCCGGTATCGATCAGCAGACCGGACTCGAAGAGCCGGTCCAGAAACGAGGTCTGCATATCCATGGCTTTACCCCAGTAGGCTAGTGTCCTGCTTATGGACAAGAAGCATGCTCGACGTATTGCCGAGGATGCGGTCGTTCGAGATCATGAGTTGCGCGGAATGGGCATCGCGCAGATGGCGTCCGAGGCTGAAGGGCGTACCGTTCTTGTAGCCCATGATGCCGCAGATCAGCATGGTATGATTGACGATTTCCAGGATCGTTTCGGAAGAAGCGATCTTCACGTTGTTCATTGCAACGGCAAAACCCATCGAAGAAAGCTTGTCGCCGTCAGCCTTGGCGTCTTCATAGGCCTTGAGGCCGGCAACGACGTTCGACTTCACCATCTGCAGAAGGTTGGAGACCTCTGCGAGACGAAGCGCGCCGGGCGGCGTGGCATCGGGAGACTTGCGGGCGGCGGCACGCACGAATGCTTGAGCGCGGGAAACGGCGTCAACCGCGATGCCGTACCAGACACCGCTCCAGAGCAGGTGTGAAGATGCCAGCATCGACTGCGCAGCGATTTCAGCAAAAGGCTTCGGCAGGATCTGTACAGCCGGCGCCTCGCCCTTGAAGAGGAAGCCGTCGGAGCAGGTACCGCGCATGCCGAGCGTGTTCCAGACATGCGTCTTTTCGATCGTGTACTGGTCTTTCAGGAAAGCTGTCAGCACCTGATCGGAAGACGCGGCCTGCGAATGGCTGCGCGAGGTGATGAGAATGGCATCGGCATGCGAACCGTAGGAAATGACGGTTGCGTCCTTTTCCAGCCGGCAGGTATCACCGTCGATTTCGATCGCGCAGATGCTGTTGCGCAGATTGCCGCCGATCCCGCCCTCGGTGGTGGCGGAGGCGATGAGGAGCTGTTCGGCGACTATGCGGCGCATGAAGGCGCTATGCCATTCGCTGTCGACGCCATGTTCGACAAGGCTCGAAAGCTTGATCTGGTGCATGGCGAAGACCATCGCGCTTGCCGCGCAGGCCTGACCGAGCACCGAGCACAATTCGGCAATATCGGTAATGGAAGCGGCTTCGCCACCGAGATGACGGGGAATCTGGATGCCGAACAGACGCTCGGCCTTCATCGCGTTTACCGCTTCCTGCGGGAACCGGCCCTCAAAATCGACGGCATCCGCATGCCTTGCCGCAATTTCGGCGACGCGGGCAGCCCTTGCGACGAGGCTGTCTTCCGTGATCTTGACCGGGAAGTTCATCAGGCGACCTTTCGGCTATCCTGGATGAGATCGACCGTCTTGGCGATCGCTGAAATGCTGGAAAAGGACTTGCGGTTCAGGAGATTATCCGGAAATTCGATGTCGAATGCCTCTTCGATGCCGAGCATGAGCTGCACCGAGGCAAAGGACGTCAGACCCGCGGTGTAGAGATCCGCATCATCGGCAACCTGATCAATCGAAACAGGAAGCTTACCGAATTTGGCTACGAGGTCGCGGATTGTCTTGTTCATCCCATTAACTCCAGATTTTCATGATCCTGAGCCGGCATTCATCGCCTTTTCATGGGAGTGCTTTTAGTGCGGAAAACAGAACATTCCGCTAATGTTATTAGTTAAATATAACTATCGCCCATACTTGGCATTTTACAAATCATGCCGGGCTGGTGCCTAATACTTAATTTCTATCAATAGTTTGATATAGTTTAAGCAGAGCGGCCGCAACTGGCGGCGGCTGTGCCGAGTGCAGAAATGGTACGCCAAACGCGCACTTTTGCGTTAACCGGCAGGCGGATAGGAATGCTCGCCACCGCGATAATCCGAGATCGAGTAACAGCCCTCCCCGGTCGTCTTCACGGCGCTCTCGCCGATTACCGCCTTGCCGTAACCGCCGGGAATATCGAGAATATAGGTAGGCTGGCAGAGCCCGGAGATACGGCCGCGAAGCGAGGCGACGATCTTCTGCCCCTCCTCTATCGACAGCCGGAAATGGCTGGTGCCAGGCGCAAGATCCGGATGATGCAGATAATAGGGTTTCACACGCGTCTCGACAAAGGCCCGCATCAATTCCGCCAGGATATCAGGATCATCGTTGACACCCCTCAGGAGCACCGACTGGCTGACCATGACGATGCCGGCATCCACCAGCCGGGCGCAGGCGGCGCGTGCTTCCGCCGTCAGTTCCCGCGGATGGTTGGCGTGAAGCGCGACATAGACAGTCTTGCCACTCGCTTTCAGCGCCGCGATCAGCTCTGCATCGATCTTTTGCGGATCGACGGCGGGCACGCGCGTATGGAAGCGCACGATCTTCACGTGCTCGATCTCTGCAAGCCGGCTGAGAATCTCACCAAGACGCCGCGGTGAAAGCACCAGCGGATCGCCGCCCGTCAGGATCACTTCCCAGATTTCGCCATGCCCGCGGATATAGTCGAAGGCGGCAGTGAGCGCCGCTGCATCGAGAGTGCCGAGCCCCTGCGGCCCGACCATCTCCCGCCGGAAACAGAAGCGGCAATAGACCGGGCAGACATGCACGGCCTTCAGCAGCACGCGGTCGGGATAGCGATGCACGATGCCCTCGACCGGGCTGTGGGCATGATCGCCTATGGGATCAGCCCGTTCCTCCGGCGTGGTGACGAGCTCCGCTGCATCGGGCACGAATTGCCGGGCAATCGGGTCAGCCGGATCGGCATGATCGATCAGCCGCGCCATAGCGGGCGTCAGCGTGAGGGCATAACGCGTGGCAACCTCGTCGAGCGCCAGCCGTTCGGCTTCTTCGATCAGCCCGGCCCTGACAAGATCGTCCACGCTCTTGATCGGACGCATGATATTCATCGGCCGTACTCCGCGACCGGCGCCCAGAGCACCTGATCGATCCGCGACGCACCCGTCGCCAGCATCGCCAGACGGTCGAAGCCGAGCGCGATGCCGCTTGCTTCCGGCATGATCGCCAGCGCGGCCAGAAAATCCTCGTCGAGCGGATAGGTCTCGCCATAGACCCGCATCTTCTCCGCCATCTCGATCTCGAAACGACGCCGCTGCTCGGCGGCATTGGTCAATTCGCCAAAGCCGTTGGCAAGCTCGACGCCGCAAGCATAAAGTTCGAACCGCTCCGCCACGCGGGGATCGCGCGCCGACGGCCGCGCAAGCGCGGCTTCGGAAACCGGATATTCATCGAGAATAGTGACGCGGCCGAAGCCGAGATGCGGTTCGACCTTCTCCACCAGCACCCGGCTGAAAAGATCGGCCCAATGGTCGTCATCGGCAACGCGCATGCCGACCCGCCCCATTTCGGCAGCGAGATGTTCGCGATCGGTCGAGCCGTCAGCAGACACAGAAGCCAGAAGATCGATGCCGGCGTGGCGCCCGAACGCTTCTGCAACGCTGAGACGCTCCGGCCCGGCGAAGGGATCGCACTCGGCGCCACGATAGGTGAGCGTTGTGGTTCCAATCGTTTCGGCGGCGAGCGCCAGCATGCGCACGCAATCCATCATCAGGCTCTCATAGCTTTCGCCCGCACGATACCATTCGAGCATGGTGAACTCAGGATGATGGAGCGGCCCACGCTCGCGGTTGCGATAGACATGTGCGAAGCAGACGATGCGTTCTTCACCAGCGGCCAAGAGCTTCTTGCAGGCAAATTCCGGCGACGTGTGCAGGTAGAAGGGTGCAGCCTGTCCATCTGTCGTCAGGGCCTGTGTGGCAAAGGCATGCAGATGCGCCTCATTGCCCGGAGAGACCTGCAGCGTGGCGGTATCGACCTCAATGAAATCCTCACGCGCGAAGTAGCCGCGCAACGCTGCCTGGATCGCGTTGCGCCCCATGAGGAACGGACGGCGATCGGCGTGTACGGCGGGGGTCCACCAGGGAGACGCTTTGGCGCTCGTGAGGTTCATTCAGCGCTTTCCTCGCCGGATTCAGCCGGTATGGGGGTGGCTATTTCTGCGATTTTAGGTTAGTGCGCCCCGAAAGAAAAACATTTTGCGTCTTCAGGGCCATTCCGACTGTCCTCTACGACGCCGAAAGCCGACTTACAAGGAAGTCTTATGGTCAAGGTCATCGCCTCTTCGGTCCGCAAGGGCAACGTTCTCGATGTCGACGGCAAGCTCTACGTCGTTCTCACGGCTCAGAATTTCCACCCGGGCAAAGGCACGCCGGTCACCCAGGTCGACATGCGCCGCATCGTCGACGGTGTGAAGGTTTCCGAGCGTTGGCGCACCACCGAGCAGGTCGAGCGCGCCTTCGTCGAAGACGTCAACTTCCAGTACCTTTATGAAGATGGCGAAGGCTTCCACTTCATGAACCCGGCCACCTATGACCAGGTCGTCGTCGACGTTGACACTATGGGCGACCAGAAGGCCTACCTCCAGGAAGGCATGACCTGCATCCTGTCGATCCACGAAGGCATTCCGCTGGCGCTCGATCTGCCGCGCCACGTCACCCTCGAGATCGTCGAGACCGAGCCGGTCGTGAAGGGCCAGACGGCCTCCTCCTCCTACAAGCCGGCGATCCTGTCGAACGGCATCCGCACTTTGGTTCCGCCCCATATCGACGCCGGCACCCGCGTCGTCATCGCGACGGAAGACAATTCCTACGTCGAGCGCGCCAAGAACTGAGCGCATCAGTTCCAGACATTCCAACGGCCTGGAGCACCCGCTTCGGGCCGTTTTCATTTGACGTCTGCTTCCAAGGGCACGATCGCCCTGACGGCGCCCGTGGCCATATAGAGAAAGGCCGGAAAAACGCCGGCCTCCGTACTCAGAGATGAGGATTGCGCGGCCGGTATTTCTTCACCAGTTTCTGGTTGATCTCCGCAGCACCCGGCATGTTGGCGCTAAGATAGACCGGCGCATCGCCGGACTTGGAAAGCTCGGAGGCGACGTCCGCGAAGATAGCGTTGATGACCGTCACCCCGACCGCCGTCGAGACCGGCCCGACCCGGAGGCCGGTGCCATCCAGATCGAGAACGGCGTCGCCCGGCGGCAATCCGTTGTCGAGCACCACATCTGCGACATCGGCCAACCGCCGGCGGCCATTGGCGATCGCTGTCGAATAGGCAATCGATGTGATGGCGATCACCTTGACGCCGATCTCTCGCGCATAGTCGGCCGCCTCGATCGGCGCGGCATTCACGCCCGAATTCGAGGCGATGATGATGACGTCGCCCGGCTGCATGCCGTAACGCTCCAGCATCGGCCGTACCAGACCCTGCGTGCGTTCATAGACCGAACTGATGACCGCACCCTCATGCAGCATCGCCGAACCGACCAGGACCGGCACCGTGAAGGCGAGCCCGCCAGCTCGATAGTGAACTTCTTCCGCCAGCATATGCGAATGGCCGGTGCCGAAGACATAGACGCGCTTGTCGCCACGGGCAGCCTCGAGTATCACGGCAGCGGCCTGCGCCATCGGCTCCGCAAGGGCCTGTTTCAGCTCCTCCAGCCGGCCGATGAGATTGGCGAAATAGGCGTCCGTAATGTCGCTCATCCGCCGCTCCCTAAGCCGCTTCGCCGTTGAGCCAGGTCGCCGTCACATCGATCGCATCGGTGAAATGCACGAGATCGGCGCGCGCGCCCGGCGAAAGGTGGCCGCGATCGGCAAGCCGCAGGAACCGCGCCGGATAGAGCGTCGCCATCCTGAGCGCTTCAGCAAGCGTCAGTTCCAGATAGGTGACGCCGTAGCGGATCGTCGAAGCCATATCGACATCCGAGCCTGCCAGCGTGCCGTCCGAAAGCACGAGTTTGGAACAGAAACCGCCCCTTTCGCGTCGCACGGTGCGGCCATTGAGCATGAACGTGTCCTTCTCCGAGCCGACGAGCGACATGGCGTCGGTTACGAAGAAAAGCTTGCCCTCGCCACGCTTAGCGTGCAACGCCGTGCGCAATGCCTTCGGATCGACATGGTGACCATCGGCGATGATGCCGCACCAGACCGCCGGATGATCGATCGCCGCCCCGACGAGCCCTGGCGCGCGATGCGCCAGCTGACTCATGGCGTTGAAGAGATGTGTCACTCCCCGGGCACCGGCATCGAAACGAGCTTCCGCCGCTTCGCTCGTGCTGTCGGAATGGCCGATGCTGACGATGACGCCGGCTTCGCTGAGTTCGCGCACCTGCGAAACCGTTACCTGTTCCGCCGCCATGGTGACGAGCAACGTGCCGATCGCCTCGCGCGCAGCGATGAAGGCCTTGACGTCCTTGTCCTCGACCGGCCGCATGAGCTCGGCGAGATGCGCGCCCTTGCGCGCCGGCGCCAGATGCGGGCCTTCCAGATGCAGGCCGGCAACACCGCGGTTCGTCTTCACCGCAACCTTGGCCGCCTCGATCGCTGTTGCCGTTGCCTCGGCCGTGTCGGTGATCAGCGTCGGCAGCAGTGCCGTCGTGCCGTATGGCCGATGTCCATCGGCGATCATGTACATGGAAACCGGCGATGGGTCGTCGTTCAGCATACGACCACCCCCGCCGTTGACCTGCGCATCGACGAAGCCAGCAGACAGCACGCCTCCATCAAGCGTCACGACTTCGCCCTCGGGCAGCTTATTCAGGCCGACGATCGCCTCGACGCGTCCGTCCTTGACGATCAGCGCCCGCTCGTCATGAAAGCGCTCTCCGTCGAAGATACGGGCGCCCGTGAAGATCTTGCGGCTCATCAGACGGTCTCCGTCACCTTGAGCAGGTTTGCCGGCTTGTCCGGATCGAAGCCCTTACGGCGGGTGACCGACTCGATCAGGCGGTAATAGACGAGCAGCGAGACCAGGGGATCGACGAGGCCGTTGCCGGTCGTCGGAACCTGCAGGTTGACGCCGGCAAGCGGCTTTGTGGAGAAGGGCACGGTCGTGGCGCCAAGTTTCTGCAGCCGATCCAGTGCCTTCACATTATTGTCGAAAGCAGCATCTTCAGGCACGAAACCGACGATCGGGAAGCCCGGCTGCACGAGGCGCATCGGGCCATGCATCAGTTCGGCAAGCGAGAAGGCCTCGGCATGAAGACCTGCGGTTTCCTTAGCCTTCAGCGCCGCTTCAAGAGCAATGGCGAAAGCCGTGCCGCGGCCGCCTGTGTAAAGCGATGCGGCGCTGAACAGAACACCCTCGGCAGCAGCAGTATCGATGCCCGATGTCGCAGACAAAGCGGCCGGCAGCTTCTCGATAGCGGCCTGCAGATCGGCCTTGCCGCCGATCGCAGCAGTGACACCGGCAAGGGCGGCAACCGATGCGATGAAGGACTTGGTCGCGGCAACGCTCTTTTCGGCACCGGCATTGAGGCCGAGAACGATATCGGCCTGCTTGGCGAGCGGGCTGTCGGTGACGTTGACGACGGCGATCGTCGTCGCTCCGCCCTTCTTGGCCGCTTCCTGCAGTGCCACGATATCGGGACTGGCGCCCGACTGGGAAACGGTGAAGTGGATGCCACCCTTCAGATGTAGGGAAGCGCCATAGACCGAGGCGATCGAAGGGCCGATCGAGGCGACCGGCACGCCGCAAGTGATCTCGAAGAGATATTTGAAGAAGGTCGCTGCATGGTCGGAAGAGCCCCGCGCCGCCGTCGTCACGACGCTCGGACGGGCGGACGAAAACAGCCGGGCGATTTCGGCAAAAACCGGCTTTTCCTTTTCGAGCAAGGCGGCGACCACTTCGGGCGACTGGCCCGCTTCCTGCAGCATCAACGACTGGTTCTCACTCATAGGTCATCTCCAATTCTCAGTTCGGCGACGAAATCATAGGCGTCGCCACGATAATGCGAGCGGGTGTATTCAACGACACGCTGGTCTTCCAGGCGCGATACGCGCTCGATCAGAAGCGCAGGCGCACCGGCCTTGACATCAAGAATAGCGGCCGAAGAGGGATCGAGCGTGACGGCCGTCAATCGCTGCATGGCGCGCACCGGCTTGTGGCCGCTCTGCGCAAGCGCATCGTAGAGCGAGCCTTCGCCGCCGGCATTGTCGCCAAGAAACTTGACCGGAACGACGGCGCGTTCGATGGCGAGTGGCAGCCCGTCGGCCAAACGAAGGCGGTCGAGCCGCAGCACCGGCTCGTCGACACTGAGGCCGAGCAGGAAGGACTCTTCCGGAGATGGGCTGTTGATGGTGCGCGACAGGATCTGTGCCGCCGGCGAGCGCCCGCGTGAACGCATGTCCGCCGAGAAGGAGGAAAGTCGCCACAGCGACTGCTCCATACGCTCGACCTTGCTGGAAACGAAGGTGCCGCTGCCGTGCCGGGATTCAAGCGCACCCGATGTCATGAGATCCCGATAGGCTGTTCGCACAGTGACGCGGCCGAGTTTCAGAGCTTCCGCCAGATCGCGTTCGCCGGGCAGCGCCGTGCCGGGCTTCAAGAGACCCTCCTGAATGAGGCCGGTGAGGCCCTGCGCCAGCCGCTTGTAAAGCGGTCCCGTTGCCGCCTCATCGCGCAGCCCACGGCCATTCAGTTCCGCTATCAGACTGGTTCTATCCATGGATACACAATAGAACCTATTTAGAACCAATCGGCAAGCCAGATTCGCTTCACCAAAGAAAAAACCCTCGCGGTTGGCCGAGAGGGTCTCATTAATCAGGACAGGAAATACGAACTCAGTTCTTCGTAAAGATATAATCCGTTTCCTGGCGCAGCACTTCACCGGGACGCAATACCGCGTTCGGAAAGTCCTGGTGATTGATGGCGTCGGGCCAGATCTGCGTTTCCAGGCAGAAGCCGGCGAAGGGACTGTATCTGCGGCCATCGAGACCCGGCACCGGCACGCCGAGCTTGAAGCCGGCATAGAACTGCACGCCCGGCTCTGTCGTACGCACTTCCAGCGACACGCCGGAATGCAGGCTGCGCGCAAGTACGACGGAGCGCTTGGCTGTGCGCTCGCTCGAAAAGCAGAAATTGTGGTCGTAGAGCGCTTGCTCTTGACCGGCAAAACGCTTCATCGGCGCCATCGCACGGAAATCGAATGCGGTGCCCTCGACGGAGCGGATCTCGCCGGTCGGTATCTGCCTTTCATTGGTCGGCAGATAGTGATCGGCGGCGATCATGATGTCGTGCGCCAGCGCATCCTCCCGGCCATCGAGATTGAAATAGGAATGCTGACAGACATTGGCGATCGTCGGCTGGTCAGTTGTCGTCTCGTAGGTGACAGAAAGCTCGCCATCGCCATGCACGCGATAGGTCGCCTGGATCGTGCAGTTGCCCGGATAACCGGCACGGCCATCGGGATCGACGATCTTCAGCACCACGCGGTCGGACTCGTGCTCGACGACCGTCCAGACAAGCGTGCCGATATTATTGCTGCCGCCGTGAAGATGTGTGACGCCCTTCTCGTTGAGTTCGAGCTGGTAGTCCTTGCCGTCGAGCGTGAACTTGCCGTCGCCAATACGGTTGGCACAGCGTCCCGGCGTCGCGCCGAAGAAAGGAGAATGAGCGAGATAGCTTGCGAAATCCTCGAAGCCGAGCACCAGCGGTGAGTCATGGCCCTCCAACCTGATATCCTGGATGACTGCACCCCAGCTCAACACCTTGACCGTCAATCCGCCGCCGCGGATGACGACGCGATGGACGGTCTCGCCGTCCTTCGTCTGTCCGAAAACTTCCCGTTCCAACTTGTCCGCCATGATCGACGCTCACTCCATCCCTAGGATCCAGAAACCGGAACCTGCCCCCATTTCCTGCAAACCGCAACCGGGCAAACCGGAAAACAAAACGCCGTCGCAGAAATGCGACGGCGTTATTTGTAGGCCCGCCCGATGACGCTCAGATGTCCGAGCCGATCTCTTCGATATCGTAGGACGTCGTCTGGTAAATCTCGTTGATCCAGTTGCCGAAAAGCAAATGCGCGTGGCTGCGCCAGCGGTTCTGTGGCGCAAGCGTGGAATCGTTATGCGGGAAGTAGTTGTGCGGCATCTTGATCGGCACGCCGGCATTCACGTCGCGGAAATATTCGTCCGAAAGCGATGTGGAATCATATTCGACATGGTTGAAGATATAGAGCCGCCGGCCCTTCGCCTCGTGCACGAGACAGACGCCCATCTCGCTGGATTCCATCAGGATCTCAAGACCATCGACCTTCTCGATGTCGGCCCGGCGCACCTCGGTCCAGCGCGACACAGGAACCTCGAAATTATCAGAGAAACCATTGAGATAGACAGATGAGGGCTTGAGATTGCTGTGGCGGTAAACGCCGAAGGCCTTTTCCTTCAGCTCATATTTCGGCACGCCGTGAAAATGATAGATCCCCGCCATCGCACCCCAGCAGACATTCATGGTCGAATGCACATTCGTCTGGGTCCAGTCGAAAATCTGCTGCATTTCCTTCCAATAGGTAACATCCTCGTAGGGCAGCGTCTCGATCGGCGCGCCCGTGATGATGAAACCGTCAAACTTGCGGTGCTTCACTTCCTCCCAGGTCTGGTAGAAGGCGAGCAGATGTTCTTCAGACGTATTCTTGGCCTTGTGGTTGCCGACGCGGATCAGCGAGAATTCCACCTGCAGCGGCGACGCGCCCACAAGGCGCGCCATCTGCACCTCGGTCTTGATCTTGTTCGGCATGAGGTTGAGCAGCCCGATCTGCAAGGGACGGATATCCTGGCGGATCGCCACCGTTTCGGTCATCACCCGCACGCCCTCGTTCACGAGGGTTTCGAAGGCGGGCAGCGTGTCGGGGATCTTGATGGGCATTGCGGTCAACTCGATCAAAATAAAAAACCGGCGGCGAAAGAATCGCTACCGGTCCGCACGCGGCCCTTTAGCGATTTATTTAACGTGGCTGCAAGCCGGCCGGCCAAATCACCACGAGGCACCTTAAATAGCGCCAGTCTCGCTGCGAATCAACTGTCAATGCAGATAGCTGCAAAAGCCATCACGCTTTCTTTATGGGTGGTGGAATCTGTTGATGGACCAGTAACGCCCCCATGTTATTAATGTAAGGATGGGCGGATTTGGAAAGTTGTAATGGCAAATGACGTTGAAAGGGGGAGGGGCATCCAGAGTCAGGACCGGGTAGGGTATGATCTCAGCCTGACATATCGACTTGGAGTGATGTTCTCCGCATTCTGGAATTCTGAGGTTCGCGGCAGGGTGCTGCTGCTTGCGATAACGCTTGTCGTCATCATCCTGGCAACCGCCTATGGACAGGTGATCCTCAATGAGTGGAATGCGCCCTTCTATGATTCCCTCGAGCGCCGTGACCTCGGCGAATTCTTCAAGCAGCTCGAAGTCTTCGCGATGATTGCCGGCGCTCTGCTGCTGCTCAACGTGTTGCAGGCCTGGCTGAACCAGATGACCGCGCTTTATATGCGCGAAGGTCTCTCCCGCGATCTCGTCGATCAATGGCTGAAGCGCAAACGCGCCCTGAAGCTTTCCACCATCGGCATCATCGGCGTAAATCCCGACCAACGCCTGCATGAGGATTCGCGGAATCTGGCGGAAAGCACGACCGGCCTTGTGCTCGGACTGCTGCAGTCGACCATCCTGCTCGTCAGCTTCATCGGCGTGCTATGGGAGCTTTCGAGCGGCTTCATCTTCCATATCAGCGGCTATAACTTCACCATTCCCGGCTATATGGTCTGGGCAGCAATCTTCTACGCCGCATCAGCCTCGCTATTGAGCCAGGTCGTCGGCCGCAAGCTCGTCAAACTCAATGCCGACCGGTTCTCGAAGGAGGCCGAACTGCGCTTCGCGCTGATGCATGCCAATGAGAACATGCCGGCGATCACAGTGGCGCGCGGTGAGGAGAATGAGCGCAAGCGCATCAACGGCGATATCACCAATGTTCTTGCCGTCATCAAGCGGCTGGCCATTGCCAATACCAACCTGACCTGGGTTTCGGCAGGGTACGGCTGGCTGGTCATCGTCATCCCGATTATCGTCGCAGCCCCAGCCTATTTTTCTGGCGGGCTGACCTTCGGCCAGTTGATGATGTCGGTCGGCGCCTTCAATCAGGTCAATACGGCGCTGCGCTGGTACGTCGCCAACTTCGGCCCGATTGCCGAATGGCGCGCCACGCTGATGCGCGTCACCGATTTCCGTCAGGCGTTGCTGGAGATGGACGATGGCTTCGATCTGAAAGACACCATCGTTTATGAGGAAACCGCGCCGGATACGCTGACGCTGAAGAATGTCGTCATCCTCGCCAAGCTTGGCGAAGACATCGAGGATTGCGGCGGCTTCCGGATGCGCGAGGCGGATGTGACGATCAAGGCCGGCGAAAAAGTCATGATCAACGGCGATCACAGCGTGAACCGCCGCCTGCTCTTCCAGGCCATGGCCGGCCTCTGGCCCTGTGGCAAAGGCACAATGGGCCTACCGCCCATTGCCGACATGCTGTTCATCCCGCAGGTCGCCTACGTGCCGGGCGGCACGCTGCGCGAGGCAATTTCCTTCCCCCAAAAACCCGAGGCCTATGACAAGGCGACCGTCGAGGCCGCACTTGAGGCTGCCGGCCTGCATTCGCTGATCGCCCGCCTCGACAGCCGCGCGCGCTGGGACAAGCTTCTCGATGCCGATGAGCAAAAGGCCATCGGCTTTGCTCGCCTGCTTCTCGTCAAGCCGCGCTGGGCCGTTTTCGATGAAGTGCTCGAAGGCATGGAGCCGGAATGGCAGCGCACGATGACGAAGCTGCTCGCCACCATGCCGGACACCGGCATGATCTATATCGGCCGCTCGGAAACCTATCTGGAAGCGCTGCACCCGCGCACCCTGCACCTGCAGGCACTGCCCTCGAAATCGGACGAAGAATCGGCAACTTCGGTTCCCGGATCAAGCGCCGCGGCAGCTGCCGCCCCGGCGCTCTAGAGCAATTCCAGCAACGATGTGTAGCGGTTTTGCGTCCGGCATGCGTGAAAACAAAGCTCTAAGAAATCTTACATAGGTGGCATCACGCCGTTGATGCCGACAGCGACCTGCGCGGCCGAGATGCTGCCGTCTGCTGCCCTTTCCGCCATGACGATCACGCCGGCGCCAGGCTTCAAGTCGCCTTTCGTTGCCGGCGCAAAGGTGACGATGGGCGTACCCTCGGCAATCGAGATGGTCTTTTCCTTGCCTTGATAGGTGAGCGTGATCGTGTGGCCGTCGACGGCCTTGACCGCATTGCTGACGGTCGCATTCGTCATCGAGCTGTTCGGCTGCACATCCCATGGACGGCTGCCTTCGCCGGTGCCCTTCATCGCGGCCGGGAAAATCAGCACTTCGATCGCGCCATCGGGACCCGTGCCTTTCGGCAAGGAGGCGACGCCGACAAAATCGCCGACCTTGATGTCATCGACGGACGCATTCCTGATACCCGCGACCTTCCAACCAGACTTAAGCGCCACCGTCGCATCGCTGCCCTCGCGGGTCTTGACCGTCAGCGTGTCACCGTTGAGGCTCTCGATCGTGCCACGCACGCGCACGCGCTGGTTTTCCTGCGCACCCGCCGCCTGCGAAAGGCCGAGCACGACGAGACTGCTGGCGGCAAGCGCCATGAATATACCGGTATAGGGTTTGCGAGACATGTGACTCTTCCTTGTAGCCATTGGTCGGCACGATCCCCGGCTGCCGGAGTGCCACTCTATGCCGCATGACGCGGCGTGGGCGAATCAAGGAAAAGTGAGGAAAGCGGACCCCGGCAACCCGATCCCGGGCACCGGAAGTCCGCAAAAGATCTTTGAAAAGACTGGCTCAGCCAGCAGCAGACATATCCATGTACATGATTTCCCAGACATGGCCGTCGAGGTCCTGGAAGCTGCATCCATACATCGGACCCATATCGAGGATCGGCTTCCAAGGCTTGCCGCCCGCCGCCAGCGCCTTCTTGAGGTAGTCATCCACCTCGGCGCGGCTGCCGGCCGAAAGGCAGGTCAACACTTCCTTGCCCTTGGATGTATCGGCGATATCGCCCTCGATGAATTGCTGGAAATGGCCGTGGGTCAGCAGCATCACATAAATATTTTCCTCGACGATCATGCAGGCTGCATCGTCGGTGGTAAAATTCGGATTGTAAGAAAAGCCGAGCGCCGCGAAGAATTCCTTCGACCTGACGAGGTCCTTGACCGGCAAGTTCACGAAAATCATGCGCATGAAAAGTCTCCCTTATGACGTGGCGGCACCATGCCGTTGATCACGTTCGGCCCAAGGACGGAGAAAACCTACGCGATCCGACACTTCAGGAATTTTTTATCGGATCAGCCTTCCAGCTCCTCGCGCAGCATTTCGAGTTCCAGCCATTCCTCTTCCATCTTGGTCAGGCTTTCGCGCAGCTTCTCCATCTCCGATGCCAGCCGGTTGAAGGTTGCTGGGTCTTTGGTGAAGAGGTTCGGATCGGCCATCTTCTGCTCGCGCCTGGCGATCTCGGTTTCCGCGTTGGCCATTTCCTTCGGCAGGTTTTCGAGTGCGAATTTCTGCTTGTAGGAGAGCTTTACCTTCGAGACAGAGGGTGCGGCAGCCTCCTGCGTCTTCGGTCTTTCCGCTTTCTCGGCCCTGCGGCGCTCCTCGGCCGCACCCTTGCGCTGCGCCAGCATGTCGGAATAGCCGCCGGCATATTCGATCCAGCGCCCATCCGGCGTTTCCGGATCGGCAGGCGCGATCGTCGAGGTCACCGTCCGGTCGAGAAAATCGCGGTCGTGGCTGACGAGGATGACGGTGCCGGCAAAGCCCGTGACGATTTCCTGCAGGAGATCCAGCGTCTCGATGTCGAGGTCGTTGGTCGGTTCGTCGAGAATGAGCAGGTTCGCCGGCCGTGACAGGATGCGCGCCAGCATCAGCCGGGCGCGTTCGCCGCCGGAGAGGTTCTTGATCGGCGTGCGCGCCTGCTCCGGCTGGAAGAGGAATTCCTTCATGTAGCCGGTCACATGCCGCTGCTCGCCATTGACGAGCAAGTTCTCGCCACGCCCATCCGTCAGATAGTTGGCAAGCGTATCCTCCAGATTCAGGTCCTCGCGCTTCTGGTCGAGGGTAGCGATATCGAGATTGGTGCCGAGCTTCACCGTGCCGCTGTCGGGCGCAAGCTGGCCGGTCAGCATCTTCAAAAGCGTCGTCTTGCCGGCGCCGTTCGGGCCGACGAGACCGATACAGTCGCCGCGATGCACGCGGATCGAAAACGGTGCGACGATCGGCCTGTGGTCATAGCTCTTGGTGATCTTGTCCGCCTCGATCACCAGCTTGCCGGATTCCTGCGCATCGGAAGCGCTTGCCTGTACCGTTCCCTGCGGACCCTTGTGGCCACGATATTGCGAACGCATCGTCTGCAGCTCGCCGAGCCGGCGCATATTGCGCTTGCGTCGTGCCGTCACGCCATAACGCAGCCAGTGCTCCTCACGCTCGATCGCCTTGCCGAGCTTGTGCTGCTCCAGCTCTTCCGCCTCCAGCACCTGGTCCCGCCACGCCTCGAAAAACGCAAAGCCCCTGTCGAGCCGGCGAGATGTGCCGCGGTCCAGCCAGACGGTCGCCGTCGAGACTTTTTCGAGGAAGCGGCGGTCGTGCGAGATCAGCACCAGCGCGCTGCGCGTCTTCTGCAATTCGCTTTCCAGCCACTCGATCGTCGGCAGGTCGAGATGGTTGGTTGGCTCGTCGAGCAGCAGGATGTCGGGCTCCGGCGCCAGCACGCGCGCAAGCGCTGCGCGGCGCGCCTCGCCGCCCGAAAGATTCCCAGGGTTCTCCTCGCCGGTCAGCCCCAGATGCGAAAGCAGGTAGGTGACCCGATAGGGATCGTCGCCCGGCCCGAGTCCGGCTTCGGCATAGGCCTGCACGGTCTCGAAGCCGCCAAAATCCGGCGCCTGCTCCAGATAGCGCACCGTGGCCGATGGATGGCGGAAGACCTCACCTGACTGCGCGTCGACGAGGCCGGCTGCGATCTTCAGAAGTGTCGATTTGCCCGAGCCGTTGCGGCCCACGAGACAGATCTTGTCACCGGACTCCACCTGCAAGGCTGCGCCCGCCAGAAGCGGTGCACCGCCGAAGCTCAGGAAGATATCGTCGAGTTTCAGAATGGGAGGCGCCAAGAATCAGACTCCGGAAAGATCATAGGGCCGCGCGAGCACGATGGCTCTGCCGCTGGCAAGCGAGAAGCGCACGGGGCCTTCCGCCACATTGGAAATGGTGCGCGACGAGCCGAAGGGCAAATGGAAGTCGGCGAGCGGATAGCGAGCATTTTCGATGAACAGGCCGCGCAGCTCGCTGAAGCCCGGCACCGAAAACAGGCTGCCCGGCGGAAGATCGATCTCCAGTGAGCCCGGAAGCAGAGGCACGGCCTCCTCGCTTCCTGAGGTCAGCAGCATGTCGAAGCCTTCTTCCGCCAGCTCCATGGCGTAGAGCAGATGCTGCAGGGCGTGGTCGGACCGTTCGCCGCCAAGCGCACCCGCAAGGATCAGGCGCTTGGCGCCACGCTCGATCGCCTCTGTAACGGCAATTTCACCATCCGTCGCAGCCTTTGCTGCCGGATAGGGCTGGCGCGGCACGTCGGGGAAAGCACCGTGGAGATCGGGGGGCGTCGAATCGAAATCGCCGACCCACAATTCCGGCACCACGCCCAGCGCCGCTGCGTGGCGCATGCCGCCGTCGGCCGCGATGAACCGGCTGTTCCGCACGGCGTCGCGCAGACGATCCGTCAGGCTGAGTGCCCCGCCGAGCAGGATAGTGAAGGTGGATTGGCTCATGGGCATTGCCCATAGCGCAAACGAGGGGTGAAGGGGAAGAGGCGCCGGATATCCGGTGCCTTTCCCTCAGAGCAATTCCCGCAAAAGTGTGCAGCGGTTTGCGACCGGAATTGCGTCAATCAAATGCTTAGAAGCGGTAAGTTACACCGGCGCCGATCAGCCAGGGATCAAGTTTCGCCTTGCCGCTGACATTGGCACCGCCGACGGTCGCATCGAAATCCGGACGCAGGAAGATCTTCTTCACATCCAGGTTCGCACCCCAATGCTCATCGAACATGTAGTCGAAACCCGCCTGCAGCGCGACGCCGAATGTATTCTTCACGTCGACGCTGTCGGCGCTCTTGCCGGACTGATTGTAGAAGACCGTGTAATTCACGCCTGCACCGAGATAGGGCTGGAAGGCACCGAAATCGGTGAAATGATATTGCAGCGTCAGCGTTGGCGGCAGAAGCCACGTCTTGCCGATTTCGCCCAAGCCGGCAATCGAGCCTTCACCACGCACATTGGCATAGGTCGTGCCGAGAATGAGCTCCGCGGAAATATTGTCGGTGAAGAAATAGGAGATATCCGCTTCCGGAACCACCGTGTCCGAATAAGAGAGACCGGATCCGGAAATGCCGTCCACCGAGCCATTATCGCGCGTGATCACGCCAAGGGCGCGAAGACGCACCTGCCACGGGCTTTGCGTAGCGACGGGCGAGCCTGCAGAAGGCGCCATGTCGGCGGAAAAGGCCGCATGCCCGAAGGATGCAAAGACGATTGCGGCAAAAATACCTCTCAACCGAAGCGGATGATGTTTCATGTGAATCTCTCCTGATGTCGTCGAACGGGGAGAGACTTAGGCCTGCCTTGGATGGGTCGGCTTGAGCGAGATCAAACGCTGGGACTATTTTCGTCAGCCGGGCGTATCCTTGTCGCGGGATAGGAAGATCGCCTCATAACCGCCGATGAATTTCTCGAACAGCAGCGAGAAAGTGTCGATTTCTTCCTGCGGCCAGTCCCGCACGACCTCGGACACGAAGGCGAGCTTCTGCGCCCGGATTTCTGCCAGCAGATTCTTCCCGAGCGGAGTCATGACAACGACGATACGCCGTGCATCCGCCTGCGAAGCCTCACGGCGCAGGACGTTGCGGCCAACCATATCAGACACGACGCGGCTCGCCCTCGACGGATCGATGCGCAAAATCTCGGCAATTGCGCCGACCGTCACCTCGCCGTTTTCCTGTGCGCGGCGCACGGCATCGAGTACGTCGAGATGCGAGAGCTCCAGATCCGGTGCCACGCTCTGGATCGCCAGCCGACCGATCAACCGGCGGCCCGTCATCATTCGCATGCGCGTCATGGTGCGGCCGATGCGCGGCACGCTGTCCGTGGGAGGATCATCAAGCTCCGTCATTCTTCTTGTCTTGGTCAGGGTCTCGTTCATGACGGAACCATAACAGACCGGGAACGAAAGTAAAATATGCCAATGTCAATAATGTGCGATTGACAAATATATGCTATTAGCACATAAAGCATCTACGTAACGAAATTGGCCTTCCCATGGACATGCAACTTGCCCCCGCGCCGCTCGTGACGGATCCTCGTCGGCGGCTCATCCTCTTCTTCTTCTTGATGACCGCCATGTTCATGGCGACCCTGGATAATCAGATCGTCTCCACCGCATTGCCTACCATCGTCGGCGAGTTCGGTCATCTGGACCGCTTCGGCTGGATCGGTTCGGCCTATCTGCTGGCGCTGAGCGCGGTCATGCCGCTGTATGGGAAGCTCGGCGATCTCTTTGGCCGTAAATATGTGATGATGACGGCGATCGCGATCTTCACGGTCGGCTCCGCCGTCTGCGGCCTCGCCGTCTCGATGAACACGCTGATTGCCGCCCGCGTGCTGCAGGGTTTCGGCGGTGGCGGCATCATGGTTTCGATCTTCGCCGTCAACGCCGACCTCTTCGAGCCGCGCGAACGCGCCCGCTACCAGAGCTATTCCAGCCTCGTGCTGATGGCTTCCGGCGCCATCGGCCCGGTCCTCGGCGGCACGATGAGCGATCTCTTCGGCTGGCGCTCGATCTTCCTCGTCAACGTGCCGATCGGTTTCATCGTGCTTACCGGCCTCGCCTTCATGCTGCCCTATCGCAAGCCGCATCGCCGTCCGAAGATCGATTATGCCGGTGCGCTTCTGCTGGCGCTGACGACGACCAGCATCGTACTTGCGACCGACAGCAGCGAGCTTTTCGGCGCGTTGATCTCGCCGCAGAGCATCGGCATCGTCGCCTTCGGTGTCGTTTGCGCCATAACCTGGGTTTTTGTCGAGCGCCGCGCACCGGAGCCGATCGTCCCCTTGCCGCTTTTCCGCAATTCCACCTTCAGCCTGCTGCTGGTGATCTCGATCATGGGCGGCGCGATCGCCATCGGCATGGTCAACTACCTCGCGCTGTTCCTGCAGACGACGACAGGCCTTTCGCCATCCGGCGCCGGCCTGCTCTTCATCCTGCTGACAGGCGGCCTCGTCTGCGGCTCCCTGAATGCCGGTCGCATCATTTCGAAGACCGGCCGCTACAAGCCCTTCGCCATTGCCAGCCTCACGTGCAGCGCCATCGCTTTCGCACTGATCTCGCAGGTCCATGCCGGCACACCGATCGCCATCATCGGCGCGATCATGCTGCTGCACGGCATCGGTATCGGCCTTGCCCAGCAGGTTCCGGTCATCGGCGTACAGAATGCAGCGCCGGCCCGCGATGTGGGTGCCGCAACCGGCTCGGTCACCCTGTCGCGCATGGGCGGAGCGTCGATTGCCATCTCCATCTATGGTGCAATCATTGCATCGCAGCTGGGGAAGCTTGGTTCCTCCATCCCGGGCGTGCCCAATATCGAAGAGCTGACGCCGAAAATGATGGCGGCACTTCCCGAAGCCAGCCGTCAGGCAGTCGCGAACGCTTATGCCGCAGCTTTCTCGCCGCTGTTCATGACCTCCTGCGGAATTGCCCTGATCGGCCTGGCTGCCGCCATCATGCTCAAGCCGGTGCAGCTGCCCCGCGCCGGCGAACCGAAGACCGGCCAGGCCAGCGTCGCCGCCGAAGCCGCAGAATGATATAGGCGTGCGGCGCGGCGCCTCTTCTTTTCAGTTCGGCAGAACTACCATTAATTGCATTCTTCGCGCGGACGTTATTGTTGCCCGCATCGGTCGCCGTAGTGACTGATTTTTTCCGTAATGCAGTCGGAATCTGCACTTGCGATGGGACTTTCGCCATAATTTCATCGGAGCGAGAAAGTGCCTCGACAGGTGAGGCATTGCCGAAATGCAACGGCGCCATATTTAGATGGAGTCTCGCTATGCAACCCACGCGGAAATCGGCTAAAGCAAAGACTTGGATCGGCCGATTGTGCAGCGCGAGAACCGAGGCGGAAGCCTATTGAATTTTCCTGGCAACGGCCGGCCCGAAGATGCGGCAGACCGGCGACTTAAAATGATGCGGAGAGACAGACTGGACAGCATGACGACGTGGAAATCGCCCGCGCTTTCCAGTGATGCCTTTGTTGCGCCGCGCCGTTGGGCGCGCCGTATCCTGCTGCTTTCGGCCTGCGTCGTGATGCTGAACGGCTGCGAGTCGTTGATCGAACAATCCTATCAGCCGACCGTCGGCCCTTCGTCCAATCCACAGATCGTCGACGAAGTGCAGAAAAACGACCCGCGCGCGGCCATGGGCGCCCGCGAGCATCCGCGCATCGTTGCGAGCTATGGCGGCGAATATAAGGACGCCCGAACCGAGCGCCTCGTCGCCCGCATCGCTGGCGCGCTGACGGCCGTGTCGGAAAATCCGAGCCAGTCCTACCGGATCACTATCCTGAATTCGCCCGCCATCAATGCCTTCGCGCTGCCGGGCGGTTACCTTTATGTCACCCGCGGCCTGCTCGCGCTCGCCAACGACGCCTCGGAAGTCGCGGCCGTACTCTCGCACGAGATGGGCCACGTCACTGCAAACCACGGCATCGAGCGCCAGAAGCGCGAAGAGGCGGAAGTCATTGCCAGCCGCGTTGTGGCTGAAGTTCTGTCGAGCGATATAGCCGGCAAGCAGGCGCTTGCCCGCGGCAAGCTGCGCCTCGCCGCCTTCTCCCGTCAGCAAGAACTGCAGGCCGACGTCATCGGCGTACGCATGCTCGGCGAAGCCGGCTACGATCCTTATGCCGCCGCCCGTTTCCTCGATTCCATGGCCGCCTACAGCCGCTTCATGTCGGTCGATCCGGAAGCCGACCAGAGCCTGGACTTCCTGTCGAGCCATCCGAATTCCGCCCAGCGCATCGAGCTTGCGCGCAGTCATGCCCGCGCTTTCGGCCAGGAAGGCTCGGTCGGCGACAAGGGCCGCGATTATTATCTCGACGGCATCGATGGCCTTCTCTATGGAGACAGCCCGGAAGAGGGCTATGTGCGCGGCCAGACCTTCCTGCATGGCGGCCTCGGCATCCGCTTCGATGTTCCCCCGGACTTCAATATCGACAACAAAGTCGAGGCGGTCATGGCCACCGGGCCGAACGACATCGCCGTTCGTTTCGACGGTGTCGCTGATAACCAGAATCAGAGCCTGACGAATTACATTTCCAGCGGCTGGGTTACCGGTCTCGATCCATCGAGCATCCGGCCGATCAACGTCAACGGCATGGAAGCTGCGACCGCCCGAGCCACGGCCGACCGCTGGGATTTCGATGTCACGGTCATCAGAAACAACAACCAGATATTCCGCTTCCTGACGGCCGTGCCGAAGGGCAGCCCTTCGCTGGAGCCGACCGCAGACGTCCTGCGTGCCAGCTTCCGCCGAATGACGCCGCAGGAAGCTGCCTCGCTGAAACCCCTGCGCGTGCGGGTGGTCACAGTCCGCCCCGGCGACAACATCACGACACTTGCCTCCCGCATGATGGGTACCGATCGGAAGCTCGATCTGTTCAAGCTGATCAATGCCCTGCCGACGGGTGCTGCCGTTTCTCCCGGCGACCGCGTGAAGATCATCGCCGAATGAAAAAAGCCCGGCTTACACCGGGCTAGTCTGTGCTGCTGGGGAGTAATTCCTGTCAGGCATAGGCTGCCATATGCGGGTCGGCGCTCACGAGCGCAGTACGAAGCTTTTCCATCGCCCGGCTTTCAATCTGGCGCACGCGCTCCTTGGAAATGCCGAGGTCGGCACCGAGCTCTTCAAGTGTCGCTCCGTCTTCGGCAAGGCGCCGCGCGCTTATGATCTTCATTTCGCGTTCGTTGAGATGCTTGAGCGCCGATGCAAGCCAAATGCGGCGGCGTTCGCCGTCGATCATGTTGGAGACCTGCTCATCCGGTAGCGGCTCGTCGCTGACGAGGAAATCCATCTTTTCCGCACTGTCGGCATCGCCCGAGACGGAGGGCGCCTGCAGCGAGGCGTCATTACCGGACAGGCGCGCATCCATGGTCTGCACGTCGGCAAGGCTGACACCGAGGGCAGCGGCGATTTCCTGATGGATGGATTGCAGCGTCAGCTGCGTGTCGCCCTTGGCGAGCTTGGCACGCAAGCGCCGCAGATTGAAGAACAGCGCTTTCTGAGCGGAACTCGTACCGCCGCGCACGATCGACCAGTTGCGCAGAATATAGTCCTGGATCGAGGCCCGGATCCACCAGCTTGCATAAGTGGAAAAGCGCACATCGCGAGCAGGTTCGAAACGAGCCGCAGCCTCCAGAAGCCCGACATAGCCCTCCTGTACGAGATCGCTCATCGGCAGTCCGAAATTGCGGAATTTGCCTGCCATGGAAATGACGAGGCGCATGTGTGCCATGGCGATCTGATTGCGGGCGCCACGATCGTCATGGTCCTTCCAGCGGATAGCAAGATTATGTTCTTCTTCGCGGGCGAGATAGGGAGCCGCCATTGCTATTTTGATCATGCGCCGATCTGCA
This sequence comes from Rhizobium sp. 01L419, assembly GCF_056400025.1. Classification (NCBI taxonomy): domain Bacteria; kingdom Pseudomonadati; phylum Pseudomonadota; class Alphaproteobacteria; order Hyphomicrobiales; family Rhizobiaceae; genus Rhizobium; species Rhizobium sp. 01L419. Next base: position 305,302 of record NZ_JBFTSM010000009.1, read on the forward strand.
GACATGTTCTTCATATCGCTCTCCTAAACAGGCCACGGCCCAAAAATGAACAAGCAAACATTGTTTCCGGAACATCGCTGCGCCGGAGTAAACTAAGGTCCTGAATGCATGAGGGCCTCGCTCCTGGACTTTTCAGGAGGAGGCCCTATCTCTCATAACATGCCGCTGAAGCGGCTGGATTGGATCGGTTTCTTGAGATTGCCGGAAAGGCAAATTCTGGAAATCATGACCCGCTCCTCATCGAACACTCACAGCTTAGGCGGAAGTCAAACCGAGCTTCATGGGCTCCGGTTAAGTCCGCATCACTGTGTATGAACGTCGTGGCGGCGAAAAAGTTCCAATAAAAAACCCGGCACAAAGGCCGGGTTTTTTTATCAGCAAAAACAATGCGCTGTTAAGCGGCTTCATCCTGCGAGTCATCTTCCTCGATTGCCTTGCCACGCTTCGGACCCTTGTTGAGATTGGTCTCGACGAGGCGAACGGCTTCGGTTTCAGACATCTTGTTGACAGCAGCGATTTCGCGAGCCATGCGATCGAGGGCAGCTTCATAGAGCTGACGCTCGGAATAGGACTGCTCCGGCTGGTTTTCAGCGCGGTAGAGATCGCGAACGACTTCTGCGATGGAAATCAGGTCGCCGGAATTGATCTTGGCATCGTATTCCTGGGCGCGGCGCGACCACATGGTGCGCTTGACGCGAGCCTTGCCCTGCACGACCTTGAGGGCGCGCTCGACGAAGTCGGTTTCGGAAAGCTTGCGCATGCCGATGCTCATGGCCTTCGCGACCGGAACCTTCAGACGCATCTTGTCCTTTTCGAAATCGATGACGAAAAGTTCAAGCTTCATGCCGGCGACTTCTTGCTCTTCGATAGCCGTGATAGTACCGACGCCGTGCGCGGGGTACACGATCGATTCACCAGTCTTGAAGCCGTGACGTGCGGTAGAAGGTTTTTTCTGCTGGATGGTCATTCTAATCAAAAACTCCCTGTTACGCTTCCGGCGGCGGCCGGAGCCGGGTCAGTCAGGCCCGGATGAGACGGTTATATCCGTCGGGTGACTTCACTCTGGTTCCACCAGACAGAAGCAAAAGATATCCTGGCGCGCGATCTTGGGATCCGACAGCTCAAGTTACTGATATGTCACGGAAACCGCGTGCGGATTTGTTTTACTTTCGTGATGGTTTTTGGGCATGCGTCATGCCACAAATGGAACAGTGTGGTGAACGTATCACAAAAATATGAGGAAATCAATAATTTGCTTAACGTGAGTCATGTGGGCAACACATAGCCCCCATGTGACTCACGCGTAATTTGAAACGTTTAAGCGGCCGCTGAACCCGGTTTCAATGGCCTTCCACTTCGAAAATTTCAGTCGCCGCTGCCGGGCTTTTCCGAGAAGTATTTCTCGAATTTTCCGGTCTCGCCGTCCATCTCCTTGGCCTCCGGCATCGGCTCCTTCTTGACCGTGATATTCGGCCAGATAGCAGCATATTCGGCGTTGACCTTCAGCCACTTGTCGAGACCCGGTTCGGTGTCGGGCTTGATCGCCTCAGCCGGACATTCCGGCTCGCACACGCCGCAATCGATGCATTCATCGGGATGAATGACGAGGAAGTTCTCGCCTTCGTAGAAACAGTCGACGGGGCAGACTTCAACACAATCGGTGTATTTGCAGCGAATGCAATTGTCAGTCACGACATAGGTCATGAAGAACTCCAGGATTTCCATACGGGCGGGGCCGGGCAACCTGGAACGTCGCGCCTGTCCCCTGAGCCGGGGAGAAAGCGTGAGCAGGCTTGGGAGGCAAGCACGCTACCCGGCAGGTTGTGTGTGACGTATCGGCTTTGCAGCAGGATTTCAAGGACAAACGATCTTCGAAAAGCTGACGGCAGGAAGAGTTTTCTAATCCTCATCCGACATCAGCCTGTCGATTGCACGCCGTTCCTTTTTCGTCGGCCTGCCTGAACCCGTGGTGCGAATTGCCTGCTCGTAAGGGGTGAGGCGTTTTGCCTCATCCGGAGGCGGCGACAGATCCTCATAGAGCAGCCTCGCCTCCTCATAGGGTCCCCGCCGGTCTCCAGGCAGCCGGACCACAAGAACGACCCCTCGCCGCTCCAGCGTGATCTCGACGCGGTCGCCAAACTTCACCATCTGACTCGGCTGAGCACAGCGCGCTCCATTGATGCTGACATGACCGGACTGGATATGGCTCTGCGCCAGAGAGCGTGATTTCACCATGCGTGTGAAGAACAGCCATTTGTCGATGCGCTGGCGCGAACCGCTTCCTGGCTGTATCTCTCCACCCATGATTACTTCTTCATCTGCTCCTTGAGCGCTGCAAGTTTGGCGAAGGGCGAATCCGGATCGATCGGCTTCTCCTTGCGCGGCGGCTTAGCCTCGAAGCGCAGCGGCTGCGAATTGCCGCGGTTGTTATTGTTGCGGTCGCCACGATCCTTGCGGTCACCGCGGTCCTGACGGTCGCCGCGCTGTTCGTTCCGGTCGTTGCGCGCCTGCTGTGGCCTGCCGGCGTCGCGATTACCGGCGTCGCGATTACCGCCGTCGCTTTTGCCACCATCCCGGTTACGGTTGTTGTGGCGATTGCCGTCACGGGCCTCGCCGCCTTCACCGCCGCCAGGGCGGCGATTGCGGTCGCCGCGTTCCTGGCCCTGCCCTTGGCCCTGTCGTTCGCCCTGCCCGCCACGACGATCACCATGACCGCGCGCCTGGCGCTGGTTTTCGTTGCGGCCACCGAGGCGCCACAGGAGAACCGGCTTCGGCTCTGCAGCCTCAGCTTCAGTCTCGCCTGCTTCAGTCGAAACTTCGGCTGGTGCAGGCGTTTCCGCAGCCACAGGTGCGGCTTCGGCCGCGGGCACTTCTTCCGCAGCGCCATCTGCGTCGTCATGATCGGCCTTTTCGCCAGCCTCCTCTGCCGCGGCCTCAGTCGCCACTGCAGGAGCCGATGCCACGTCTTGCGTCGCAAGGAATGCAGCGGCCTCTTCGGCCTTCACGGCGTCGGCGCGATAGCCGAGACCTTTGAGGATCTCTTCCATGTCTTCCAGCGTCGCGCCGAGAATGGACAGCATCGCCGTCGTCGTCGTGAAGCGGCGACCGTCATAAGCGCCTTCCGGACGGCTGGCCTGACCCGGCTTCCACTGCAGGAGCGGACGGATAAGGTCTGCCAGACGCTCGAGGATATCGATACGCACCGCGCGCTTGCCGAGGAAACGGAAGCCGGCGAGCTTATAGAACATGCGCTCGAAGCTCGGATCGGTGACGACAGAGGTGCGGCCAGCGGCCAGCACAGGAATGAGGTCGCCATGACCCGGCTTGTCGAGCCCGTCATTCTTCAGGGCCCAGAGCAGAGTGATGAGCTCTGCCGGTGCCGGCTTCAGAAGCGCCGGTACGAAGATGTGGTAGGCGCCGAAGCGGATGCCGTAACGTCGCATGGAGGCGCGCGCATCCTGATCCAGAGATTTCACCTCTTCCGTCACGTCACGGCGGAAGAGCACGCCGAGATTCTCGACGAGCTGGAAGGCAAGCCCCTTGGCAAGGCCCTGCAGGTCTTCAGCGCGCGACAGATCGTCGAGCGGCTTCAGCACCGTGCTGATATGATGGTTGACGAAGCGCTCGATACGGGCAGCGACATGATCGCGCGCATTGCCCGTAAGCTGCTCGTCGGCAAGCAGGATGACGCGCGGACGCATCACATGATCGCTGCCGGAAAGACGTCCGACGGGGTCGCCAAGCCAACGCACAAGGCCATCCGAACCGATCGCCAGATCGGCATTGCCTGCGGCATGCAGGCGTGCTGCGCGGGCTTCGAATTCAAGCGCGAGCGCCTTCTGGGACGCAGCCTGAACCGCCCTGGCGTCCGGTCCGTCCGTTCCACCAACAGGCGTAAAACGGAACCCGCTCAACTGCCCCACATGATGTCCTTCAACAAAGACATCGCCATTCACACTGATTTCAGCTTCCAGCATCGCATTCTCTCTCAGGCGCTTCATGAGCACAGATGTCCTGCGATCAACAAAGCGTTTCGTCAACCTTTCATGTAACGCATCGGACAATCGATCTTCGATTTCCCGCGTCTTTTCCTGCCAGTGTGTCGGATCGGCAAGCCAACCGGGCCGATTCGAAACATAGGTCCAGGTTCTTATCTGCGCGATTCGCGCCGAAAGCGTGTCAATTTCCCCATCTGTACGATCGGAGCGGTGAACCTGCTCCGCTAAAAACTGCTCGTTCACCGTGCCATAGCGCACAAGATCGGAAAAGAGGGTAGAAATAAGATCGGCATGTTGCGCTGGCGTTATGCGCCGGTAATCCGGTAGAGCGCAAGCCTCCCACAGTTTTTCGACGCGCGCCGGCGCGTTTGCGAGATCGACGATTTCCGGATACCGCGACAGATGTTCGAGCGCCTGCTGGTCGACCGCAGGCAGCGCCCGCGTCAGACCGGGTACACGAGGACCTGTTTCAAGGCTCGCCCGCAGGGATTGTATCGAGGAAAAATCGAGATCCTTGGTCCGCCACTGCAGAACCTTGACGTTGTCGAACTCATGGCCCTCGATGCGCTGCACCAGCTCTTCGTCGAACGGCGAGACCTGGCCGGTTACGCCGAAGGTCCCGTCGCGTGTATGACGTCCTGCGCGTCCGGCAATCTGGCCGAGTTCGCCAGGATTGAGATTGCGGAACTGATAGCCGTCGAACTTGCGGTCCTGTGCGAAGGCCACATGATCGACATCGAGATTGAGACCCATGCCGATCGCATCGGTGGCGACAAGATATTCGACGTCGCCTTCTTGATAGAGCGCCACTTGCGCATTGCGGGTGCGGGGGCTGAGCGCCCCGAGCACGACGGCTGCCCCGCCCCGCTGGCGCCGGATCAGCTCTGCGATCGCATAGACCTCGTCCGCCGAAAAGGCGACGATTGCGGAGCGCTGCGGCAGCCGGGTGATCTTCTTCTGCCCGGCATAGAGAAGGTGGGAAAGCCGCGGCCGCTCGGTGACGGTTATCCCCGGCAGAAGCTGCTGGAGGATCGGCCGCATGGTGCCGGCACCAAGCAGAAGCGTCTCGTCGCGGCCGCGCAGATGCAGGATGCGGTCTGTAAAAATATGGCCGCGCTCGAGGTCGCCTGCAAGCTGGACTTCGTCAATGGCGACAAACGCAGCCTTGGTTTCTCGCGGCATCGCCTCGACCGTGCAGACGGAGAAACGCGCATTCGGCGGCGAGATCTTTTCTTCGCCTGTCACCAAGGCCACATTATGGGCGCCGACCTTTTCCACCACGCGCGTATAGACTTCGCGCGCAAGCAGGCGAAGCGGCAGGCCGATGACACCAGTGCCATGCGCCACCATGCGCTCGATCGCGTAATGGGTCTTGCCGGTATTGGTCGGCCCGAGCACCGCGGTCACGCCGCGCCCGCTCAGTATCATCGGCTGCGAAGTCAGGGTCATGGTCCATGCAAGTGAGGCGGGGCGCCCCGGGGTCAAGTCGGCTCCTGCGGGTAAGGCACAGAACACATGGACAGCCAAAGCTCTAAACGCAAGGGCAGATTTGAAATAGACCGCAGATTGGGCATCGAAATCGCGGCCCTGCTAAGTCCTTGATTTAAGATTCGGAACAGCCTGAGAACGAATCGGAGACGAATCGCTGACTCCGGCTGATTCAGCTTTTGTTCACGGCTAAGTATTGATTTTGAATCGCGTTTTTACACTAGATGCTGAATCGGAGGACTCGGCCGAAGATGGATTTCATCGCCCGCGATTAACGTTTCTTGCCGAACTGTAAAGACCCACAGATCCTATCTAAAATTAACCCTTCGACCAAAGCCGGAACGAATCGGAGACGAATCGCCGATATCGAGGTTTTCCCTTTTCGTTCACGGCGAGATGTTGTGAGCGTTTGGCCGCCACTACCAATATACGGTTTGGCCAATTCGGCAGAGTCGGCCGGAAGCGCCAGATCACGTTAATCATTTCCACGCAGAATTTACGATGCCTTAACACGGTCACCCCCGCAAGCCGATCAACGATCGGCGCTGATCAAAGCCGGAACGAATCGCTGACGAATCGGAGACATCGCCGTTTTCCCGCTTTGTTCACCACAAGCTGTTGTATTTGAACAAATTTTTAACCATACGGATAAAAGGCGGCAGAATTCTTTGCCGGCTTGGCATCTGGCGCGCCGGCTAAACTCGGCTTCAGGGAAACAATCGATAACGGCGCCGTGATATTCCGAGAGATTAGCCGGGAACAAAAGTCGAAGATGCGTGTTTCTAGTCCAGTCGAAATGAGGATGAGTCAGGACAAACACCATGTTAGGCACGATACTTCTTATTATCCTTATTCTATTATTGGTCGGCGCCTTGCCGAATTGGGGCTATAGCCGAGGCTGGGGCTATGGACCTTCCGGTGGTTTAGGGTTAGTTCTCGTCATCATCATCATTCTTGTATTGATGGGCCGAATTTAAAAGGCCGGTAACCTGGGGAGTTAGACATGAAAAAGATTGTTCTCAGCTGCGCGCTCATCGGCGCTCTCGCCTCCTGCACCCCGACGGAGCAGGGCACGGCGATCGGTGCCGGCACGGGCGCTATCATCGGCGGCGCTGTCAGCAACAGCTGGGGTGGCGCGGCAGTCGGCGCAGTCGCCGGCGGTCTGACCGGCGCTCTCATCGGCCAGTCGGTCGAGCGTCGCGGCTACTGCGTCTATCGCGACCGCTACGGCCGCCGATACGAAGCACGTTGCCGCTAATCGACACCCGGTTCATCGGAAGTTTTAAACGGGCGCTTCTGCGCCCGTTTTTCTTACGTGCTTTTGTCGTCAACACGCCGTTGACGATTGGTCGCTGAAGTCAAATCTACCGCGCCGCCAAGGCCGAGCGCATATTCCTTTCAAGAGGCGGCGCAAGCACATGCCGCCCGCGAATGGAAAGGTAAGCTACCATGGCCCAGATCCTGCTGAATTCCGCCGCCGCCGTCCTGATCGCGGCAGCCTTTTTCACGACGACGGTCGCCGCCCTCCGCAGACAGGACCGCGTCCAGAAGGTGCCCGTCAAGGCCAACAGACGGCATCATCCGAACCCCTAACACAATCGAAGAAACCGGAAACCGCGTGACGGCGACGATCTGAGCGCCGTCCGTAGGGCTTTTGCAGCCTAGCGCATTCGCCGACCCCCATGACGGCACCGGCAACTTCCGGAGCAACTGCGCCACAACCAAAAGAAACAGGTTCAGACGAAGAACTGACCGCCATTGGCAGTCAGCGTCGAACCGGTGATGAAACCGGCATCGTCGGAAACGAGGAAGGTGACGCAGCGCCCGATCTCCTCGGGTTCGCCGAGTCGCCCCACGGGGATTTGCGGAATAATCTTCTCATTCAGCACCTTTTCCGGCACGGCGAGCACCATCTCCGTGCCGATGTAACCGGGGCAGATGGCGTTGACGGTGATGTTCTTGACGGCGCCTTCCTGAGCGAGCGCCTTGGTGAAGCCGAGGTCACCGGCCTTGGCAGCTGAATAATTCACCTGTCCCATCTGGCCCTTCTGGCCGTTGATGGAGGAGATATTGACGATGCGGCCGAAGCCGCGGTCGCGCATGCCGGCCCAGACATGGTGAGTCATATTGAAGAGGCCGGTGAGGTTGGTGTTGAGCACCTCATGCCACTGCTGCGGTGTCATCTTGTGGAACATCGCATCGCGCGTGATGCCGGCATTGTTGATGAGAATTTCGATCGCGCCGAGCTCGGCCTGAACCTTGGCGATACCGTCGCCGCAAGCGACATAGTCGGACACGTCCCACTTGAAGACCGGAATGCCGGTGACATCGTGAAATGCCTTGGCCTTTTCGTCGTTGCCGGCATAGTTGGCGGCAACCTTATAGCCGGCATTCTTTAGCGCCATCGAGATTGCTGCGCCAATGCCGCGCGTACCCCCGGTGACCAGAGCCACTCTGCTCATGTTCCGCTCCCCTGTTGTTGTAAGCCCTCTCTGAGGCGGGCCTCAAAATATGCATTGTACGCTATTTACATTGCCTCGAAGCACATGGCGACACCCATGCCGCCGCCAATGCATAATGTGGCAAGACCTTTCCTGGCGCCGCGGCGCTTCATCTCGAAAAGCAGCGTGTTGAGGACGCGTGCGCCCGACGCACCGATCGGATGACCGATGGCGATCGCGCC
>NZ_JBFTSM010000010.1:0-258736 GCF_056400025.1 Rhizobium sp. 01L419
ACAGCAACGCGTTGCGCGACTTTCTCACTGCACGCGGCACCGAGCCTGTCATTCCCAACAATCCAACCCGAAAGCAGATCAAACCGTTCGACCCCGTCGCCTACCGCCGGAGAAATATCATCGAACGTGCTTTCTGTCGCCTCAAGGACGGGAGGCGTGTCGCAACTCGATATGACAAGCTCATGCTCAACTTCGCGGCAACTTGCTACATCGCCGCCATCGTCATTTGGTGGGCCTGATTGAGTCTGGAGCCTAGTGCAGCTTAAATTCGCCATCGACCCGTCGCCATTCGTTGGGCCCGATCAGGCGCTGATGGCTTTAGCGAACCGAATGCAGCGGCCCATCGAGCGACGCCCTCCAGAAATGCAGGAACTTGTGCATCTCGGGGAAATCGGGAGCGAGATCGTAATCCTGCCAAACATAGGTTTGTAGAACGGATTCAAAGTCTGGGATGCGATAGAGGATGTGGGCAGTCGTCAGTCCGTAGCCATTGAGCTGTCGCTCCAGGTCAGATGAGAATTGCATACTTCATCTCCGTTTCGTGACAAGCCGAAGGTGACCTAAATTCTGATCGGCTTCAAGGCGATTCCATGTTATTTGTTCGAATTACCAAGCGATTGCAGCATGTTAGCAGCCGCGATGGCTGAGTGCTATTTTTTAGAGCACCCTCTTGAAATCGAAAAATCTCGAAAATAAATTTTGCCCGCGAACGCTCGAGTGAGGTTCGCACCCGTCCGGATTGGTCACCCGGTCCGGCAGGGGACTTTGCGTCATCTTTTTTGTCCAATGGAGGAAAACATGTCGTTCCGACCACTTCACGATCGCATTCTCGTCCGCCGGGTCGAATCCCAGGAAAAAACCAAGGGCGGCATCATCATTCCGGATACCGCCAAGGAAAAGCCTTCCGAGGGCGAGGTCGTCGCCGTCGGTCCTGGCGCCCGCAACGAAGCCGGTCAGGTCCAGGCGCTCGACGTCAAGGCGGGCGATCGCATCCTGTTTGGCAAATGGTCAGGTACCGAAATCACGATCAACGGCGAAGACCTGTTGATCATGAAGGAAAGCGACGTCCTGGGCATCATCGAAGCCCAGGACGAGCAGAAGCAGGCTGCGTAATCACGCACCGTCACCCATCAGTCAAAAAGCTGCCTATTGAAGGAGTGAACAAATGGCTGCGAAAGAAGTCAAATTCAACACAGATGCGCGCGAACGCATGCTGCGTGGTGTCGACGTGCTCGCCAATGCGGTAAAAGTAACGCTTGGTCCGAAGGGCCGCAACGTCGTCATCGACAAGTCGTTCGGCGCGCCGCGCATCACCAAGGACGGCGTTTCGGTCGCCAAGGAGATCGAACTTGAAGACAAGTTCGAGAACATGGGCGCCCAGATGCTGCGCGAAGTGGCATCGAAAACCAACGATCTCGCCGGCGACGGTACCACCACGGCAACTGTCCTCGCCCAGGCCATCGTTAAGGAAGGCGCCAAGGCGGTTGCTTCGGGCATGAACCCGATGGACCTGAAGCGCGGCATCGATATCGCCGTGGATGCTGTCGTTAAAGAGCTGAAAGCCAACGCCCGCAAGATTACCAGCAATTCGGAGATCGCTCAGGTCGGAACGATCTCGGCCAATGGCGACGAGGAGATCGGCAAGTATCTGGCCGAAGCGATGGAAAAGGTCGGCAACGAAGGCGTCATCACCGTCGAGGAAGCCAAGACCGCCGAGACCGAGTTGGAAGTGGTCGAAGGTATGCAGTTCGACCGCGGTTATCTGTCGCCCTACTTCGTGACCAATCAGGACAAGATGCGGGTCGAGCTCGAAGAGCCTTATATCCTCATCCATGAGAAGAAGCTCTCCAACCTTCAGTCTTTGCTGCCGGTGCTGGAAGCCGTGGTGAAGTCCGGCAAGCCTCTGCTGATAATTGCTGAAGACGTCGAAGGCGAAGCGCTTGCAACACTCGTCGTCAACAAGCTGCGTGGCGGCCTGAAGATCGCTGCCGTCAAGGCTCCGGGCTTCGGCGATCGTCGTAAGGCCATGCTCGAAGACATCGCCATCCTCACGGGTGGAACGGTCATCTCCGAAGACGTCGGCATCAAGCTGGAGAACGTCACGCTGAACATGCTCGGCCGCGCCAAGAAGGTGGCGATCGAGAAGGAGAACACGACGATCATCGACGGCGTCGGTTCCAAGGGCGAGATTGACGGCCGCGTTGCTCAGATCCGCGCCCAGATCGAGGAAACGACCTCCGACTACGACCGCGAGAAGCTGCAGGAACGCCTTGCCAAACTCGCTGGCGGTGTCGCCGTCATCCGCGTCGGTGGCTCCACCGAAGTCGAGGTGAAAGAGAAAAAGGACCGCGTCGATGACGCCCTTCATGCAACCCGCGCAGCCGTTGAAGAGGGCATTCTGCCGGGCGGTGGTGTTGCCTTGTTACGTGCGGTCAAAGCACTGGACGGTCTTCCGACTGCCAATGGCGATCAGCGGGTTGGCATCGATATCGTCCGCCGTGCGATCGAGGCACCTGTGCGTCAGATCGCCGAGAATGCTGGCGCCGAGGGTTCGATTATCGTTGGCAGGCTCCGGGAAAAGACTGACCTGTCGTTCGGATGGAACGCCCAGACCGGCGAGTATGGCGATCTCTATGCCCAGGGGGTCATCGATCCGGCCAAGGTGGTTCGCACGGCCCTCCAGGATGCGGCATCTGTTGCCGGCCTCCTGGTCACCACGGAAGCCATGATCGCCGAGAAGCCCAAGAAGGACGCCGCCCCCGCCCTTCCTGCCAGCGCTGGGATGGACTTCTAATTGATCATATGGGCTCGCCTCACCGCCAGAGGCGAGCCTTTCTTGAGGAAGACTATGAGCTTGCCGTCGAAAGAAGATGCGCGCCTGTGCGCAAGCGTGATCAGGGAGATCGTTGAACAGCGACAGCTGAGGGGCAATCACCAAGCGATTGCGACGCTGACCATGACGGTCGCGAAGCTATTTAACAAAGGCCTTCGCGACCGGCAGTTTCTTTTGGCTGAAGCACACCGTGCTGCTGACACGGAACTCTCTGGCGATGGGACCGCCGTAAAGCCGTAGGACTCCCTCAGGGCAGGCTTGCGGCTTCAACACCTCCAGCGTGTCATTGATGTTTTGAGAAACCCAAATATAAGGGGAAGGCATCTTTCAACGACGATGGTGCGCGCGCTCCGACCCGGATCACGCTAACAGTTTTGAAAGATGAGTTATGCCGAAACGAAAAGCGCCGGCGGTTGTCAGCACAGGCATCACAGGATTGAACGAAATTCTGCGTGGTGGTCTGCCGGCATCCAATCTCTATATGCTGCAAGGCGTTCCGGGCTCCGGAAAGACGACAGCAGCGCTACAGTTCCTTCGCGCCGGGGTAGAAGCGGGAGAGAGCTGCATTTACGTGACACTGTCGCAGACGGCGGCAGAGCTTGAAGCCATTGCTGTTTCACACGGCTGGACACTAGATGGCATTCGGGTCGAAGAACTGTCGACATCCGGTTCGGTCAGCGAAGCCGATGACCAGAGCATATTTCTGACCGCAGACCTCAGGCTCGACGAGACGCGAAAGGCGATCGAGGCAGCTATCGAAGAACACAAGCCGCGGCGCCTTGTTTACGACTCCCTCCTCGAAATCCGCCTGATCACGGGTGACTCTCCTAGGTTTCGTCGCGAACTGATCGGTTTCAAGTCCTTTCTTGCCAAGCGCAACGTCGTCGCACTTCTCCTTGACACCCAGACGCCCGGCTATGACCGCAGCGGCGAGGAAGTAGAGGGGCTCGCCCATGGGGTCATCCGTTTCGACAAGTCACTGGAGGAGTACGGCGCCGTGCGACGTCGCGTCGAAGTTTCCAAGATGCGCGGTGTCCCCGTTGCCGATGGTTATCACGACATGGCAATCCGGGAAGGTGAAGGGGTCATCGTTTTTCCTCGCATTATGCCCAATACTGCATCTGAGGCCACCAAGCCGCAACTGATCAAATCGGGTGTCGCAGCGCTCGACGACATGTTTGGCGGCGGCCAGGAGGCCGGAACCACTACGCTGGTCATCGGACAGTCGGGCACTGGCAAGTCGACTATGTCGTCACTCTATGCGACCGCAGCGCTCGACCGCGGCGAGAGCGTCGCGCTGTTCTTGTTCGAAGAGAGGCTGGAAACGTTCTTCCGCCGGTCGGAAGGCCTGGGAATGCAGCTTCGGCAGTTCCATAAGGATGGAAAGCTCATTCTTCGGGATTTCAATCCGAACGAAATCTCACCGGGTGAATTTGGTCAAATCGTCCAGGACGCGGTGACGCAAAACAAAGTCCGCGTCGTCGTCATCGATAGCCTGACCGGCTATCTAAACTCGCTACCGCATCGGGAAAAGGCGGTCCGCGACATCCAATCCCTTCTCAAATTCCTGGCTCGTTCGGGCGTGCTGACGATGCTGATTGTCGCTCAGCACGGCCTGATCGGTCAGAATGTCGGCATCGACGTAGATGTCAGCTTCCTCGGCGACACCGTGCTCCTGCTGCGGATCATGGAGCATGAGGGTCGGCTGCGCCGTAACATCACCGTCGTCAAAAAGCGCCACGGTCCACATGACCTCAACATTCAGGAACTGCTGATAGAAAGCGGCAGCGTCAGCGTCGTTTCCTATAACCCTCTTCCTGACCCGAAATGAATGAAACACCAAGTAAACTGGATTGGGTGCTCGTACTTGCCCCGTTTCGCAAGGACGCCGACTACATCGCGGCTTCCTTGCAGGAGCAGAACGTCGCAGTCAGGCATGGCCAGGCTGGCGAGGATTTGGCTGAAAATCTGGCACTTTCGCCGGGCGTCATCCTCATCACCCATGAGGCGCTGAGCCCGCCCGTCGTCGCAACCATTGGCGATCATCTCGCCGGCCAGCCTGATTGGTCCGAAGTGCCAATCGTGGTCCTGCTTGAGCGCGCGGCTCCCGTTGCACAGATCCGCACTCAGCTTCAAAGCGCCTGGCCGAGCGCCCGCCTCCTGTTCTATACACGCCCAATCGCGCGACTGGAGCTGGCCAATAGCATTCAGACCAATCTGCTCGTCCGATTGCGCCAGAAGCAGGTGCGCGATGCGATTGAGCGCGAAGTCGAGTTGCGGCTGGAGCTCAATCATCGCATCAAGAACATTCTTGCCAGCGTCACCTCAATCTTTCAAATGACGCAACGCGGCGCGTCTACGGTTGATGAGCTTGCGGCAGATTTCACAGGCCGGCTTCGTGCTCTGTCCGACGTCCACACCGCAGTGTTCGAAGCAGGCGGAGACGAAATCTCACTGTTATCCGTGATCGCGGTAACCGTCGCACCCTATAACGGTGAGAGCTTGACTCGGATCAATATTGCCGGCCCGGACCTCCTTGTCGGACGGATCGCTGCGACAATCATCGCCCTTTGCCTCCACGAACTGACGACGAATGCCATCAAGTACGGCGCACTGTCTCAAGGCGACGGCAGCATCAACATTGCCTGGTCCGTTTCGGAGGAAGATCCGCCCGTGTTTTCAATGAACTGGATCGAATCGGGCGGCCCCGAAGTCGTTCAACCGAAGCGGCAGGGCTACGGCACGAAGTATGTTCGCTCGGCGCTCGCCTCGCTCTTGGGGGCAGCGCCGACAATCACGTTCGATCGCAATGGGTTTCGATGCTACGCTGCGGGTCCGGTGGCAAGACTTGCGAGGCAGTCGGCGGAAGCTGTTTGATACAGTATCCGTTATCGGAAGGGTTAAACACCTTACTGAAGACATTCCCGAACCTGGCGGATCATATTCGTACGAGAGACGTTATCATACTCTTGGACCATTTTATCTGCCTGTAAATCATGATGGAGCGTTGGGGATGGGCGGCAACGGTATAACGGTCCTTGTCGTGGAGGACGAGGCTCTCGTTCGGATGGATATTGCGCTATTGCTAGAGGACGAAGGTTTTCAGGTGCTGGAAGCATCGAACGCTGACGACGCTATCAGCCTTCTCGACGCACACCCGGAGGTTCGTCTGATGTTCACCGATATCGATATGCCTGGCAGCATGGATGGCCCGAAACTTGCGGCCGCGGTTCGAGATCGATGGCCACCAGTCAAGATCATCGTGACATCGGGTCATCGCCAAATGAGCGATGGTACCCTTCCGATCGTCGGCCGCTTTTTCAGTAAGCCCTATGATTCGTCACGCGTGATTCACGCGATACGCGAAATGATCTAACACGATGACGTCGTACGCTGAGCGAGACCGTCAAGCCAAGGATGCCGATGCTAGCAACTCTGCAATCGCAACCGCCCACCATGATGCCCGATGCGATCATTACCTTGAAGGCAAGCAAGACAAGACTTACTTGGTCGCCGACGGCCAATCGTTTGAGGGCTCGTCGATCTGATGATCTGGGATCTCGTCCATCGTATCACGAAGCTGGGCAGATTCCTTCTCGATCATGTAGATCACCGCGGATCTCTCGGCACCTTTAGCGACGAGCTCATCGATCAACGCGTGCAGCCTCGGTTTGACCTCCTTCAAAATGTTTTGGTTGTCACTCATCAATTCCTCCCATTTTTGCTCCGTGTTGGCCGACGCTCCTCCTTGGGTTTTAGCCAAACCGCTTCCCTGCATTCGCGTCATCCGCCAAAACCAGACTTGCGGGCGGCGACCCACTCTCGTCGCCTCCGACGATTGCGGAAATGTAAGTCAGGGCATTTTTCATTCCGTTCATGGTGTAGGGCTTTTCGATTGCACCGAGTGCGCCGGCAAACCCTTCCGGGATCTTCTTGATATTACCGCTCACGAAGACATAGGGGATGCCCGCAGCTGCTAGTTCGCGACCCACGTCGATCCCGGTCGGGCCATCCATGAGATGGATATCGACGAATGCGAAATCAGGCTTCGACGCGTTCATCTGCTCGCGCGCCTGGATGCTGCTCATGGCGAGGCCTGTAACCTGATGGCCCGCCATCTCCACCTCGCTTTCAAGCTCCATGGCGAGCAGCATTTCGTCTTCGACGATCATAACTTTCAATGTGTATTCTCCTGATGGTCGCCGACAAGCAGCACCACATCGACAACCGTCTTTCGTCCATCCTGTTTACGTTCGATTTCGGCGCCGAGCTGCAAAGCAGACGCCTCGATCAACATGCGTCCGAGCTCGGTGCTTTCAAAATCAGGCTCAACTGGTTCGGATGTGTCCTCGACACGGATCAGAAAATGACCGTTGAGGCGTTTGACCAGCACGTGGATGTCGCCGCCGCCGTCCATGAGGCCCCGTCGAACTGCATCGCCGACCAACTCATTGACGATCAGCGACAAAGGCGTGGCTTTGACAGCGGGCACGAGCAGCGGCGAAAGATCCAAAGACAGACGGATGTCGTTGCGGCCAGTGGCATCGACAAGATCTGTCACCAATTCCTTTGTGAACTCTGAGATATCGAACTTCGACACGTCGTCGAGCGTGAACAGCTTTCGTTGAACCGTGCTGAGGGCCTCGATCCGGTTGAGGACCGACATGAGTGTCTGCCTTTGCCGATAATCGGTGGTGATGCGTGCCTGCATTTTTACGATGGAAGCCATCGTCAACAGGTTGTTTTTCACCCGATGGTCCACCTCGTGGACCAGCAGCGTGCGCGCCTCCAGTGCCGCCTTAAGGGTGGCGGTGTTTTTTGCCACCTCCTCCTCCGCCTCATGGCGCGCAGCCGCCAGGTCAGCCTCCCGGCTCTTGACCGTTGTGAAATCGAGCTGGGACGCAAAGAAATAGATGATTGTCCCGGCCTCGTCCCGGACGGGGCTGATGAATACCGCGTTCCAAAACGTGGTGCCGTCTTTTCGGTAATTAAGGATATCGACAGCAACATCGTGGCCGGCCGCGATGCCCTCTCGGATCTTCGCGATCGTTGCTTTGTCAGTCTCTGGACCCTGCAGGAAACGGCAATTGCGCCCGATTATCTCGTCATCTCTGTAGCCCGTGAGCCTTCGGAAGGCTTCGTTGCAGAAGATAATCGGATTGTCGGACTGGTTCGGATCGGTGACGATCATTGGCATCCGGGTCGCCTTGAACGCGGCCGCAAATGGATCCTCGCTTACATGTCCGGCGACGAGACGGTCGCCGGCGTTGCGGGCATCGGTCCGATATTGATCCTTTTCTTGCATGGGGGTCCTGATCGCATTGTCCGCAACAAATGCCGCGGCTGGGGAATTGGTTCCGGTTTTTGTCAGGGCAAAGACGTTATCGTCGCCTCGATCTCGCAAATCACACCGGACGGATCATAGGCGATTGTCGATTTGCCGTTCAGCTCCGCGGCCAACAAGCGTTCAACGAGGCGGGACCCGAAGCCCTTGCGGGTGGGAGGGAGAACCTCCGGTCCGTCCATCTCCCTCCAAACGAGGCGAAGATCTCCGGTCTCTTTAGCGAAGCTCCAGCTGATGGCAATTCTGCCTGTCGCATTGGAGAGTGCACCATATTTGGCAGCATTTGTGCCGAGTTCATGGAGAGCAAGCGAGAGTGACGCAACGACCTTTTGCGGCAGCAAGACCGGATCGCCAGAAACATCAAACCGCTCTGAAGGGTATGGAGCGATAGCCTGCTCTACCACAGCCTTGAGATCGGCACTCTGCCAATGACCCTCGGCAAGAAGGTCGTGGGCATGCGCCATGGCCGAAAGGCGAGCCTCGAAAGCGGTAACCGCACCGCTGGCCTCAGCATCTTTTGCCAGGGTCTGACGGGCAATCGCCATGACCGTCGCAAAGACATTCTTCACCCGGTGGTGCAACTCGCCGATCAGCACCGCCTGAAGCCGATCCGCTTCCTTTTTCGCAGAAATATCGTGAGCGATCTTAGATGCACCGATAATCCGGCCGGCACTGTCGTAGATTGGCGAGACGCTGAGGAGAACATCGACGAGATGGCCATCTTTGTGACGGCGTCTGGTTTCGTAAGGCTCCACCGTCGATCCGGCCCTGACGCGGCTCAACAGCGTCGGCTCCTCGTCAATCCGATCAGCAGGCACAAGGATCAGTACAGACTGACCGATGATCTCGTCCGCCTTGTAACCGTAGAGCCTCTCCGCCGAGGCGTTCCAGGACGTGATAGTCATATCGAGATCGATGCCTAGGATGGCATCATTGGAAGATGCAATGATGGACGCCAGCTGGCGCTCGACCTCCTGCCCTTTTTTGCGTTCGCTTATATCGATCGAGACGACCGCAACCTGGCGAATCCTGCCGCTATCGTCTCGAAGCGGCGAGACGGTATTGTTCACCCAGACGAGACTGCCATCTTTTCGGACATATCGCTTTTCGAGATCGAAGCTCTCGCCGGTCTGTGCAAGCCGCCGGTACAATCGGGTCTGCTCGGGCATATCGTCGGCATAGGTGATGTCGCGGATGTTCTTGCCGAGCAGCTCCTGTTCCTCGTAGCCGACAATCTCGCAAAACCGCTTGTTGACGTGCAGGATCTCGCCATCGAGGCTCGCTTGACCGATCCCGGCCGCCGACTGCGATATTACCGCGCGCATCCGTTCTTCGCTTGCCTGGAGCGCCCGGTCGGCGCGAACGCGATCCGTCGTCTCGTTGACGATGCAGAAGACGCCGCGAACGGTCCCGGCTTCATCGCGGATCGGAGAATATGAAATGTCAAAATAGACGGTTTCCGGGTAGCCGTGCCGCTCGATATAAAATGGGCGGTCCTTGGCGGCGACCGTCTCGCCTTTGTCCAGGACTTGACGCAGGAGCGGTTCGAGGTCGTCCCATAGCTCGCTCCAGTTTTCTCGTGCCGGGCGACCGAAAGACCTCGGGTGCCGTTGTCCGATCGACGGTGCATAGGGTGCGTTGTAGAGGGCGACGAAATCCGGCCCCCAGAAAATGACAATCTGCGCCATGGAAGGCAGCATGATGTCGACCGCTGATTTCAGGCAGGGAGGCCAAACCGAAGGCGGGCCGAGCATGGACCGGTCCCAGTCTCCCCGCTCAAGCATTCGAGAAATTTCGTCCTGCCCTGAGAAAGTTGTCCCCGTTTCGTTTTGCATCGGCGCCCACTCTAGCTCGTTGCGACGTCGCAAACGTTATTCCCCGCCACTCGTGCTCAATGTATAGCGTGAGATGGTCGCAGCAAGGTCTTTTCGCAATGAAATCAGCTTCAAATCGGACAGACCGCTACTGATTTTGCTCGCTCAACAAGCCTAGCAGCCTTGACCCTTCCCGGCCGATTTCCCATATGGGCGCCGCGTGAAGGGGAAGTGTATGTGCGCATTTTTAGAAACGTCATTTGGTCCGAACGAATTCTCGGTTATCGACCAATCATTCAACGACTGGCTGGAAGCTCACCATGTGACCAAGAACAGCGCAGAGGCTGAGCTTGCCGCTGCGATCATTATAAACCTATATCGTGAGGGACATAACACCAAGCAGGAATTGGACACTGCCATGTCCCTGCATCGCGGTCTTGCCGATCTTGGCGAGTTGGCATCGCGCTCTTGACTAGATTTGAACCGCCGACCCGGTATTTCAGATCTGTGCGATAACAACAATTTGTGGAACTGAAACTCTGTGCCGATCAACGTTCAAATCGTTGTCAGGTGCAGGCTTAACCGGCTATCCTCCACATCAGTTCGCTGCTTCACAGGCCGCCTCATGCCGTTGCACCCGAAACTTCGGCAAGCACAATCGTTTCTATTCACTGCCTCCTCAAAAGGTGATGCCGCGCATTTTTATGACGTCAATAGCTATTATAGCTATATCGCCTACCCATCTCTGTCAGCGCTGACTGATCTCGTCAATCGAGACGGGCTCTGGCGTCCCCCGGCAACTGCCGAAGCGGCGGTTTCGATTCTACCGGTTAGCGATCCGATGCCCAGGCGACCAATATTGCCCGCCCGTCATCAGTAGACAGCGCCGTTGCTCTATTGGAGGGGACATCAAGTACAGCTGCTCGAAGGATTTCGGACACGGGATCACACAGTCTCATGCGGCCGGGGCCGACATGTCCGGATTGAAGACTCCTAGTTCAAGAGGCACTACGTGACCTTAAATTCCGGAGGATCAACGTCGATCTCCGCCGACCAATAGTGTTTGGCAATGTTCTGACTGTTGCGAATGACGTGGTAGGCCATTTCAGGATCCCCTCCGGCGAACGTGTCGGGATCAGCGCCGCACATAACGCAATACATGCGCTGATGGACGACCGCAGCGAAGTATTCCGGGGCCGGCGTCGCGTCCTCTTGTCCGATAGCCGCCATGTCTTCTGCGGCTTGATTTCTCGCATCCTGCAGAGCGGCGAAGATCGCTGTGGCCAACCTTTTGTCGGCACGCTCAATGACGTCGGCGATTTCCCTATCGGCGGAACTGCCAGCAGGATTGTCTCTCGTCATGCCTCTTTCCTTCGGCGGTAGGGACGGTCGTCAGCCGGTTGATTTGGTGAGGAGCGCTAGGTAGTTTCGCGCGGTTTCGATGAAAGCTCGCTCTGCTTCGGAGCCGTCGGCGAGTTCGGCCGCACGGGCGTCCACCGTCGCTTGTAGCCGAGCGTCGATCTGCGGATCGGTGGCACGCGCTTTCTCCATCAAGGCACGAAGGACGGTTCTCAAGGCAAAGGATTCCGCCGATCTAGCCAACTGTTGTCGTTCGCTTTGATTCTTCGCGATATCTTCTGCGCGTTCATTCTTCTGTCGCATCGACGCTGGCCTGCCTTGCTGCCTTTCCCACCTCCGAGCGACGTTGCGCCCGGCATAGAGAATCTTCCAGGCGACGTCGGGATCGCCATTCTCGAATGTTCGGGCATCGGCGCCGCAAAGGCGCATGAAGAGGTGGCGAAGCGCTCCATCGCTGAAGTAGTCGTGTGGCGCAGCGGAAACGCCGAGGGACTGGAGCTTGGCGCCGGCGGCTCGAACGGCTTGATCGATCGCTTCATCAACAGCTCGGAACAACTCCTCGTCTGCCTGATGCACCTCGTCTATTGTCGTCGGCATGAGCCTCTCCCACGAATTAGCTCTCTTCGTTACATGACATCGGGTCAAGCCCTCGCGTCCAGGCTTACATGAGGCATCAATCGGGCAAGGGTATGAACTCACCGCGGTCGTCGGCAGGAAGGTCGAAACGGCCCACGCCCCACTTTCCGGCTCGCCATTCGGCCTTGGCTTCCTCGATACGTTCCATCGACGAGGCGACGAAGTTCCACCAGATGTATCTTGGCCCGGAGAACGTTGCGCCTCCGAGTATCATAATCCGGGCGCCGCGTTCGCCGGCCGCGACGGTTATCCTGTCTCCGGGACGGAACACCATCATCTGCATTGTGCCGAATTCCTGTCCGGCGACCGAGATCGAACCTTCAACGACGTAGATGGCGCGGTCTTCGTGTTCATCTGGCATCGGAAGACGGGCGAGCGGATACAGCTTGACGTCGGCGTAGAAGGTCTCCGAAAACATCTTAGCGGGAGCGCGCTCGCCATAGGCGTTTCCGAGGATCAGCCGCGCCGAGACGCCTTTGTCTTCGATCATCGGAAGCGCGCTCCGGCCGTGGTGCTCGAAGGACGGCGCCACGTCCTCCTGGCCGTCAGGCAGGGCGAGCCACGTCTGTATTCCGAACAGGCTGTTCGGTCCGCTCCTTGCCGCCGCGCTCGTGCGCTCCGAGTGCGATACGCCTTTGCCCGCGACCATCCAGTTCAACTCGCCTGGCCTGATGATCTGGTCGGCACCGGTGCTGTCCCGGTGATGAAAGTCTCCTTGGTACAGATAGGTGACGGTGCCGAGACCGATATGCGGATGTGGCCGGACGTCGACGCCCTGCCCCGTCAGGAGTTCGGCGGGACCGGCCTGGTCGAAGAATATGAACGGGCCGACCATCTGTCGGTTCGGTGCGGGCAGCGCCCGTCGGACTTCGAAACCGCCAAGATCGCGAGCTCGCGGAACGATCAAGGTCTCAATCGCCTCCACGCCGACCTCATCAGGGCATCCTGGTTCGATCGCAGGGTTCCAGCTCATGTGTTTCGTCCTCTTCTTCGGCCGATGATCATCCATTCATAGCGAGAAGCGGTGACGCGTGACGCACCCGTTCCTCTTTTTAAGCGTACTTATGCTCCAGCACCAGCTTTCGGTGCCTGGGTATTGAGCAACTGCTGCTCCCACAGATATGCGATGCCGCTCCCGCCAGAGTGCTGGACGATGACGTCGGTGATCTTCGCAGCCTGTTCGGCACGGGCCCAGTCGCGCTGCCATTCGGCTGCGAGCGCGAGCCAGGTCATCATGTTGACGCCGGCTGCGATCATGCGCTGAATTGCGATCTGGTGCGCCTCGGACGAGACTGCGCCAGAGGCGTCTGTGATGACCGTGACATCCCAGCCCTCGCCAGCGGCCTGAATTGCTGGCATGGCAACACATACCTCGGTCCAGAGGCCCGCGATTACCAGTTGCTTGCGGCCTGTCGCCTTCACCACGTCGACAACCTTCGAATCCTGCCAGGTGTTGATGAGCGTTCGGTCGATGATTTCCTGGCCGGGAAAGACGTCGGCGATCTGCGGGAACAGGTTGCCGCCGCGTTCCGCGATCACCGTGGTGAGGACAGTCGGAACGTCGAAAGCCTTGGCCGCTTTGGCCAGGCCTACCGTGTTGTTGACCACCATCGTCGGTTCGTGGCTGTTCACGTTCGCGAGCTGATACGGCTGATGGTCGATGAGGACGAGAACCGAATCTTCAGGGCGGAGAAGCGAGGCGAGGCCGTTACGAAAGGTCATGAAACATCCTTGTTTGTTGGTTCGTCGACAGATGCGAACGCGTCCGTTGGACGTCGATCCACGAAAACCTTGTCAGTGCCAGCCCTGATGCGGTAGCCCTCGGAAACGCGAGCTGTGTTGCAGAAAGGGGAACGCAAAATGGAAATCGACGATCTCAGGACCTTTGTGGAAGTCGCCGACGCAGGAGGGGTGACACCCGCCGCGCAGCGACTTGGCGTCTCCAAGTCGATGGTTAGCCGGCGTATCGCTCGTCTTGAGGCGGAGTTGGGCGTTCAGCTCGTCGCGCGAACGACCCGCGGCATCGCACTGACTGAGGAAGGCGCGACATTCCGAGATTATGCGGCGAGGGTTTCGGCGGAGATCGATGCGGCCCGCGAGACGATATTGCCGGCGGGCGAGCTTCGCGGGCGCATCAGGGTCGCCGCCCCTCTGTCGTTCGGGCCGACCCACCTCGCTCCTGTCCTGTCTCAGATGGCGCGCCGACACTCGCACCTCCAGGTTACCTCGTGCTACACCGACCGCTTCGTCGATCTCATTACGGAAGGTTTCGACTGTGCGATCCGGATCGGATACCTGCCGGATTCCAATCTCGTGGCCAGGCGCGTTGGACCACTCTACGCGAAGTTCGTTGCGAGCCCCGACTACGTCACCCGGAATGGCTCGCCCGAGACGCCGGACGAACTTCTCAAGCATGAGGCGCTCATGCAGGGAACTGAGAGTTGGCAAGTCACAGATGGCGACCAGGTACTCAACACCCGGCCGCAAGGACGGTTCAAGGCCGACAACGGAGTAGCATTGCTCGCTGCCGCGCTGGAAGGGCTAGGCATCGCCAGACTTCCGAACGGTCTTACGGACCAACACATCGCCTCCGGTGCCCTCGTCGAAGTGATGCCGAAGTATCCGCCTCCCACCGCTGGCATCTTCGTGGTCAGGCCTCCTGGACAGCATCCTGCCAAGAAAGTGCGTGTGCTGACAGAGATGCTGATCGAGTGCTACGACTCCGGCTCGTCCTAGCAGCCCGCCGAATCCTACGGCGCAAGATGTTCTGAAAAGAACTCGGCCAGCCGTGCGACCGCCGGGCCGACATATTCCGGCTTGTAGTACATGTCGTAGTGTCCCGCGCCTTCGACTTCGAAGAAGTGCTTCGCCCTCGACGGAGAAAGGTCGAACAGACGCCTCCCCGCCTCGTACTGTCCGGTCGGACCCCGGCGCCCGCCGACGATCACCTGCAGCGGCTGGGTCAGCAGCTCGGGCACAAGGCTGAACGCGTCGAAACCCAGCAAGGCGCCATAGCTGACGAACAGCAGGCGATTCGTCGAATTCGGATGCCGATACGCCGACTCCCGATAGAACGTGACGGCCTCCAGCAATTCAGGATCGGTTATTCCTGCGGCCTTGGCGTCGGCTATGCTATCAGGAATCCATGGATCTCTCCGTGCCGCGGCACCGCGCGCCTGCGCAGTGCGCTCCGCCGCGACGTCCAGGAGCGTCTGACGGGCGTCGGGAAGCAGGCGGCGCATCGCTTCGCCGATGTCATTGGCAACGACCGTGCCCACCGCCTTGAAGCGCCGTTCGGTCAGTGCTGCCTTGATCGCGTAGCCGCCACCTGCGCAGATCCCAAGGAGTCCGATCCGCGCCTCATCGACGTAGGGTAGCGTGGTCAGAAGATCGACCGCGCAATGAATGTCTTCCACACGAACGGCCGGATCTTCGAGATCACGTGGTTCACCGCCGCTCTCGCCCTGATAAGACGGGTCGAACGTGAGGGCTATGAAGCCGTATGCGGAGAGCCTTTCGGCGTAGACGGCGCCGATCTGTTCCTTCACGCTGCTGCCCGGTGTCGCAAGGATGATCGCAGGATATGTGCCAGTCTCGTCGATGTCCGTCGGCAAGTGGATATTGCCGACGACTTCGATCCCTCTGTTTCTGAACGAAACCCGCTTGATCATAAGGTGGTCCTCTTTCCATCGTTCATGGGGTCATCACGATCCGCCCGAGAGGCTTGGCGGTCTCGGCGTAGTTGTGCGCGTGCGCAGCGTCTTCGAGCGCGAAAGATCGGCCGATCACGACGTCGATCTTTCCGGCTGCGGCGGTGGCAAGGAGATCGTCGACGGTGCCGTGCACCGAAGGCCGTTCGAAGATGGATCCCATGAATACCCCGTGCAGCGTCTGATTGTTCTGCATCGGCTGCCATAGATTGACATCGAGCTTTCCGCCGCCGGCATTGCCAAGGAAGACGAGACGCCCGCCCAGTGCGAGTGCGGAGAGCGAAGCTTGCAATGTGGAGCCGACCGGGTCGATAAGCAGATCGACGCCCTTCCCATCGGTCAGTCGGCGCGCTTCTTCCACGACGTCGTGCTGGAGTCGGTCGATGACGAAGGTGGCGCCGAGTTCGATTAGACGGGCCTGCCTTTCGCTCCCGCTCGCCACCGCGATCACGGTCGCCCCTGCCCGCTTGGCAAGCTGTACCGCCGCGAGCCCTACGCCACCGGCCGCAGCGTGAATTAGGATCGTTTCGCCTACACCGACAGCGCCTCGGGTAACCACGCTGTGATAGGCAGAGCCGAAGGAGATGGGCAGCGCGGCGGCCCTTGCCATGTCCAATCCTGCGGGAACCGGCCACGTTCGCGAAGCAGCGACAGCCCAGAGTTCAGCATGCGATCCCTGCATGCTGAAGGCAGCGACCTTGTCGCCAACGGTACGGGTGGTCACGTCCTTGCCCACACTCACGACCGTGCCGGCCGCTGCATACCCGACCACCCACCGAGGTGGCTGTGACGTCGATCTGCGATTGATCAGATCTCCGCCTTCGATGGAGATCGCTTCCACCCTAATGACGACTTCGTCCGCCCTACAGACCGGATCAGGCACGTCGACGTATTTGAGCACAGACGGTGGTCCCGGATTATCGTAGACGGCGGCCTTCATCATCACTCCATTCTTCAAGCAACTTGTAGAGACATGTAGGTTGTCCGTGTTCCCGAGAAAGGGTTCGCCATCGGGAACGTCGTGTTGCGCGACCTGCAACGACCGGGATCGGACGCGGTCGCCGTTCCCCACCGTGCAACAAGCTGTCGCATTCATCGTCACTTCAACCGCTGCCCCAGGGTCACGAAATAGGCGGGACACCCTGTCGGGCGCATCCGCAAAGCTGCGGCTCTCCCGACTTCAAGACCGACGACGAAGAAAGGAATCGACGCAAATGATCGATTTGAATGGAAAGCGCGCTTTGGTCACGGGCGGCTCGCGCGGCATCGGCGCGGCCATCGTGGAAGCGCTTGCGGAGAATGGTGCGGATGTGGCGTTCACCTATCAAAGTTCGAGCGAGAAGGCCGCGGCGGTTGCCCGGTCCGTCGAAAGCCGCGGCCGCCGAGCCACCGCCATCCAGGCCGACAGTGCCTATCCACAGGCGATCGCGCGGGCTGTCGAGGACGCCGTGGCCGCGCTAGGCGGGCTGGACATCCTCGTCAACAGCGCAGCGATCGGCCATTCAGGAAACATCGCCGATCTGAACCTGGACGAATATCAAACACTCATGGACGTTAACGTAAGAGCGCCGGTGCTGTTCGCAAAAGCGGTCATCCCGCATTTGCGCGACGGCGGGCGCATAATCACGATCGGTTCTGCGCTCGGCGAGCGGGTGCCCTTTCCCGGTCTAACGCCTTACGCAATGTCGAAGGCGGCACTGACATCCTTCACGCGCGGCCTCTCGCGTGAGCTTGGGCCGTTCGGCATCACCGTGAACCTGGTCCAGCCTGGAGCGACGGACACGGATGCCAATCCGGCCGACGGCGCGTCAGCAGACTTCCAGCGAAGCCTGACGTCGCTGGGACGCTATGGCGAGCCGAAGGAGATCGCAAACGCCGTTGCATTCCTGGCAAGCTCCGCCGCCAGCGTCATCACAGGCGCGACGCTCACCGCGGATGGCGGCGCGATCGCCTGAGCCATCTTCATCCTACGGACGGCCCTTATGGAAGACGGGCCGTCCCCCTTCACGGTGCTCAGAGGGCTAGCGAGCGTGTTCGACAAGACTCGCACCTGCGACGTCTTCAGCCATGAAAGGATTCAGCCTTTGGAAATAGAAGACCTGAGGATTTTCCTGGAGGTTGCAGACGCCGGGGGCGTCTCGGCGGCTGCGCTCCGTCTAGGCATCTCGAAAACGATAGTCAGCCGGCGGATTACCCAGCTTGAAGCGGATCTAGGCGCGCAATTGCTCGCCAGATCAACACGCGGCATGGTCGTTACCGAAACCGGAGTGACGTTCAAGGCGTACGCCGCCCGCATCTGCGCCGAAGTGCACATGGCTCGGGAGGCGGTTTCGCAGGCGGGCGAGTTGCAGGGACGCATGAGGATCGCCGCTCCGCTGTCCTTCGGGCCAACACATTTCGCTCCGGTTCTCGCCAGCCTAGCGCGACGATATCCGAAGCTCCAGGTGCTTTCGTCATATACTGATCGCTTCGTGGACCTCGCGGGAGAAGGCTTCGACTGTGCAATCCGGGTAGGTCATCTTCCAGATTCCAATCTCGTTGCAAAGCGAGTCGGCCCCATGTTCGGTAAGCTGGTCGCGAGTCCGAGCTACATCGATGCTGAAGGAGCGCCCCAGACGCCTCAGGAGATCGCGAACCATCGGGTTGCGATGCGAGAGGCAGAAGTTTGGAAATTCGTGGACGGAGACGACGTCACGGCCGTACGCCCCAACGGACGCTTCATCGCCGACAATGCATTGTCACTTGTCGCTGCCGCTGTGGAGGGTGTGGGGCTCGCTTATCTGCCGGAACCACTCGTTGCGGATCACATCGCTTCAGGGGCGCTGGTCGCAGTCATGGATCGATACCCTGTGCCTCCGGCAGGAATATTCGTCGTGCGGGCGCCGAGTCCCTATCCGTCGGAAAAAGTGAAGACGCTCACTGAGATGCTTATCGATTGTTTCGATCGCCCGCCGCTCGACAAGCAGCCTTTGGGCGAGAGCGGCTCTCTTTGATTCCGCTCTCGCATGTTCAGGGTGGCATTCTTCCCGTCACTTCAGTGGTCGATAGCGCAGCTTGGAATCAATGCGGCAGCGGATTGGTTGTCGCAAAGGAATAGCGGGCTATTTTCCATTGATTGCCGACGTCCTTCTGGAAAATGAACAGCTCGTGGTTGGCGTCTGGAACGCGTTGTTCGATGGCCTTGACGGTGACGAACCCTTTCGAATTGGTGCGTACGAAGGCCCACTCTGGTGCGGTCTGCACAACTTCCTCCACAGCCAATTCCGTGTCGAAGGTAATTGTCTGAAATATTCCATTATACGCCTTCTGAATCGCATCTACACCGATAACGGAAGGATTGTTCGGTGCCATGAAGACGGCGTCGGCCACGAACATTTTAGCGACAGCGGTCGTGTCCGAGGCATTCAAAGCGGCCTCGTATTGCGCGAGCGCTTTTTCGATTTCCAGCCGGGCCGACGTGGCGGCTGCGTCTTCATCGGAAGGCCTGATAGAGGGTTTCATGTAATAGATCTCCGTGGGTTGAGGATGTTTGATTTCGTGCCGGCGGGGAAGCTTTCCGGGGAGACACCCGAGGTTTGGTTTTCCGATTTCATTTCTCGCCGTAGTATGTTCCGAAATACTTGACCGGCGACCACGCAGGCAAAATCGGCGGGAGGGTCGGCGAAAGGGCGGCGTAGTCCTGCGCACCGAAGACGACCCTGCCGTCCATGACGGTGAGCACCGACGAGACTGACTTGATCTGATCGTCCGGAACCGAGAAGTAATCCCGGTCCAGGATGGCGAAATCTGCGAGATTGCCGGGAGCAATCAATCCCATCTCGGATTCCGTGTTCATGAACCAGGCGGGCCCCTTGGTGAAGAGTTTGAGCGCTTCGTCGCGGGTGAGCCTGTTTTCGCGAGCAAGCACTTCGGATCCCGACACAGACCTGCCGGTGACCATCCAGCACCCACCCAGGGATTGAACGTGGCGGCACGAAAAGCATCGGTGCTCATTGCAAGCGGGATACCGCTATCGACAAGCTGGCGTAGACGCGGGGTCCGCAGGGCCTGCTCGCGCCCATGGCTCTTGATGAAAGCGTCGCCATGAAGCGCCATCTTGTGATCCAGCGCGATCCCTCCGCCCAGCTTTTTCACACGTTCAATGTTTTCCGGGCTAATGGTCTCGGCATGCTCGAGGCTCCACCGCAGTCCATTGAAAGGAATCTCCCGGTTGAGAGCTTCCAGGGCGTCGAGGAACGGCGTGATGTTCTCGTTGTAACTGATATGCTCGCGGAACGGCATCCGCCTCTGGACGAGTTTCCTGATTTCCCGGTCGACCAGCCGATGCATGTGCTCGGGAGGAATGACGATGGCCGGACGCTCGAAATTCTCATGATCGTGCACCTCGGCCTCGAGGACTTCGCCTGCGCCTCGATACTCGTGCCCGTGGGCGAGCGACGGATCCAGATTCTGCCCTGGACTGATCGGCGCCGTCTTCGTGATCGCCGCGAGCTGCAGATCCGTCATGCTGACGCCGGGTCCGCCGCCAAGCTGCAGAACGATGAAGGGCATCCGCACATTCAGTCGCTTCTCGCGTGAGAGAACTTCGACCATCGACTGGGCTTTTGGATATCCCCACCTGCTGCCGGCATCGATGATGGAGGTGACACCGAAACGGTTCAGCCCGCGGATGCTCGAGGTCAGCGAGCTTACTTCCTCGTCGAAGGAGAGTTGCGGCACCATGGTCTCGAGAGCGACGAACGTCCAGGTGTTGCCGAAGACGACGCCGGTGTATCTGCCTTCGCCATCCCGTTCGAATTCCGTGTCGGGCAGCTTTGGAAACCGATCGGTTCCGACGCCAAGCGTTTCCATCGCCTTCCTGTTCAAGAAGGCCTGGTTGTAAGCATATTGAACGATCAACGGCTTGTCGGGTCCGGCCCTTTCAAGTTCTTCCATTGTGGGTAGGCGATTTTCCTTGAACTGGTAGGGCGACCAGCCTCCTATCACCTTGACCCACTGTCCGTCGGGAGTGCGCGAAGCTTGCTCGCTCAACATTGCCAGCGCCCTTTCGAGCGTCGGAACGCCGTCCCATCGAATGTTGTAGTTAAAACCGCTATCGTTGAGCACATGCGTGTGGGCGTCGATGATGCCTGGAATGAGGCGCCGGCGGCCCGCGTCGATAACTTTCGTTTCGGAGTCCTTGAGGCTCAGCACGTCCGAATCCGACCCGACTGAATAGATCCGTCCTTTCGTCACAGCTATCGCGGATGCTTCCGGCTGTCCGGCGTTTCCAGTGAATATCTTCGCATTGAAAACAATGAGATCGGCGCCCGTTGAACACGGAGTGGTTTCTGCCCGACAAACGGAGATGGACGCGATCGCAAAGGATGCGATCAGTATTTTCTTTATCATATGATCTTCCGCCAGGTAGGACCCGTCGTTTCTGCAGGTCTTTCCCGCGGAACCTGTCACAGCCCTCGCTGGCATAGAAGACGTCGATCACGACACACGGCGTTGCAAGAAACGGAACGCCGACCGTCGCGCGAGTTCCCGCCTCAGGTTCTTGCTGGTGCTGTGCCGCCTTGGTCCGGGCGATGCCGACGGCGCCTTAGATGGATCGACGGCGCGCTTTGGCCAAGCTCAGTGCCGAGTGTTTTAGAGGTGAGTTGCTTTACTTGCGTCACGATATCCGTAGCGCGCTTGGCGAGGAGGATGCCGTCATGGATCTTGAAGCTGCTGTTGCCGCGAGCCAGAAGGAAAATGAGCGCCTGCGCCTGCAAGCCAAGCGCGACGATTTGCGCTTCGGCAGCTTCTCACCTCCATTTCGAGCGTAGAGCTGACAAAACCGGAAAGTCTGCTTTCGGTATTCGCCAATTCCGCGTGAATGACAGGAATGACGGCGCAATTCGGTCATAGCCTCGCCTTTAAGCGAAATGAACCGCCGACCCCGCTGTTATCACAAAGCCTAACGGCCATCTCCTTCAAACAATTAGATAAAATTCTCGCGCCAATACCCAAAGAGGTTCGAGCCTATAGTGGGTCGGCCGCCAATCACTCCACGGGATCTTATACCTGTGCGACGATCTCTGTGGTCAGAATACTCTCGACCGCCGCATAGAGATCAATAGCGGCACTAGGCACGCGAATGGTCACGATCAGCGAGTAGCGCGCCTGCTCGTTGTATCTGTCCAAGTACGGTTTTTCCTTCCACCAACCGCCAACTGGAAAGATACCGATGGCGTCACGCTCGGCAAGATCGGCCGCCGTTCCCCCCAGAAATCCGAATGCAGCGATCCGCTGTCGCGGAATGTACCCAATAGCCAGCTTTCGCCGACATCGACGGGTGTATCTTCTTCCTCGCTTCGGGCAGCCTGGTTGATGCGGGCCCGGAACTCGCCGACGGATTCCGTGGCTGTTTTCATCTGGAAGCGCAATCCGTGCGAGGCGTATCTGTGACGCCTAGTCCAGCCACGCTCGCCGGGATTTGGCTCAACGAAATAGGACAGCGTGACCCGGACCTCCACAGGCTCAGCGCCCAAGGCCAGCAACTCCTCCTTTGGCCATGGAAGCAGATGAAGCTTCATATCTCTCGTTTTGACCGATCCACTCCCTTCCCGCTGGAAGGGTCGAATATCGTCCTCGATCATCAACGTCAGGTCGTTACTGGCGGAAAGCAGCGCCCGGCCGAGATCAGGCACGCCATAACCGTATCGGCGCAAAATCGCTTGCAATTGCGATTTGTTGCCGTGGCAGGCCGTGATGCGGGTGGCCATCGCAGGTGTCCATTCAGCGGAATGGACCAATAAAGCACGGACAGTCTCAGGCCAGAGCCCCGGCCGGCTGACCATGATCTCTGCTGCGAGCTCGGCAGCTTGAGCGGTTGCGGAACTGGTGTCGCCGATCGTAGAGAAGTAGCGGTTCTCGGGCCGGAAGTGTGTAGTCAGAATGCGCAGGTCATCGATCGGCTCACCGGGATTGACGCCGTCATGCGCGAGGTTCCCACCCTCCATGACAATATCCGGCTTGACCGGCCACTGGCGATCCCAGCTAACGGAGGTCCTGCTCGCCGGAGACAGTTCTCCAGCTGGCGCGATCGGGGCGTAGCCGGCAAAAGCCGGATCGGTCACGTCAACTTTGTTGGTGAAGGCCCCTATAGTGATTGCGTTCCAAGCTTGCGCCGGATCGTCCAGCGGCTCGATATCGTTGCGAACAAGGAGATCCGCAGGGCTTAAATCAACCCGTATGTTTCCAGCCGCTATCAGGATCAACCGCTGCGCGTCGGTCTCGAAGCAGAGCTGGTCGATCGATGAAGACCAGGATGAGGCCCGCCCACGCGACGGAGCCGTGCTCGTTATGGCAGTCGCTACGACCCGACTTCTGTGCGGCGCTTGAATTTCAGCCTTCGAAAACAGGTATTTTTCGGTGATCTGTATCTCGGACTGGGTGATCGGCTCGTTCGAGTTCTTTGCGTCGAACACAATATAGCGTGTCGAGAAGTCGGATGCGATCATGGACCAGAAAGAGTTACCCTCGCTTTTGATCCGACCCACCAATCCATGCGGTTCAGCCCATCGTCGGTACGCTGCTGCGCGGTGAGATTCAAGAGTTCCCGACCAAACAACAGCCGGACCGCCTCCTCGCTCAGCAACTCAAATTCCCGCCATCCGGCTGTCCCCGGTGCACTCTGACGCAATTTACTCGCGAGCAAACTACCTTGCCGTAACTCCGTCTCGATCCTGATAGGACCACGGATGTTATCGTCAAGGATCGTCTGTGTAATCAAATCTTCCAGCCCGTCGGCGAGCTCGTCGCTTCCCTCGGCAAGTTCACGCAGCTTGCCGATGCCCCAGATTTCAATGCCGGAACTTGGAGTTGAACCTAGTTGCGTAAGTATCTCGTCAGAAACATCGAGCGTAAGAATGACGATGCCGCGTTCAAAATCTCTCGTCGCCAGTATTTCCTGCATGTGGGAGATGGCGTCGGCGACCCGATGTAGCCAATCGCTTTGCCAACGGAACATCTTGATCTCTATTGCAGCCTTAAGTTTTGTGCCTTTCGGCTGAAATTGGAGATCGGGAACTAAACGGAAGGATTCCCACTCCTCCTGTGAAGACGGGCCTTCATCCGGTTTCAGCGCACCGATCCTCGTCGTTATCGGCAACCCGCCCTACAACGGCTTTGCGGGTGTGAATGAAGGCAAGGAAGAGCGTGCTCGTCACATCAAGCGTCTTCGCCACCATCCCGGCCGACACCAGCGGTTTCGCCATCACCAGTTCAACCAGTTCCGGCAGCTTTGAAGATGTCCGGCGCCCCTCGAGTTTTCGGTCCATCATCGTTTTCGCCAGCGTGAGCCGGTCATGTTCTTTCATGCCGATCTCCGCGGCCGCGATCAGGCCGTGAGCAACGGCAAGCAGCCGCGTCTTCCGATCACGATGCCGGCGCCGATCGACGGGAATGGTTCTAAGGCCGAGATTGATGGCGGCCAGATGGGCACCTGACGTGATGCCGGCCTGCCGCAGGATGGAGGCGCACAACAGGCGGCCGAGCCAGGGCGCGTGCTGCAGCACCGAAATCTCGTTCCAGGCATCGAGCGCGATGATCGCCTGAAGCACCGCCGGCAAGTTTTCTGCCTGGCGCAGCACGCCCCGCCATTCTTCCAGCCGGGCATCTTCGTCCCAGTCGAGATTATAGACCAGCGGATCGGCCGGAGCCCGGCCGGGCTTTTTGGCTCGTTCGATCGCGGCGTCAGAGCGCGCGAGGATCGCATCGATCGCGGCATAGTCGACGCCGGGCAGATCTTTGACGTCGTCACCATCATCCCCCTCCCCTTCCGCGTCGATCGCGACAGCCGCCCGAATAACTCCGGCCGTCGTCGCCTCGTCCCCGCCGCCCGACCCGATCTCCGAGGTTTTCCGCAGCGAGCGGATGCCGTCGGCAGAAAGCGCCCAATCCGGGAACTGGCCGGCGATCCGCCGACGCGTTCGCAACACGTCGCGGGCGATGGTGAGCTCATGGGTGGGTGTGCGAATATCCTTCGTGGCGTCGTGGAGGACGAGGTCTTCGAGATGCACGAGTTCGCCGTCGATCCACAGCGAGGCGCAGGCGTCGCCAAAATGAAATCGTTCGATCCATCCCTGGCCGACCGGCGAACGGGCGATGCGCTCGTCCAGACGCGCAAGCGCGAGACCGGCGTCGAAAGCCGGCCGCATCAGAGGTGTCATGTTGATTTTCGTAAGATCGTAAGCCATTGAAATCATGGTTTGCTAAAGGAACTCTATACGAAAGTTAGTGTTCCTCACATGGTATGATCGGAGGTTGTGCTTTTAACCATCGATAACTAACGCTTATCGATGGTAAGCCATCTAAAGGCTGTTTCTTGCCATCTCCGCCGCTGAGCGCTATGTTCGGCACGAATTCGACGAGGAACCAAAATGTCCGAACCGCAACTCTCCGTGCGGAGCACCAAGGCCCGGGATCTGGCCCATGCGTTGGCGCGCCGCACTGGCCAGCCGATTAACAAGCTCGTTGAAATCGCGCTCGAGCACTACGATCGCGAACTGCGCGAGCAGCAGGCACAATCCCCGATGGACGTTCTGCTGGATCTGATGGCAGAAGGTCGCCGCACTGTGCCGGTTGGCACGACATCCGCTCATGACGATCTCTACGACGAACACGGTCTGCCGAAATGATCGCCATCGATACGTCGGTTATCGTGGCAATGGCTCTGCGAGAACCCGAAGCCGAGCAGTTCAGTGCGCTGGTCCGGCAGGAAGCCGCAGTGATTGGCTGGCCGACGCTGCTGGAAGCGCGGATGGTGCTCACCGGTAAAGGTTTTGGCAACGCAGCGGCCATTGTCGCCCAGCTTGTCGCTTTGCCGAATGTCACGGCAATCGCCTTCGACGAGCTTCAGTACCAGGCGGCGGAAAAGGCCTTTGACCAATTCGGCAAAGGCCGGCATCCCGCCAGCCTCAACATGGGCGACTGTTTTTCATATGCGGTGGCCGCGATCGCCAGGGCCCCTCTCCTGTTCAAGGGTCAGGATTTCGGTAAGACAGACCTGAAGCTGCATCCAGCTTCCGCGACGGCGTGACAATGACGAGCGCCGTCGAACGCCGCGCCAAAGAGCTTGATACCATCGCAGCGGTGCTACCGGTCGATCGCCGCGACGAACTCGCCGAGCTGTTGACCGACCAGGATGTCGAAACCCTACGGCATCTCGTCAACCAGGGCATGGGCGACAACACGCTGCGGGCGCTGACTTCGGACCTCGCCTATCTCGAAGCCTGGGGGCTGGCGGCGACTGGGCGGCCCTTGCCTTACCCGGCACCAGAAGCCTTACTGCTGAAATTCGTCGCCCATCACCTCTGGGACCCGGAGCGCCGCGCGGCCGATCCCGATCACGGCATGCCTGTAGAGGTTGACAACAACCTCCGGCGCCAAGGTTTTCTCAAATCCACCGGTCCGCATGCGCCGGCCACGGTGCGCCGCCGGCTGGCGAACTGGTCGACGCTGACCAAATGGCGCAGCCTCGATGGTGCCTTCGCCTCCCCTGCCCTCAAATCCGCCATTCGCCTGGCCGTGCGCGCCGTCCCACAGACCCGGCGCCGCAAGAGTGCCAAGGCGGTGACCGGCGACGTGCTGGCCAAGCTGTTGGCGACCTGCGCAACCGACAGCCTGCGCGATCTGCGCGACCGGGCGATCCT
Organism: Rhizobium sp. 01L419; assembly: GCF_056400025.1. Taxonomy (NCBI): domain Bacteria; kingdom Pseudomonadati; phylum Pseudomonadota; class Alphaproteobacteria; order Hyphomicrobiales; family Rhizobiaceae; genus Rhizobium; species Rhizobium sp. 01L419. The sequence goes on from NZ_JBFTSM010000010.1 coordinate 26,379, forward strand.
GATGGTCGCTTTTGCCTCCGGCGGCCGTCGGCGCAGCGAGATCGCCGGGTTGCGGTGCGAGCAATTGACCGCCGAGCCGCCGATCGGCGTGCCCGATGGCTCTCCCCTCCCCTCTCTGGCCATTCATCTCGGCCGCACCAAAACGACGACCGGAGAACAGGACGTCGTGGTCCACCTGACCGGTCGACCGGTGGAGGCGCTGAACGCCTGGATGGCGGCGGCAAAGATCGACAAGGGCAGCGTGTTTCGGGGGATCGGGCGCTGGGGGACCGTATCGCGCCGCGCGCTGGATCCACAGTCTGTCAATGCGATCATCAAGCAGCGGGCGGAGATGGCCGGGCTCGAGGCTGGGGATTTTTCGGCGCATGGCCTGCGGTCGGGTTATCTCACAGAGGCCGCCAACCGAGGCGTTCCACTGCCCGAAGCGATGGAGCAATCGAGGCACCGGTCAGTTCAGCAGGCCTCCAGCTATTACAACAATGCTGCAAGGAGGAGCGGCCGGGCCGCACGGCTTCTCTGATGGCCCGGAGTTGGCCGCATTCCGGTCAACCCGAAAGATTTCACTGATCCTGGCAGGTAATAAACTGTATCATTCCAAGGAAATTGATTCCGCTTAATCAAGCCGATCGACATTCTTTCTTTTCAGTGCGGCAAGAATGCTTCATCAGAGGCGATGGGCAAATCTCCTCATTCTTCAGCGCAACGAGCATCGATGTCCCGCGCAACGCACGAGGCTAGAAATCGCCAGGTTTTTCCAACCCGAAATAACCATTGCAACAAGCGAATCCTCCCGGTCGCGGCCGCGTTTCCCCCGCAGGGCCTCAACGGAACTGACATCGATCACGAGAGCCCCTCTGCTATGGTTAGCTCATCATACCAGTTGACATGTCAATGAGCATCCGGCAAGAAAGGCGCCAGCTTACAAGAGGAGGACGTAATGCTGACGCTTTCTGCAAAATTGAAGTCTTCATGCATGGCCGCTATCGCTGTCGCGGCCGTTGCCGTAACGCCCGTCAAGGCTGAAGACATCACGCTCTGGACACTGAACTTCGACAACAATGCCGCCAATGTGGCGCTGAAGAAGGTTGCGAGCGACTTCGAAGCGGCAAATCCGGGAACCCATATCGAGATCGTCCAGCGCGCCGTCGACGAGCACAAGACGGCGCTGCGCGTGGCTGCCGGTTCCAACCGCGGCCCGGACATCTATTTCAGCTGGGCAGGCCTTGGTCTCGGCGGCGAATATGTGAAGGCCGGCCTGTCGCTGCCGCTCGACAAGTATTACACCGAATATAAGTGGAACGACGAGCTGCTTCCCGCAGCAGCAGCCTTCGCCGATCTCTATCCGGGCGGCAAGCACGGCACACCTTTCACCTTCAAGGGTGAGGCCGTCTATTACAACAAGAAGCTCTTCCAGCAGGCCGGCATTACCGAAGAGCCGAAGACCTACGACGAGCTTCTGGCCGCAGCCGAGAAGCTGAAGGCAGCCGGCATTCCGGGCTTCACCTTCGGCGGCACCGTCAACTGGCACGTCATGCGCCTGATGGATGTGATCCTCGAAACCAAGTGCGGTGCGGAAAAGCACGACCAGCTGAAGCTGATGAAGCTCGACTGGTCGAAGGAGCCCTGCGCCACCGACGCATTCGCCGAATTCGCCAAGTGGACGAAGGATTATACGCTGCAGCCTTTCATGGGCATCGACAACAAGCAGTCCTATAGCCTGTTTACCGCCGGCCGTGCGGCGATGATGCTGGAAGGCGACTGGCTGGTCGGTCAGCTCTCCGGCAGCGGCGTCAACCTCGATGATTACGGGATCTTCCCCTTCCCGACCAACACCAACCGCCTCTACGGTTTTGCCGAGTATAATTACATCAGCACCAAGACCAAGAGCCCGGATATGGCTGCGAAGTTCGTCGACTATTTCTTGTCGACGAAGGTGCAGCAGGATCTCGTCGGCCAGATCAGCTCGATCTCGGTCAACAAGAATGTCCAGTACAGCAACCAGAAGCCTCTGGAGGCCGAGTGGCTGGATATCTTCAAGACCTACAGCAAGATCTACATGAACGGCGACCAGGCCTTCCCGCTTGACGTGACGACGGAATATTTCCGCGTCATCAACGATGTTGCCTCCGGCAGCATCGAGCCGGCAGACGCTGCAAAGCAGATGCAGGCCTTCATCGCCGGCAGAACCTGACCCCTCCCGAGACGCCGGCTGGCCGACACAATGTCGGTCGGCTGGCGCCGCATACGCAAGACCGGCAGGGCGATGCCCTGCCCCGGAGGTGACAATGTCCTTGCGCCAAACAACGCATGATCCACGCGTGCAGGCCTTCATCCTGCTCGTGCCGGCTCTGGCCATCTACGCGATCTTCGCGCTCTACCCGATGCTGAACGTGGTTATCATCAGCTTCCAGAAGTGGAACGGGCTCGATCCGCAACGGCCCTTCGTCGGCCTCGCGAATTACGCGGCGATCTTCACGCGCGATCCGGTCTTCTGGGTCGCCTTCAAGAATACCGTGATCTGGACGCTGATGAGCCTGGTTTTCCCGCCGCTGGTCGGGCTGCTGCTCGCGCTCAGCCTCAACCAGAAGATTTTTGGCCGCAACAGCCTGCGCGCCATTTTCTACCTGCCCGTCATCATCGCGCCGATCGCCGTCGCCACCATGTGGAAGTGGATGTACGATCCCTTCTTCGGTCTGTTCAGCCAGATGCTGACCTCATGGGGGATGCAGACCTCGATCAAGGACTGGCTCGGCAACAAGGATATTGCGCTCTATTCCGTCTTCATCGCCTATCTGTGGCAGACCGTCGGTTTCTCGATGGTGCTGTTCCTCGCAGGGCTTCAGAACGTCTCGCAGACGCTGGTCGAAGCCGCCCGCATCGATGGCGCCGGCCGCTGGGCCGTATTCAAGCATGTCACCCTGCCCGCGCTGCGACCCACCATTACGATCGTGCTCGTCCTCTCCATCATCTCGTCGCTGAAGGCCTTCGACATCGTATATGGCCTGACCGGCGGCGGTCCTGCCCAGTCGACGCAGATGCTGGCACTCTGGGCCTTCACCCAGGCGATGCAGATCTTCGATTTCGGCCGCGGTGCGGCGATCTCGGTGGTGCTGCTTTTGATCACCATGGCGATCGTCATCCCCTATCTACGCTGGACACAAAAGCACGAGGAGGTCGACGCGTGACAGTTCTCGGAGCCGACGTCGACGATATCGACATCGATATGAAGCCGATCCGGCTGAAGCGCGATCCGGTGCTGATCGGGTTGTGGATCGCGCTTGTCCTTGTCGCGCTGGTCTGGGTCGCACCCTTCATCTTCATCGTGTTCACCTCGTTGAAGACACCGGCGGCCGTCACCAGCACCGGCGCCTTCATGCCGCCGACCGACCTAGCCTTTCAAAACTACGCCGACGCTTGGAGCCGCGGCAATTTTGCCAGCTCCTTCTTCAACAGCGTCATCATCACCGTCATCAAGGTGCCGCTCGGCCTGGCGCTGTCGGCGATGGCTGCCTACGCTCTTGCCAAGATCAAGTTGAGGATCAGCAAGGCGCTCCTGCTGGTGGTGGTCTTCGGCACGATGATCCCCTTCCAGGTGATGCTCGCACCACTCTTCACGCTGGTGAATTCGTTCGGGCTCATCGACACCTATGCGGGCGTCATCCTGCCCTATATCGCCTTCGGCGTTCCCTATCAGGTCTTCATCCTACACGGTTTCTTCAAGAGCATTCCAAAGGAGCTGTCGGAGGCAGCCCTCATCGACGGTGCGACGCATTTCACCATCTTCCGGCGGATTTTCCTGCCCGTCTGCCTGCCGGTTCTCGCTGCCTTGCTGATCCTCGACTTCGTCTCCACATGGAACGAATTCGCCATGGCGCTCGTCCTTTTGCAGGACCAGCACATGTGGACCCTGCCGCTCGGCCTCATGTCATTCCAGGGGCAGTTTTCCAGCAATTACGGCCAGCTCAACGCCGCGATCGTCATGACCGTCCTGCCTGCGACGATCGTCTATCTCATGTTCCAGCGCTACTTCGTGTCCGGACTGACCTCCGGGGCCGTCAAGGGCTGATAGCGAAATCGATTTCTACGAGGAGAGAATAAATGTCTGATGCAGCAGTCGAAAAATGGGGCGTGTTCGAAGCGGCCTTCGCGGGCCCGTCCGAGGGCAATCCCTATCTCGACGTGGCATTCGATGCCGTGTTCACGCAGAAGAGTCGGGAAGTCCGTGTGCCGGGATTTTATGACGGCAACGGCACCTACCGAATCCGCTTCATGCCCGATACCGAGGGCGAATGGTCCTTCAAGACACGGTCGAAGACGGGTGCACTCGACGGCAAGACGGGTTCGTTTACGGCAAGTGCGCCATCGGCCGGCAATCACGGCCCCGTGCGGGTGCGCAACAAGTTCCATTTCGGCTATGCAGACGGCACGCCGTTCTTCTCCTTCGGCACAACCTGTTATGCCTGGACGCACCAGCCGCGGGAGATGCAGCAGCAGACGTTGGAGACGCTGAAGAAGACGCGTTTCAACAAGATCCGCATGGGCATTTTTCCGAAGGACTATCCTTACAATGTCAACGAACCGCTGCATGCCGGCTTCGAAAAAAGCGCTGACGGCAAGGAGGACTTCGACCGGCCGAATCCGGCCTTCTTTCAGCATTTCGACCGGCAAGTGGCAGCCCTGTGCGCGCTCGGCATCGAGGCCGACATCATCATCTTCCATCCCTATGACCGCTGGGGTTACGCCGACATGTCGGCGGAGCGTGATTTCCGCTATGTCGCCTATCTGGCAGCGCGGCTTTCCGCCTACCGGAACGTCTGGTGGTCGCTTGCCAACGAATACGACTTCCTCATCGACACCAAGCCCATGGAACAGTGGGACCGCTACTTCCACATCCTGGAGGAAAACGACCCTTACCAGCACCTTCGATCGATCCATAATGGCGACGTGACGGCCAATTTCGACCATCGTAAGCCGTGGGTAACGCATACCTGCATCCAGAACCCCGACGTCAAGCGCACGCAGGAATGGCGCAATGCCTATGGCAAACCCGTCGTCAACGACGAGCCGGAATATGAAGGCGATATCCTGCAGTCCTGGGGCAATCTCTCCGCCCACGAGCTGGTCCACCGCTACTGGATCACCATGGCGCGCGGCGGTTATGCTGGCCATGGCGAGACCTATTCGCATCCCGAGGACCTGATCTGGTGGGCCAAGGGCGGCGAGCTGCGCGGCGAGGCCTGGAAGCGCATCGGCTTCCTGCGGGACCTGCTCGAGGCCGACGTCAAGCACGGGCTGGAACCGCTCGGCATCATCGGCGAATGGCCCTGGTCACGGGTCTCGGGCGCGCGCGATGGCGACGGCGACTTCCGGTTGATCTATCTCGGCGAGCATCAACCCGTCATCTGGTCATCGGGCCTGCCGCTCGACGGCACCGATTACGACGTCGATATCATCGACACCTGGGAGATGACGATCACGCCAGCCGAAAAGGTTGAGGCCCCCGTGCCGCATCCCACCCGTCATGGCGCGATCGTGCGCGGCGGCAAGCCGGATGCAGCCTTCGGCGTCAAGCTCCCGCGCAAGCCGCATCAGGCGCTGCGCGTGCGCAGGAAGCGCTAGGGATCAGGGAGAAGCTCCATGTCTGGGTTGAGTATCAACAAAGTCAAGAAATCCTTCGGTTCGGTCGACATCATCCACGGCATCGACGTGGAGATTGCCGACGGCGAGTTCGTCATCCTCGTCGGCCCGTCCGGCTGCGGCAAGTCAACGCTCTTGCGCATGATTGCCGGCCTGGAGGAGATCAGCGCCGGCAAGATCAGCATCGACGGGCGCGTCGTCAACAATCTGCAGCCGAAGGACCGCGATATCGCCATGGTCTTTCAGAACTACGCCCTCTATCCGCAGATGACGGTCGCCCAGAACATGGGATTTGCTTTGGAGCTTGCCGGCGCCAAGCGGCCGGAGATCGACAAAAAAGTGGCGGAGGCTGCGGCGATCCTCGGCCTGCAGCCGCTTTTGGAGCGCAAGCCGGCGCAGCTTTCGGGCGGCCAGCGCCAGCGCGTGGCCATGGGCCGCGCCATCGTCCGCGATCCCAAGGTGTTTCTCTTCGACGAGCCGCTGTCGAACCTCGACGCGAAGCTCCGCGTCAAGATGCGGGCCGAGATCAAAGCACTGCATCAGCGCCTGAAGACGACGATCGTTTATGTCACGCATGACCAGATCGAAGCCATGACCATGGCCGACAAGATCGTCGTGCTGCAGGGCGGCCACGTCGAACAGATCGGCAGCCCGCTCGAACTCTATGACCGGCCGCGCAACATCTTCGTCGCCGGTTTCCTCGGTTCGCCGGCAATGAATTTCCTCGAGGGCACGCTTGAGGATTCCGGCGGGCCTAGTCTCGCTCTTCCCGGCGGCGCGCGGGTCAAACTCTCGCAGGCGCCGGCCAATTCCGCGGGCAAGCCACTCACGCTCGGCATCCGTCCCGAGGATATTTCGCTCGGTGGCGATGAGGGCGTCGAGGCGGTGGTGAAGGTTATCGAGCCGACCGGCTCGGAAACCCATGTCGCCGTCGAGGTGGAGGGCAAGGAGCTGACCTGGGTCGTGCGCGAACGCGTAAACCTTGCTCCGGAGCAGCGCGTCAAGCTGTCGTTTGCGACCCCCAAGGTACACTTCTTCGACCGGCAGACGCAGAACAGGCTCGACGCTTAAAGCTCGTTGTGTTCCCGCCATTCCGGACACAGAACAGCTGCGCTCCTTTGCTGGAATTGCGCTGAGATCAGCACCCTCAGATACAAATGAGCCGGGCGGCCTGACACCGCCCGGCTCTTCCACGGTGTTGGTCCGCCCCAGGTCAGGTCACCGTGCTGAGTGTTCGTGCAATCGCATTGCGCCAGCCGACGATCCGAGCCTGCCTGTCCATATCAGTCATATCCGGCTCAAAGGTGCGGTCGCTCGCCCAGGCCTGCGCGAAGTCATCGCGATCCGGCCAGACTGCGGCCCTGGATCCGGCAAGCCAGGCAGCGCCAAGCGCCGTCGTCTCCAGCGTCGCGGCCCTGTCGACAGGACTTGAGAGAATATTGGCGAGATGCTGCATGGTCCATTCGGAGGCCGACATGCCGCCATCGACGCGCAGGACGGTTTCGATCGGGTGGTCGCCCCAATCGCTGCGCATCGCCACCAGAAGATCGAGCGTCTGGTAGGCGACCGACTCCAAGACAGCGCGCGCGAGCTCGGCCGGGCCGCTATTGCGCGTCAGGCCGAAGATCGCTCCCCGCGCTTCCGGATCCCAATAGGGAGCGCCGAGCCCGGTGAAGGCCGGCACGACATAGACCCTTTGCTGCGGATCGGCCCTGTCAGCCAGAGCACCGGTTTCCGATGCCTTCCCGATAATGCCGAGACCGTCACGCAGCCACTGCACGGCAGCGCCCGCAATGAAGATCGATCCCTCCAGCGCGTAGGTCGTCTTGCCGTTCAGACGGTAGGCGATGGTGGTGAGCAGCCGGTTCTTCGAGTGCACGCGGTCGTCACCGGTATTCAGGAGTGCAAAACAGCCGGTGCCGTAGGTCGATTTCACCATGCCCGGTTCGAAACAGGCATTGCCGATCGTCGCCGCCTGCTGGTCGCCCGCGACCCCGAGGATCGGGATCCCCGTGCCGAAGATGTCAGGATCGACCATGCCGAAATCGTCGGCACTGTCCTTGACCTCGGGCAGCAGCGCGCGCGGGATGCGCAGGATCTCGAGAAGCTCGTCGTCCCAGCGGTTCTCGGCAATGTTGTAGAGCAGGGTGCGCGAGGCATTGGTCGCATCGGTGGCATGCGTCCGCCCGCCGGTCAGCTTGTAGATGATCCAGCTGTCGATGGTACCGAAACAGACCTCTCCAGCTTCGGCGCGGACACGCAGTCCCTCAACGTTGTCGAGCAGCCAGCGCAGCTTCGTGCCGGAAAAATAGGGGTCGAGAAGCAGGCCGGTCTTGGCAGTAAAGAGCTTTTCATAGCCATCGACCTTCAGCCGGTCGCACATTTCCGTCGTGCGCCGGTCCTGCCAGACGATCGCCCTGTGGAGCGGCCGGCCGGTGGCTTTTTCCCAAACGACGGTCGTTTCCCGCTGGTTGGTGATGCCGATGGCGGCAATCGCGCCCGGCGCTATGCCGCTCTTTGCTACCGCATCGCGCGCCGTCGCAAGCACCGTGTCCCAGATTTCGCCCGCATCGTGCTCCACCCAGCCGGTCTGCGGGAAATGCTGGGTAATCTCCGTCTGGGCCGATGATGCGATCCGCATCTGAGGGTCGAAAAGGATTGCCCGCGACGATGTCGTGCCCTGGTCGATGGCAAGGATATGGCCGTTCATGACATGTCTTTCCTGCGCAGCAGCCATCGCTCCGTCGAAACGACGGCCCTGTGCTCGTTTTATGTTTGGAAGCGCTGTCGACCTTCCCGGCACTGTCGCCGGGAAGGCCTGACGGTTGCCGGACGCTCAGAGCGCCCGGCCAATCCGACGCCTACTTCTTGGCGTCGGCCCAGCTCTTGACGAGGTCGTCATAGTTGATGGTGACAGGCTTTTCCTTCTCGTTCTCGATCTTCAGCTGCGGCGCAAGGTTGCCCTTCTTCACCGCGTCTGCGTTCCAATAGGCGAGATCATGCTCCTCGGCGAGTTTCGGGCCGATATCGCCCTGCACCTTGGCGCGTTCCAGGCGCTGCAGCACCTTTTCCTGTTCGCCGCACAGCGAGTCCATGGCTTCCTGTGCCGTCTTTGCGCCGGAAGCGGCATCACCAATTGCCTGCCACCACAGCTGCGCGAGCTTCGGATAGTCAGGAACGTTGGTTCCGGTCGGCGACCATTGCACGCGGGCGGGCGAGCGGTAGAACTCGATCAGGCCGCCGAGCTTGGGAGCGCGCTCCGTGAAGCTCTTGTCGCGGATGGTGGATTCGCGGATGAAGGTCAGCCCGACGTGGCTCTTTTTCACGTCTATGGTCTTCGAGGTGACGAACTGCGCATAGAGCCATGCGGCCTTGGCGCGGTCGTCAGGCGTCGATTTCATCAGCGTCCAGGATCCGACGTCCTGATAGCCGAGCTTCATGCCGTCCTTCCAGTAGACGCCGTGCGGGCTCGGAGCCATGCGCCATTTCGGTGTGCCGTCCTCATTCATGACCGGCAGGCCGGGCTTGACCATGTCAGCGGTAAAGGCCGTGTACCAGAAGATCTGCTGGGCAACCGCACCCTGCGCCGGCACCGGACCGGATTCGGAGAAGGTCATGCCGCCGGCTTCCGGCGGAGCGTAGGCCTTGATCCAATCGAGATACTTCTCGATCGAATAGACGGAGGCAGGGCCGTTGGTGTCGCCGCCGCGTGCGACGCACGAGCCGACCGGACGCGAATTCTCGTCGACCTTGATGCCCCATTCATCGACCGGAAGCCCGTTCGGCAGACCCTTGTCGCCATTGCCGGCCATGGATAGCCAGGCATCGGTGAAGCGCCAGCCGAGCGACGGGTCCTTCTTGCCATAGTCCATATGGCCGAAGACCTTCTTGCCGTTTACGTCACGGCCGGTAAAGAATTCAGCAATGTCCTCATAGGCCGACCAGTTGACGGGCACGCCGAGGTCGTAGCCGTATTTCGCCTTGAAGTCGGCCTTGTTCTTCTCGTCGTTGAACCAATCGTAGCGGAACCAGTAGAGGTTCGCGAACTGCTGGTCGGGAAGCTGATAGAGCTTCTTGTCCGGCGCGGTCGTGAACTTGGTGCCGATGAAGTCGTCGATGTCGAGGCCCGGATTGGTGACATCCTTGCCTTCGTTGGCCATCCAGTCGGTCAGGCTGCGGGCCTGCTGGTAGCGCCAATGGGTGCCGATCAGGTCCGAGTCGTTGACATAGGCATCATAGATATTTTCGCCGGACTGCATCTGCGTCTGCAGCTTTTCGACGACGTCGCCTTCACCGATGAGGTCATGGGTGATCTTGATGCCGGTGATTGCGGTGAAGGCAGGCGCCAGCACCTTCGATTCATATTCATGCGTCGTCAGCGTTTCGGAAACAACCTTGATGTCCAGGCCGGCGAAGGGTTTGCCGGCATCGACGAACCACTGCATTTCCTTTTCCTGGTCGGCGCGCGAAAGCGTCGATAGATCGCCGACTTCCTTGTCGAGGAATGTCTTGGCCTCGTCCATGCCGGCATAAGCCGACGCGGTCATTGCCAGCAGCAAGCCTGCTGTCGTCGTCAGTAAGTGCTTTCGCATAATATCCTCCCGGGGTTTGCGATTGCAGGTCTCACGTCTCAGGCGGCCAGTACCCCCGGCCATCTGTATCACCCTGGCATCACACGTAACGGAACACGCCGATCGCGTAGATCACGGAGATGCCAAGAGCCCACCACAGGTTGGGTCCTCCCAGACCCAGCCATGCAAGATGAATGAATGCTGCGCCAAGCAGCGAAATGAACAGCCGGTCGCCGCGCGTCGTCTCGAAGCGCAGCAGGCCGACGCGGGGCGAACCGCCCGGCGAGAAATATTCCCAGACGCTCATGCCGATCAGCAGCAGCAGGATCGTCAGGAAGAAGAGCGCCGTCGGCAGCGTCCAGGCCATCCAGGAAAAGCTCATGTCCGGTCCTCCTCAGACGCGACCTAGGGCAAAGCCCTTGGCGATGTAATTTCGAACGAAATAGATGACGAGCGCGCCGGGAATGATGGTCAGCACGCCGGCTGCCGCCAGCACCCCCCAGTCCATGCCAGAAGCCGAGACCGTGCGTGTCATGATCGCCGAGATCGGCTTTGCGGCCGTCGTCGTCAGCGTGCGGGCAAGCAAGAGTTCGACCCACGAAAACATGAAGCAGAAGAAGCCTGCTACGCCGACACCGCTCGCAATCAGCGGAATGAAGATCTTCACGAAGAAGCGCGGGAAGGAATAGCCGTCGATATAGGCCGTCTCGTCGATCTCCTTCGGCACGCCGGACATGAAACCCTCGAGGATCCAGACCGCCAGCGGCACGTTGAACAGGCAGTGGGCGAGTGCGACGGCAATATGCGTGTCGATCAGGCCGAAGGCCGAATAGAGCTGGAAGAATGGCAGCGCGAAGACCGCCGGCGGCGCCATGCGGTTGGTCAACAGCCAGAAGAACAGGTGCTTGTCGCCGAGGAAGCGGTAGCGCGAGAAGGCGTAGGCGGCCGGAAGTGCTGCGGCCACCGAGATCACCGTGTTCATCACCACATAGATGATCGAGTTGATATAGCCGTTGTACCAGGACGGATCGGTGAAGATGACCGCATAGTTGCGCAGCGTCGGGTTCGTCGGCCACAGCGAGAAGGCGCCGGTAATCTCGGCATTCTCCTTGAAGCTCATATTGACGAGCCAGTAGATCGGCAGGATCAGGAAGAGGATGTAGATTGTCGGAACGAGCCAGGAAAGGCTGCCTGCAGGTTTGTATTTGCTGGTCATGTCTTACCTCCCCCTTAGCCGTTCGCGTCGCCGCTGGTCATCACGGTGTAGAACACCCAGGAGAGCAGCAGGATGATGAGGAAGTAGATGATCGACATTGCCGCCGCCGGGCCGAGATCGAACTGGCCGACCGCCATCTTCACCAGATCGATGGAGAGGAAGGTCGTCGAGTTGCCAGGGCCGCCGCCGGTGACGACGAAGGGTTCGGTATAGATCATGAAACTGTCCATGAAGCGCAACAGCACGGCGATCAAAAGCACGCGCTTCATCTTCGGCAGCTGGATGTAGCGGAAGACGGACCAGCGCGAGGCGCCATCGATCTTGGCCGCCTGATAATAGGCATCCGGGATCGAAACGAGGCCGGCATAGCACAGCAGCACGACGAGGCTCGTCCAGTGCCAGACGTCCATGATGATGACGGTTACCCAGGCATCGACCGGATCGCGTACATAATTGTAGTCGAGGCCGATCGCTTCTAGCGTATGGCCGAGCAGGCCGATATCGACACGGCCGAAAACCTGCCAGATCGTGCCGACGACGTTCCACGGAATGAGCAGCGGCAGCGCCATCAAGACGAGGCAGACGGGAACGCCCGGTCCCGATTTCGGCATGTTGAGCGCAATGAAGATACCAAGCGGAATCTGCAGCGCCAGGATGATGAAGGAGAAGAGCAGGTTGCGTTGCAGTGCGTCCCAGAAACGGGCGGAATGCAGGGTCTGGACGAACCAGTCGGTACCGGCCCAGAAGAACTCGTTATTGCCGAACGTATCCTGCACCGAATAGTTGACGACAGTCATCAGCGGGATGACGGCCGAAAACGCCACGAGCAGCAGCACCGGCAGGACCAGAAACCAAGCTTTGTTGTTCCACGTCTTCTGCATGGGTATCAGGCCTCCCTGCCGACGCGCCAGCTGTCGGCGTAAATGCTGATGGCTGACGGATCGAAGCTGACGCGGGCCTCTGCCGGGATTTCGGCATCCTCGGATACGACGATTGCGATCGGCTGGCCGGCGAAGCGGGCGCGAACGATCTTCTGGCGGCCGATATCTTCGACCTTGCTCACCGATACCGGCATACCCTCCCGACCGAGCCGGATGAATTCCGGGCGAATGCCGAGCTCGGTCTTGGTCGCGCCCTCGGTCTTCGGCGCATAGTCGAGCGTCAGCGTCTCGTCTCCGACCGTGACGGAGCTGCCATTGATCCGCGCCGGCATGACGTTCATGCCGGGCGAGCCGATGAAATAACCGACGAAGGTGTGGCTCGGCCGCTCGAAGAGTTCGGCTGGCGTGCCGATCTGGACGATCTGACCGTCATACATGACCACCACCTTCTCGGCGAAGGTCAGCGCCTCGGTCTGATCATGGGTGACATAGACCATAGTGAAGCCGAACTGCTTGTGCAGCCGCTTCAGCTGCGAACGCAGCACCCATTTCATATGCGGGTCGATGACGGTGAGCGGCTCGTCGAAGAGGATGGCGTTGACGTCGTTGCGCACGAGCCCGCGCCCGAGCGAGATCTTCTGTTTCTGGTCGGCGGTCAGGCCCTGCGCCTTGCGCTTCGCCCAGCCGGCAAGGTCGATCATCTCGAGAATGTCGCGCACGCGCCGGTCGACATCCGCTTCGGCGACGCCACGGTTGCGCAGCGGAAAGGCTAGATTGTCGTAGACCGTCATCGTGTCGTAGATGACCGGAAACTGGAAGACCTGCGCGATATTGCGGCTCTGGGTCGAAAGGTCCGTGACATCCTTACCGTCGAACAGGATGCGGCCATGCGACGGCTGCAGGAGGCCGGAGATGATATTGAGCAGCGTGGTCTTGCCGCAGCCGGAGGGGCCGAGAAGCGCATAGGCGCCGCCATCGTTCCACTCGTGGTCGACTTCCTTCAGCGAATAATCCTTGTCGCTCTTCGGATTGGCGCCGTAAGCGTGGCGGATATGGTCGAGCGTGATGCGTGCCATTGTGCTCTCCTAAACCTTTCCGACCGTGGCGATGGCCTGTCCGTCGGCGCCGAAGGCCATCATGTGGCGCGTGTCGAGAAAGGCCTCGATTTCCATGTCCGGATCGATGTCGTGAATGCCGTGTGCCAGCATCACCCAGCGCACGCCGTCATAGTCGAGGTGAACAAAGCTCTCCGAACCGGTGATTTCGGACACCAGCGTGCGCGCTTGCAGACGGGCTGCATCGCCGGTCTGCGGCGCAAGGCCGAGGTGGTGCGGATGAAAGGCGATGGTGACAGGCCCGTCCGGCACGGTGGAAAGATGGGCCGGAACCGGAAGCGTGCCCCCGCCTGGGCGCACGAAGAGAGGGCCCGATTTGGTGACCTCGATGGCGTTCAGCGGCGGATCTGCGAAGATGCCGGCGGTGGCGAGATCGACCGGGCGGCGATAGACCTCGATCGTCGGTCCGAACTGGGTGATGCGGCCGGCGTTCAGCGTCGCTGTATTGCCACCGAGCAGCAATGCCTCCGATGGCTCGGTGGTGGCGTAGACGAAGATCGCACCCGACTGGGCGAAGATCTTCGGCAATTCCTCGCGCAATTCCTCGCGCAGTTTGTAATCGAGATTGGCGAGCGGCTCATCCATCAGCACCAGGCTGGCATTCTTGACGAGGGCGCGCGCGAGCGCAGTGCGCTGCTGCTGGCCGCCGGAGAGATTGAGCGGCGTGCGATCGAGATAGGGCGTGAGCTTCAGGAGTTCGGCTGCCTTGCGCACGTCGCGATCGACCGCAGCCGCATCCTTGCCGGAAATGCGCATCGGGGAGGCGATGTTCTCGTAGACGGTCAATGCCGGATAGTTGATGAACTGCTGGTAGACCATGGCGACTTTGCGCTTCTGCACCGGCATGCCGGTGACATCGGCGCCGTCGAAATGCACCGAGCCTTCGGTCGGCCGATCAAGCCCCGCCATCAGACGCATCAGCGATGTCTTGCCCGACAAGGTTGGCCCCAGCAGGACATTCAGCGTGCCCCGCTCGAGAACCAGATCGGTCGGATAGATATGATAGTCCGCGCCCACCATCTTGGCGGCGTTTCGCAGCTCCAGCATTCCGATTCCCGTGCCTCCTCGCAACGGGGACCACACGCCACCTTATCCGGCCATCTGCGCCGGCATGGCAGCCATGTACTCCTCCAGTGATCTGACCTGCTCCTTGGAAAGACGCAGGCCATCCTTTGTTCTTCGCCAGAGCACGTCTTCGGCGTGCCTGGCCCATTCATGTTGGACGAGATATTCGACCTCGGCCTCATAGAGGTCGGATCCGAACGGCCTGCCCAGATCCTCGATCTTCTGGGCGCCGCCGAGAAGCGTGGTTGCCCTGGTGCCATAGCGGCGTACGAGCCGGCGGGCATGGGCATCGGTCAGGAACGGATAGCGGCTCTTCAGCTTGCTGACTTCGCCCTCATAACCCTGCACCGGAAAGTCGCCGCCCGGCAGATGGCTGCCCGCCGTCCATGGCCTGCCCTTGAGACCGATCGCTTCGCCGATCTTTTCCAGCGCATGTTCCGACAGCCGCCGGTAGGTGGTGAGCTTGCCGCCGAAGACATTGAGAAGCGGCGCCTCGCCGGCCTTGCCCTCGATCTTCAGCACATAATCGCGCGTCGCCTCCTGTGCCTTCGAGGCGCCGTCGTCGAAGAGCGGCCGCACCGCCGAATAGGTCCAGACGATATCCTCCGGCCTCACCGGCTCCTTGAAATATTCCGATGCCGCATTGCAGAGATAGAGCGTCTCCTCTTCGGAAATCTTCACGTCCTTCGGATCGGCTGTGTAATCGCGGTCGGTGGTGCCGATCAGCGTGAAATCGGTCTCGTAGGGGATGGCAAAGATGATGCGGTTGTCGGGGTTCTGGAAGAAATAAGCGCGTGGCCCATCGAACTTCTTCCTGACGATGATGTGGCTGCCCTGCACGAGGCGCACATGGCGGGCCTCGTTCTGGCCGAAGGCTGCGCGGATGACATGATCGACCCAGGGGCCGGCGGCATTGATGAGCATGCGGGCCTGATGGCGCTCGCTCTTGCCGCTTACCGTGTTGACCGTCTCGATCGTCCAGACGCCCTTCTCGTCGGCACCCTTCTCCTGTCTCGCCGACACGACCTTGGTGCGCGGCATGATCAGCGCGCCCTTGTCGGCGGCATCGCGCGCATTCAGCACCACCATGCGGGCATCGTCGACCCAGCCGTCGGAATATTCGAAGGCCTTGGTGAAGAGGCCCTTCAGCGGCTTGCCGGCCGGATCGGAGCGCATGTCGAGAACCGATGTCGGCGGCAACAGCTTGCGGCCGCCCAAGTGGTCGTAGAGGAAGAGGCCGAGGCGGATCATCCAGGCCGGCCGGATGCCGCCCTTGTGATAGGGCAGCACGAAACGCAGGGGCCAGATGATGTGGGGGGCCATGGCCCACAGGATCTCGCGCTCCATCAACGATTCCCGCACCAGGCGGAACTCGTAATGTTCGAGATAGCGCAAGCCCCCATGGATGAGCTTTGTGGCGCCCGACGAGGTGCCTGAGGCGAAATCGTTCATCTCGGCAAGGGCCACCGTATAACCACGGCCAACCGCATCGCGCGCAATGCCGCAGCCGTTGATCCCACCGCCAATGACGAAAATATCGTGGATTCGGCTCATGCTCCCCCTCTTTGAGCCAGAAAGCGCAATAGTTTCCCCAACCATTGCGAAAGTGAGGACGATTAAACCGAAAATTTTTCGAATGTCAAACGAATGTTACTCGCCGCTAAAATCAGCGATTGGCTTTCGCCGTTTCGACCAGAACGACGCCGCTCTGCTGACAGATATTGCGGATGGAAGGTGAATCGCATTGGTCGGTAATGAAGGTATGGACCTGCGAAATCTGGCCGATACGAACAGGTGCGGTCCGTTCGAATTTGGTCGAATCCGCCACCAGGATGACGTGTCTGGCATTGGCGATGATCGCCTGCGCCACCTTGACCTCGCGGAAATCGTAATCGAGCAGGGCACCGTCAGGATCGATTGCCGAGGCGCCAATCACGGCATAATCGACCTTGAACTGCCTGATGAAATCGACGGCCGCTTCCCCGACAATGCCGCCGTCGGACTGGCGCACGACGCCGCCGGCAATCACCACCTCGATATTGTCGATCAGTCGTAATCTATTGGCAACATTGATATTATTGGTGATCACCATCAACTCGTGATGATCGGAGAGGGCTTCGCCCACGGCTTCTGTCGTCGTGCCGATATTGATGAAAAGCGAACTGTTGTTGGGGATAAGATCGGCTGCGGCAATGCCGATCGCCTGTTTCTCCGTCGCGGCGATCTGGCGCCTTGCGTCGTAGCGGACATTTTCCGTTCCGCGCGGGAAGGTCGCACCGCCATGTATGCGCGTCAGGAGCTGCGCATCGCAAAGATCGTTCAGATCCTTGCGGATCGTCTGCGGTGTCACGGCAAACTGCGTTGCCAGATCATCGACCAGCACCCGGCCCGACGATCTTGCAAGCGCGATGATCTTCTCCTGACGATCCGACAGAAACATGCGCCCTCCCTTCGTTTCGCTTTCATCTTTAGCGAAACTTGCCTTGAGGGCAATCTCACCGGGCGTTTTGTTTGAATATGATCGAGTGCTGAAATCCCTTTGGATATTGCAAAGCTCGCCCCGCCTCTGCCTTGTTGCGCGCTTAGCGTATTATGCGATTCGCTGTCCGCGACGGGGCGGAGCATGCACGAGGGACAAAAGGAGAGTTCGATGACAGACGCCAAGAGCGGCATTACGGGACTACGGCCGCAGATTACGGTGATTGGCGTCGGCGGCGGCGGCGGTAACGCGATCAACAACATGATCGCCGAGAAACTGGCCGGTGTCGATTTCATCGCTGCAAATACGGACGCGCAGGTGCTGGCGACCTCCAAGGCATCGCGTCGCATCCAGCTTGGCGCCCATGTCACCGAAGGCCTCGGCGCCGGCTCCTTGCCGGAAGTCGGCCGCGCCGCCGCAGAGGAATCGCTCGACGAGATCATGGATCACCTGAGCGGTTCGCACATGTGCTTCGTTACCGCCGGCATGGGCGGCGGCACGGGCACGGGTGCGGCACCCGTCATTGCGCATGCGGCCCGTTCGGCCGGCATCCTGACCGTCGGCGTCGTCACCAAGCCCTTCACCTTCGAAGGCAATCGCCGAATGAAAATGGCGGAAGCCGGCATCGAAGCGCTGCGCCAGGCAGCCGATACCGTTATCGTGATTCCCAACCAGAACCTCTTCCGCATTGCCGACGCCAAGACCACCTTCGCCGATGCCTTCATGACGGCCGACCGGGTGCTCTATTCCGGGGTTGGCTGCATCACCGACCTCATCGTCAAGGAAGGCTTGATCAACCTGGACTTCGCCGATGTGAAATCCGTCATGCGCGGCATGGGCCGGGCGATGATGGGTACCGGCGAAGCCAGCGGCGAGGGCCGGGCGATGAAGGCAGCGGAAGCGGCCATCGCCAACCCGTTGCTCGACGATATCTCGATGAAGGGCGCCAAGGGCGTGCTGATCTCGATCTCCGGCGGCTCGGACATGACGCTGTTTGAGGTCGACGAGGCCGCAAGCCGCATTCGCGACGAGGTGCAGGACGACGCCGAAATCGTCGTCGGCGCGATCTTCGATCGCAGCCTGGACGGCAGGTTCCGCGTTGCTGTCGTTGCGACCGGCCTTGACGGCGCCGGCGCAACCGCTGCCGCGCCGGGCTTCACTGCCGAGCAACTCCAGGGCCGCATGCTGCAATAGCCTGACAGGATCGCTTGACTCAGGCGGTTTCTTTTAGCGGCAACGGGCAAGAGCATTTGAGAGAGATGAGAGTGGCTGCAACCACGTCGTCATCTCGACTCTCTCAGCGGTAAGATGCTGAAGGCCTATGAGGTCGCCCCACCTCTAAGTTAGTGGCAACGTTCGTGATCATGTCCGGCCAGGTTTGCGCTATCGTCGGTTTTGAGCGCCGCGTAAGCCTGGCATTCGTGCTTGAACCGACGCAGGTCGTGATCCTGCGCGTCCTTTATGCCGGACGGCAATTCGAAACTGGGGAAAATTGGACCGCGCCCTTGGGCCGGACGGCGAAGCGCGCAAAGCCTGGACTGGTCGAACCGGTCTCTAGCCAATCACCCCGATCACCTCGTCGGCGGCACGCAAGCCACTTTCCCAAGCGCCATGTGCGGTCGAGAAGTCCGATTGATGTGTCGCCTCGCCAGCGAAGAACAGCCGGTCGGCGACCGGTCGTGCAAGGATGGTGCGGGCGCCTGCATGGCCGGGTAGCGCATGGCTGTAGGAGCCGCGAACCCAATCCGTGTGGCACCATGACGAGGCGGCCAGAGGCCGCAGGTGGCGGCGAATATTGTTTCCGATGAGCGATGACAGCTGGTCGAGGGCGAAGGTGAAGGCGTCGAGCAGGCCGGACTGTTCGATGACGACGGCGCCCTTTCCGCCGAAGAAGCCTTCGACGACCGGGCGGCCGAGCGGCCGGATATAATAGCTGCCGGTCTCGTCACTCCTGACATCGCCGAGCAGATGGGTTTCCGGCTCAAGACCGTGATTGCCGGTGAGCTCCAGGAACAGTTTGTCTGCGAGGCCGAGCGGCAATTGCGCTGCGGCATGCAGATGGTCATCGGCCTCAGGGTCGAAGGCGATGGTGCCGCGGCCAAGAACATTGGTCGAGACCGTGACGATCGCCGCACCCGCCGCGACCGGGCCGCGGTCGGTTTCCAGCCGCACGCCTTGACCGGTCAGGGCAATACGGCGAACCGGTGTCGACAGGCGCAGGAGCACATCAGGAACGGAAGCACCGATCAGGTTTCCATAGCCTTCGTGCACCCGCCAGTTGGCGTTAGTCGCGGCATTGTCATAGGCAAGGAAATCGGCGACCGACAGTCGCTCCAGCGGTGCGCCGTTCAGATAGCCGCTGAGCGACTGGCAATAGGCATTCCACTCGCCATCCGGCTCCAGCGCGTCCGACGCCCGGTCGCTTTCGGGTGGATTGACGCGCAGGCGCTCTTCAAGCGCTTCCCAGGCAGCGGCGGCAGCCCGACGTTCCTCCGGCGAGAAACCGAGATCGCGCCACTGATTCTGCCAGGCCGTCGGCCCGCGCTCGATCGTAAAGCCGGCCGCACGGCCGATTGCGACAAGGGGATTGCGTTCGGCCGAATGCAGCCAGCCGCAACCCATATCGAGCGGCATGCCTGACAGTTCGATCGTCCAGGCCCGGCCGCCGACGCGGTTGCTGGCCTCGAGGATGACGACCGAGCGCCCGGCATCGGTAAGCTTTCGTGCGGCAGCAATGCCCGCTGCGCCAGCGCCGATAACAGCCACGTCGTAGTCCATCGTCACCCCTCCGCCACGTGCTTCGTCATCACCTTGATAGGCTTCAGCTTTACATGGGAGCTGCCCCCGCTTCAATGCGCCCGAAAGCCTGCTACTATGCCGACATGACCTTCTTTGAAACCCTTGTTGCCTTGCTGGCTGTCGCCATCCTGCTCCTGCAGATCACCCGGCGCATGCATCTGCCCTATCCCGGCATTCTGGCTGCTGCCGGGGTCTGCGTGGCGATGCTGCCCGGCGCGCCTGTTATCCCGATCGATCCGCCGACGGCGCTTGCCCTGTTCATCGCGCCGGTGCTCGTCGACTCCGCCTATGACTTCCCGATGGGTGCTGCGCGGCGCATGGTGCTGCCGCTGATCTTTTATGCCGTGATTGCCGTTCTGGTCACGACCGGCCTGGTGGTCTCGATCAGCATGCTGACTGTTGGCCTGCCGATTGCGGTGGCCGTCACGCTCGGCGCCATCGTTGCCCCGCCCGATGCTGCTGCAGCGACCGCCGTGCTTTCCAATCTGCCGGTGGATCGGCGTGTGGATGCGTTGCTCAAGGGCGAAAGCCTGTTCAATGACGCAACGGCGCTGTTGCTGTTTGGAGCGGCACTGACAGTCCAGGCACGCGGCGGGCTCGATGGCGCAACCGCGCTGCAGATCGGCTTTGCCGCACCCGGCGGCATTCTCTTCGGCATCGTCTTCGGCTTCCTCGTCTCACGGCTGCGCCCCATCACCGAAAATACGGTCGGCGGCACGCTGCTGCAGTTCGTCTATGCCTTTTCGACCTGGCTGATCGCCGAGCATCTGCACCTTTCGGCGGTGCTGGCGACGGTTGCGAGCGCCATGACGATCGCCACGCTTTCAACGGTCGATGATTCCCCGCGCATGCGGGTACATTCCTTCGCCGTCTGGACGACGGTCGTCTTCCTGCTGAACGTAGTCGCTTTCCTGCTCATGGGCCTGCAGGCCCGCCGTATTCTTGAATCCATGTCCGCCGACGCGCTGGAACGGGCCCTCTATTTTGCCGCCATCGTCGTCGGCGGCGTCATCCTGGCGCGCCTGGCCATGGCCTTCCTGCTGCATGCGATCGTCGCTTCACGCCACCGGCGCGGCAATGTGCTGGCGCCGTTTACCAACGGCGAGACCTTTCTGGTCGGCTGGTCCGGCATGCGTGGCCTTGTCACGCTCGCGACCGCCTTTGCCCTGCCTGCCGATTTTCCTGAGCGGGACCTCGTCGTGCTGACGGCCTTTGCGGTCGTGCTCGCAACGCTCGTCATCCAGGGAGCGACACTCGCCCCGATGATCCACTTTCTAAAACTCGGGCGGCAGGCGGAAGTCCGCGATGAGTTCGAGGCGGCCCGACGGTCGCTTGCCGAAGCCGCATTTCAGCGACTGGAGAAGGAAGATGGTGCCGAAGCCGCGGCGCTCCGCGCAGTCAGCAAGGATCATTGGAACGCGCCGGCCAATACGGATGAGGCCTCGCAGCTCATCCGACGCCGCGATCTGACGATCGCAGCGGTGATCGCCCAGCGCCAGCGCCTCGAGGAACTGCGAGACACGGACCAGATCGGCCCGACCCAATATCTGGAACTGCAGGAGGACCTGGACTGGAAGCAGCTCTCGGTCGGCCCCGACGAGGATCGGCGCATGACCGAGAGCTAGGTCATCAAGAACGAGCGAGGCGGCGCGCCCTCAGCGGATGCTGAACGGGAAATATTTCGCGTTGATCGTATCGTAGGTGTCGCCGGCCTGGATCGTCTCCAGCGCAGCATTGAGCTTGTCCAGCAACGCCTTGTCGGAAGGGCGCACGGCGATACCGGCGCCGTCACCGAAATATTCGGTATTCTTGATATCTTCGCCCTTGAAGGCGCAGCAGCTGCCCGCTTTGGTGTTTGCGAGCCAGTCGTAGACCGCCAGCTTGTCTTCCAGGATGATGTCGACCTTGCCGTCGGCAAGACCCTTGTAGAGATCCGGAGATGCAGGGAACACGGTCGTCGCGACGCCACTATAGAACTTCTTGGCATAGGCTTCCTGGGAGGTCGCCGCTGTCACACCGAGCCGTATGTTCTTCAGATCATCGGGTGAGGTGCCGGCAATGCCGGATTTTTTGGGCGCGATGAAGACCGACGGGCTGTCATAATATTTCTGGGTGAAGGCAACCTTTTCGCGCCGCTCTGCGCTCATCGACATTGACGAGATGATCGCGTCATACTTGTTATCCAGCAGGTTCGGGATCATCGCAGTCCATTCCTGGATGACGAATTCGCATTTCAATTTTGCCGTCTCGCAAAGGGCCTTGGCGAAATCCACGTCGAAGCCTTGAAGCTGATTGTTGGAATCGAGATAGTTGAACGGCGGAAATGCGCCCTCGACCGCTATACGGATGCTGTCGTTTTCCGCAGCTGAGACAATAGCGGGCTCAAGAATACTCGCCGATATAAGGGCGGCAAAAGACAATGCGAGAAATTTCAAGCGGAAACTATATATAAATCGCAACATAACATCACCTTATCTTGGAGTTATCTTGCCAACGTTGCATCGGGCAAGCGTCACGCAGCAAGCAGCCAACCACACAACGATTAAAAAGCTCATCACTTTTCAGCCGTTAATTTACGGCTGCTTGAAAAGCTTTTCGTAATCAATCAAGGCCAGTATCGGAACTCCGTGGGAGGAGGTTCCGTGTCTGCTCGTCAATCATCACGACTATTTGCTCACAGAGCGACCTGGGCGTCGTCCGGGTCGATATTGCTCCTGCTTGCGATCAGCGGGCTGGCAATTCTTGGGCTTGTATTCCTCGCCGCCATTTGGGCGGGAGAGGAAAGCGATGCAGCCGCCCTTGATCGTCAGCGACAACTCGTCAACAGCCGCCTTCAGGATCAAGTCAAGCGCGTGTCGCAGGATATCCAGCTGATGGGCGCAGGTTATGCCTCGCTGCTGGTGGCGGATTCAGCAACCGCGAGCGGCAAGAGCGACCGCGCTGGCGCGACATCCGCAGCGACATTCGGGAAGATCGCAACAACGGTCTTCGGCTACAACGCGGCATTCCTCGTGACCCCGGCAGGCGAGCTTGCCCTGCAATCGGATCCCGAAACGAAACGTCGCTTCAAATGGGTGCGGCCGCTGCTTCAGCCGATGATCCAGGATCTCGAAGCAAGGCAGCACGGTGCGCCGCAGGGGCCGAGCTCCGAACCGGAACCGAGCCAGGTGGAGCTGATGCGGCTGGAGGGCCGCCCTTCGGTTGCCGGCGTCGTTTCGGTCATGGGGTCTTCGAAAGTGGATCCGCAGGAGGGGAATGACGGCAACAGGCTCTACCTCGTGACGTTCCGCTTCCTCGACGGCATCACGCTCGATACACTGAGCCGCGAACAGGGATTGGCCGGCGCGCGCTATGCCCGCACCGCCGATCAGGAGCAAAATGAGGTTGCGTTTCAAATAGAGGCGACGGCTACCGGAGAGCCTATCGGCTTTGTTATCTGGACGCCGGACCTGCCGGGCTCACGCGTCATCGGCCGGCTTGTTCCGGTCCTCTCCATTGCCGGCCTGGTCATTGCCGGGCTCTTCTTCGCACTGATGGGTCGTTTGCGCCGCAGCCTTAGAGAACTCAGCGCCAGCGAACATCATGCGCGGCATCTATCGCTTCATGACGTTTTGACGGGCCTGCCGAACCGGGCGCTGTTTGCGGCTCGCTTCGAGCAATGCCTTGCGGCCATGAAATCCCCCGGCCGACGCGCCGTCCTTGCCCTCGTCGATCTCGACAAGTTCAAGGAGGTGAACGACATCCATGGACATGCCGCCGGCGACGAGCTTCTGCGCAGCGCCGTCGACCGGATGAACGCCCTGATGAAATCGGGCGATACACTTGCCCGCCTCGGCGGCGATGAGTTTGCCCTGCTTCTTCCCGATGCGAGGGAAGCCGACGACACCCATATTGTCCTTTGCAACGCCATAATCGAGGCCTTGAGCAAGCCGTTTCAGCTTCGCGGAGGCGACGTCGTCGTCCGCATAGGCTGCTCGATCGGCATCGCCACCTTTCGTGACACGACCCAGGCAACCAGCGAATTTTTGCGGCGTGCGGATGTTGCGCTCTATGAAGCCAAGACCAACGGGCGCGGCTGCTTGATCGAGTATGAACCCTCTCTCGATCATAGGGTCGAAGCGCGGGAAAATCTCAAGAACGATCTTCGTCTCGTGCTGGAAGATCAAGTGCAGCTTTCCGGCATTCCGGACAATTCGCGTTCGGGTAATCCGGGCCATCTGGAGGTCTTCTTTCAAGGCGTGCATCGTGCCGACGCGCCTCGGCAGCTATCGGGTGCTGAGGCCCTCGTGCGATGGCGCCATCCCACCCAAGGGCTTCTGTCGCCCGACAAGTTCATCCCCATTGCAGAAGAGGCTGGCATGATCGACCAGCTGGGCGAGTGGGTCCTCAGGAATGCCACGCAAGCGGCGGCTTGCTGGCCAGCCGACATGTCGGTCGCCGTCAATGTTTCACCCTCGCAAATCCGGCATCGGGACTTCGACCGCCATGTGCTTTCGATCCTGGCGGAAACCGGCCTGCCGCCATCGCGGCTGGAATTGGAACTGACGGAAGCTGCACTCTTCAATATCGATGAAAATGCGCAGGCAACGCTTGGCCGACTCCGATCCCAGGGGATCCGAATTGCCCTCGACGATTTCGGCACCGGTTTTTCGTCGCTAAGCCATCTCGTTCAATTCAACATCGACCGGATCAAGATCGATCGCTCATTCGTCAGCTTGCTTGGGGCTCAGGCAGAGGGCGCCGCCATCGTTTCCGCGATCCTGGGTTTGAGCCGCACGCTCGGAAAGGCGACGACGGCGGAAGGCGTGGAGACGGAGGGGCAGAGAGACTTTCTCGTCGCAGCCGGCTGCAACGACCTGCAGGGCTTCCTTCTCTCCCGCCCCGTGCCTCTGGTCGAATTCCTGAAATTATTCCCTTCGATCGAAGTAATGATGCCCCAGTCGGTTGCCGCATCCTATTCGCGCGGCTGATCTCTTCCGCGACTGCTCCCCTCATGGCCGTTTTCCCATCATCCAGACGAGATAGGGGGCGCCTGCGAAAGCGGCAAACAGGCCGAGCGGCAGATCGTAGGGGAAGGTCACGGTGCGGGCACCGAGATCTGCGATCACCATCAGCACAGCCCCTATGACCGCGGCGGCGAAAAGCCTGCTGCCTGCCTTTTCGAAACCGGCCCGGTGGGCGATATGCGGGGCCATCAGGCCGACGAAGCTCAAGGGGCCGACAAGCAGCGAGGCGGCAGCGGTCGCAATGCCTGCCGTCAGCACCATCATCGTGCGGGCACCGACGAGCGGCAAGCCGAGCGCAAGCGCGACGGGTGCCCCGAGCGGCAGAATGGTCATCCATCGCGTGAAGATCAGACCGACGGCCAGGATGACGACGGTGAGGCCGGCGAGGAACGTAGCCGTTTGCGGCGTGGCGGCCGCAGCCGAACCGCCGAGCCAGGCAAGGATCTGCCAGGCACGCTGGTCGCCGACAGCAAGAAGTGCGCTCAGGATCGCCGAGCTGAAGGCGCTGACGGAAATGCCGGCAAGCAGCAGGCGTTCGGGCGGCAGATGCCGGCGGGCGGCAAAGAGGGCCACAACGACGAGGACGACGATCGCACCGCCGCCGGCGCCGACGAAAAGACCAGCCGCGTCGGCATTGGCGGAAAAGCTCAAGGCAATGGCATAACCGACGCCGGCCCCACCGCTGACCCCCAGGACCTCGGGGCTTGCCATCGGATTGCCGGTGAGGCGCTGCAGCATGGCGCCCGCCATGGCAAGCAGGCCGCCGGCGGCGGCAGATGCGACCAGGCGCGGCCAGCGGGCGGGAAACAGTTCCCAGAAGAGCTCGCCGCGAAGCAACGTCCACCCATCCGGCAGGCGCGCGACGAAGAGGGCCGCCCAGACGAGCGGCGGGAGCAGGCAGAGGATCAGGATGAGGCGCGACAGCGGTGCCCGGGAAACGACGACGCTATCGGGCGGCTGCGGCGGCTCGACGGCACGCACCTGCGGCAGCAGCCAGAGCAGCAACGGCCCGCCGATCAGTGCGGTCACCGATCCCGTCGGGAAAGTCTCGCCCGCCGAGGAAGCGAGCAGTTGCACGACACCATCGCAGAACCACAACAGCAAGCCACCGGCGACAGGCGAGAGAAGCAGGATGCTGCGTGTCGTGCGCGCACCGAGCAGGCGCATGAGCGCGGGGGCGGCCAGGCCGACAAAGCTGACGAGACCGACGGCGGCAGCAACGCCAGCGCTGAGGGCTACGGCAAGGCTTGCAACGGCAATGCGCGTGCCGACGAGCGCCACACCCAGCGAGCGCGCACCGCTGTCGCCGAGGCCGAGCAGGGTCAGCGGACGCAGAAGAAGCACGGTGATGACAAGACCGAGCAGCAGCTCCAGGCCGAGTGTCACCGTCGCCGACCAGTCCTGCTGGCTGAGCGAACCGCCATTCCAGGTGACGAGCGACATCAGATATTCGCCCTGAGACAGGGTCATCGCTGCTGACAGCGCGCTGCAGGTGATGCCAACCAGCAGGCCGGAAACCGCCATGGTGATGGGCTCGAAGCTGCGCCGCCAGCCGAGCAGGAAGACGAGCGCCGTGGCCGTGGCAGCACCGGCAAGCGCCACAAAAGCGCGGTAGCCATCGAGCACCTCGGGAAAGAACAGCGTGGCAGCGACGATCGCAAGCTGCGCGCCTGAGGAGACGCCGAGCGTCGAGGGATCGGCAATCGGGTTGCGAAGCAATCGCTGCAAGAGGGCGCCGGCAAGCCCGAGGGCTGCACCGGCCAGAATCGCGACTGCCCCGCGCGGCAGGACGGCATAGGCGAAAATGATCTGCTGCGTGGTCATCTGCCCGGCATCGAAGGGTAAGGACGGCCAGTCGGCGAAGGGCAGATGGTTGAGTGCCGCGCACAGGAAGAGGCCGGCGGAAGCGACGAAGGCGAGAAGCGCGACAGTGAGCGCAGCAGGTCTGATCACGGCGTTTCTCCTGACGACGACAAGGCCGTCTTGAAGAGCTGCGTGAAGCGGGCAGCGGCTGCGACGCCGCCATAGGGATTGATATTGCCAAGCATCAGCACACGCCCGTCCCGCACCGGCTGCAGCGACTGCCAGATCATGCTGTTCTTGAGGCCGTTGCGCGCTTCGACAGGGATATCGGAGATGATGACAATGCGCGCTTCCGGCTCGGCAGCCAGGTTTTCGATCGGCACCGGAGCGGCGAACGTATAACGGGAGCGGTCCGTCCAGGCGTTCGGCAGGCCAAGCCTGGAAAGGATATCGCCGAACATGCTGTCGGCGCCGAAGACGCGGACGTGCCTCGCATCCCCGATATTGACGAGATAGGTCGGCCGCGATGCAAAGCCCTGCAAGCTGAGGCGTGCCTCCTCGACAAGGGCTGCCTGTTTGGCCACGACTTCGCGGCCACGCTCGTCGAGGCCGAGTTCACTTGCCAGTGCCGAAACGGCGATGATTGCCTTCGCATAGGGCGGCTCGCCCCTGTTGTAGAAGGGCAGCGACAAGGTTGGCGCGATCGCCCGAAAGCTCGCCTCGAACCTGGCATAGAAGGGTGAAATCAGAATGAGGTCCGGGCGTAAGAGACGCAGGAGTTCGAGGTTGGGCGATCCGCGCAGGCCAAGATCGGCAACGCTCTCATCCAGCACCGGCTCGACGGCATCCTTGCGAAACTGCACGAGTTCGGTCGCGGCGATCGGCATGACGCCGAGAGCCGCCAGCGTTTCCAGCATGGCCCAGTCGATCGCCGCGATGCGCTTTGGAAGGGATTGGCGCGTTTCCGCGAAGGTTTTTCCCGGAACAGCGAATGCCGCCAGCAGTGCAAGCGCCTGCCGACGGCTGATGCTCTTTCCATATGCGTCGCGAAATTCACTCACCATTGAAAGGTCAGCTTGCCCATCACCGTTCTGCCATCGCCATAGGTGCAGCCGAAGGAGCTGCAGCTTGCAACATAATCCTTGTCGGCAAGGTTCTTCACGTTCAGCGAGGTGGTCACATTGTCCTTCTTGTAATGCACTGCTGCATCGAAGAGGGTGACGGCGTCAAGATCGAGTGTGTTCTTGGTGTCGCCATAGCGCTGGCCGACATAGCGCACGCCACCGCCGAGACCGAAGCCTTCAAGCGCCATATCCTCGGGGAAGGTATAGTCGAGCCAGAGGCTGGCGGCATGTTCGGGCACATTGTCCGGACGATTTCCGTCGTCGATGCCGCCGACGATTTCAGCCTGCATGTAAGTGTAGGCAGCCCGCAGATCGAGGCCGTCGGTCAGGCTGGTGACCCCTTCCAGCTCGATGCCCTTGACGTCGACCTCGCCGATCTGCCCCGTCGTCGTGCCACCGGACGGCAGCGCGATTATCGTCAGAACATTCTTCTGCTTCAGGTCATAGGCGGCGACAGTGAAGAAACCATTCCAGCCCTCCGGCTGATATTTGACGCCGACTTCCACCTGTTCGCCCGTTGTTGGCTGCAGCGGCCCGCCGGTCGCCGGCACCGGCACTGGCTCGAAGGAGGTGGCATAGCTGATATAGGGGGCGATGCCGTTGTCGAAGACATAGCTGAGGCCGGCGCGACCGGTCAGCTTCTGGTCGTCCTTGTCGAGGGAGCGCGATACGCCAGTCAGCCGGTTCGTCGAGGTGCCCTCAGTGCTTGCCCAATCCTGGCGAAGGGCTGCCGTCGCGCGCCAGTTCTCATAAGCAAGCTCGTCCTGCACATAGAGGCCGACCTGCGTCATCTGCGAATCGACTTTGGTGCTGAGCGTCGGCGCAATCAGCTTGACCGAGCCATAGACCGGATTGAAGGCATCGAGCGGCGTGGCGCGCCAGAACTGGGTGCCGACATTGTTGTCGTAGTAGCGGTAATCCAGACCGAAGAGCACCTTGTGCTGGATCTCGCCGGTATCGAATTCCGCAAGCAGGTTATTGTCGACATTGAAGGTGTTGAGCAGCTCATCCTGGATAGTGGCGTTGCGGTTGATCGTCCGCCCGCCAGTAAGGCCGGTCGTCGACATGCCGAGGGCCTGATAGTTCCAGTCGAAATTCTGGTAGCGCAGGTTCTGGCGGAAGGTCCAGGTGTCGTTCAGGCGATGTTCGAGTTCATAGCCGAGATTGGTCAGCGTCCGGTCGGACCTGTCGAAGCTCTTATCGCCGACGAAGAAATCCCGCGACAAGCGGTTGGCGCCCGAAGCGTCGAGGGTGAGCTGTGGTGGCAAGCCGGACGGCGTGCTCGGATTATCGTGCTGGACGCTGGTCAAGATCGTCAGTTTGGTATCGTCATCCGGTTGCCAAGTGAGCGCTGGCGCAATGAAGTAGCGGTCATTGTCAAGCTCGTCGACCTGCGCCGAGGCCGTCCTTGCCAATCCGGTCAGACGATAGGCGAAATCGGAATTGCCGGGCATGATGTCGCCGAAATCGAAATAGGTGCCATAGGTGTCATAGCTGCCAGCCTGTACGCCGACCTCGCCGAAACGTTCGAAGACCGGCCGCTTGCTGATGAGATTGATCATGCCGCCCGGATTGCCCTGGCCGTACATGACCGACGCCGGACCACGCAGCACTTCGATACGCTCGAGCTGATAGGGATCGACCGCTGGGGCACCTGCGGTGCGCATCATGCGCAGTCCGTTGAGGAATTGCGCCTGACGGCTGTCGAAGCCGCGGATACGCGGGGAATCAAAGCGCGGATCGGCGCCATAGGGCTCGCCGACGACCCCGGGCACATAATCGAGCGCCTGGCCGACGGTTTCGGCACCCTGCGACTTCAGCTGGTCAGCCGTCAGCACCGAGATGGATTGCTGGGTTTCGAGCAGCGGCGTACCGGTCTTGGTGGCAGTCGCACTCGTCCTTGCGACAAATCCCTTAACCGGCGCCGTCGGGTCCTCATTCTTGGAGCCGCTGATGACGATCGGGGCAAGCGTCGTCGGATTGACTTCCTGCGCAGTAGCCGGAAACAGCGGCGCCAGAAGCGCGCTTGCCAGCGCCGTCGTCGAAACGAATTTGAGCAGGTGAGGAGAACCAGTCATCGAAAGCCCGTTACATTGGAAAACTGGATTTTTCTAATCATGTTATTTTTCCAAGGTCCAATAAACGAGGCTCGAATTTTTCATAAGTCTGATTTATGAAACGCGCCTAATGCCATAGATTTGAATTCTTCCAGGAGAGAGAATTGGCCCTGTCCGACCCCGGCTTTGAACTCCGGCATTTGAGGTATCTTGTCACCCTCGTCGAGGAGCGGAACTTCGAGCGCGCTGCGGCCCGCCTCGGTATCGCCCAGCCAGGCCTCAGCCAGCAGATCAGGAGCCTTGAAAAGATCGTCGGAACGCCGCTGCTCGACCGGACCCGCCGGGGCGTGCAACTCACTCATTCCGGCGAGATCCTGTTCCAGGAAGCGCGCAAGGTGCTGGTGCAGACCGAGGCAACCGTCGCGGCCATCCACCGTGCAGGCCGCGGCGAAAGCGGGCGCATCTCGATCGGCTATGTGGCGTCGGCGGCTTATTCCGGCGCGGTCGTCGGCTCCATCAGGGAGTTCAAACGCGATTATCCCTATGTCGAGGTCGAGCTGCAGGAAATGGAACTGCGCCAGCAGCTGCAGCGCATTGCCGACGGCCTGCTCGATTTCGGTTATATCCGCGCGCCGGCGCCGATCCCATCAGGCGTTATTGTGCAGGTCCTGCTGCGCGAGCCGCTGGTTGCCATGGTGCCCGCGGATCACGAATTCTCAGAGCGCGTTATCGACACGCTCTCCCGACTGGCCGACAATACCTTCATCACGCCGCGCCAACCGCAGGAAGTCGGCTTCTACCGCAACACCCTGCAGGCCTGCCGGGAGGCCGGCTTCGAACCATCAGTCAGGGCCATCGCCCACGACTTCACGGAAATCGCCGCCCTCGTTGGCATCGGCACCGGTATCGCGCTCGTGCCGCAATCCATGAGCCGGGTGGAACTGCCCGATATCCACTACCGGCCGCTTCAGAGCGTCACGGTGACGTCAGACGTGGCGATCGCCTACCGCAAGGGCGAAAGTTCGCCTGCCACCAAGGCTTTCATTGGCCGGCACCGGCAGAAGATCAGCCCTCCGGCTTCCGACAGGACAGTCAAAGCGCCGGTGTCTTGCGAACCATCGGACACGACTTTGTCTGCATTGCGCCGTTCGCCGCTTGTCGGGGCCGAACTTGATCTGTCGAGACCGGACGAGGAAGGGCGTGAAGTCGATCTGTGACGCAGATCCATCTGCCATCCAACTTCAAAGCTTGGAATGA
The DNA here is from genome assembly GCF_056400025.1 of Rhizobium sp. 01L419. NCBI lineage: Bacteria > Pseudomonadati > Pseudomonadota > Alphaproteobacteria > Hyphomicrobiales > Rhizobiaceae > Rhizobium > Rhizobium sp. 01L419. Next base: position 57,389 of record NZ_JBFTSM010000010.1, read on the forward strand.
AGAATAAAGTGATCTGCATTATTTGAGAGAATTATCTACATGGAGTCGGCGATGGCCATCGACGTCAACAACACAGAGGCGGATGCTCTGACCCGGGCGTTCGCCACCATGGCCGGGGTCAATATTACTGATGCGATTGTGATCGCCATGAAAGAGGCTATCGAACGTCGCACCAGTCGCGAGAGCCCGGCCGAGACTGCAGCCCGACTCAGGAAGAAGTATGGTATTTCCCTGACGCCATCCTCTCGCAAGCCGCTTTCCATGAGGTCTTTGATTCCCTGTGGGACGAAGGCTGATGTTCATCGACGCCTGCGCGATCATCGCCCTCTTGTCGGATGAACCGGAGGCCAAGCGGGTATCCGACGCGATCGTGGTGGCACTTGACCCATTCACCTCTCCTGTCGCAACGCTCGAGGCGGCTTCGGGGCTAGCGCGACCCGACAAGTTTGGTTTGCCGCTTGATGCGGTGGAAGCGCTGCTAATGGAATTCCTGGAGGCTCGTAGCATCGAGATCCGCGACCTTCCCCCGGCTCGTGAAACAACGCATCTCGCTCTTTTCGCTGCGCATCGATATCGCGCCGGCCGCAGGGGCCTTAACCTTGGCGACTGCCTCCACTACGCCTGCGCGAAATACTATCGCGTTCCAATTCTGGCGACAGATAATAAATTTAGTGAGACTGATATCGAAACCGTTCCGTGATATCGCCAACGCCGGCCCGCAAATCGTCAGGACAATTCACACAGGCTTCGGATCCGACGGCATCGATCGTCCATCCGCGCGTCTTTTGGCTAACGACGAGATATCCCAGCGCACAGACGAAGATAGTAGGAAGTAGCCATAGCTCCGTAGCATATGTGATCCAATGTTCTCCGAGCCTGAGGCTCAGAACGCGGTCCATCAGAAACATCAGGTCAACGGTAGACGCAGGCGGCAGGCCCACGATCCAGCCGAATGATGCGGCCAACGGGATGCAGATGACCGCGGAGATCATCGCCGAGACAAACGCGCTGATGCCCGCAAACCGCCAGGAGATCATGAGCGCGCCGGCGCGGTTTTCATCGTCTCCCAGAATGAAAGAACACCTTGCAAGGTGAGCGGGCCGTGCAGCTACCTCCTTGTTTCGCCACCAAAGAGTGCTGTGCGGCCCCGCTATTGTTTGTAACCCGTCACCTTAGCGTTCCCAAATGAAACGCTTCGATGAAATCCGCCTTCCCAACAAGCAGGTTGCACGCTGGCGTTTTCTCGATCGAGAAAACCGTTGGCAGATTGCAGCTTACCGCACACCTGCCGCCGCCGAACTGCTGATGTCTGTCGCCGGTGAACCTTTGCAGCGCTGGTCATCAGACGGGCCGAGCACAGAAGAGTTCAGCGAAGTCTTGGGAATGGTCGTCTTGAGCGCGTTACTCAGAATCCAGAGCGACCGGATCAATGGACGCCGAAACCTGCAGTGATGAAGAATACAAACCGCGGCACCAATGGCGCGAGACCTGGCCCGGTGAAAATAAGCAGGACTTCTCGGGGTATGATGCGGAGGAACTATTCGGCCGCATCCAGGTCGACACCACGACCTCTGGCAAAGAGCACCTGTGGCGCTGGAACGGCGGGTTTGCCTCATGGGTGCGTCGACGCATCATGCCGCAACAGGGGTGGGCTGCGACGCGCGGGAAGCGTCAAGGATGGTCGAGGACCATCACGCCAAACTGAAAGAGATGCACGGTTTATCACGGGAGATGACGCGGCATGAGCAACGAAGGCCATTCGACGGCGCCAGGGGCGAACGTGATCGTCGAGCACTATTGCTCTGTCACGGGCTGCGGGAAGTGGGGAGGATTGGGGTTTGCGACCAACAAGGCCGAGGAGACCCGTTGGTGGTGCTGGGAGCACTATCCCTACAAGGAACAGACCACCGGACAGGTTAGACCGCAATGATCGCCGGAATGCTGATGTGCGCCACCCTGACTGCGGTAGACGGCGACACCGTGCGCTGCGATGGGCAGCTCATGCGATTGCTGGGAGGAGGAGTTCCGTTCCAGTGGGGCATAGACACCCCGGAGATCGGATCGCACGCGAAGTGCATCAAGGAACGGAAGCTGGCGCTAATCGCCAAGGGAAGGCTGAAAGAGCTTTTGGAAGAACGCGGACTGCGTATCGAAATCAAGGGCTACGACAACACACCGAAGCATCGCCCGCTGATCAACATCTATCGAACGAATGGGGAAGAGATTGGGGCCAAGCTGCTCGATGAGGGTTTCGCCAGGGAGTGGCGGCCGCACCATAGGAACGACTGGTGCGCAGACTAACGCCCAAGAGAACCGCACCAGGCCCGGAAACCAAACGCTATCCGCTGGGACTGTTTTCCGTATCTGATTCGTCGGCCATTGGAAGACCAGCTGTCTTGATCATCAACCAAACGTATAAAATCAGCGCGACCAGCGCAAGAACGCCCAAAACGACACAAAAATAAATCACCACTGGAAGGTCGTGAATCCCTATGAATAGTTCCTTCGCAGCACACTTATCAGCCAGGTAATCTTTGAAATGTTCACACTTGCCTGCGTCGGGGAATAAATAGAAAGCTCCATCCATAATAAGCAGGAAGCTAGCCATAGCGGCTATGCCGCGAAGCAGTTTTCCACTTGGTTGCCGTCTGAGTGACTGCACCGGTTTCGTTTTTTTTATAGACCAGAGTAACTTGGCAAACAGGAAGCACGCAGCTGTAGCGAGAAACTGGGCAAGCATAATCACAAAAAAAAGGTTGAAAGCGGGTTTGACAATGTGGGCGGCAAGTGCAGCCAGAAATGCCACCACCCCCAGTGTTGACACTGCGGACACCCACGTAAGCCCGTCCCGCGTCACAATCGCACGGTAGAGCCCGTATGACGCCCAAGCGGTCAGGGCTATTGGGACGGGACCAATGGGCCAAGGAAACGATAGATCAACCATGCTGGGACTATGCCTGATCAAATGCATTACTCAACCGAATAGTGACTAGATACAAACAGGACCAATGTTCGTGCCGCGCCTGCGAAGCGCGCCTAGTCGATCTTCAGCCAATGCCGAACGGTAACTACCGCCCAATCTAAAAGCACTCCATAGGTGATAATATCCCATGAGCGTTTTGCACGGGGAAGTATATATCTTCTCAAGACGAGCTGATTTTACAGATACAGTCGCTTTCTCTATGTGATGCGTTATAGCAACAACGGGAAATGTTCTCGTAGAATCGGACTTTAGTCCACTTGATGACGAAGGGCTCGCCGCTAGCTCTGCCGCGTTGGGGTCAATCAACTAGCGGAACATCATGCCAATTATTGAATCAGATCGAATATTGTTCAAACGGGTTTGGACCGCCGGCGCTAAAGCGGTGACAGAAAATCGCATTTCTGCGCTGCTCGACGTCACGCTCAATACCCCTACGCTGGAACAATACCAAGACGGCTACGGCCAGCGGATGACCGATATGATCAAAGTCGTTCAGCTAGGCATCGCGCAACTTCGCGGCAGTAAGGAACTCGCCGAATCCGAACCCGCGGATACGCCCCCTTCGTCGTCCCACCGCCCCTTGAAACGCGCCAGCTAGGACATGCACGGCTGACGCCGTCCCTTGGCTCTTCACCTCTTGTTCAGGGTTGACCTGGGAGGACGAGCAATAAACGCAGCGTATTGTAAGTGGTAGGCAAAGTGCACGAAGTCAGATCTGCCAGTTTTCATTTCGGCCTGAAAGCTTTGCTCGATAAGCATTCAGAACTCCGACCGTATGCGCCAATGGCAAACCATTTGACCGAACTAATCGAGACCTATGGCGATGCCGTTGAGTCCAAAGAGAAATACCTAAGCGACGACGGTGATCACGAATTAATTCTCGTCCATTATATGAGCGTATGTAGCGAATTAGAGGAGCACTTCCTGTCGAGCCTTGGCTGCTCAGTCAATCTTCAGCCAATGCCGGATGGAAGCAACTGCACCGTCTCCGATGTGTGCAACAATGCCGCCGATCGTCAGGCCAGCGAACGTAATCAGCCCTGAGATTCCTACCCCGAGCGTCCTCATTCGCTTCCACTCCTCCAAGGCAGGCTGGACTGAAGCATGATTGCGGTCAACGGTCTCCTTGAGGGCTTTGATTTCCTCGCGGATCTGGGCGTCGACACCGCCGCTCATTGCGACCGTGGTGTCGAGATGGCCGATCTGCTTGGCTTGGCGAGGGCGAGCTTAAGCAGGGTTCCGATGGTCATGACGCCACCGGGATATCGAGGGCATCTCTGAGCCGGTCCTTCTTGCGCTTCGCGTACCAGCGATAGGCAAAGCCACCGATCGTCAGGACGGCGCTCACGTTGATCAAGCCGGCAACCACCTTGCCGATAAGCTCGCTGGAGTAGCGCAGGGGCGAAAGCTGATCCTGCACCTGCTGGAGGGTCACAGCGATGCCACCAGAGCCCACGCCGTTGCCAGTCGAATCATCTGCCACGGCCAGCGTCGGCGCCGCCTTGGCGCTGGATAGGAAGGCCATGGCCTCGCCGCCGGGCTGGTGGCTGACTTCAGGGCCGACAGATCCGGTGGCCCAAGCCTGCCCGACGGCCTTCACGTCCCTGATGCGGCTGATCCAGCCCTTTTCGAAGGTCTTGAAGGTCTTCAGAGCTCGGAGGAACGCTTCACGGCGCTCGATGATGCGTGCGAACAACATATCGTTGTCGTTGACGGCAGCCGCCGCCAGGATGTCCCCTCCCCAATGATGCCGTCAATCGCGCCCTGATAGAGCCCAAGGCCCTGCAACGCACGCTGCAGCCATTTGATGGACTGGGAGACGCCGGAATTCACGTTGCCGTCGAAGACGACATAGGAGACACCGGGCGCCAGATTATCGAGCCTGGCCACATTCGTGGGCGCGCCAATGTGCGCCGGCTGGAACTGAATCCCCGACGGCCCGTTGCGACTGATCACTGAAGGAGAAAAGCAATGAGCGACGTCACCTCGGTCCCGAGCCTTGATTTAAACCGCTATCTTGGGCGCTGGTATGAGATTGCTCGCCTTCCCATTAAGTACGAAGACGAGCTCGCTACCGATATCACAGCGAATTATTCCCTAAATCCCGACGGTAAGGTTCGGGTTGACAATCGTTGCTTCGACGAAACCAACAAGCCAACCAACGCGGTCGGCGAGGCCAGTGCGGTTGATAACACGAACGCAAAATTGAAAGTCAACTTTCTCCCGGCTGCTCTCCGGTGGCTGCCATTCACGGACGGGGACTATTGGGTGCTAAAGATTGACCCTGATTATCAAATCTCTCTGGTCGGGACCCCGGACCGCAAGTTTCTTTGGGTTCTCGCTCGACAAAGCTTCATCCCGGAAGCCGCTCTCCAAGAATACCTGGACGAAGCTTGCCGACAGGGCTTCGATCTTGCGAAGCTCGTTAGAACACCCCACACAGGGCGTGAGGTAAGCGACGCTTTACTAAAAAGCCTATAAACCGAGCCTCATACCCTTCCCAATAGAATGAAAACGACGTTCGTCATGCCGTCATAGTTGTTCGGATCGTCGTGGATGACGTGATATTCCGTGCCGTCAGCGCCGATCGCCACGTCTCCAACCCTCGGCGAGACGCCTAGCCCGATGGAGCCGATGTAAAGCTGCTTGTCCGACGTTAGGATGTTCGTGCCATCCACGTATTTGCGGTCATAGGCGGCCGGGAACATGCGGCAGGGATAATCCGTCGGCACCATCCCCACCGGTGACCGGATCGGGCGGCGCGATGCGACGGATTGTGCCAACTTGCCCATACTTAGTGATAAGGCGCTGCGCTGTGCCCTGTAGGCGAATATAGAGCGGGCTGTGCATCTGTATGTCCTTGCTTCACCTCACGATGTGTGATGCGATGTATTGGGGTCGTAAGGGGCGAAGATGGATGAGAATGGACAAGTAAAACCAAAATCAAGCAACAAGACGAATTCTGCTACTCTATGGTCTATCCTAGGGATATGGCTGCTGGTTTTGCCGTTCCTATTAATACTTCTTGCGTTCGGACGCCAGATCTCGGAGTGGTTCACAGCTCAGTCTCCGAGTGGGAAGACGCTTGGATCGGTAATGACCGATAAATTCCATGTCATTTTCGGCCTTCCTGCCGCAGCACTATTCTCCCTACTCGTGGTCAGCACGTTGCGCCAAACCGTTGGACCTCTCGAGTTCAAAGCCTTCGGCATTGAGTTCAAAGGGGCTTCCGGTCAGGTAGTCCTTTGGCTGATGTGTTTTTTGGCGATCGTTCTAGCTATCAAGACTCTTTGGTAGCTACAGGGCGCCTAATTCATACCCGATACGCCTCGCCCACGAGCGCGTTACCGCCGCCGGCCTTGAGGAACTGCCCAATCACGTCGCGGACCGCCATCAGGACCGCGCGCTGCGCATCGGCGGAAATCGACCCATTCGCATACTCGACTTCGAGCTGTCCGACCTTCTCCCGTTTGACCGTGGCAGACGCCGTGAAATCCGGGTTCATGCAGCCAGGCGCCACGAGTTCGCGAAGGGCAGCCTCTGCTGTGGCGTTCTTCACCTCGATCGGGATTTGGTCGATGCGGATGCCGTAGCATTCCGCATCTTCGACGCCGGCCCGGGGCCAGGCGAGCGATTGCGCCCTGCCGCGAGTAGGAATTGCTCATGAACGCCGTCGCTCGACGAATGGCGCCTTCCTTTGCAGCCTCATCGCCCGTCCAGGACGTGTTCCCGAACCCCTGATGATAGGTATCAGCGAATGCGACGGAGATCAGCGCATCGGCATTTGGAAGGCCGGCGCCTGTTTCGACGATGAAAGCCACTTCTTGCCCTTTCCTTGCGTTGATGTGCACCCTTGCCGGTCCAAATTTCGAAGCGGCAGACGATGCTTGGGTGCGGGCCGCCTGGCTTGAGCCAAACGGCCCGCGATACAGATCGCACTGTGATCGAAATAAATGGCATCTGAACATGTCTACGGCCTGATGGTCATCCATGGCAGAGATACAAGGCAGTCAGGGAAAGGGCCAAAACAGCCAATCGCGCTGCATCGTCGCTATGTGCGCTACGGCCTACTTTTCCTCGGTTTTCGCCACCTTTGTGAGCGGGTTAAGCCCTATTGGCGACTGTCGCCGAAAGCTCGCCTCTGTCATATTTTCCTTGCCGGCTCCGACCTCGAGAGTAACCAGCGATCCGCTACCAATCCTCGCTGGTCTCGCTGGGCCGGTACCCGGTCAAGTGCCGTCGCCTTTCATGGGGACCGAAGGCGACGGTTCCGAGATATGTGAGAATGGGCGGGCGTTGCCATACCCGAAATATGGTGTTTCAATCGCCTTGGCTGAAGTCAATCAGCCATCTGGATTCCATCCAGCTTAAGACCCGCTTGGCAACCCTCCGGCGGGTCTTTTGCTTTAAACTTCGTGCTAGCACCCCGTCAATTGATGAGCGGGCGGTGGGGCTCTGGGCCGGCACGGCAATGACTATCGGCGGGGGCCTCTAACGTCCGCGGCGCGCAATTCGTGCGCGTACAATCCGTATTGCGTTCCCCAACCGACTGCAACGATACGTTCACCCAACGACAGGCTCAACCTTACCTTTTCACGATCACGGCAAAATTGGTGTAGGAAGGGCATCTGTTCAAAGACAACTCTCGACGGGCATTTCGCTCCACCGAGGTCAATTGCTTTAACTACCGTGAACGGGAGCGCAACTTGATGACCTGCAAACAATGGGAGCAGTATCGGCCAAATGAACAGGATGTTGCTTCCCGTCAAATACCCAAGACACGCTGCACCTGAAAGGGCGAGGTTCAGTTCGTTCCGTCGAGCCCGTTTGCCACCTTTCCATGCGGCCCAGACAAGAAAAGCCGTGGACAGCAGGCCTAAGATGATGCGCGGAAGACGTGTCTCAGACGTCCAATCTGCAGAAGGTATGAAACCGGAACCTCCCATCACCACAATCGACGAGACACCGCCGAGAAACAGCCAGGTAACAGTCAAAATTACGATGAGTTTTGCAATCCGCAATCTTGCTGGCTGCGGTGAATCGTCCATGAATGCCTCGCAGAATTAGTGAGCTATTACCTTCATAAAGCTCTCCGATTTTCCAAGCAAATGATGATGGGCCGGTGGGGCCGCTATTCACTTTGAGAAGCGGGGTGACTCTTGACGCCTGCGGCGGCCAAAAGCCAAAATAAGGCGCCGGGAGCACTGCCGAATACGGCTATTTCTGCGAGCAATTCGACAGCTTCCAGAAATCCCCACCATGTCATCATTCCGTTTTGGTAGGTGACGTGGTCATCAGTAGAAGCCTGATCCGGGCCGAAAAATAGGACCAGGCATATCCAGGGGAAGGTCGCCACGAAGGCTCCAGCCATCACACAATTTGCAAGGGACGGCCCTATGCGTCCCCTGAAATAGAGTAGCAAAGGAAATCCCAATACAAGAGTTGGCGGATACGCACCGATGAATGCAACGACTTGGGTTGTTCGGATAATGCGTTCGGTCATATCCGGCAGGCCCTGATAGGCGGGGCTGCAATCTAGCTTGGTATGCGTACTGCGCAGTTCAGAAGCGGCAGCAGGCAACTCGAAGATAAGCGGGAGCCCTCGCGTGATGATGGGGCGGTGGAGTCTGTTCGCGCTTTGAACGGAGCCATTAGCAAACCCTAAACTGTAGTTGCTGGTTGATTCATCAACCGTTCATGAGCCTTTTGGGTGATGATTATTCGGGAATCGCTTTTTTAGCTGGCGGGATTACGCCGTTTTGCTACGTTGCATATTCTTGTAACTCCGCATCTCTTAGCTGTGCCGACCCCGCAAGTTACGACTCCTAGCAGACGGCTTCCAAACTCTCGCTAGCCCGAATGGGGCGGGGCCGGCACCCGATGATGGGGCGGTGGGGTCTACGGCGATGTAGGGAGATCGCCTACTAACCGCCATGGCCTTCAGCTGCATCCTGTATAACCGTCCCCGCTTACGATGATGAGGCAGTAGGTCTACAAGTCGCTACAGACGGAGGAGTCATGTTCCGAAAAGTCGACTGCGTCATCTTAAAAGTGCCGGATTTGGATAAAGGCTTGGCCTTCTACCAGCGTACCCTTGGTCACGAACTTCTCTGGCGTACACTCGATGCTGCCGGCCTTGGCATGGCCGATACCGATGCCGAGCTTGTGCTGCACACGAAAACAGGTCCCGAGATTGACCTTCTCGTATCCGAGCTTGGCCCTGCCCTTGAGCGCTTCGAAGCGGCCGGTGGGAAGCGGGTCTGCGAACCCTTCGAACTGCCGATCGGTATTGCGGTTGTCGTGCGAGATCCCTTCGGAAATATGCTGACAATTCTCGATCAGAGCAAAGGCACGTTCACGACCGATCCCGATGGCAATGTGACGGGCGTGTCGCCTTAGCCAAGACGCAGGTCGCCGCGACGGTCAGTTCATCATTGCGAGCGATTCACATGATGATGTGGTGGCGGGGTCGTTAGAATTTTAAAAGTTGCGAAAACGAAACCTACAAGCCCTCCTTGTATGAAAGGGTATGAGCAAGTTCTCGGTCATCGTCCTGCTATCGTCTGCAGCATCCTTCCTAGGTGCCAGCGGTTATTCTCTCGTGCCTCGATCGCTTTACGATCCCGCCTGTGACATCAAGGGGAACATCTCGATCAGTTCTGGCTCTCTCCGTGTCCGACTCCGCGGTCTCGGTCGAGTGCGGATCGTCGATGATGAGCCGATCACCGCGCTGTGACGTGAGAGAGCCGAAGGCCACCCCTTCACGGGCACCGGTCTCGGTATTGGCGAAACTGGTTTCCCCGGCCCTGCTGAGAACGACTTCCGGCCACAGGACCGATACCACTCCGACCTGATCAGATCGCGACATTTGCGGGTATCGCGTGTCACCGGGCCATCGTTGAACGCCGTCGTCAGGTAGCGCATCGATCGAAGCTGCGGGAATGTCCATTCCCATGCCTGCCATATGACCGAGGCGGTGAGCGACTTCGACGAGCCGGGCGGAACGTTGATCAGGAGGCGGTTGATCTCGCCTCGCGTCACCGCTTCCAGGTGCGAGCAGATCGCATCGAGGTGCCAGTTCCAAGCCAATGTGGCTTGAGGCTCCAGCACATGCCAAGCCTCGCGAAAGAAGCCGGCCAGGGTTTGGCAGCGCGCCCGGATACGCTCCGCATCCTTGGCGATACGCTCCCGTTCCGCCTCAGCTGCGCGCCTCGCCTTCTCCGATCGGATCGCCTCCATCATCTCCGCTGCCGATGGCAAGCGGACCAAAGATGGCTTCGAGTGCATTCAGCTGCTCTTCCGATACGTTCGTGAGGTCAATGGTCTGAATTGGTCCGCCGCCCTTGCCCGTATGCTGGACGCTGGCAAGCTTGGTATGCATGGAGGGAGCCGCGTCCTTTGCAATTGAAGCAGCAGCATCCCAATCTTTCTTCCCGAAATGCACTCGCATTGCCTTCAGCATGACCTTCAGGGGCGTTATGCCTTTCTGGCTCTCTCTGTCCGCGATCTGGCGAGTTCGCCTTGTGGCACCCCTCTAGGGCGACCAGCACCCTTACGCGGGCCGCCGTGTGCCATCTTGATTTCCAGTGTTGATTAATTTCAAAGTCTCACCATCAACAGCACGAGGAACACATGGCCCTAGGAACTGCCAAACCCCCTTCCGCGTTGCTAAATGACATATCGACCGGATCGCCGAGAACACGTGACATGAGCAGCATAATCGACGGCTTCAAAGACCAGGTATGGCGCATCACCGAGATGAATGGGGCCGAACTGATTTCCGAAGAGTTCATCCCGTTATCTGACGCGACCGAGGCCCAGATCATTGCGAAGATCGAGACAATGGCCAAGAGATACTTGTCGGAGCGGGATATCGCTGAGACACCGTCGCTCTTCAAGGCTGATCGCGATGAAGGCAACGGCGATCGCATCATCTACATGGCTGGCGAGAACCCGTACATCATCGCCAGCCTGTGGCGCGCTGACGAGCGACCCTAAAGCGCACGCCGGAGCCTACTGGTGAAGGCACGAGCCTGATTCAGACGTACGATAGACGTTTTGCCTTCTCGCGCGTTTTCCCGATTTGGCGAGGAGGAAACCACAATGGATATGAAGCCGCCGTTCAGCGTGAGTGTCGAGAGCGAGAACGAACGTCACATCGTGACTGTCAATGACGATGGAGCCGTCGTATCTCGGGAAACGTTTCGCAGCCGAGAGAAGGCTGATCAATACGCCAAAGACGAGCACGAGCGGCTATCCCGAAAATATGCAGCTATGGGCCGACCTGCCCATTGAAGGGACAAGTGCGGGCCGCGCTGTTAAGCTGCCATGAACGATACCGAGCAAAAAGCCGGCAAACGCATAGTCGCGTACTCGCTGACCATCATTGTATTCGCGGTGAACGCCGCCGTCGTTTACCTGGACTTCTTGACGCCTTGAAAGCCTCTTACAGCGCCCGCCAAATCCCCTCGCCTGGCGGCTGATACGACTGGCAGGCCGTGAGGAATCCCGCAGCCATGCGGGAAACAGCTACAACGACCGCCAGGATGAGGAGCGCCCGCTTCCAGTTCGACATGACGCTCCCCTCCTCGATTACTGGCTGACTTTTTCGAATGTCAGGCGATAGACCGCGCCCGGTTCGAACTGCTCGATGGCGGCCGGGTTAGTGACGGTCATGGAAAGCTCGCCCGAGGGCGTATACTTCGACCAGTCTTCATTGCCTTCCGGAAGGCCGCGAAGGTAACCGCCGAAGGCAGCGGACATCTTCACTTCGACATTGACGTCGCCGGGATTAGTGGTGGAGCGATGGTTGATTTCCTTCGCGTAAAACATTGCCTGTACGCTCATGGCGTCTTCTCCTTGTTGGTCCGGATACCGCCGGACTCGGAACGAAAAAACCCCGCCATTTCTGACGGGGTTGTCGAAGGAAGCTAAAACCGCTTAGCGGATGTAGAGCTGGAACACAGACCGCGGATAGTAGTAGCCGTCGCTGTGGCGACGATAACCCTTGCGGTAGTCCCTGTAACCACGATGACCGTTCCAGTAGCCGCGACGGTCGCGCCGGTGTTCGTAGCGATCCCGGTGGTGCCTGTCGCGACGCCAGTCATCCCGGCGATCTTCACGGTACTGGGCGAGTTCTACGTCGGATGTAAATTGCTGATGCTGCGCGACGAGCGGGGCGGCAGAGGCCATGCCGAAGCTCGATGCTGCGATAACAGCAGCAACTATAGCAGTACCGATGCGAGAAAAACTATTCATGGTTACGCCTTTCCATTTCTAATGTGGGCGACCATGCTCTTACGGGGATGAACGTTATGTGAACTTGCTGTTCATGTTTACACCCGCCTCGGCGAACCGGGCGGGCTGGATTTGGTTGCGGAGGCAGCATTTAAAGCGCCGTGGCGGCCAGGTCTTGAACAAACGTGCAGCAGCAGGTTTTTGTCGTGGACATCAAGCCCTTGGATAACCTTGCTCCAAGCCTCCAGACGCATCGTGAGACCGGTCAGGTGATTGATCCCGTTGGCAAGATCTCGTGCGGCATCATCCGCCAGATCGCGATAGACCATCTGCTGACGGCCGAACTCCGCGTCGAGCCGGACGGTTTTCGGCGGCTCGAACCATCCATATGGCATGAATGACATGCATGGTTCTATGTCGCGGAGAGCTTTCCGATATTCAGAATATTGTGAAACGAGAATGTCGTCTTCGTGGTCCATTATCAAATGCTTCGTTATGCCTTTTGCCCAATTGCCTGGCTTGGGAAGACTTCAGATTATTTGCCCTGCCCTTGCGACCGCGCCTCCGCCAGCGATGCGGCGATTGCGGCGATGGAGCGAAACAGGACGAGCGGATCGTCCTTCGAGGGCATGAAACCTCGGCGCTGCCAAAACTGAGCCGCTTCCTGATCGACTGCATTGACCATCAACGCTCGGCCACCGATCAGAGCAGCGGCCTGGACGCATCGCTCAAGGGCATGTTTCACCAGACCTGTACCRATGCCTCTTCCCGCCCACTCCGTGTCCGTCGCAAGCTGGCCGAGGAGAAGACAGGGAACCGGATCGGGCGGTTGCCCGGTGCGGATTGAGCGCGGCAGGATCGCAGGAACGACAGCGGTCGGCGCCAAGCCATAATATCCGACGACGCGCCCCGCCTCGTGGACGACGAGAACCGCCGTGAAACCTTTCTCCTGATTGGAAAGCGCGCGCGTCTTCAGCCAATGATCGAGCGTCGGCTTGCCACAGGAAAATTCGGAAACATTATGCGCCGCCGTAAGCGGTTCTGGAGCCGATAATGCCACGGCTTATTGCTTCGGCTTGGAACCCGCTTCCCACGGAGCGGGCCGCCTGGCCAGTTCCACCATCTCGGGAACAGGAGCGGCCGGTAGGGACAAGACACCCATGAAATCAGCGAAGCCTTCCGGGCTCATGCGGATGAGTCCCTGCTCCATAACGACTTCTTCTGCGGCGCGCACAGCGGCCTCCCGCACGAAATCGGTTCGTGAGCGGCCGCGCAGGCTTGCCGCACGATCGATCATTGCGACGTCTGCTTCGGGCAAGCGCATTGAGATCGGGTATTCCTTGCGTTCAACAGTGGCGGCCATGACTTGTCTCCTTTACGAGGAAAATAGCGACCTGTAGCGCCAAATGCAATACGATACTATCAATCTCGTTCACGACCTGCCTTGCCATTATGGAATTGGCGCGGGAGGATGGTCACCGAGGAGTTTATATGTGCCACGGATCGGTTTCACGGATTTTTCGTAGGTCATTTCACTATGCCAGCATACGATATGCTTCGCTGGACTGCTCCATAACGCGCGCATCCGCCCCGACCATTGCCGCCTGCTCACCTTTGAATTCAGTTGTTAATCATGGTTTTAGCGTGAATTCTGCGGGGCATGAGCCAGAAAGCACGCCCATCAGGGACTGGGGTATCGGAAAGCGAGCGCGAAGAGCTGCTCGCAGCGATGCTTCTGGACGCGCCAGAACTGACACTGACCCCGCGCGGCAATCCAGATCCCGTCTCGTGCAACTCGCCCGGTTGCTCAGCAGCAGATGGCGCGTCAGAATTTCGCGGCGCAGACGAACAAGCGGTTCGGACAGCTCCTGAAGACCGGAGACCCCAATTGAAAGTCGCCATTTACGCCCGCTATTCCTCAGACAATCAACGCGATGCTTCCATCGCCGACCAGCTCCGCATGTGCCGGCTTCACGCCGAGAAGCAACGTTGGCACATCGTAGAGGAATACACCGATCACGCGATCTCGGGCGCTTCCCTTCTTCGACCCGGCATTCAGGCGCTGATCTCGGATGCCACGCGCGGTCGTTTCGATCTGATCCTGGCCGAGGCGATGGATCGCCTGTCGCGCGATCAGGAAGACATCGCCGGCTTGTTCAAGCGGATGTCCTATTCGGGCGTAAATATCTTCACACTGTCCGAAGGTGAAGTTTCGCATCTTCATATTGGCCTCAAGGGCACAATGAACGCCCTGTTTCTCAAGGATGTGGCCGACAAGACGCGCCGCGGTCAGCGCGGGCGGGTCGAGGCCGGTAAATCGGGCGGCGGGAACGCCTACGGCTACGATGTCGTCAAAAAGCTGGACGGCAATGGCGAGCCTATTCGCGGTGACCGCACCATCAACGAGGCCCAGGCCAGCGTCGTCGAGCGGATTCCGTGACTACGCGGCCGGAAAGTCTGCCAAGACCATCGCGTTCGCCCTCAACAAGGAGGGCATACCGTACCCTTCCGGGGGCGACTGGGGCTTCAGCACGATCAACGGCGACCCGAAACGCGGGAACGGCATCCTCAACAACGAGATGTATGTCGGCAAGATTGTCTGGAACCGTCAGCGCTTCGTCAAGGATCCCGATACGGGCAAGCGCCAAGCGCGGGCCAATCCAGAGTTAGAATGGGTCGTTCAGGAGGCGCCTAAGCTGCGCATCATCGGCGACGAACTGTGGCAGACAGTAAAGGTCCGTCAAGGAGAGAACAGGATCGAGCGCGACGCAACCGGCCATGCCGATGTCGCCGTCATCAACACGCGCCGTCGACCCAAGTACCTCTTCTCAGGGCTTACCAGATGCGCCTGCTGCGGAGGCGGCAATTCGGCGATCTCGGCAAATCTGATCGGCTGCTCGACCGCGCGGACAAGGGCACCTGCGACAACCGTGTCAACATTCGCCGCGACGAGTTGGAATCGCGCGTGCTCAACGCGCTCCGAAACCGGATGCTTGATCCAGCGATCTTTGCGGAGTTCTGCGACGCCTATACACAGGAGATAAATCGTCTGCGCATCGAAAGCCGCGCGAATATCGATGCGGCTCAAGCTGAGATTGAGAAGATCAGCCGGGAGGAAGGCCGGTTGATGGACCTCTATCTTAAAGCGGCCATCTCCATCGAAGCCGTGAAGGAACGGGGCGACCTGTTGAAGCTCCGCAAGGCCGAGCTCACCGCATTCCTCACGACCGCGGACGAGCCGCCTCCCCTTCTCCCATCCTGGAATGGCGCAGCAATATCGTAAGCGAGTTCAGCAACTCTACGAAACGCTCCAGGACGACTCCGAGGAGAAGCGTATTGAAGCGGCGAACGTAATCCGTTCGCTTGTCGAGGACATCATCCTGACGCCGGTCAAAGGCAAACTCGAGATCGACGTTCGTAGTGATCTCGCTGGAATCCTGACGCTGTCGGTAAAAACGCAAAAGCCCGCCGAAGGCTCGGGCAAGTCGCAATGCGGGGGCCTGATGGCATAGAGGCTTGCATATTTTCGGCCTCGATATGAGGTGGACGTTACACTCCGTTCGGCTCCTCGCTGTCGATAATAGCTGAGATCCTTACCAGATCGGCAACTGACGACGCGCGCATCTTGCGCATCATGTGGCCCCTATGAAGCTTTACGGTAGCCTCGGCGAGCTGAACATCGGCTGCGATCTGTTTATTTAGCTTACCGGCAACCACCATCGTCATTATCTGCCGCTCACGCTCGGTAAGTTTGGAGTACCTCAGGCGCAGTGCAGCCGATTGATTTGCCTCTTCGCGTCGGGCGTTATCGCTCGCCAATGCGCGGTTCACCGCTTCCAGGAGATCCTGCTCCCGCACCGGCTTGGTAAGGACATCGATGGCGCCGGCTTTCATGGCGCGGACGGCCATCGCTACATCGACGTGGGCGCTGATCAGCACCACGGATCGTGGATGCCGGCTTTTCGCCAGCGCTTCCTGAAACTCCAGGCCGCTCTGGCCTGGCAGGCGAATATCGAGAACAATACAGCCTGCTCGATCGGGATCGTCGGCGGCAAGAAACTCGCTCACGGAACCATGGGTTTCGGCAGTCAGTCCCACGGATTCGAACAGTCCCCTCAGGGCATCGCGAACACTTTCATCGTCGTCGATGACAATGACGGTTGGCTGTCCTCTTTTGCGATCATCGATCATAGTCTGGCCTGCCCTCCACCGTTGGCAAGATGAAGGTGAATTCACTGCCAGCGTCGCTGTCCGTCGCCGAAATCCATATTCGGCCACCGTGGGCCTCAACAATCGAACGGCATATTGAAAGCCCCATCCCAATGCCGTCGGTTTTCGTGCTGTAGAATGCTTCGAACACGCGATCCGCTTCGCCTGCGGAAACGCCGCGGCCAGTGTCCGACACGCTCACGGTCACAAGATGCGGTTCATCTAAAGCGCAACGGATATTGATCCGCCTTTCCCTTGAAGAAGCCGTCATCGCTTCGGCACTGTTCATGACCAGGTTCAGCACCACTTGCTGTAACTGTGTTCGATCCCCAAGGACCGTGACAGGGAGATCCGGTATAGCCAGATTGACCTCAATCGCGCGTTTTCGAAGCTCTCCCCGCAGGAGATCGAGAACGTCACGCACCGCAGAGGTGAGCTCAGTCTGCTCGATCTTGGCTGGGAGCTTTTGAGCCATTGCTCTAATACTGGCCACGATGTCTCCGGCGCGATGGCCATCTTTCACGATCCTTTCTGCCGCCAGGCGCGCCTGTTCCAGATCGGTATTCCCCGGCTGCAGCCACCGCAGACAGGTGCCTGCATTTGTGACAATCGCCATCAGTGGCTGGTTGACCTCATGGGCAATCGACACTGCAAGCTCGCCCGCGGCGGTCAGGCGCGTGACATGCGCCAGGTCACTCTGGCTTTGTCGCAACGATTCTTCCGCCCGTTTGCGATCTTCGATATCGACGACCACACCATACCACCGGATGACATTTCCATCGGGATCCATGAGCGGATTCTGTCGGAGATTGAACCATCGATATTCGCCGTCGGCGCGTCTGATACGCGCATCTACGGGGCGACCTCGTTTCGACTGGAGTATCTCTTCCCAGGCCGTGCGCATCGGCTCGATATCGTCCGGATGAAACATTCGATAAAAGCCAAATCCAACGATCTCGTCGAAGGGCAACCCGACGAAATCGATGAGATTCTGGTTCCAGTATTCCAGTCGGCCATCAGGCGTGCAGGACCAGGCCATCGCCGGTATCGTATTGACGATCAGATTGAGCTTGCGCTCGCTCTCCCGCAGGGCCTGCTCGCCCTCTCGCAACGCGTCCTCGGCAGATTGAAGATCATCAATGTCGATGTTGACGCCAAACCAGCGCTCCGTGCCGCTGGCATCGATTAGCTTGCGGCCCGAAAAATAGAACCACCGGTAATTTCCATCGGCTCCGCGAATGCGCCCCTTCAAGACAGTGTGGTCGGAGTGCGCGAGATCCCGTCTCCAGATGTCCACCATGCCTGGAACATCATCCGGGTGATACAGATCGAGAAAACCCCAGCCGAGGATTTTCTCCACCGGAAGACCGGCATAATCCAGCCAGCTCTGATTGACGAAGTCGGCGCTTCCATCCGGGCGCGCCGACCAGACGAGGACCGGCAGCGAATTGATGATCAGGCTGAGGTTTTCCTCGCTTGCGGCAAGTGCCGTCTTTGTCGCCTGCAAGGCATCTTCGGCTTGCTTCCGGTCTTCGATATCCAGAACCACGCCATACCACCGCTCGACATTGCCTTCGTCGTCCAGCCGCGGCTTCTGTCGAAGCGTGCACCAGCGATACTGGCCATCCTGGCGCCGGATCCTGCCCACGACCTCGCGAGCGTGGCGAGACTCCATTATGGCATGCCATTCCGAAGCAAGACGCGCAGTGTCGTCGGGATGGAAAATCCTGTAGAATCCCACGCCGGAAATCGTGTGCAGTGGCGCTCCGATGAACTCCAGAAAGTGCTGGTTGGCAAAATCGAGCATCCCATCCGACGTTGCGGACCAAACCATCGCAGGTATCAGATCGACAATGGGATCGGCTTCCGATTTTCTATCCACAACATGCTCCGCGCAGAGTTTGCAACATTCAAGCTGCCAATGCCTCAAGTGAAATTCTTACGGGATTTCTGTGAGTTACGTAACAACTAATCAATATACCAAGGTCGATGGCTGCAATGCCATGGTCTAGTTGCAAGGGACCTAGATCGCAATTGAGAGTGATCGTGATCCGACTTAATCCTTAGGCATCGGAGCAGTCGACGGACCCCGATCAGCACGGCGCTCGTACAGTTCAAGTCCAAAGAACGTGTATCGAGATTTATCGTGCCGCGGTGACAGAGATACGGGGCAGCGATGCGCTCGCAATTTCCAGGCCGATGCCTTGGCGGCGTTTGTCGCAGCGATCGCACTACCGCTTGCATGAGCAGGCGGCCACATTTTCGTTCCATCGCTACTTATGGGAGACCATTATGCGTAATTTGATTTTAGGCCTGATGCTGGCAACCGCCACCATGACGACCGCGGCAATGGTAAGCGCTGCCCCCGCAGCAGCCACGGCAGACGTTCGCAAAGCCCCTGTTCCCGTCCATTACAGGACCGCGAATATCGAAGGCCTCGATATCTTCTACCGGGAAGCCGGTCCTGCCGATGCGCCGGTCGTTCTGCTTCTGCATGGCTTTCCGACGTCGTCACACATGTTCCGCAACCTGATCCCGCTCCTTGCTGATCGCTACCATGTCATTGCGCCGGACTATCCGGGTTACGGCCAGAGTGCTGCTCCCGATCATGGCAAATATGCTTATACGTTTGCCGCAACCGCAAATATCGTCGACAAGTTTCTCGATCAATTGGCGGTCAAAAGCTACGCGATGTACGTCATGGATTATGGAGCGCCGGTGGGCTACCGCCTGGCGTTGAAACATCCGGAACGCGTTATCGGCCTGATCATCCAGAACGGCAACGCCTATGACGAAGGGCTGAAGGAGTTCTGGGATCCGATCAAGACCTACTGGTCCGACGGATCGGCCAAGAGCCGTGAGGCGCTTAATGGTCTCGTCACGCTGGAAACGACGAAGTTTCAATATACCGACGGCATGGAAGACGTTTCGCGCATCAGCCCTGACAACTGGGTCCACGACCAGGCCCTGCTGGACCGGCCGGGCAACCGCGACATCCAGCTCGACATGCTGTACGACTACCGCACCAACGTGCCGCTCTATCCAGATTTCCAGAGCTTCTTTCGTGAGCGTAAACCACCGACGCTGATCATCTGGGGCAAGAACGATTACATCTTCCCTGAGGCGGGCGCTCATCCTTATCTCAAGGACCTCCCAAATGCCGAGGTCCATATCCTGAACTCCGGTCATTTCCTGCTCGAAGAGAAGCTGGACGTCGCTGCGCCGCTTATCAACGACTTCCTGGATCGCAACATCGCAGGCAAATGATGTCGGTGCCGTGCTGACTGAAGGTGCCGAGGCTCGTGTAAGCTAAGGTCGCACCGGAACTGCAGCAGAGCAGGCACCTGAAATCCGGAGATCACCCATGCCGTACCATTTCCTGGACGTTGCAATCACTCCGAATGTGCGGCTGGCGCAGGCCGAAATGGGGGCGGATCAAATCTGGCTGGGCGATCATCATCGCGAGTCCGACAGTTTCACCGAGAACGAGCTTGCCTTCATCGCCGCGCGCGACAGCTTCTACATGGCATCCGTGTCGGAAACCGGCTGGCCCTATGTGCAGCATCGCGGCGGGCCACCAGGTTTCCTCAAAGCCGTGGATCGCAAGACGATGGCTTTCGCGGACTACAGAGGCAACCGCCAATACATCAGCACCGGAAACTTTGCCGCAAACGACCGGGCCTGCCTCTTCCTGGTGGATTACCCGCGACGGGCACGCCTCAAGATCTACATGCACGTCGAGAAGCTGACGCTCGACAGCGACCCCGCGCTGACCAGCCTCGTTTCCGACGTCGGATACCGGGCCAAGGCGGAGCGGATTTTCCGGCTCCGGCTGGAAGCGTTCGACTGGAATTGCCCTCAACATATCACCCCGCGATACACCGAGCGCGAGGTCGAGCAGGCCGTGACGCCATTGCGTGAGCGGCTGGCTCAACTGGAAGCCGAGAATCTGGCGTTGCGCAGCCGCATCGAAGCGATTGGAGAATAGACATGGACACCACGAGGCCACCCCTTCCACCCTTCTCCCTGATGTCCGCGAGCGAAAAGGTCCGGCTTGCCGAAGACGGGTGGAACAGCCGCAATCCCGAAAAGGTGGCGCTGGCCTATACGCCCGATAGTCAATGGCGCAATCGCTCCGAATTCGTGACCGGCCGCGAAGCGATCATCGGCTTTCTCACGCGCAAATGGCAGCGCGAGCTCGAGTACCGGCTGATCAAGGAGCTCTGGGCCTTTGCCGACAATCGCATCGCGGTTCGCTTCGCCTACGAATGGCGCGACGACAGCGGCAACTGGTTCCGCTCCTACGGGAACGAGAACTGGGAGTTCGATGCCAACGGCTTGATGCGAGAGCGTTTCGCATCGATCAACGACGTTCCGATACCGGAACAGGACCGCCGGTTTCACTGGCCGCAGGGCCGCCGCCCGGATGATCATCCCGGCCTCAGCGACTTTGGCTTCTAGGACGATCAAAAGATGAAACGTCCGACCTCGCGCCAAGGGCGGCCGTCTTGTGCCATGATGAAGGGGCGCCTCAGCTTGCCGAGCAGCACCGGTGTGGGTGACGCTAGCGCGCAAAACGGCTAAATTGGCCGACATGCGCCAAAGCCTCGAATACCTTCGGTCCGATGCAGTTCGGCGCCACTTGGAAAAGCACGTTCACGGCGGAATCATTTGAGGGCGCATGGAACGATCCGGCAGACCAGACGGCAAGACATATTGCTTTGGTGACTATCGGTTCATTCCGGACCGGCAATTGCTGATGTTTTGCGACAAGCCGTTGAGAGTGGGAAGCCGGGCTCTCGATCTGCTCCACCTGCTCGTCAGCCGCTCGGGAGAAGTCGTCGGCAAGGACGAGCTGATGAGCTTCGCATGGCCGAACACCTTCGTTCATGAGAGCAACCTGAAAGTCAACATCGCGGCGCTGCGCCGTGCTCTTCCACGAATGGCTTCGGGCCTGTCGTGCATTGCCACCGTGAACGGGCGCGGCTACCGCTTCGCTGCGCCTCTGCGCATCTATGGTGGGGACCAGCCGCAACCTTCCCTCGATGCGGCAAAGGCCTCGACCCGCGAGCTGCCTCCTCTGCCGCAGCTTGTCGGTCGCGATGACATCGTTGCGGAGCTTTCTGCCAGGCTCCCGCAAAGCCGCCTGGTAACGGTCGTCGGACCGGCCGGAGTGGGCAAGACGACTGTCGCCGTCGCCGTCGCGCGAAGCCTTCTGGACCGCTATCGGGACGGTGTTTGTTTTGTGGATCTTGCCGTCATCGGCGATCCCCAGCTTGTGGATGTGACGATAGCAAGGTCGTTGGGCATCGGCGGCAGATGGGCAAATACGCTTGCCGGGATCGTCGAGGCATTGCGTAGTCACGAAATGCTGCTGGTGCTCGACAACTGCGAGCATGTTCTCAGCACCGCGTCGGCGATCGCCGAACACCTGACGCTCGCGCTTCCGGGTCTTCACATCATCGCCACGAGCCGGGAGCCGCTTCGATCGCGCTCAGAGAGCGTCTATCGCCTGTCTCCGCTCCCGTACCCTGACGAGCACAGCGGAGAAAGCCGAGCGGATGCCCTGATTTTCCCCGCCGTCCAGCTCTTTGTTCAACGCGTTGACGAAGCTTGCGGCTACCAACTCGATGATGCCGACGCGCCCGTCGTGGCAGCGATATGTCGGCGCCTGGACGGCATTGCGCTTGCAATCGAGCTCGCAGCGTCGCGGCTGCCGATATTGAAGCCGACAACCCTGCTCGTTCTGCTTGAACACAGTTTCGAGCCGCTCGTCGCCAGCTCTGCGGGTGTCCCGCAACGACACCAGACACTGCTCGCGACCATGGAGTGGAGCTATCAGCTCCTGTCCAGGGATGAGGCCAAACTTCTACGCCTCCTTTCGGTCTTTTCGGCAAGCTTTTCCATCTCCGATATCATCGGCGTGGCGGGTCACATCGACCTGGGCATCGGGGAGATCGCCACTTGCACGGAAAGCCTCGCGGCGAAATCGCTTTTGTCGGTCTCGCACGACGCCGAAGGGCTACGCTATCGGCTGCTCGACAGCACCCGCAGCTTCGCGGCCGCGCAGCTCGACGGGAGTGGCGAAGCCGCCGATGCCCGATCCAGCCACGCACGCTATCTTCTCCGGCTGTTCGAGCAAGCCGAAGCGGAGTGGATATGGAGACCGAGGAACGAATGGACCGCGTTCTACGCAGAGCGAACAAACGACTTGCGCAAGGCAATCGACTGGACCTTCGGCGACGGCGGCCAGCTGGAAGTGGGCGTGCGCCTTACCGCTGCCGCGGTTCCGCTTTGGGACGAATTGTCGACCGTCGTTGAAAGCCGGCGATGTGTCGAGCAGGCGCTGCAATGCACGCAAGCGCTGTCGCGCTGCGACCCCGCCGTCAGGATGAAGCTCATCGCGTCCTATGCCTCCGGCCTCAATTTCTCCGATCGTCTCGGCCCCGAAGCCGACGCGGCCTGGACGGAGGCCAACCGGCTGGCCCGCGAGATCGGCAATGTCGACTATCAGCTTCGAACGCTGTGGGGCCTTGGCATATTGCAGAGCTTCACGGGTCGGCACAGGCAGGCGATCGCGACGCTCGAGCAGTTCGCCCAGCTCGCAGGCGGCGAGGATGAACGGCTGGCTGTCGTGGAGGGAGAACGGGTCCGGCTGACGGCGATCTTCTATCGCGGTGAGGTAAGGCGCGCGCACTTGGACCTGAAGCGGCTGGCGCGCGAAAATGCCACCACCGCCAAGCGCTCGGCCGTCGCCCGCTTCCAGATGGACCGGTTCGTCTCGGTGCGGGTGGCATTGGCGATGACCGCCTGGGTAGCGGGAGATCGCGGTGAAGCCGCGGCGGCGCTGCAGGACGCGCTCGACCATAGCGTCGCACTCAACCACACCGTCTCGCATTCCAACGCTCTGGCCCAGGCCGCCCTGCCCATCGCTTTTTGGTCCGGCGATACCGAAGTCGCGCGCCTGCGTGTCGCCGCACTTGCCCGCAATCTTACCCTGCGCGAGATCGCGATCTGGCGACCGGTCTGCCTTTTCTATCGTGGCGTCGTCGGGAGCATGGACGGCGACCCGGAAGCAATCGACACGATGAAGCTCGCGATCGAGCAACTCATCGCTAACAACTTCCTTGTTCGGGTGCCGTTCTATCTGACCACTCTCGCCGAAGCTGCCTTGCGCGATGGGCGCATCGCGCTTGCCCGCGACTGCCTGAGCGACGCCTTCGACCGCGCCGACCGGCAGGGCGAACACTGGTCGCGGCCGGAACTGCTCCGCGTGCGCGCAATGCTGCAGCGACTGGATGGCGACCTGTCGGGCGCGTCGGAAACGCTGCTGCTCGCGGCGGAAACCGCAAGGGAAAGCGGTGCGCTCTTCTTCCGGCTTCGGGCATCGACGGCATTGGCGGAACTATGGGTGGAAGCCGACCGGCACGCGGCCGCCGCCGAACTGCTGTCTCCGGTTTGCGCCGAGTTCGATGACGTGTTGCCGTGCGTGACCGTGGTGAAGGCGCGCCAACTTCTGGAAGCGCTCCGGCAGAACACCTATCCTCATTGAGTTTCGCCCCTGGCTAACCATTCTTGTTCGCGACCAGAACAGGGTCGAGGACAAAGGCGCTCCGCTCGGCGAGATCATGGATGCTGGCGAGGTAATGCTTGAAGTGCGGCGTCTCCCGGTGCGCTGCCACCGCGGTGTTGTCGATATAGAGTTCATCCAGAACATAGCGGTCGGCTTTCGCCTGATCCCGCCAGACATCCCATCTCAGGTTGCCCGGCTCCATCCTGCAGTCGGGTGCCATAGAAAAGAGCAGCGCCTCGAGCTCTTCGGCTTTGCCCGGCCTGGCAAGCAAGGTAGCCATGATCTTGACGTAGGGCATGATCCGGTTCCGCTATTTGTCCGCGCTTTCGATGAAGGCTGCGACCTGTTTGGGGTGCGAAAGCATCACGGCATGGCTGCTGTCGATCTCGGTGGTCACACTCCCTGCCCGCTTGGCGAACGCCCGCTGGAAGGTTGGAGGGATCATCATGTCTTTCGTGGTGATCATGAAATACGAGGGCTTGGCCTTCCACGCCACCTTGCTGATCGGCGTCTTCACAGCCTCCAGCCCCCAGGGCACCTGGGCCGCGGCCATGAAGCCCGTGATCGAGGCGTCGACATCGGCGGCAAATGCCTTCGGGAATTTCAACGGATCCACCAGCAGGTAGCCATCACTGGGCGGCAATAGCGGCGCCCCTGACTCCCCGGCGGGAACCGGCTGTTCCGCGAGCGACGCCACCGACTCGCCTGCGGCGGGCGCGAACGCCGCGACATAGACCAGACTGCGCACCTTCGGGTTATCGCCGGCCTCGGTGATGACCATCCCACCATAGGAGTGTCCAACGAGGACCACGGGATGTTTCGCCTTCGAGATCACGCGCTCCGTGGCCGCGACATCGCCACTGAGACTGATCGTCGGGTTCTGGACCACCAGCACCTCGTATCCATCCTTGCTGAGGGTGTCGAACACCGCCTGCCAGCCGGAGCCATCGACGAACGCGCCGTGCACGAGAACGATCGAGACGGGTTTTTCGGCGGCGACAGAGGCCGCTGGGGCAAAAGCAGTCATGGCCGCGAACAATATCCAGATTGAGGGTTTCATTTTGTCGAACTCCTGATGTCTCGCGATGGGCGGCGCACCGATGCCGGCCGTCCTGGAAACTGCGGAGATGATATCGTGAGGGTTGCGGCTCGGCTGGTTAAAAGACGTAAAAATCGAAGTCGCTCACACAACCCACCGGGATCGGCCCGCTGGCGCTGCTAGGCTTTCCGGGTCGGATAAGGTCCCAGGAAAAGAACCACGGTCGCGCCGCCGATGAGGAGCAAAGCGCAGGCTTTCAGGATGCCCGCATAGGTGCCGGTGCTGTCGAACGCGTACCCAAACAGGCTGGGGCCCACGAAGGCACCGACGACGAAGATCCCGTATAATGTTGCATATGTCGTGGCGTAGCTCCGCATCCCGAGATAGCGCGAAACCAGATAGGCCATCAGGTCGAATTCGATCCCGGATACCAGGCCAAGCAATAGAATGGCGATGCAAGCCGTGGCGAAGCTCACCTCATCCAGCGACAGGGTGAAGCAGGCGACCGCGCCGAGCGTCAATATCACCGTACCAACCGCAGGCGCCCAGAACCTGTCGACCAGAACGCCGCCAAGCAGCCGACCGGCGACGGCCGCTATGCCGACGAGCGAGGCGAGCTGGACAACTTCGGTCGGCGACAGACGCAGCGAACGAAGGATGTTTTCGATGTTGGGAAGCGGCGCCGCAACGGCAAGCGACATCGGGATGAAGACGATAGCCAGAAGCCAGAACGAGCGTGAGCGGAAGGCCTCGCGTGCGGTCATGCCTTCCAGCGCAATCCTTGGCGCCAGCGCCGCGTCGACATTCCTGCTGCGCAATCCGGCAAAGCCCCAAAGCACCAACGGGCATGCTATGAGGATAGGCATGGCGCCCACGATGAGGATCGCGACACGCCAGCCGCCGGTCTCGATCAAAAATTGCGCCAGCGGCTTTACCACGAAGGCAAACAGGCCCGCGCCTGACAGCGCGATGCCAAGTGCAAGCCCCCGGCGCTCCTCGAATACGCCGTTGACCACCCGCGTGAAGACGACCGGCGTCGCCCCCAGCCCGAAGATCGCGATGGCCAGCCACGAGAGATAATACTGGACGATGGAGCCACTCGACGCCGCAAGCGTCATATAGCTCAGGCCCAGGCATGACAGAGAGGTCGACGCCACCAGCCGCGCTCCGAACCTGTCGATCAACATCGCGAAAAATGGCCCGATAGCCAGAACCGAAGCGGCCAACAACGACAGGCCGCCAAAAATCGTCGTAAACGACCAGCCGAATTCCCGCGCGAAGATCGGCGCGAAAACGCCGATCGTGTAAAACACTATGGCAGGCAAGCCAAAAGCCGTTCCAAGCAGGCTGGCCAGAACGATCCGCCAGCCGTTCCTGAACTCGGAGAAGTCCGCTCCCTTCATGAAGGCTTCCTTCGTCGAAACCAATAGTTCGGCAACCGCAATCACGGCACAAAGTTTATGCGCAATCTATCTCTGTCAGCAACTCACGCACGGCTGACCACAGTCGTAACACCGGCGGGACCGATTGGAAGGTGGCCGATCGGATGAGAAACATGACGGCCTCCGTGTCGAAGAGAGAAGATTCACCTTTTTTAACCGGCGACCTTCCTTGAGCGATGATATCAAGGTGATGGGGCCGGCGAATAACGAACTCCCTTAGGTTACGGCCCGACAGCATCAGCAGGTTCGAGCTTTCGGTGGTCTGTGTCGGCCATGCCTGCTTGCGCCTAGACCAGACTGGTCGAGAGATCATCGGATCGAGGAGGAACCATGCCTCGCGCGCTGAGCACACTGACTTTATCGGACGCCAAGCAGATGCTCCAGGCAGCTGAGGCCAAGGCGGCCAATCTTGGCATTGCCTACAACATCGCCGTGGTCGATGCGGGTGGCGCGCTGATCGCCTTCGCACGCCAGGACGGCGCGCTCGAAGGCAGCATCGATCTTGCCATCGGCAAGGCGAAGACGGCCCGGATGTTCAACAAGACGACCGAATATCTCGCTGAATTGGCACAGCCCGGCGCACCGCTGTTCGGGATCGAGCAGAGCAACGATGGCCGTGTCGTGATTTTCGGTGGCGGTTTGCCTGTGACGATTGGCGATCAGATCGTCGGTGCGGTGGGCGCAAGCGCCGGTTCCGTCGAGCAGGACATCGCGGTCGCCGAGGCGGCGGCCGCCGCGATCATGACAAATCCAACATGATGAAGGAGACCCGTTATGAAGGCCGCGCGTATTCTTGAATACAACAAGCCCCTCGTCCTCGAGGACATCAAGGTTCCCGACATTCAGCCCGACGAGGTGCTCGTGAAGGTCGCCGCATGCGGCATGTGCCGCTCCGACGTGCTGCTCATCGATGGGTTCTTCCAGGGCTATGGCGATATCCCGCCCCCCGTCATTCCCGGCCATGAGATCACCGGAACGGTCGAGAAGATCGGCGGCGTCGTGGCCAAGGCCTCGGGCCTTCAGGAAGGCGACCATGTCGTCGTCTCGCCCGGATGGGGCGACGGCGTCTGCAAGCATTGCCAGGTCGGCAATACGCACATCTGCCCCAATGTCCGCTGGCCGGGCTTCGGTACCTATGGTGGCTTTGCCGAATACATCCCGGTGCCGGCCCGCTATGCCATCACGGTCGCCAAGCACCTCAAGTTCGAGCAGCTGGCGCCACTGACGGATGCCGGGCTGACCCCCTATCGCGGGCTCAAGAAGATCCGCGATGCCGGTGGCCTGGGACCCGATAAAGTCATCGGCGTATTCGGGATTGGCGGTCTTGGCACCTATGCCGTCCAATATGCCAAGCTGCTGGGCGCAGGCGGCCCGGTCGTTGCCGTCGCGCGAAACGAGGAGAAGCTCCAGGTCGCCACGAAATATGGCGCCGACCACGTCATCGCGATCGAGGGCAAGTCGTCGGAAGATGTCGGAAAGGAGCTCAAGAAGGCGACCGGCCAGGACAAGTTCGACGCGATCATCGACTGCGCCGGCGCGACGGAGATGATGCAGCTCGCCTTCTCACGCCTGGCGATCAGCGGGCACTACGCCGACGTCGGCTTCATCGGCGACCGGATCAACATTCCGCTGTTTCCGCGCGTCTCCGGCGAGCAGACTTTTCACGGCTCGTTCTGGGGAAACAACGCCGATCTCATCGAGGTCATGGCGCTGGCTGCCGCGGGCAAGATCCAGCACACGATCAAGACGATCTCGTTCAAGGATATCAACGAATACATCGATCTCATGCGAGACAACAAGATCGTCGGGCGTGCCGTGGTCATGTTCTGACGGCAGGGCCTGCGAGAACCAAACCGAACCATATGTCTAGGAGACAATCATGACCCAGCATGTCCTGTTCATCGTCACCAACGCAGCCGTTATCGGACCGCATAACCGGAAAACCGGCTTCTTCTTTGCGGAAGTTGCCCACCCGTTCGATGTCCTCGACACCGCCGGCATTGCGGTAGAGTTTGCCTCGCCCGCCGGCGGGTGGACGCCCTATGACGCCTATGACGAAAACGACCCCGCCCAGAAGGCGTTCTTCCAGAGCAAGGCGTTTCGGCGGCTGAACCGCAGCCGTAAACTCAGCGAGGTGGACGCGGCCGACTACGACGCCATCCTTGTGCCCGGCGGCCTGGGGCCGATGGTCGACATACAGCGCAATGCGCAGGTGCAGCACGCGGTCGCGCGCGCCTGGACGACGGACAAGCTGGTGACCGCCGTGTGCCACGGACCCTGCGCGCTGCTCGGCGTGGACGTCGGAGACGGCAAGCCCTTCGTCCATGGCAAAAGGCTCACGGGCTTCTCCACGAAAGAAGAATATGACTACGCCCGCGAGGATGTGCCCTACGAACTCGAGGATGCGCTCAGAGCCGAGGGCGCGGACTATTCATCGGTTGCCAATTGGCAGGAGCATGTCGTCGTCGACGGCCGGCTGATCACGGGCCAGAATCCCGCTTCGGCAGGAGAGCTCGGGAGGAAACTGCTCGCGGCCCTTCGAGACCGCGCCTCTTTGGCCTGAGGCGGCAACGTCAAACGGGAGAACCATCATGCCGCAATCATCCGTGAAAATCACCGCCAGCCTGACCGCCCATCCCGGCAAGGCGGATGAACTGCGCGAACTGCTGATCGGCATGATCCCGCATAGCCGGGCAGAACCGGGCAATTTGCGCTGGGACATCTGGCGAGACACTTCAATGCCCACGCGCTACGTGCTCGACGAGCTCTATCGTGACGCCGAGGCGGTCGAAGCCCATCGCCAGACATCGCACTATCAGGCCTATCTCGCCCGCGTTCCGGCGCTGGCGGATCGCTCGGCGCTTGTTCTCGAAGCTGTCGCGCTTGGCGAATAGCTGCAACGGAGTGTCTCATGCTCGAAGTCGTGCAAGCCTATGACCGCGAACATATCGCCGATCTTCCGACGGACGACGCCACAGCGCTCGAACGCAAGCTGACCGTCGCGCGCAAACGCTTCGAAGACCGGCGCGGCTGGCTGCAGCCGCACCAGCGTCGGGCGATTCTCCTCCGCCTTGCCGATCTGCTTTTGCAGCAACGCGAGACCTTCGCGATCCGCATCGCACGAGAAAGCGGCAAGCCCTACACCGACGCCTTGGTCGAAACCGATCGCGCGATCGATGGAATTCAAAACGCCGCCGAACTGCTTCGCACCAGAGGCGGCACCGAGATACCGATGGGCCTCACCCCGGCCAGCGTGGGCCGCCGCGCCTGGACGATCCTGGAACCCATCGGCGTGGTTACCGCGATTTCGGCGTTCAACCATCCTCTCAATCTCATTGTGCACCAG
The DNA here is from genome assembly GCF_056400025.1 of Rhizobium sp. 01L419. Classification (NCBI taxonomy): domain Bacteria; kingdom Pseudomonadati; phylum Pseudomonadota; class Alphaproteobacteria; order Hyphomicrobiales; family Rhizobiaceae; genus Rhizobium; species Rhizobium sp. 01L419. Next base: position 87,218 of record NZ_JBFTSM010000010.1, read on the forward strand.
ATCGCGCCGGCGATCGCCACGGGCTGCCCTGTCATCGTCAAGCCTGCCGCCGCGACACCGCTTAGCTGCCTGGAGCTGGTCAAGCTCGTCCATGAAGCCGGCATGCCCGAAGGCTGGGTCCAGACCCTGCTTCCCGAGAGCCGCGATCTGTCGACCGCCTTTGCAAGCGATCCTCGGATCGCCTTAGTGAGCTTCATCGGCTCGGCCGCGGTGGGTTGGCACCTGCGCGCCAATCTGGCGGCGGGAACCCGCTGCGCGCTCGAGCATGGCGGCGTGGCCCCTGTCATCATCGACCAGACTGCCGATATAGACGCAATCATCGAGCCGCTCGCGAAGGGCGGCTACTATCACGCCGGTCAGGTCTGCGTTTCCGTTCAACGCATCTACATCCACGATACGCTCAAGGACGCCTTCGTCGATCGGTTCGCCGCGCGCGTCGAGCAACTGCGTGTCGGCGATCCCCTGCTTGCCCAGACCGAAGTCGGCCCACTCATTACGCCCACAGAAGCCGATCGGGTCGCAGACTGGGTCGCGCAAGCAGCCTCGGGAGGTGCACGGCTTATCGGAGGCGAACGCCTCAGCGACACCGCGTTGGCACCTGCTATTCTCGTGGAACCGCCGAAAAACGCGAAGGTATCGCGCGAGGAGGTGTTCGGCCCGGTCACCTGCGTGTTCTCATTTTCCAGTCTCGATGAAGCCATTCACGAGGCAAATTCGTTGCCGGTCTCGTTTCAGAGCAGCATCTTCACGCGCGATCTCGCGGTCGCGCTCAAGGCAGCCGAGCACCTAGACGCCTCAACGGTCATGGTCAATGACCACAGCGCGTTTCGGACCGACTGGATGCCATTTTCCGGTCGGCGGACGTCGGGCTACGGAATTGGCGGCATTCCATATACCGCGCGTGAAATGACGGCAGAGAAAATGATCGTCTTCACGCAGCACTAGCTGGCCTTCGGAGCGCACGCGTGTTGTGTCGTTTGGAATGCTCCGGGCGATACCCACGCGTGTTGCCGAACGAAAGATTGGCTTTTCGGTCGAGAAGTGCCGGCGCGCCCGCAAAAATTAGGATCGCCAGCGATAGAATTTTGCTTTGATGAACAGAGATTGGTTGCGGGGGCAGGATTTGAACCTGCGGCCTTCAGGTTATGAGCCTGACGAGCTACCGGGCTGCTCTACTCCGACATGAAATGGCGTGCCGACCCAGGTGTTACAAGGACCGATTTCGGGCTAGCTACACCCGCGAAGCGTAGCAATTGGTGGGCCGCAGAGTTCCCGCTGGTCTCGGCATCCCTTGGGCCTGGGCCATCAGACTAAGCTAGTCCGACCGGGTTGTTTCATCGGGATGAGGTCTCAGGAGCCGGTTTGGGCTTCTTTTCCGCCCCGACTGAACTACTTGAAACTGATGACCAGTAAAATCCGCGAAAACAAAGCCGAGACCACCCACCGGGAATCTCAAGCTCTTACCTCCGCCCAAGACGTTGCCCGCGACGCGAAGACTGCTCGCCTTCGCGAGTTGCGTCTCTCAAGGGACGCCGAATTGGCGGCCAGCAAGAATGGTCCCAAGCCAATCGCACCGCGTAACCGAAAGAAGCCCGTCGCGAAGATACCGTGATCCACGCCTAGAACGGAAAAGCCGCCCGGAGGCGGCTATGGCGACAGCTAGATCGCCGAATTGAACAGCCCCGAGTGACATCGCCCAATCGATGCCGCTGCTGGGGTTACGCGGCCTGACGCTTCTTGGCCTCTTCCTCGCGGCGTTTGGCCTCGCGCGCCCTGCGCTTCTCATTCTGCTTGATGGCCCAGTCGAAGTCGGTCAACTCGCTATCGAAGTAGCAGGCCATCGGCTTCGCATCCGGATCCCTGTAGGCGGTGCGCTCGTCAATCGGCGCGTCGGCTGCGATGCGCCTCTTCAAAAACAGAAACAAGACGCCCTACGATATCGAGATCGCCATTCATCCGATCCTCGAATCAGTTCTGGCTTTGCACAAGACCAACGCGCTCACCTACGTGCTCACTGAATTCGCCAGACCATTCTCAATCAAGGGCCTCGGCAACAGGATCTCGGACTGGTTTCGACAGGCCGGCCTCGGCCACCTCACCGCGCATTCCGTCCGAAAGGGCCTTGCGACCGATGTCGCCCACAACGAAGCGACCGACAGCATGCTCGAGGCGATGTTTGGATGGCGCGATGCAAAAACGTCAAAAGTTTATACGAGGAATGCCGACCGAGCCCCCCTGGCGCGCCAGACGGTCGCACGAATCAACTGGGACGGCGTCGGAACGAAGCTGCTGGCGATCGCCGAACAGCCCGATGAAACGGAAGCGGCGAGCGGCTAAACCGGGAACAGACTGCCACACCTGCCTTTAGGTGTGGCGGAACGGTTCAAGTCCAAACTGCCACACCTCGAAAAACATCTCGGCTTTGCAATCGCTTATCAATGGGGTGAAAAGTTATTGGAGGCCTCGCCCGGAATTGCGGGTGTAGTAGGTGTAGGCACATTCCGTCCGCTCGACATAACCATGCCTCTCCGTCACCTCATAGCGCTCACCACGGCGCGTCTGGCGTAGCTCGCCGCTCGAGCCGCCGGAGACCACGTCTTGTCCTCGCGCCATTGATAGGCCCGCTAACCAGGGCGCATCTCATAGACATTGTCGGGCGGGGCCTAATCCAGCATGACACTGCTGATCGGCACGCCGACATAGCTCTTAGTGATCTGCGAGGCACAGGTCGCGAGCATGGCTGTGGTCGCAAGTACGGCGAAGCCGAGAAGAATTGGCCGCGGCCAACTCCGTTTCCTTTTCTCCATCAATGCGTTCATCAATCGGTACTGTGCGCCCAGATTTATCCCTACCCAGGCGACAGCGCCGATCGATTGCCGATACATTGCGGATTTGGCTTTGGGTGCGATCGGCTCCATGACAATTGCACGACACAATTGGAACAAGGGTGGAAACGCTTGTAACTCGCCTGACATTGGGGCGCTCTAAAGAGGCGGCATCAGCATTGCCTGCCGCCGGAAACCTGCCGCGGGCCTTAGTGGAGAGCCCCGGCATGAAAATCGTCCAGATCACCGACACGCATTTCAGCCCGTCGATACCGCATTTCAACGGCAATTGGCAGCCGCTTGCCGACTGGATCAATCGCAGCGGTGCTGATCTCGTCGTCCATACCGGCGATCTCGCGGTCGATGGCGCCGACAAGGACGAAGATCTCACCTTCTGCATGGAATTGATGCGGCAGGTGAAGATCCCGATGCTGATCGTTCCCGGCAATCACGATGTCGGCCATCTGCCAGGCTCGCTCCAACCGGTCGATGAGACAAGGCTCAACCGCTGGCGCAGGCTCGTTGGCCCCGATTACTGGCTCGAGGATGCCGGCAACTGGCGGCTGATCGGCCTCGACAGCCTGCTGATGGGCATGGAGGATGGCGAGCAGGAAGCGCAGTTTGCATGGCTGGAAAAAGCGCTTGCCGAGCGCGCCGGTCGGCGGATCGCGATGTTTGCCCATAAGCCGCTCTTCGTCGATGCGCCCGATGAGGGCGACACCGGCTATTGGAGCATCCGCCCGGCCCAGCGCCGCCGGCTTTACGACCTGATGTCGGCCCATGATGTCGCGCTTTACGCCAGCGGCCATCTGCACTGGGCCTGGAAGGGCGCCCTCAACGATACCTCGCTCGTCTGGGGACCGTCCGCCGCCTTCATCATCGGCACGATGGAACGAGAGATGCCAGGCGAGAAGCTTGTTGGAGCCGTGCTTCACGATCTCGGCGATCACGCCTCGAGCGAGATCGTCGCCATATCCGGCATGACCGCCCATGTGCTCGACGATGTGGTCGCCGAAGTCTATCCGCACGAGGCCCACAAAGTGCAGAAGGAGCCGGCGCAATGAGCGCGCTGACGCTTTCGGCCATTTCAAAATCCTATGGCGACAGCGCCATCCTCAAGAATATCAGCCTCGACGTTCAACCGGGCGAATTCATCGCGCTGGTCGGCCCTTCGGGCTGCGGCAAGAGTACGCTTCTGCGTATTCTTGCTGGCCTCGATCATGCCGATAGTGGCGAGATCGTCATCGGCGGGCGGGAAATGTCTGGCGTGGCGGCCGCCGACCGTAATATCGCGATGGTCTTCCAGTCCTACGCGCTCTATCCGCATCTGTCGGCCGGCCAGAATATTGCCGTGCCATTGGCCATGCGCCGGCTGAGCCGTGTTCAGCGCCTTCCCTTCCTCGGTGCGGTCATGCCCGGCTACCGCGCTATTCGCATGAGTATTTCTCGTGACGTGCAGGAGACGGCCAAAGCTTTGAAGATCGACCACCTCCTGGAGCGCAAGCCCGGCCAGATGTCGGGCGGCCAGCGGCAGCGCGTGGCGCTTGCCCGCGCCATGGTGCGCCATCCGAGCGTCTTTCTGATGGACGAACCGCTGTCGAACCTCGACGCCAACCTGCGGGTTCATGCCCGCGGCGAGATCGTCGAATTGCATCGGCGCGCCGGCGTGCCGACCGTCTATGTCACCCACGACCAGGCCGAAGCGCTCTCCATGGCAGACCGCGTCGCCGTGATGATCGGCGGCCAACTGCTGCAGCTGGCAGCACCCCAGGTCATCTATGACGACCCCGCCCATATCGAGGTTGCCCACTTCGTCGGCCAGCCGCGCATCAATCTCTTAACCGCGCGCGCCGATGGCGGGACGATCGCCTTCGGCGATATTAGACTGGCGCTGGAAGAATCTGATCTTACCGGCGCAGACGTGACAATCGGCATCCGCCCGGAATTTGTGCGGCTTGCTGCAGACGGCCAGACGGCCCTTCCCGCCCGTATCGAGCGCATGGAATTCCTCGGCTCCGAGGTGATCCTGTTCTGCCGACTGAATGCAATCGGCGAGACCGTGCTTGCCAAGCTTGCACCGGCCGAAGCTGCGGGACTTGCCGCCGGCATGGCCGTTGCGCTGTCTTTTCAGCCCGACAAGGCCATGGTCTTTGCCCCCGATGGCCGCCGGCTGCGTGCGGCAGCGCTTCCGGCCGACGTTGCACGGGAGAAGGCGCATGGCTAGCATTGCCGCAGGCGAGGTTGGCCGGCCGGCCGCATCGGCTATCCGGCACGAGCGCCGCGAGGCGCAGACCGCCTGGCTGCTGGCGCTGCCGGCGATCATCCTCATTGTCCTCTTCGTGCTGCTGCCGATCGTCGCTGTCGTCGTTCTCGGCTTTACCGATTTCGAGCTCGGCGTCGGCAAGATACGTTTTGTCGGCTTGGAGAATTACGCCGAGCTTTTCACCGACCGCACCTTCCGCAAGTCGCTGTGGAACACCACGGTCTATACGGCAATCGTCGCGCCCGTCTCGATCCTGCTCGGCCTTGGTGTGGCGATGCTGATCGAAAGCGAGGGCTGGGGGAAGAGCGTCTTTCGCACCGCGTATTTCCTGCCGGTGGTTTCGCTGATCGTCGCCATGGCGACCGTTTGGCAGTATCTCTTCCATCCGACCATCGGCCCGCTCAATGCGCTGCTCGGTGCGGCCGGCCTGCCGAAGCCGAACTGGCTCGGGGCCTCGTCGACCGCCCTCTACAGCCTCTCCATCATCGGTGTGTGGCAGACGGTCGGCTTTAACATGGTGCTGTTCCTTGCCGGGCTGACGGCGATCCCGCGCGAGCTTTATGCCGCCGCCGAGATCGACGGCGCCAAATCCTCACTCGACCGCTTCTTCCTCGTCACCTGGCCGATGCTCGGGCCGACGGCGCTTTTCGTCTCCACGATAAGCATCATCAACGCCGTGAAGACCTTCGAGACGGTGAAGACGCTGACCGATGGCGGACCTAATCATGCTTCGGAAGTCCTACTGTTCACCATCTATCAGGAGGGCTTCGTCTACATGAAGGTCGGTTATGCCTCGGCCATGACCGTGGTCTTCCTCGCCATCCTCGTCGTCATGATGTTCCTGCAGTACCGCTTCCTCGACCGGCGGGTGCACTATTCATGAAGACGCGACCCCGCTTTACCCCCGGCCGGCTGACCCGCCTGGCGCTGCTTGTTCTCGGCACAGTCATTTTCCTCGCGCCCTACATCTTCATGATATCGGCGGCCGGCAAGTCGCAGGACGATATCTTCACGGCAGCACTTTCGCTGATCCCGACGCATTTCTTTTACCTGCAGAATTTTACCAAGGCGCTCGACAAGGTGGCGATGGGCACGCTCTTGTGGAACAGCGTGGTGGTCTGCGCGCTGATCTTTTTCTTCCAGGTGCTGGTCGCCATCCCCTGCGCATATGCGATGGCGAAGCTGAAGTTCCGCGCCGCCCGCTTGATGATGGTGCTCGTACTGCTCGGTCTGCTGGTGCCGATCCATGCCACCGCTCTGCCGCTCTATGTCGCCTTCGACCGACTGTCGCTGCTCAGCAGCTACACGGCGCTGGTCGCCCCCTTTACCATCTCGGTCTTTGCGATCTTCCTGTTCCTGCAGTTCTTCCGCGCCATGCCTGACGACCTGATCCATGCCGCCCGTCTCGACGGCATGTCCGAACTCGGCATCGTCTCGCGCGTCGTCGTGCCGAATGCCTGGCCGGCCGTCACGGCCTTCGCGATCTTTTCGGTCGTTGCCCATTGGAACGACCTCTACTGGCCGCTGATCGTCATCTCGAAGCCGGGCTACGCCACTCCGCCGCTCGGCCTGATGAATTTCCGCGCCGCCGAAGCCGGCGACGACTACGGCGCGCTGATGGCGGCGACCATCATCATCACCATTCCCCTCGTTGCGGCTTTTCTGCTGGCGCAGAAACGCTTCGTCGAGGGCATCACCATGACCGGTCTCAAAGGCTGACCGGTTAAACCCAGGAGAACGAGCGATGAAGCATTTCACCCAGTTCCTCGCAGCAGCGGCTCTGTCCGTGGTGGCGGCACTGCCGGCCCACGCCGAAACGACGCTGACGATCCACTACCCGATGCCGGGTTTCTTCAAGGACGTGATGGACACGATCTCGAAGAAGTTCATGGAAGAAAACCCCGACATCAAGATCCAGTTCGCCGCCCCTTCGGCGACCTATGAAGACGGTATCCAGCTGATCCTGCGCCAGGCCGGCACGTCTGAAATGCCCGACATCACCTTCATCGGCCTGAACCGCCTGCGCATGCTGAACGAGCGCAATGTCGCCGTCGACATGACGCCGCTCGTCCAGAAGGAAGGCAACATGGCCGAGAAGGGCTTCTCGGACACGATCCTGAAGCTCGCCCAGGTCAACGGCAAGCAGGTTGGCCTTGCCTTCGCCACCTCCAACCCGATCATGTATTACAATGCCGATCTCGTGAAGGCAGCCGGCGGCAATCCGGACACCCCGCCGAAAACCTGGGACGAGGTCATCGCGCTTGCCGGCAAGATCAAGGCGCTCGGCAACGGCGTCGACGGCATGGATTTCCGCTGGCAGGGCGACGACTGGATGTTCTCCGCCCTGCTCTTCGGTGCCGGCGGCAAGATGCTGAGCGACGACGAGCAGAAGGTCGCCTTCAACGGTCCCGAGGGACAGAAGGCCGTCGAACTCATCAGCCGCTTCGTCAAGGAAGGCGGCATGCCTGTTTTCACCAAGGCAGCAGGCGAACAAGCATTCGCCGCCGGCAAGGTCGGCTTTGAATTCCAGACGACGGGCGCGCTTGTCAACACGATCAAGAACGTCGGCACCAAGTTCGATCTGCGCACTGCCCAGATCCCGCTTCTCGACCCGGAAAAGGGCCATCTACCGACCGGTGGCAACGCCGTCGTCATCCTCGCCAAGGATGCCGCCAAGCAGGACGCTGCCTGGAAGTTCGCCAAGTTCGCCGCCGGCCCCTATGGCGCCTCGGTCGTCGTGCCCGGCACGGGCTATGTGCCGAACAACGAGCTTGCCGCCAAGTCCGCCGAATATCTCGGTGATTTCTACAAGACGAACCCGCTCTTCCAGGCTGGCCTCAGCCAGATGCCGCGCATGATCCCGTGGTATGCCTTCCCGGGCACCAATGGCGTCAAGGTTACCCAGACGATCGTCGACAACCTGTCGCGCATCGTCGACGGCTCGGCCGAGCCGAAGGAAGCGCTCGACGACGCAGCCTCCGACGTCGAAGGCATGCTGCCGCGCAGCTAAGCTTCTTGTTATCACGCAGTTCCGGACGCAAGATCCGCTCACTTGCCGGAATTGCATTAAGCCGCTCTTGGCTTCGATCCCGAACCGCCGCATCCCATCGGTGCGGCGGTTTCGTCTTTCTGGAGGTTTCGAACAGTGCCGCCGGCACGCAAGGCATGCGATAGTTCCAGATGCCGCAGCGGCGCGTCGTTTTCGACGATATCGAGCAGCAGCGATGCCGCCGTCGCCCCCATGCTGAGATCGGGCATTTCGATCGAGGTCAGCGTCGGATTTATGAGCTTGCCGATGGCGATGCCGTCGAAGCCGGCAACGGAGACATCGTCGGGAACACGCAGGCCCTCGCGATGGATGGCGCCGACGACGCCGAGCGCGATGAGATCGTTCGAGCCGATGATGGCGGTCGGTGCAAATGTCCGCAGCGCCTGGCCGAGATCCATCTGGTCGTAGCCGCTGACGAAGGACACCTCTACGGCGTCGAGTGGCGCGACGCCCGCCGCCGCCATGGTCCGCAGATAGCCCTGATAACGCAACAGCGCGCGGTCCGAAGCCTTGAAGCTGCCGGAGACGTAGAGAATGCGACGATGTCCCATGGAGAGCAGGTGTTCGGTCAGCCTGCAGCCTGCCGCATAATTGTTGACGGTAACGGCGGCAGGATATCGGGGGGTCGGAGGATTGCCGAGCAGCACGGTCGGCGGCAGGTCCTGGGCGAGCGCCGGGCTGGTGCCGGCATCGCAGACGGTGAGGATGAGCCCGGTCGGCCGCTCGCCGAGAAGCCCGGCGACGGCATCGGCCTCCTGATCGGGGTCGTAATTCGACTGGGCAATGAGAACGCTGTGGCCGGCGACCAGCATGCGGTTCTGGATACCGGACAGCGACGAGGCGAAAACCGGATTGGTGACGCTCGGCACCAGCACGCCGATAACAGGCCGGCGGCCGCTGCGGGCCGACGGTGCGGCCGCACGATAGCCGACTTCGGCCGCAGCGCGGCGCACGCGAAGTGCTGCCGCCCGGCTGACCGGGCCACTGAAGTTCAGCACCCGGCTTGCCGTCGCCATGGAACACCCGGCCCTCAGCGCAACCTGTTTCAACGTCGTCATCGGCGTCCCCGTGCGTTTCCGTCGAAGTTCGCCGGCTATTACAGGCAGCATGTCATAAAAAGATGACGGTCCGGGACAGGCCTTAGCTTCAGCCGCGCTTGGGATGGCGGCCGAGAATCTGGCGCACGCCGTCCTTGGTGAAAGGCTGCGCCAATTGCCTGACGAAGCCGGGAGCGATCTGACCCTTGATGCCGATATCCGTCGAGGACGGCCGGTCGGGATTGAAATAGGTTCCGAACAGCTGGTCGAACAGCACGACATTCTCGCCGTAATTCGTATTGCCCTCGCGAAGATCCTTCGAATGGTGCCAGCGGTGAAGTCTGGGCGTCGAGAAGACGAGGTCGAAAGGGCCTGTTCGCATATCGACGTTGCAATGGGTCAGGATGCCGATGAAGGCGGTGACGGCGCCGAGCCACCAGAAGACCTGCAGCGGTGCGCCGAGAAGGTAGAGCGGGATCTGGCTCAGCGCGATCTTGAACAGCGAATCGACGACGTGGAAGCGCCCGGTATTGACGACCCAGAGACGGGTGACGCTGTGGTGCAGGGCGTGGAAGCGCCAGAAAAACAGCCGCTCATGGGCGATGCGATGAGCCCAGTAGAGGCCGAACTCGGCGATGACGACGGCGAGGCCCGCCTGGAAGAGCATCGGCCAGGATGACGGCCAGAGACTGAACTGCATGGCGGCAAGCGGTTGCAGCAGGGCCGCGGCAAGCATCGGAAAGATGACCCCGGCCAGCGCCGCCAGTTCGACGAGCCCCTTGGTCAACACCGTGTGGGCAATATCGTTGGCCGTTTCACCATCAGGCTGCAGCCAGCCTTCTTCATAGGGAATGATACGTTCGAGCAGGAAGAGCAGCAGGACCGCACCGGCGTAAGTGGCTGCAAATGCGACCATCGGATGCCCACTCGCAAAGCCAAAATAGGCGCCCGTCAGGCCGGAGAAAAACACCAGTGGCCAGGCCAGGTAGGCAAGCATGTATCTTGCGGCTGCGGCTGCTTTCGGCATCAATGTCATGTCCCTCAAGAGCTCGCCGCGTTTCGAGCCCGTCGCCCAATCTTGCCCGGATCGCCCTCGGCCCGGTGTTCCCGTCAGTCATGCCATCGATCACGACGATCGGCAATCGCTTGCGCCCATCACCTGGTGGAACGATGGGGCCAACTTGTGGATGGAGGATTGCATGTGCATTGCGGGGCCGGTGATTTTGACGAGTGGTGCGACAGTCCCTGTAACCGGCTGGGTGCCGGGCGCTGTGAAATTCAACACGGCACTGCTTTTGTCGCGCGGCGACCTGCTGGTCGCCCTTGAACGGCACCCCTCCCCAGATATTCGTGTCTTGAGACTGTTGCTGTTCTTTGCCAGATTGCTGCAGTGGTTTTGGGGCTGCTTCAATAAAATCAAAGGGATTGACGCATGAAACGCGATATTGAAATCACGACGGCCGACGGCGTTGCCAAGGCGTCACTTTTCCGCCCCGAAGGCAGTGAGGGCAAGGTCCTGCCCGGTATTCTCTACTATATGGATGCGCTCGGGCCGCGCGAGGCAACCGATATCATGGGCGAGCGTCTCGCCAATGCCGGTTACGTCGTGCTGTTACCCGATCTCTTCTACCGTTTCGGCTCGTACGGCCCCTTCGACGGCTCCTCCTTCGGCAACGAGACCTCGCGTGCCGAGATCATGAAGATGATCCGCGAGACGACGCAGGAGATGACGAAGCGCGACAGCGCAGCCTTCCTCGACGCGCTCGAATCCGAGGGCGTTTCCGGTCCGGTCGGCGCCGTCGGTTATTGCATGGGCGGCGGTCGCGCCCTGACGGCAGCGGCCGTTTATGCCGACAGGATCGCGGCGGCCGCAAGCTTCCATGGCGGCAATCTGGCGAGCGAGGCGCCCGACAGTCCGCATCGCCTTGCCGGCGACATCAAGGCGCGCATCTATGTCGGCGTCGCTGGCGTCGATGGCAGTTTCCCGCCCGAGCAGTCCGCTCGCCTTGCCGAGGCGCTCCGCACCGGTGGCGTCGACCACATCATCGAGAATTATATCGGCATGTCGCATGGCTGGACGGTTCCCGACCGCGGCGAGATCTACAGCGAAAAGGGTTCTGAGCGGCACTGGAAGCGCCTGCTCGAACTTTTTGCAGAAACGCTTGGCTGAGATCAGGAAATGCGATCCCGTCCGGCCTCGGGCGGGGTCTGCGATCACTGCGACCTGCTCTAGGCTATCCGGACGGCGCTGACCCAATGGCGCGATCATGCCGGCCATTTGCGGGTGGCCGCAGCAGTGCGCGCCGATGTGCTGAAGCTGGCTGCGACATTAACCCATTGGGCTTGATAGCGAATTGTCTCGCCGGACGGCGACAATACACTTGGCCATCAGTTTGCCACGATGTGCTCTAACCTCGCAGGCGTATGCCCCAACGAGAATTGGATTGATGATCAACTTCACGAAATCTGCCATCGGCATTCTGCTTGCCCTTGGCACTGTAGTCTCCACATCGAGCATCGCGTCTGCGCAATATTACGAAGGTTACGACAGGGGACCGCCGCCCCGTTTTGAACCTGACAGGGATTGGGGCCGGCCTCCGCCGCCGCCGCCTGGCTGGGGTCGTCCGCAGCGCGGTGGCTGCGATCCCCGATGGGCAGCGGACAAGGCGCGCGATTTTGGCTTCCGTCGCGCTCGCGTCGTGGACGTTACGCCGCGGCGTGTGATTGTTCAGGGCTGGACGCGGCGGGGTCCCGACGAGATCAGCTTTGCCAACGTCCGCGGCTGCCCGGCGCTCCGATAACGGCTGCCGGCCGACATGAAACGCCCTCGGTCGGGAAACCGAACCGAGGGCTTACGGACGAATTGATGTGCAAGCATTTCCATCTCTTTTCGCTCACCCGCGAAAGGACAGGCCTCCGCACGGCGATGGCCGCGGGTCATGCCCGCGAGAGATGGGACCGCTTCAGGCGGGCTGCAGTTCGTAACCGTTCATTGCCACCCCCGGCCACAGCTCGTAGAGAACTTCTTTGTGGTTGACCCCGCCGTGGCGGGGGCTCGAGGGCATGCCGAGCGCATCGGCGGCTGCGATGCTGAGCTCGCCGATCTTGTTGCCGGGTCCGAGATCCGCCACAACGCATTCGACCGACCTGTCGCGCCATGTCACCCTCGCCCTCGAGCCCCGGACGACAGGTGTGACGCGTTGGACGATGAGGGGCGGCACGACGATATAGGGCACCGTCTGCGCATCGACGTAAGCGGCGGGATCGCCGGCAGGCCGATTGCGGTGGCGATACCAGGTCCGGGATGCGATGATGCCACCCGGAAAGATCTTCGGCTCGTTATCGGTATTCAGAATAACGACACTGCGCGCCCAGTCGTAAGCGCAGATGACTTTTTCGTGGGCGTTGATCCTCATACCGCCATTGGCCAACGCTTCGCTCCCGCTGTCGTCTTCCTTGTAGGCCGGCGCTGCGCCATGCTGGCCATTGGCGCCATCGGCATCGATGGCGGCATCGGCGGTAAAATGGACGCGGCCGTCGGCATCTTGATGGATTTCGCAGCCTTCAATAATTCCTATTATTGGCATGATCCTCCTCCTATTTGCCGGTCATCGGCCCTGCGACGATGTGGATTGCGCTGATCAGCCTTCGTGTGCGAGAATGGACCAGCCGATCACGCTATTCCTGTTGTTGGCAAAGATCCGCGCATCGGTCTCCTGTATCGCGTCTCCGGAATTATCGTTGCTCACGGAGCAATGGACGATCTTGTCGATACCCGCGATGCCGCTGCGGCTGTTCACCTCGGTAACGACAGCCATGTGGCCTTCGTGATGGCGGCCGTTGCTGTCCTTGTAATCGCCATAGACGACGACGCAGCCCGGCAAGGGTTTATCCAGCGGCGCGAAGATCCCTGTCGAGGCAAGAACGTCTTTCGAAACCGCTGCCGTCTCGATCCATCCGCCGTTCTCCTCGACATAGAAGGCCTCCCGCGTCTTTCGCGACATGCCGAGACACCAGGCCACGAACCCGGAACAGTCACATTTCCCGTTCGCTGCCGGTGACGGCTTGCCGGGGTTCATTCCCCCAGCACCTAGCCCGTAGCGCGTTCCTTTGTTGGTTGCGACCAATGCCCTGTTTACAACTGCGCTGGCTCTCATCATGTCCTCCTGAAGTTTTCGGCGATCCATGAAATGAACTCCGTCATCGCAGGCTCCTCGAAGTCATGACTGTGACCGGGAGCAAGCATAGCGAGGCGCGAAAACGGGATGCCCTGATATGAGCTCAAACCATCCTAGTTGCAATCAGCAGTTATAGGTAATCCTGGGATACTAGTGTTCATTCAAAGGTTGAACCTGCAGATCATAGGGATGGATCGTATTGCTGAGTGCCGGTTCATCCGCGACGATGGCCGCGGGTCATGCCTTCAAGCGCGGGGCCGCCGCCGCTCCAGGCAACCGCCATCAGCACATCGTCTCAGCCGCCGTCACGGGGAGGCAGCGACATGCCGTTGCAAAGAAGATCGCAGCAGCCTTGCAGCGAAATTGCCGGGCAAGTTCGCCTTCGCTGATGGCCTGTTCGAACTTTTTTATGAGCTGGCTAATATTCTCGGTACGGCGCGGGCTGATATCGTTGCCGACTGCTTCAACTTCGCTGGCATCCGGGTTTGCGCCGAGCACGATCATTCAGGCGGCACGCACATCCGGACGGCTATAGGCGCGGGCGGTATCGACAAGGGAACCTTCGATCGCCGCGGCTATCGTTCCCCTCGAGCGCATTCCAGATCTCGGTGTTGACCGTCGCTTGGTAGAGATCAAGCTCTTCGATAAAGAGCGCCTCTTTGGAGCCGAAGGCGACATAGAGGCTCGGGGCGCAATGCCCATCGGCCGGTTCAGGCATGAACCCGGCAGGCGGGCCGCATTCCGAGGAGAAGAAAAGGGCTGATGTCCAATCCGGTAGGCTTTGCCGATCCCGGCGAGATTGCCGACATCGTCCTTCTCGCCTCGCCGGCTGCCCGTTCGATCACCGGTGCGGCCTGGACGGACGACAAAGGGGCAAATGCCTGAAGAGACATACTTCTGCAGAGGAAGAAGAAAGAAGCCCGGCGCAATACCGGACTTTAATCATGCGGCCGTATTGGCCTCGGCTGCGCTCAGGGCGAGATCGGTTACCTCGCCGGTCGAGGCATAGCCGGAGACGAGTTCGGCAAGCATCAGGCGGGCGGCCGGTATGTCGTTGCGGTCGAGCGCGGCATCGAGAACCTTCAGGCGCTTGGAAAGCTCCGGCCAGAAAAGGAAATCCTCGCGCGCTTTCATGATGCGCGGATGCTGCGTCGTCTCGGGATTGTCGCCGATCAGCAGTTCCTCGTAGAGCTTTTCACCAGGCCTGAGACCCGTGACCGAAAGCTCGATATCGCCTTCTGGGTTGTCCTCACTGAGGACCGTCAGGCCCGAGAGATCGATCATCCGGCGGGCGAGATCGGCAATGCGCACCGGTTCGCCCATGTCGAGCAGGAAGACGTCGCCGCCGTCAGCCATGGCCCCCGCCTGGATGACGAGCTGAGACGCCTCCGAGATCGTCATGAAATAGCGGGTAATGTCAGGATGCGTCAGCGTCACCGGGCCGCCATCCCTGATCTGCTGGCGAAACAACGGCACGACGGAACCGGAGGATCCGAGCACATTGCCGAAGCGGACCATGGAGAAATTGGTGCGCGCGCGGCCGGTCGGCTGCTCGGCAGATAGCGCCTGCAGCAGCATTTCGGCAAGCCGCTTGCTGGCACCCATCACATTGGTCGGGCGGACCGCCTTGTCGGTGCTGATCAACACGAAGTTCGACACGCCGTATTTTTCAGCCGCCTGTGCGGTAATCAGCGTGCCCATGACATTGTTCTTGATGCCTTCGACGGCATTCTGCTCGACGAGCGGCACATGCTTGTAGGCGGCGGCATGATAGAGCGCCTGCGGCCGCCAGCTCATGATGATATGTTCCATGCGGTCACGGTCGCGCACCGAACAGAGGATCGGTACGATCTGCACCTTCTGCTGTTCGTAAAGTTCCGAAAGCTTCTGCAGCTCGCCGTGGATCGCATAAAGGGCGTATTCGTTCTGCTCGACGAGGATGAGATGCGTCGGCCCGCTGCGCAGGATCTGGCGGCAGAGCTCGCTGCCGATCGAGCCGCCGGCGCCCGTCACCATCACCACCTTGCCGAGGGAGGCCTTATCGAGAAGCTCCTGGCGCGGCGTCACGGCCTCGCGGCCGAGCAGGTCTTCGATTTCAAGTTCGCGGATATCGGAAACGGCGATGCGGCCCTGAGCGAGTGCCGTCATATCCGGCAGCGTGCGCACATTCACCCGCGCCTTGCGGATCTGCTCGAGGATCTCGTTGCGTCGCTGGCGTGATGCCGAGGGAAGAGCCAGAAGCACATTGTGGACATTAAGCGTTTGGACGAGCGCCTGGAGATCGGAAGGATCATAGATCGGCAGGCCGCCCATGATGCCGCCCTTCAGCTTCGTGTCGTCATCGAGATAGCCGACAACGCTGAGCTCATCGCTGTTGGTCAGCGCGGCGGCAAGCTGACGGCCCGAACTGCCTGCGCCGTAGATCAGCACCTTTGCCATCGCGCCCTTATGCAGGATGCGCTGATAGGTATCGCCCAGCCAGTAGCGGATGCCGAGGCGGGAAAGGCCGATCGCGATCAACAGCAGGAAGGGCTGCAGAATGCCGACGGTACGTGGGATGCCGGGAACGCTGAGCGCGGTAAAGATCGTCGCGAAGGCAACACCATAGATCGCAATCGCCTTCAGCACCGCCAGGAAAGCGGCAATGCCGGCGTAACGAAAGATCGCCCGGTACATGCCCATGACGATGAAGATCGGCAGCGCCAGACATAGCGACACAAGAACGGCGAGCCACTGCACGCCCGCCAGGATGGTCCACTCGTTCAGGCGGAAACAATAGGCAAGCCAGATGGTGAGAACACAGAGGCTGGAATCGACGAGAAGCGCAATAATACGCTTGGCCGGACGCGGCATTGCCAAGAGCGGTCCAACCAATGCCTGCATCGACGTCCAGGACCGGCTGGTCTTTGATCCGTCGCCTGAGGGATCATCATGCATTTTTATACTGTCCACCCATCATTCCAGCCTAACTTCTTCTTGTCCTTTTCGATTTCAAGTGCAACCGAATAATCTGTAGTCGCGTGAGCAACCTGTTCATAACCTTAGGTCGTAACCTCAATGGGTTATGCCTCTGCTGCCCAATACCTTGCCAACAGTCATGACCAGTATGCGCATATCCATGAAGAAGGAGCGGCGGTTCAGATAATCAACGTCGAACTTTACCTTTTCGGGAATCGGCAGCTCGTCACGGCCATTGACCTGCGCCCAGCCCGTCAGCCCCGGCAGCAGCGCATCGACACCTTTGGCCGTGCGCAGCGCGATCAGGTCGTCCTGGTTATAGAGCGCCGGGCGCGGGCCGACGAAACTCATCTCGCCCTTCAGGATACACCAGAGCTGCGGCAGTTCATCGAGGCTCGACTTGCGCAGGAAGCCGCCGACCGGCGTCAGGTAGCGGGAGGGATCATCGAGCAGATGCGTGGCGACCGTCGGCGTGTCAATTCGCATGCTGCGGAATTTCGGCATTCGGAAGATCCTGTTGCGGCGGCCCACACGGTTCGACCAGTAAAGCGCCGGTCCCGGTGAGGTCAGGCGCACGCACAGTGCCACGACGCCGATCGGAATGATCAGGATCACGGCTGCCACCAAAGCCAGGAAAAGATCCACTGCCCGCTTCACGTCCGTCCTCGCCTTTTGCACATTCTTCCCGCCTCCACCGACCCGTCTGCCCTATCGTCTCCACCCAATTCTCGTCAACGATCCTTTCCGGCTTCCGGGCGCCTTAGGCGTTGTTTCTCGGGTATTTGCGGCAATTCAGCCACCACCGATCGAGACGACATTTTATGCAAGCCACTGATAAGACATACCTCTCTCTCCACTGCGGAAGTTAATCCAGACTTCATTTCCGACACCCTGCGCTCTGGCCAAAGAAAGATATGCTTCCCCAATCGTCCTTATGATCTGCGCAAATAGTCGCAATCATCTTTCCGTGCCTTTCCTTCTTCCAAATGAACCGTCACGGCAGCGGCGTTATCGACCTTGCTCAAGCCGTGTCAGGCCCTGCGCGCGACCGGACTGTTCTGCCGTACCAGAGCCATCAGCATCGGTCCAAGCGAGAATTCTCCACGTGCTCCCTTGCGGGTCAGATCCCGCAGATAGCCGCCCGGTGAGTTGATATGGGTCGCCCGCTCCAGCATGCAGGCAATGGTGACAGCGGCATTTTCCCGGCCAAGACTTTCGCAGGCTGCCTGATACGTCTCCGGCGTTATCCCAAGCATGGAACGCACGGTGACGGCAGCGGTCACGAGATCCCGCCATCCCCTGATCGGCCCTCCCTGAGCATAATCGCTGATTTGCGGGCAAGCCTGCAGGATGAGTGCAAGAGGGAATATTTTTTGGGGTCCGCTAGTACCAATTGGTTCTGTCGCAGGCGGCAGCGTTTCTGTTTCCATCGTCGCACAAGATTCTAATTCAAGATAATCTGTATCTGAATTCTGTATGTGCGGTTCATTTTGAACCACACTGGCGCTCGTTTTTTTGAAATTATCGAAGTTCGTCAACAGATTGACGATGTCAGCGCGAAGGATTTCGAGCTTCAGGCGCACGCTGTCCAGATCGCAAGCCGCGGCATTGCGGGACAGGCATGCGAGATGATGGGCGTAGGCAGCCTCGACGTCGTCCCAGTTGCCGGGAACGCCTTCGGCGACTGCGGTTTCGATCAGTTTGCGGACATCGCGGCGGCAGATGGTCAGGCGCTCACGCGCACGCCGAAGTGCAATCCGGTCGGCCTCGATCTTTTGAGCCATGGCAGACAGTTCTTCGCTGCGGGCAAGAAGCGGCACCAGGCTGAAGCCGTAGGCATCTTCCAACTCGCCTGAGCTCTTCCGGCGGGCAAAACGTTTGCCGTTGGCGCTGTCCTTGCGGGTGATGAGCCCGGCATCCACCAGAGCCGCCAGGTGCCGGCGCAGCGTCGTGACTGCAATGCCGTGCGCCCGGACCATGAGCTGCCGGTTGGATGGAAAGACGACCATGCTCGCTTCACCGGAGAGATGGCTCTCGGGATAGAAGGAGAGAAGGGCGTTCAACACAGCCAGTGTGCGGTCGGAAATATCGAGCAGCGGTCGTGCTTCGCAGACGTCGCGAAACACCTTCCACTTGTCGACGGACTTATCTGGTTTAATTAATTCGGCCTGAAGCTGACCTCTCATCAAGGCAAGCGACATCGGCCGCCGCCCGAAAGGCGTCGTGACAAATCCCGTATCCATCGTGGTTCACCTTATACAAAGGCAAATCATCGGCGCCCGCCAAAACGGCGTTCAAAAACCTTGACAGCGATTCCGGGAAGTGCGATTCTCTAGGTGCTAAACGAGAGAAGAGGGCTTCCGGATGTTTGTTCGGGGGCCTTTTTCTTTGCCTATTGGCTCCTTTTCATGACAGTTAGATCCTCATCAGCAGGCCTAGCCTGCCAACAGTTATTGTTGTGACCTGACGGCGCCGAACTCCTCGAAGAGTTCATCCAGCCGGGTCGTGAGATAATCGGCAAATTCAGGCACCATGCGTTCATCGAACGTGATACGCGTCCTGGCTCCGGAGCGTTCGATCTGCGCTGCCTTCTGACCGTGGCGCGTTTTCCAGGTTTCGCCCGTTGCCTTCTTCGCATCACGCGCCGCGATTTTGGACAATACGCGCTGCAGGCGCTGATCGCTGTCGAGATCGGCAAAGGCATTGTCGTCAATGATCGCCTCCACCTTCTTCGGAGAAGAAGAGACGGCATCGACGAGAGCCAGCCATCGTGCGCGGCCTGCCTTGGGAGCCGGGCCGATCGCCAGGATCACAGTGTGCGGCACGCCACGGGCAACCGAGATATAACGGCTGAGATCGGCCTTATTGGTCGAGAGTGCCGCGATAATGACATCGCGCGGATAACCGGCCTCTTCGAGACGATGGGCAAACAGCGCCTTCTCGATGAAGGAGAGATCCTGCCGGTCGAGATTTTCCTTGCCCTGTGCGATGACCAGTTCATCGTCGCTCAAGCTCTGGACGATTGCCTTGACCTTGAGCCCAAGCTTTGCCGCAGCACGCAGGCGCCGCCGCCCATAGGCGATCTGGTAATGCCCTTCCTTGTTGGGATCGGGGCGCACCAGGATCGGCACCTTCTGGCCGTGTTCGGCTATGCTTGTCACCAGAGCATCGAAATCGGCATCGCGCTCGACCGGGATACGATCGCTGATCGAGGAATTGGAAATGTCCGATGGGTCGATCTCCAGAATGGAAAATCCTGACGAAATCTGCGCCTGCAGTCTTCCGACCGCACGTGCCGCTTCCGTCATCTCCTGCAGAGATGCGCCCATGGCCGAGACGGCACCAGTGCGCACCCTGTCCGGGTTTTTCTCGACACCGGCAGATGGCGCCAATGCATCCGTTTTACGCATGAAAAGTGAATTGACCGTATCGCGTCTGCTCATCAATTCTCTCCTTTCCAGTCGGATGCGGGCAAGCTGGAATAGCGCAGTTGGGAGCTCCCAACACGCTTGATGGCTGCCGATGGACGGACGGATCTTAGCCGGATACTTACACGCCAGCCCCTCTTGTTGGGAGCTCCCAACAGATCCGCTGGTCCGTCGAAACAAGGTAAATCGGTATTGATCAAGGAGAGCATCATGCGCGTCCCCATGCCTGCCGGATCAGCATCTCGACCTCTCCATTGACGGCATCGAGCGCTTCCATCGCACGATCATAGGTCGAACGCGTCAGGTTCTCGCGGCCGATCTCATAGAGCGTCTGCTTGGTGAGGCCGGCATCGGAGACCGCCGCCGATTTCACCATCGCATTGATCATGACGTGATCGTCGAACAGATTGCGCAAGAGGGCAGCGACTTTCGTCTGCGGCGCATCCTGCGGCTCGTAGCGGGTCAGCAGATAACGGATGAAATCATAATTGAGCTCGCCGCCCGCTTCCCGCACGACGGCGAGAAGATCATGGGTCATCAGCAGAAACTGGCTCATGGACGCCACATCCAGCATCTGCGGATGCACAGTGACGATCATCGAGGTTGCGGCGCAAAGGCCGCTCAGCGTCAGGTAACCGAGCTGCGGCGGGCAATCCAGGACAACGACGTCATAATTTTCGGCGACATCGTCAAGCGCCTTGGCAACACGCATGAAAAACACGCCTTCGCCATCCCGGTGGCCGCGGGTCAGCGCACGTGGTGTCGTGTGTTCGAACTCCATGAGTTCGAGATTGCCGGGAATGAGATCCAAACCGTCAAAATAGGTGTTGCGCACGACTTCGGAGAGGGGACGACGCTCTTCGTCATAGCGGATCGCCGCATAGAGCGTCTCGTTCGAGCGTACGTCTGTCTCCGGCATGACGCCGAGCATCGCAGACATGCTGGCCTGCGGGTCGAGGTCGAGGGCGAGCACGCGGTAACCCTGTAGGGCGAGATATTGCGCAAGATGCACCGAGGTCGTTGTCTTGCCCGATCCGCCCTTGAAGTTGGTAACGGCAATGACCTGAAGATGGTCGTTCTCGCCGCGGCGCGGCAGGAAGTCATGCGCTTCACGCCCACGGGCGGAGGCGGCAAGCAGGGCACGCAGCTCATTGAGCTGGCGCAAGGAGTAGAGCCGTCGGCCGTTGGTGCCGACATGGGGCTGCGGGCCTTCGCCGGCAAGCGTCATCTTTCGCAAGGTCGAATCTGAGACACCAATGAGTTTGGCAGCCTCGCCCGAGGTGAAGCGGCGCAGCGTCTTGCTCGCGGTTGGCGGAAACAGGGCTTCGCTAATCGCCTGCAACTGCGAACTGATCGTCGACGCATGGGCGCCGATCGTCTCATCGACGCTACGCTGAAGGGTCCGAGAAGTCCTTTGTGCCTTGCTCACGCTCTAATCTTTCATCACGGAAAAATACCAGAAACGGCTATTTAACCGTGACGATTACCGATCGCAGCGATTCTGGCAAGGTACTCCGGCAGACAAGCCCTTAGCGGGAGCGGCCAGGATCAGGAGTTTACGACAGAAGGATTACAATTTCCCCTGATATCTCCGTCAGTTAACAGAAATTCGATTCGTCTTTTAAAGTCGTGTCATCCCCACATGATTTTTGCGATCGACGCGGCAGCGCCGCTGTTTTGATCCCGTAGACGGGCCGCGGGCCATCCCATTGAGAAGAATCAGCTATTACCGGTCCCTAATCTTCGCCGGCAAAGGAACCGATGGCTAGGAGCCGGGAAGGTGCTGTTGCCGCAACTCTATGGGCTACGGCGAAGAATGGAGCGGGGTTCGCTTTTTCAAATCCGGAACACGAGACCAGCAGGCTGCGTCCACTTGGTGAGCGCATAAGAGAAAACCGCCTTCTGACGCGCGTTCTCGACGGCTGGTATTGACCAGGAGGTGACAGAATCAATCTGCCAGATCGATTCCGTATCAGCGAAAGATGTGAGAAAAAACAGTGAGTTAGAAATAGGCCAAATGGGCTACCCGGGGCTCTCAAAAGGCTCTCTCGAGCAGCCTTCACAGGCCAGTCTTATAGAAGAACCGGGAGCCTTTTGCAATGGCCGGCCCTGCGGCTTTCCCCGCCAGGCATGCCGGCGAAGCCAGTTGAAAAGGGGCTTCCCACCCTATCCGCGGAATGTGTAGCCGGCAATCGAGGCAGGTTTCATCTCGATCGAAAAGCCGGGCCGTGTCGGCGGCATATAGGCGGCGTCCTTGATGATGCAGGGATCGAGGAAGTGTTCGTGCAGATGGTCGACATATTCGATGACGCGGCCGTCCTTGGTGCCCGACACCGCCACATAATCGATCATCGACAGGTGCTGTACATATTCGCAGAGCCCGACACCGCCGGCATGCGGCCAGACCGGCAGGCCGAATTTCGCCGCGACCAAGAGCACGGCGAGCACTTCATTTAGACCGCCCATGCGACAGGAGTCGATCTGAACGATATCGATCGCGCCTTCGGCGATGAACTGCTTGAACATGATGCGGTTCTGGCACATCTCGCCGGTCGCGACCTTCACCGGGGAGATGCCCTGGCGGATCTTGCGGTGGCCGGCGACATCGTCAGGGCTCGTCGGTTCCTCGATGAAGAAGGGCTTGGCGAAGGAGAGCTGCTTGACCCAGTCGATCGCCTGTCCGACTTCCCAAACCTGGTTGGCGTCGATCATCAGGTAGCGGTCCGGGCCGATCACCTCGCGGGCGATCCTCAGACGGCGGATATCGTCCTGCAGGTCACGGCCGACCTTCATCTTGATGTGGTTGAAGCCGGCATCGATCGCTTCCTGGCAGAGACGGCGCAGCTTCTCGTCCTCGTAGCCGAGCCAGCCGGCCGAGGTCGTGTAGCAGGCATACCCTTCCTTCTCGAGTGTGGCGATGCGCTCCGCCTTGCCGGCTTCGGCTTGTCTGAGGATGGCAATTGCTTCCTCGCGTGTCAGCACGTCGGTGAGGTAGCGGTAATCGACGATATCGGCGATCTCTTCGGCCGGCAATTCCGCAACGAGACGCCAGACCGGCTTGCCGGCCTCCTTGGCAAGAAGATCCCATACAGCATTGACGATGGCGCCGGTCGCAAGATGGATTGCGCCCTTCTCCGGCCCGATCCATCGAAGTTGGCTATCGCTCGTCAGATGCCGCCAGTATTTGCCGGGATGCGCCTTCACCTCCGACAGTTCTGTGCCGACGACCAGATGGCGCATCGCCTCGATCGCCGCGCAGCAAATGTCGTTGCCGCGGCCGATGGTGAAGGTCAGGCCGTGGCCGGCGAGACCTTGCTTGTCAGTCTCAAGGATTACATAGGCGGCGGAATAATCCGGGTCGGGGTTCATCGCATCGGAACCATCGAGGCTTTGCGAGGTCGGAAAGCGAAGGTCGAAGACGCGGACGTCGGTAATGCGGGTCATGATGTCTTTCCCGTTTGGCTAGGCCGTTGGGTTGGCCGGCATCCGCTTCGCAACGAGCCGGCCATGCGAAAGCTCAGATCGTCCAGCCGCCGTCGATGGCGTAGGCCTGGCCGGACGTATAGGTGGCGCCCGCGAGATAGACGGCGAGATCGGCGATCTCCTCCGGCGTGCCGAGGCGGCCCATCGGCTGACGGGCGATGAAGGCGGCGCGCGCCGTGTCATAATCGCCTTGGGCGCGCATGCGGTCCTGCAGCGAGGGGCTTTCCACCGTGCCGGGGCAGATGCAGTTGCAGCGCACGCCCTGCGTGACATAATCGGCAGCGACCGACTTGGTGAGCCCGATCACGGCGGCCTTGGTGACGCCATAGGCAAAGCGGTTCGGCACGCCTTTGATGCTCGAGGCGACCGAGGACATATTGATGATCGAGCCATCCTTGCGCTCCAGCATGCCCGGCAACACTGCGCGGATGGTGCGGATCATCGCCTTGACGTTGAGATCGATGGCGAACTCGAGATCACTATCCTTCATGTCAAGCACGGAGCCGTTATGGACGATGCCGGCGCAGTTGAAGAGCACATCGACGGCGCCGATTTCGGCCACCAGTGCCTTGACCGCCTCGTCTTCGAGCACGTTGAGCTTGTGGGTGGAAATCTTGGCCTGCGCCGCCAGGCTCGCAAGAGCATCGGTATTGATGTCGGTGGCGTGCACCCTGGCGCCGGCCGCGGCGAAAGCAAGCGCGGTGGCGCGGCCGATGCCCTGACCTGCTGCGGTGATGAGAACGCTCTTGCCGGAAAGATTGCTTGTCATGTCATGGCCTCTGTGGGGATTGCGCGCGCTGGCGGTGATGCTGAAATATATCTCAAAAGGATCGGTCAGGATGCAGGCCGCGTTCGAACGCCCTGTCGGGCGACATCAGGCAGATGGTCACGATATCCCTGCGCATGGCCTTCCTCCCTCTCCCGTTATCTTGTTTTTGTCTCGCCCTGGCGAGTTTTCCGGGAACGATATCCTCAGACTTGATTTGTCTGTTTATAGACAAACAGACGATAGCTCTATGGTCAAGCGCGAACTTTTTCTTTTCCGTCCGCCTGTCTGCGTATATGCAGAATGATATTCACAGGAGGGAAGAATGGAGACCGACGAGTCAGATCGCTATCGCGCTCCGGCGCTCGACAAGGGACTCGATATTCTCGAACTTCTGGCGGGTGTCGATAGCGGCCTGACGCAGGCGGAAATCGCCAAGCGGCTGGAGCGCAGCCCGAACGAATTTTACCGCATGCTCGACCGTCTCGTGAAGCGCGGTTACGTCACGCGGCTCGATGGCGACCGCTATTCTCTCACCCTGAAACTTTTCGGCCTGGCGCAACTGCATGCGCCGGTGCGCCGGCTTGCTTCCTATGCGACGCCGCTCATGCGCGATCTCGCCCAACGCTCCCGTCAGGCAAACCATCTGGCCGTCTTCGACCGTGGGGCTGCCGTCGTTATCGCCCAGCAGGAGGCGCCCGATTATTGGGGCCTGTCGATCCGCATCGGTTCCCATATCAGCCTTTTCGACACCGGGTCCGGCCATGTGCTGCTTGCCTTCCGCAGCGACGAGGAGCGCGAGATGATGATCTCGGAGCATGCGCGCAGCCGCGAGGAGGTCGATCTCGGCCCGGATTTTCACGAGCGGCTGAACCAGATCCGCAAGCGCGGCTATGAGATGATGGCGAGCGCCCAGACCGCTGGCGTCTACAATCTCTCGGCACCAGTTCTGGGGTCGGACGGACGCGGTATTGCGGCGCTCACCTGCCCCTATATCGCGCTCGTCAATGCGCCGGCAGCGCCCGATATCACCCAGGCGATCGGCATGGTGCAGAAGACGGCGGCCGAGCTTTCGGCGCTCGCCGGCGCCAGCATCGCCGCACCGAGTTAGGCCAGCAGAATTTCTATTTGAACAATCCATTCACCAGGGATAGGTTGAATGCCACTCTTTGGAGGAAAAGAGCGTGTTCATCGATACCCATCTGCACGTCATCGACCGTTCGGCGTTAAGTTATCCCTGGCTTGCTGATGTGCCCGCGCTCGACCGCGATTTTCTCTACGAAACCTACGCGAGCGAAGCCAAACGCTGTGGCATCACCAAAGCGCTGCACGTGGAGGTGGACGTCGATCCCGTCATCATGCAGGCCGAGACCGATTATGTCAGCCGCCTCGGCGATCTGGTGGCCGGTGCGATCGTCTCCTGCCGGCCGGAAGACGACGGCTTTGCCGCCTATCTGGATCGCCAGAAAGCCGATCCCTTCGTCAAGGGCTTCCGGCGCGTGCTGCATGTGGTGCCCGACGATATCTCTGAAGGCGAGCTCTTTCGCGAAAATGTCAGAAGACTTTCCGGCACTGGTCTGACCTTCGATCTCTGCACGCTGCCGCATCAGGTGAGCAAGGTGGGCGCGCTCACCGATGCCGCGCCCGATGTCCAGTTCGTGCTCGATCATTGCGGCAATCCGGATATCAAGTCGAACGCTTTCGAGCCCTGGAGCCGCGGTATCGTCGAAATCGCCCGCCGGCCGAATATCGTCGCCAAGATTTCCGGCATCGTTACCAATGCTGACCCGACAAGCTGGACGGCGGAAAACCTGCGTCCCTATATCGAGCATGTCGTATCAAGCTTCGGCTGGGATCGTGTGGTCTGGGGTAGCGACTGGCCCGTCTGCACGCTGGCGAACGGCCTTTCCACCTGGGTCGCGGCCACCCAGGCCGTTCTGTCGGGCACGGCGGAAACGGAGCGTTCGAAGCTCCTTCATGGCAATGCGCAGCGTCTGTGGAAGCTCTGAGTTTGCCCCGATAGCTCACCCGGCGTCGCGCTTTCGACGTTCAATTCTACCGGATTCTCGTTTGAAGTGATCTGTCGCGACGTGCAATCGGTAGGGGCTCTCGGATGGCGCGATGTTTTGGCCCAGCCTAAACGACATGCGAACAATTGCTAGGTTGAACTAACTCGGCTAAAAGTTGTTACTGCCGGCCGTGTAAGTTGTCTGGCCGGTTTTCGCAGGAGGGAATATCAGATGAAAGAAGAACCGCATTCCGTGGACGTTCACGTCGGCAAAACGATCCGTATACAGCGACTGCTGAGAAAGGTTTCTCAGACGGAACTGGGCGATCGTGTTGGCGTGACCTTCCAGCAGATCCAGAAATACGAAAAGGGATCCAACCGCGTCTCCGCCAGCATGCTCGTCGAAATCGCCGGCGCGCTGAGCGTTGACGTCAGAACCTTCTTCGACGATCTGACGGCAGCTGCCGCCAACGCAAATGATAATCCCGCTCCGAGCGAAGAATTCGTCATTTCGCGTGAAGGCGTCCAGCTCAACGCTGCCTTTTTCTCGATCAAGAATGAGCCGCTTCGCAAGAAAATCCTTAAGCTCGTCCAGGCAATCGCCAGTACCGAGCAGATGGAAGCCGACGCTGCGGAATAACACGTCGGCCTGAATTTATAGCGATGAGTCGCACCCCGCATCGGGATTAATGGCGTTCGATCAAGATCAGATTTTCGCCAGCGTCCTTCATTGCGATCTTGGCTTTGCTGCCGACGAGTTTTTCGAGGTTCGCATCGAGCTCCCTGTCCGGATCGATGCCGTCCCAATCGATGACGACCTGCAGCAGTGCCATGTTTGTCAGGTGCATGAGATTGCGCAGCTGAAGTTTTTCAGCCTCGTCCTTGGCTGCCGACAGCAGCCGGAAGAGCCTTGCGTATTCCCTGCCTGCACCCTGGTCCCTTTTTTCAAACATTGTTTCCGCCCTCGACAACAGTCAAATCCCCACGCAGGATACCTTGGGCTTTGAACCGTTATTCGAGCGTTACAGGTTGCATCTGCTGCGTGATTTCGGCCTGCAGCAGGTCCCAATGCGAGGTTGCTGCAAAGCTCCAGTCACGCTGTGTTGACGCAAACTCACCCTTCTTCAGCCAGTCCAGCATCAACCGGGCGTCGCTGCGTTTGCGTTCGACGCGGTTGGTGCGGATCGCCGCCAGGATCTGGTCGCGCCGCAGCTTGCGGGCGAAATGGCATTCGTCGACCACCTTCGAATAGGTCCGTTCGGAGAAATGCAGGAAGCGGCCGGCCAGCAGCAGCTTCTTGCGCTCGCTGACGCTAATTTCACCCTTGGCATAGAGACCTTCTATGGTCGGCTCGAAATCGACCCAGGGGACGGAAAGCGGCAGCCAGCCGAGTTCCTGCGGCGCATGGACGAGCGCCACCGCTTCGTCATCAATGAGATCGCCCGATTCGTAGTCGTCGAAGATCGAGCCTATGCCGACCATGCCGAAGACGGAGCATTCGGCAGCACGCAGCGCCCCCATGCTGGAACCGCCGGCAACGGCAACGCCCTTTTGCAGTGCAAAGAGGATCTCCTTGTGCCAGACCGACGGCAGATCGCCGAAATAGCCGTCGATCAGGCCGATCGCTGTCGCCCCCTCATGCACTGCTTTCAGAATGTCGCCGCAGGCCGCGGGCGCGCGAAAATCGATATCGGGATGCTGCTTGCGGGCTTCGGCGATGTCGCCTGCAAGGCTCGGGCCGACGAACAGGATTTTCATGCCGCGGCTTCCCTGATGACGTTGACGGCGCGCAGGCCGAGCTGGATATACTGGCCGCTGATATCGACCTCGAGGCCCGGCACAATGACACGCACGACGGAGACCGGAAGGGTGGGATGGCAAAACGGCACGGCAATGATCTGGCTGATGCCGGCGGCCCTCAGCCGGCCGGCGATATGGCGGATCGTATCCTGGATCGTCGCCGGGCGATGCGGGCGCATGGGGAAGGGTTTGAGCGCCGCATCATCGTTGCAGAGATCAACGACCTGGCGCATGCCGGCGCTGCGGTCGATCCGCTGGTAAATCCTCGGCGAGAAATCGTCACGGCTGCCGGCAATCGCCGTCAGCCGGCTCTGGGCGGCCTCGGTGATGGCGCGCAGTGCCGCGCGCACCGGATCGGGATGGCAGCCGCAACCGCCGCAGACGTGAGCCCAGCGGGCATCGACGCGATCGGAAAGATTGCCCGGAATGATGACGGCGAGAAAGGCCGGGACACCGATATCGGTGGTCATGTCGATCAGCAGTAGGCGCATGCCGGCCTGTCGAATGCGATCGACCATGACGTCGATCACGGCATCGCCGAAGGCGAGCGGATCGACGCGGTTCTGCTTGAGCTGTTCAGGAGACTTGAGCTGGGTGAGCGCCCAGGCATCGCGCTCGACCAGTTCGCAGAGCCCGTGCAAGACGGCTTCGGCCGGCGTATTGCCCGAGGCAAGGCCATCACTCGACTGTTCGAAGCCCGGTGGTCGCTCGCCGCGATGGTCGAGTCCAACCAGCCACCAGGGCACGAAAGTGGTGCTGCCAGAAAGAAGCTCGAAGCCGGAGCACCAGGGGATCTGGCCGTCGCCGATCTCGTCGGGGGCACAGCGCGCCACGCTGTCGAGATCGATCATCGCGGCCCGCTCCGCTTTCATGGTCTCAAGGCTGGCGAGCGTCAGGTCGGCAGGCGCAATTTCGGCGATGCGGGTCTCGATCGCCTCCATGGCGGCCGAGGTCATCGCCGCTTCCTTGTCGATGCCCTTGCCCTGGAAGACCGACAGCGTGTGGCTGTTCGGACGTGTGGCGAAGGCAACCGGAATGTTCAGCACGTCGAGCCCGGTCAGCAGCCCGACACGGGTGATGCCGAAGTCGCGCAGATGCGGTTTGATCGCCGCAAAGGTCTGCGCCGGTGTCATCGACCGGTCGTGGTAACTGTTGACGCCTGCCGAAGACCGGTTGAGGTCGGCGGCAAGCACTTCAAGGTCGGCCAAAGCAGACATGCTGATTGGTTCCTTAGCGAAACCTCAGCGCATGCGTCAGGCTTTCGAGGCCGTTTGCCGATACGGTAAGCTCGTCCTGCTTGATGGCGGCCTTGGCGGCAGCGGAAAAACGAAGTGCCTGGGTCTGGATTGCGGCGTTGGTTTCAACGGTCTTCATGATCTCTCTCCGATTGGTTGGGCGGCTGGCCGCCGTTAACCATTGGAAGAGAGCATTGCCTGCGTCATTTAAGCGTTACAGGCTTCGTTAAAAGGCTGCGCGTCATGGAAGACCGGCGAGTTGCAGGCCTTTTATCAGCGGTTCGGTAAAGGCCGGATCGCGATCGGGAACGAAATGACGGATCTCTTCGCTGCGGAAATCGGGGAAGTTTTCCAGCACCACTCTGGCGTAATTTCTGGCTTTCGCGGCATGGCCCGCCATGGCGTGCGCAGCGGCGAGCAACCGGGCTGTCGCCTGTTTCGCCTTCACCGGCTCCAGCGCCTCGATCGCCTCTTCATACTCTTCGCGCATGAAGTGGATACCGCCGAGGTTCCAGTAATAATAGTCTGGTGGCAGCGGGTTAAGCTTGAAGGCGGCCTTGCTGAGCTCCAGCGCCCGATCGAAATCGCCGTCATGGGAAAGCGCATCGGCGAAATCGGCAAGGATATCGGCATCGTTAGGATTGAGATCCTGGGCCTGCTGGAAATGCTCAAGGCTTTCGTCGAAGCGGCGGCGATAGAGCGCCACGAAGCCGAGTTCGCGATAGGCCCGACCGCTGTTCGGATCGGTCTGCCGCGCCATCCTCGCGGCGCTATAGGCCTCGTCGAGCAGGTCACGGTCGCGCATACCGCGGATCAGCCATTCCATGCCGAGGGCGCGCGACATGCCCGCATGGGACGGCGAGAAATGTTCATAACGGCTGAGCGACGACTTGAACCATTTGCGCGCCTGGCGCAGGTGCTGCAGGTCGGTCTGGGCAATCAACCGCTTGCCTTCGAGATAGAGGCGATAGGCGGAAGCGGGCACATCGCCGAGCGGCATCGCCAGTTCGGTGCGCTCGATCGTATCGGCGAGTGTCATGACGATGCGCCGTGTGAGCTGGCTGAAGGCTTCGCTGATCTTCTGCATCGCAAAGGGAATTTCGACCGCCCACAGAACCTCAGAGGTTGCCGTGCGCGTCAGCCGGCAGGTGGCATAGACATCCTCGTCCCGGCCCTGGATTGTCACATAGACGGCATAGTCGAAGGACAGGTCGAGCGGGCCGACGGTGGTGCGCGTCGGGTCGAGGGCGCGGCTCAGCATTTCGAGGCTCGTATGGGCGGCGATCACCTTGAAGCCGCGTTGCTGGCTGAGGCCGATCGTGACATCCTCGAGCAGTGCGCGGCCGACACGCTCCATCAGCGGATCGGTGAAGATGCTTTCGGGGGGCAGGATGACGATGCGCGGCTGGCCAGCCGGATCGATCAGCAACTCCGAGGTAGGACGCGGACGTTCTGTTACCGGCTGCGCGGCGGCCAGGATGCCGAGTTCACGGGCAAGCGCCGTCGTGGCCCCGTCCGGCTCGATATCGAAATCGTTCTTCAGTTGGCTGCGGCACTTCAGATAGGCCTGACGCGCCGCCGGCAGGTCGTTCATGCGGGCATGGGCGCGCATCAGCGCCCGGCAGGCGATCTCATTGGCGGAATCGAGCTCGATCAGCCGCTTGGCAAAGGCGATCAGTTCCACGTCCGGGCGTCCGTCGTCACTTTCCAGCAGGCGGACAAGATGGGCCGAGCGCGTTTCGTCGATGCGTTGACGCTCGAAGGTCAGCCAGTCTTCTGCGCCCTGCGTCGGGGATTTGACGCTTTCGAGCAGTTCGCCGAGCAGGATGCCGCTTTCGTCACGCTCCAGCACATCCTTCCGCTTGAGGATATTGAGGTCGATCTCCCAACCCGGTGCCAGGCCGAGATGCGTGCGCGTGGCGGTGAGCAAGGGTGGCAGGCCTTCGGGAATGCTCTGCTCGATGCGGGACAGGAGCTGGCGTAGGCTGCCGGCGCGTTTTTCGGGAAGTTCGGATTGCCAGAGCTGGCATCGGATGGTTTCGCGGTCGACCAGCGGCTCCGACGACAGCGCTAACATTGCCAGCAGGAAGTAGGATTTTTCGGGTAAGGGAAGCTCAGTCCCGGCGGCCAACAATTGCGGCCTGCCGAGCAGACATAGTCTGTTCGCTTTCACTTCCCCCGTTGACCCGTCCATCACGGTTCTCACCTTCAAAAGCCGGAACGCCTGGAGCGCACCGGCCGATTGGATGATGTTAGAGTGAATAGCGGGCAACGGGAAGCGCTTTTGCTTTGATGGAGCAAGATTTTCATCGAATCTTTACGGTCGCGGCAGGTGCTTGCTGCCGGCATACTTTACGAATGCTGCATATCGGCGTGAGACACCGCTCTATTTTGGAGCATGCGGACCGGCGATGCCGCCATATATTCGTCCTGTGTTGCAGCTTCCTCTGCCTAGATTTAAGCCCGTTTCTGCTGCGCCGCCAGAGCACCTCTTGCGCGTGCCGGGCCCATTCATGTTGGACGAGATATTCGACCTCGGTCTCACAGAGATCGGATCCGACAGCCTGCCGAGGCAACCGATCAAACACCTAGTCCCACTTCGGGCCCCAGTCCGGATCCACGACTCGGTGATTGCGGTCGATGGTCTCGATATGGGAGATTTCCTGAGCTGAAAGCCTGATCGAGCTTGCCTTGAAGTTCGAGCGGATGCGTTCCGGCCTGCCCGATGTCGGGATGATGCAATAGCCCTTGGCAAGCTCGAAGGCGATCGCCACTTGTTCCGGCGTCGCATCGTGTTTTTCACCGATTGCGCGCAGCACCGGCTCGTCGGAAAGGGCGCCACGGGCGATCGGCAGATAGCAGGTGACGAGTATTTCTTTTTCTCGGCAGTAGTTTGCGAGCTTCTTGTTCTGCAGGATCGGGTTGAGTTCGAACTGGTTGTTGGTGATCCTGCCCTTGCCGAGCAGTGCTTCCGTCTCCTCCAGCAGGGCAATCGTGAAGTTCGAAACGCCGATCAGCTTCGTCAGACCGCGGGCCTGCGCCTCGGCGATCTGGGTGATGTAGACTTCGAGCGGAATGCGGCCATTGGGCGACGGCCAGTGGATCAGTGTCAGGTCCACCTGATCGACCCTGAGCGTCTCCAGGCTCTTTTCCAGAGAAGGGACGAGTGCGCCGGGACCGAAATTGTCGGTCGAAATCTTCGTCGTTAGAAAAACCTCGTCTCGGTCAAGGCCGGAGCGGCGCAACGCTTCGCCGACTTCGAATTCGGTGTCATAGGTCTGCGCGGTATCGAGATGCCGGTAGCCGGTTTCGAGCGCGCAGAGGATTGCATCGATACCTTCCGTGCCGTTCCGCCCAAAGGTGCCAAATCCCATCAATGGAATAACATTTTGTTTTTCCAAGAGTATCTCCTCCATTTCGCCTCACTCCGCCAGAGACTTGCCGAGCTTTGCAACAGCGTGCCGCGAAGTACAGCGAAAAACACCTGTTGGCCTCAGGCAAATTTCCGGCCTGGTCAGCAATAGTACAAGTCTCGAATTCGGACGTTGTATCCAGGAGGCGGCGGGTGCGGAGCGCGGGTTCGGGAGGACGAGGGCGCGATGCCATCGTGACACCGTGAAGGACCTCGGTGTCGTGATCGGACTTCTGGAGTTCAACTCCGATATGGAGCCGCAAGCCCCACTCGGCTTGAGCGGCTCAGGCGGCCAAATCTCTCTAGAAGGCTTGGGCGACCCGGCGCAACAGCGTCGCGCTTTCGAGATCGGCTTCGACAAAATCGAGGCCAATATCGAGCACCGGGGCGCTGTGTGTGAGCCAGCCGACCGAGATCAGGTCGACGCCTGAGGCGGCAATGGCAGGTGCCGTTCTTGGCGTCACGCGGCCTGAGGCCTCGGTGATCGCACGCCCGGCAACGATGTCGACTGCCTCGCGGAGCTGATCGGGCGTCATATTGTCGAGAAGGACGGCATCGATCCCCTCGGCCATGGCTTCATGAAGCTGATCGAGCGTGTCGACCTCCACCTCGATCTTGACCATATGGCCGACACCGGTCTTGGCGCGCCGGATTGCTTCCGAAACTCCGCCGGCGATGGCGACATGATTGTCCTTGATCAATACCGCATCATTGAGTGCGAAGCGGTGATTCATGCCGCCGCCGGCACGCACGGCATATTTTTCCAGCGCTCGGAGACCGGGCGTCGTCTTGCGGGTGCAGACGACAGAGGCTTTCGTATCGCGGATCGCGGTGACGATGCCTGCCGTCACCGTGGCGATCCCGGAGAGATGGCCGAGGAAGTTCAGTGCCGTGCGCTCCGCCGCCAGAAGTCCGCGCGACGGGCCTTCGATGGTGGCGATCACGCTGCCTGGCTGCACCGTAGCACCATCCGGCAGATGCCGTTTCAGGGTGATGGCGGGATCGACGAGCTGGAAGGCCAGTTCTGCTGCGTCGAGGCCGGCAACGACGCCCAGCTGGCGGGCGGCCATGACGACCGTCGAGCGATGATCTGAGGGGATGACGGCTGCCGAGGTGATGTCGCCGGCAAGGCCGAGATCTTCGACAAGAGCTGAACGCACCAGCGGCTCGACAATGACGCGCGGAAGGGAAGCGAAGTTCATCTCAGGCACTCCTTGCAAGGGGATGGGAGGCTGTGGCCCGGGCAATTTCCAGGGTTTCGGCAAGCGTCATTGCCCGCCGCACGACTTCAGCACGCTTCAACGGGAAGTCGGTGCGGGCATGGGCGCCGCGCGATTCTGTCCGAAGGCTGGCAAAGACGGCAAT
This sequence comes from Rhizobium sp. 01L419, assembly GCF_056400025.1. NCBI lineage: Bacteria > Pseudomonadati > Pseudomonadota > Alphaproteobacteria > Hyphomicrobiales > Rhizobiaceae > Rhizobium > Rhizobium sp. 01L419. The sequence goes on from NZ_JBFTSM010000010.1 coordinate 121,025, forward strand.
CAATAGCGCAACAATTGCCGGATCGGCGGCCGGGCCGTCGCCTTCGGCCAGCGGCAGCAGGCTTGCGACTGCGCCGTGGATCGCGCCTGCATTGCGCAGCACGCCGAGATGGCGCGAGACGATCGGCCGGACAAGCAAGGCATCGGCCACGACCGGCAGCGGATAGGCAGCTTGGGTCACAGGCGTGCTTGCTGCCGGACCTGCGAGAATGTCGCATCCTGCGCGCATGCCCATGACGGCAGCCTCCAGCAGCGAATTGCTTGCAAGCCGGTTTGCGCCATGCAGCCCTGTCGATGCCGCCTCGCCGGCAACCCAGAGGCCGGCAACGGAACTGCGGCCGGCGGCATCGGTGGCGACACCGCCCATGTGGTAGTGAACGGCGGGGCGAACGGGGATGAGTTGACGACTGGCATCAATGCCGGCTTCCCGGCAGAGCGCATCGATGACCGGGAAGCGCGTGGCAAAACGATCTCCAAGTGCAACTCGGGCGTCGAGGAAGACCCTGCCACCGCGCGCGAGTTCCCCACTGATGGCACGCGCCACGACATCGCGCGGCGCAAGTTCTGCGCCTGGCACGCCAGCCATGAAGCGCTCGCCGCTTTCGTTGACGAGCACGGCACCCTCGCCGCGGACGGCTTCGCTCACCAGCGCCAACGGCTGGCGGCGGGAATCGAGCGCAGTCGGGTGAAACTGCACGAATTCCATGTCAGCGAGTACCGCGCCAGCGCGCGCCGCAAGCATGATGCCCTGCCCGAAATTGCCCATTGGATTGGTGGACGCTTCATAAAGCCCGCCGATACCACCGGTCGCCAGCACGATCCGCCGCGTTGGCAGAGTGACGGCGCCGCTGTCGCCGGCGCAGAGGAGCCCGGTCACGCCACTCTCGTCGGTCAGGATACGGCGGGCTTCGTGACCGTCGAGCACCGTGATGGAAGGTGTCGCGATAACGGCTGCGACCAGCGCACGGACGATCGCAGCACCCGAGCCATCACCTTCCGCATGCACGACGCGACGGCGGCTATGGGCGGCCTCCAGACCCAGCGAAAAGCTGCCATTAGCCGTCTTATCGAAGCGGACCCCGGCCCGCTCCAGCGCGGCGATGGCCGCCGGCGCCTCGGCAACGATGCCGGCGGCGATAACGGGATCGCAAAGCCCGTCGCCTGCAGCAAGCGTGTCGGCAAGATGCAGCTCGGCGCTGTCATCAGCTCCGAGACTGGCGGCAATGCCCCCCTGTGCCCAGGCGCTCGACGTCTGCGCGCCCAGGGCCGCGCGGGTGACGATGGTAACGGGCTCTGGGGCAAGGGTCAGCGCCGTCATCAGGCCCGCAAGGCCGCTGCCGACGATGACGGTGCGGCCGGTTAGTCGATCGGCAATCTCGCTCATATTGCCAGCATCCTCTCCACAGCCCGACGGGCAGCGACAGCGACCGCGGGATCGACGGTCACTTCGTGGCGGTTTTCTTCGAGCGCCGTGCGGATGTTGGAGAGCGTGATGCGCTTCATGTGCGGGCAGAGATTGCAGGGGCGAATGAACTCGACGTCGGGGTGGTGCACGGCGACATTGTCGCTCATTGAGCACTCGGTCAGCAGCACGACCCGGGCCGGCTTCTTCTGCCCGACATAGTCGGACATGACGGCGGTGGAGCCCGCGAAATCAGCTTCAGCCACGACATCCGGCGGGCATTCGGGATGGGCAAGCACCGTCACGCCGGGGTGGTTTTCCCGCAGCTGGCGCACATCCTCGGCAGTGAAGAGCTCATGGACCTCGCAATGGCCATGCCAGGCGATGATCTCGACATTGGTTTCCTTGGCAACATTCTGGGCAAGATACTCGTCGGGGATCATCAGCACTCTGGGCACGCCGAGGGATTCAACCACCTGTTTGGCATTGCCCGAGGTGCAGCAGATATCCGAGGCGGCTTTGACGGCAGCCGATGTGTTGACATAGGTGATGATGGGCACGCCGGGATGAGCCTGGCGCAGCAGGGCGACATCTTCTGGGGTGATCGAATCTGCCAGCGAACAGCCAGCACCCATATCGGGGATCAGCACCGTCTTTTCCGGGTTCAGGAGCTTTGCCGTCTCTGCCATGAAATGCACGCCGGCCAGCACGATTACGTCGGCATCGACTTCGATCGCTTTTCTGGCGAGTGCGAGACTGTCGCCGACGATATCGGCAACGCCATGGAAGATCTCCGGCGTCTGGTAATTATGCGCCAGGATGACCGCATTGCGCTTGCGCTTCAGTTCCAGGATTGCTTCGACATCGTCCTGAAACGTCATCCATTCGGCTTTGGGAATGACGCGGCTGACGCGGTCATACAGGGAAGACGCGGATACGAGGTGGTTCATGGCCGGCTCCTAATTATGCTCGATTTGAGCATATCTCAAGCAAAGAGATATTCTCATGGTGAGCATATGTCAATTGCGGGAGAGCGGTAATTTCGTTCCGGCGAGCGCGCGCTCTTCGAGGATCGTCTGGCGGAAGCGGAAAAGCTTGGCCGGCCGGCCGCCGGTTTCGCTCGTCGCCTCGCCGGTTTCCTCCACCAGCTCCTGCTGTTCGATCAGGCGGCGGAAGTTCTGCTTGTGCAGCGTCAGGCCGGCCAGCGCTTCGACGGCCCGCTGCAATTGAAGCAGGGTAAAACTCTCGGGCATCAGTTCGAAGACAACAGGCCGGTACTTGATCTTGGCGCGAAGCCTTGCAATCCCGGTTGCCAGAATACGGCGGTGGTCGGCAAACATCGGCCGGCCGAGATTGTCTTTCTTGCCGCAGCCGGCTTCAGTGACGAGGCCCGCCTCATAAAGCAGTTCGTAGCGCTGCAGCGTCAGATCCTCGTTCCAGCCACCGCCGTCGAGCCCGAAGGTGAAGTCGGCGCGGCGATGGCGGTATTCGCGCTTTGCCAGATCGGCATCGGCCCAGAGCCGCAGGCGCGCAACAAGCTCATCGAGGATGGCAGGGCGTCCGTCGCGATGGTCCTCCCAGGGGAAATATTCGTACCAGCCGTGCCATCCTGGCCGCCCCGCCCCCATCTGTTCGTTGACGAGGCCGAGATAGCTGATCGAAATGGTTCGCCCGCCCTGGATATCATTGTTCCGGTCGCGATCGGCAAAGGTGTAGAGCTGCTCCAGAAAACCGACCGGATGGGCGGTCTGTTCCTGGATCCATTCGCGCAAGCCCGATTGCAGCGTGCGATGGCCCATTTCGAAGGAACCTGACGGCAGCGCATCGCCCCCCTGGATCGTCATGACGCGCGGTTCGTCGCCCGTCACCGCGACGAGAACCGCGATCAATTCCGCATGTGCAAAGCCTATCGTCACCGGTTACCGAGAATCTGTTCCTGATGGATCTATTCTCTGACATAGGCTGGCACTGATGCCAATGGAGGCTCCACCTTCTCCCTCAGCGGAGAGAAGTGCCGGCAGGCGGAAGGGAAGTGGGGGCGGTGCTTACCAACGAATTCTGCGAAACGATCCGGCAATGATTGCTTTCGCCGCAACTTTTCCGTGGCTCATAGAGCCGCCCGCCCCTTCTACGGCCCGGCTCCAAAAAAGGCGAGCCGGGTCAAGATCGTATAGTCCGCTTCCGATACCATCAACGCCACGAAAACCAGCACCAGCACCGGCGGCAGCAAGATGGCGTAGACCAGCGCCAGCCGTTCCCAGGCCATGTGCATGAAGACAGCGACGATAAGCCCGGCCTTCAGCATCATGAACAGCAGGATGAGTGTCCACCTTGTATAGCTTTGGAAGCCGAGATAATCGACCATGTAGGACGCTGCGCTGAGCACGAAGAGCAGGCCCCAGACGATGAGATAGAGCCGGATCGGATGCTGCTGTCCGGTATGTGCCTGAGCATGCGCCGTTTGGGTTTGTGCATGCGCCGTTGTCTCGCTCATGACGACCTCACCATAGATAGAAAAATGCGAAGATGAAGACCCAGACCAGGTCGACGAAGTGCCAGTAGAGGCCCATGATCTCGACCGCGTCGTAGCGGCCTTTCCGGCTGGTGAAGAAGCCGCGCCGTTCCACGTCGAAATCGCCCCGCCAGACCTTGCGGGCAATGATGAGGAGGAAGATGACGCCAACAGTGACATGGGTGCCGTGAAAGCCTGTGATCATGAAGAAGGTCGATCCGAACTGTGCTGCCCCCCACGGGTTCTCCCAGGGTCGCACGCCCTCGGTGATCAGCTTCGTCCATTCGAAGGCCTGCATGCCGACGAAACATGCTCCCAGAAGCGCCGTCAGCAGCATCAGGACAGCTGTCTTGTGGCGGTCGCGCCGATAGCCGAAATTGACCGCCATCGCCATGGTGCCGCTGCTCGAGATCAGCACGAAGGTCATGATGGCGATCAGGATCAGCGGAACGTCCTGGCCGCCGATATGGAGCGCGAAGACCTCGCTCGGATTGGGCCAGGGGACCGGCGTCGACATGCGCGCGGTCATGTAGGCGATCAGGAAACAGCCGAAGACGAAGGTGTCGCTCAAGAGAAAGATCCACATCATCGCCTTGCCCCAGGAGGCGGTCTTGAAGGCGCGTTGATCGGAGCTGAAATCGGCCGCGACACCGCGCAGGCCAGATGGCCTGAGGCCTGGCTCTCCGTGCGTCTCGATTGTCTGTGCCATCTGTATCCCCCTAGTTCAGCAATGTGCGGCAGAGATCGACGAAATCATTCGCCCAGCCCGCAAAAAGCGCAAAGAGCAGGAGCCAGACGGCGAGCATGAAATGCGAATAGATGGCGGAAAGATCGACACTGAGGCGCAGCCTTTCCGGCGCAACGTCGACCGCAAAGGCCTTGACCGTCGTGTGGGCGAGCACGGCAAGTCCGCCGAGGATATGCAACCCGTGCAGGCCGGTCAGCATGTAGAAGAAGCTGTTGGCGGGATTATCGGCCAGCACGTAGCCGGCTGCCGTCAGCTCGCGCCATGCCTGGATCTGCCCGACGAGAAAGGCGACGGCAAGCGCAAGTGCGCCAACAAGTGCCGGCCGCAGGGCGTCCATGCGGCCGTACTGTGCTTCTCGTTTGGCCCATTGCAGCGCAGCGCTGCTCAGGGCGAGTGCAGCGGTATTTGCCCAGAGGAGGCGCGGAACCGGCATCCCCCACCAGTCCGCCGACGCCGCACGCATGAAATAGGCGCTGACGGCAAGGCTGAAGAGCGCGCCGACCACGCCGAGAAACACGAAGAGGCCGATTTTGACCGCTGGCACAGGTTGCCGATCGGCGCCGTCATGGGCCGGCAGCTGCACCGACCCGGTTTCGAGCCAGGGCTTGGAGGTCAGGCGCTGCCCGGAAAGCCACCAGACGATGATGGCGCCGATTGCGGCAAGAAAGATCAGCATGACGTTCATGCAGGCACCTCGCGTGTTATGCCGTCACTTGCCGGCACATTCTGCGGGATGAAATCCTCGGCCGCGCCAGGCACGCTATAGTCATAGGCCCAGCGGTAGACGACGGGCAGATCCTTGCCCCAGTTGCCGTGCGCAGGCGGCGTCTGCGGCGTCTGCCATTCCAGCGTCGTTGCCCGCCATGGATTGCCGCCCGCCTCCCGGCCGCGGAAAAAGCTCCAGACCAGATTGAACAGGAAGACCATCTGCCCGGCCCCGACGATCAGCGCCATGATGGTTATGAAGATATTCAGCGTATGAGCCGAAGGCGGAACGAAGGCCGTCTCTCCCATCTCGAAGTAGCGGCGCGGCACGCCGAGCAGGCCGAGATAATGCATCGGAAAGAAGATCGCATAGGTGCCGAGGAAGGTGATCCAGAAGTGGATCTGGCCGAGCGTCTCGTCCAGCATGCGGCCCGTCACCTTCGGATACCAGTGATAGATCGCCCCGAAGATGACGAGGATCGGCGCGACCCCCATGACCATGTGAAAATGGGCGACGACGAACATCGTATCCGACAGCGGCACGTCGACGACGACATTGCCGAGGAAAAGGCCGGTCAGGCCGCCATTGACGAAAGTGACGATGAAGGCGAGCGCAAAGAGCATCGGCAGCGTCAGGTGGATGTCGCCGCGCCACAGCGTCAGCACCCAGTTGTAGACCTTGATCGCCGTGGGCACGGCGATTATCAGCGTCGTGGTGGCAAAGAAGAAGCCGAAGGCCGGGTTCATGCCGCTGACATACATATGGTGTGCCCAGACGACGAAGCTTAAGCCCCCGATGATGACAATCGCCCAGACCATCATGCGGTAGCCGAAGATGTTCTTACGCGCATGCGTGCTGATCAGGTCCGACACGATGCCGAAAGCCGGAAGCGCGACGATATAGACCTCCGGATGGCCGAAGAACCAGAAGAGGTGCTGGAACAGGATCGGGCTGCCACCGCCATGTTTCAGCTGCTCGCCCATCTCCACGATCGCCGGCATGAAGAAGCTGGTGCCGAGCACGCGGTCGAACAGCATCATGACGCAGGCGACGAAGAGGGCCGGAAAGGCCAAGAGCGCCATCACGGTCGCGGTGAAGATGCCCCAGACGGTGAGCGGCATGCGCATCAGCGTCATGCCGCGCGCCCGTCCCTGCAGCACGGTCACCACATAGTTCAACCCGCCCATGGTAAAGCCGATGATGAAGACGATCAGCGAGGTGAGCATCAAGAGGATGCCCCAGTCCTTGCCGCCGGGCGTGCCGGAGAGAACGGATTGCGGCGGATAAAGCGTCCAGCCGGCCCCGGTCGGGCCACCGGGGGCGAAAAAGCCCGCGACCAGGATCAGCACGGCGACGAGGTAGATCCAGTAGCTCAGCATGTTCGCGTAGGGGAAAACCATGTCGCGCGCGCCGACCATCAGCGGAATGAGGTAATTGCCGAAGCCGCCGAGGAACAGCGCGGTCAACAGATAGATCACCATGATCATGCCGTGCATGGTGATGAACTGATAATAGTGATCGGCATCGATGAAAGAGAGAGCGCCGGGAAAGGCGAGTTGAATCCGCATCAGCCAGGAGAGCACCAGCGCCACCAGGCCAATCGCGATCGCCGTCACCGAATATTGCACGGCGATGATCTTGGCATCCTGGCTGAACACATATTTCGTCCACCAGCTTCTCGGATGATAGAGTTCGACATCCTCGACTTCGGCGGATGGGATGGCGCCCGCGCTGCCGGATGGAATCTCGACCATGATCTCTCTTCCTTCCTTTGCCGGTTCAGTTTGCCGGCGGCGGCTCTCCCGATGACGCCGTGAGCTGGGTGAATGTCTGCTGCTGCCCGAGCCAGGTCTGGTAGTCCGCGTCGTTATCGACGACGACGGTGCCGCGCATTTGCGGATGGCCGACACCGCAGAGTTCGGCGCAGAGGATCTCGAAGGTCCCCGTGCGCGTCGGCGTGAACCAGAAATAAGTGATCATGCCGGGGATCATGTCCATCTTGGCGCGGAATTCCGGCACATAGAAATCGTGGAGCACATCGACGGAACGCAGCAAAATGTGCACCGGCTTGCCGATCGGCAGATGCAGTTCGCCACCCTCGATGATGACATCGTCGAGACCGCCTGCGTCGTTCCTGTCGAGACCGAGCGGATTTTCAGGGCTGACATCGCGCGTCTCGGCACGGCCGAGCTTTCCGTCCGCGCCCGGCAGGCGGAAACTCCAAAGCCATTGCTGGCTGACGACCTCGACGGATGCGGCATCGGCAGGAACCGTGATGAACTGGTTCCACACGATCAGGCCGGGCGCCAGCATGGCCGCCACGCCGACTGCCGTTCCTCCTGCCAGCAGCAATTCCAGCCGGCGGTTCTCCGGCTCATAATGAGCGCGGTTGCCCGGTCTGTGTCGGAAGCGGAAGACGCAATAGGCCATGAAGGAAATCACCGCCACAAAGACGATGCCGGTGATCCAGAAGGTAATGATCAGCGTGCTGTCGATATAGGTCCAGTTGGACGCGATGGGCGTCCACCACCACGGGCTGAGCACATGGAACAGCACGGAGCCGACGACAATCAGGACGAGAATCAGCACGACAGCCATTTCTGCTCCTCCTCGAGCAGGTTGACCCGTGAAACCGCATTCCGCAAAAAGTCCGTCTTTATTATCGCACAGATAGAAAATATCGGCAATTACGGCAATTTAGGCATGCGCCGCCGATCAAAGGCCCGTCATTTGGAGTATTGCCCATCACTGAGAATATTGTTTGAGATAGGCGATGAGGTCGGTGATCTCCTGATCGTCCTTCACGCCGACGAAGGCCATCTTTGTGCCCTTCACCTTTGCTTTCGGATTGTGCAGATAGTCGCGCAGCACTGTCTCGTCCCAGACAAGACCGCCTTCGCCGGCCGCCTTCATTGCGGGCGAGTAGGCGAAGTCGGGATGCGTTCCGGCCTTTCGACCGAACACCTTGTTCAGCGACGGACCGACCTTGTTCGTATCGGATTCAACGACATGACAGGTCGCGCATTTCTTGAAGACAACGGCGCCTGCCGTCGCATCACCCTCCTGCGCCCCTGACTTACCAGGGGAAAGGGCAATCACGGATACGCCAATCAGCAGAACAACACGGTAATCCACGGCAAACCTCATCCTCCTCAAGGTCGCCAAGCCACTCGCACTCTCCGTAGCATTGGCGCGCGGACGGTGGCTGGGATGCCGCAAAGCTTAATCCTTCACGGGGGCAAGTCAATCGTTCCACAATTCCGGTGCAGTGACGCATCGCCGCAAGGCCGAAACCCGGCTTTCGCGCCTGCCGGTTGGGCCCAGGAGAGGTTGCCGGAATGGAGCGGCGTGGAAGGCAACGCAGAAAGTTCAGCGGAAGCGGCCCCCGAGCCCCTAGCGGATCTCCTCATCTGCCCTGACGGGGGTATCTTCTTCCCGCCGGGCGAGGGGTGTCGGTGGCTGCTATTCGCCGGCTTCCAGCCGATGCAGGAAATTGCGCAACTCAGCCTCATCGATGCCGACGAGGTGGCGCTTTTCCGGATAGGCGCCGGAGCGGATATCCTCGGCAAATTCGCTGAAGGCCGCGATACGCTCGCGCTGCAGCCGGTCATGTTCGGCGGCGAAATTGCGATAGATCTTGGCGTGGCGCGGAGTGTGGTCGCGGTTGGTGCCGAGCACGTCGTCGGCGAAGAGATATTGCCCATCGCAGCCGCGGCCGGCGCCCATCGAGATCATCAGCATTGATGTTCTCTTTGAGATTGCCGCCGCGACATCGCCGGGAACGACTTCGATCTCGGCCGCAAAAGCGCCCGCCTCCTCCAGCGCCTTCGTCTGGCGCCAGATATCGAAAGCGCTGGCGGCCGTCTTACCAACGGCGCGGAAGCCGCCGGTCCAGGTGGCTTTCGATGGGATGAGGCCCACATGTCCGCAGACGGGAATGCCCTCGTCGCGCATGCGTCTGATGATCTGCAGGCTTGCGGCGCAATAGACGGCATCGCCGCCCGCCTTCAGCGCCTTGAAGGCCTCACGCATATACTCCTCGGCCGAAACGTGGTCGCCATATTCCAGACCCGGAACGGCAAAGGGCGTGGGCGCCGCTTCGCGAAAAACCGGCCCGAGCAAAGCGGGTGGCACGGAGACCATGTCGATCCCCGCCTTTTCCGCCGCTTCCGCCTCCTCCAGCGAGGTGATGCGCAACATGGTGAGCTGCCGTTTTCCCTTGAGTGCAAGCAGGTCAGCGACCGTCGCGCGATAGTGTCTTTTCATCGCAAATTCCTTTGGGGCCAGTATCTGGATATCTCTCTCAGGCGGCGAGCAGCGTCTTCAGCTTGACGTTGCTGGCGGTCAGTGCGGCGGGATCTGGATGGGCGCGCGCGGCAATCAGCATTTCCGCCAGCCGGATATCGCGCGCCACCGCATTGCCCGGCCCGATGCCGCTTGCGGCAATGAGCCGACCCTCGCCATCGAGGTGGAAGAGGATGAAGGCTCGCTCGCCGAGATCGCGGCGCAGACGCATGACCGCGCCATCGGCGAGGCCGGCGATCTGCAGCGTCATGTCGTACTGATCCGACCAGAACCACGGCACGGCAGAAACCGGCTCATCGGCGCCGAGCATATTGGCAGCGGCAAGCATGCCCTGCTGCTGTGCATTGCGCCAGGATTCGAGCCGCACCCGCCGGCCGCCATAGATCGCCAAGGGAAAGGAGCAGCAGTCGCCGGCGGCAAAGATATCGGGGATGGAGGTGCGCAGCCGGTCGTCGACGGCAATGCCGTTGTCGATAACAAGTCCGGTGGCCTCCGCAAGCTCGACATTCGGCCGGGCGCCGATGCCGATAAGCGCCAGATCGGCCTCGATCATCTCGCCGGTCGAAAGCGCGATGACGGCCTTGCCGTTCCGCTCCGTCAGGCTTTCGATGGAAACACCGCAACGCAGGTCGACGCCCTCGGCGCGATGGCGTTCGGCAACCACATGGGCAATTTCCTCCGGAACGCCGCGCTTCAGCACCCGCTCCAGCCCTTCGATGAGAACGACATCGGCGCCGAGCTGTCGGGCGGTCGCGGCGACCTCCAGCCCAATGAAGCCACCGCCGATGACAGCAAGCCGCCTGCCGGGCTGCAGTATGGCGCGCAACGTCACGGCATCGTAGTGGGTGCGCAGCGAGCGGATATGGCTGCTTTCGGGTGCATTCGGAAAGTTGCGGGCGCTGGCGCCTGTCGCAAGCAGCAGCCGATCGTAGGCAAGCTGGCTGCCATCCGACAGGGCAATGGTGCGCGCCACAGCATCGACGCTGATTGTGGTTACACCCGTCAGCAGGCGGATTTTGCCAGCGGGATAGGTTTCGTGTGACGCGATGAATTTTGGATCGACACCGCCGGCAAGACCGGCCTTGGAAAGCGGCGGCCGTTCATAGGGCGCGTGCGGCTCGGAACCAACCAGCGTGACCTCTCCGCCAAATCCCTTTTCCCTGAGCGCGAAGGCGGCGCGTGCCCCGCACTCGCCTGCTCCGACAATAACGCAATGGGCCACGGTGCACCTCAGATCGCGATGAAGACAGCACCGTCTTCGATCTTAACGGGATAGGTCTTCAGATTGACGCAGACCGGTGCTCCCTTGGCCTCGCCCGTCTTGTAATTGAAGCGGCCATTGTGCTTGGGACATTCGATGATCTCGTCCATGACGAGCCCGTCGGCGAGATGGATATGCTCATGAGTGCAGAGCCCATCGGTGGCGAAAAATTCGTCGTCCGGGCTGCGATAGACCGCGAAGGTACGCCCGCCATGATCGAAACGCATGACGTCTTCCTCGTCGACCTCGTCCTTGCCGCAAACCTCGATCCAGGTTCCGCTCATCTCTGTTCCTCCCTTGATCCTGTTATTGGGCTGCCGGTGCCAGTTCGACGTGAAATTCCTCGCGATAGGGCCGCGCCGTGGCCGGCAGTTCCCGCTTCAGGAAATAATCCTCGTTACGAAGCTGGCGCAGGAAGGCCGGGATCATCTCGCGGTAGCCGGACCAGATCGATGGATTGGGCGCCGGCAGATCGTGCTTGATCATTGCATGCAGCTTCGGCAGCGCGTGAAAGGGCACCATCGGGAACATGTGATGCTCGACGTGGTAGTTCATGTTCCAGTAAATGAAGCGGCTGATCGGGTTCATGCAGACCGTGCGGCTGTTCAGGCGGTGGTCGATGACGTCGTCGGCAAGCCCGCCATGCTGCAGCAGGCCGGTCAGGACGTGATGCCAGGCGCCATAAAGGCGCGGCAGGCCGATCAGCATCAGAGGCAGGATCGAGCCCATGGAGAGGGCAAGCGCGATGGTGACGACGTAGATCGCCAGCCAGATGCGGGCGATGCGGATCGTCTTCGGCTGCTCCATCTCGGGGATGAAGGTCTTTTCTTCGGCGCTGACGATGCCGGCCGCATTTCTGATCATGTCGATGACAGCATGCCAGGCATCGAGAATGCCGAAGAAATTCAGGATCAGCCGGAAGAGATCCGGCGGCCGCATGACGGCGATCTCGGGGTCGCGGCCGACGATGACGGTGTCGGTGTGGTGGCGCGTATGGCTCCAGCGCCAGGTCACCGGATTGCGCATGATCATGAAGCAGGCGATCTGATAGACGACGTCGTTCATCCAGCGCGTCTTGAAGGCCGTGCCGTGGCCGCATTCATGCCAGCGGCTGTCGGAGGCCGAGCCGTAGAGCACACCGTAAGCCAGGAAGAAGGGCGCGGCGATCCAGGCGCCCCAGAAATAAATGCCAAGTGCTGCAAAGACGGCCATACTACCAAGCCACAGCGCCGTGTCGCGAATGGCCGGTGCATCGGAGCGCTGCATCAGCGCCTTCATCTCCTTGCGCGAAACGTCCGTGTGATACCACTGCGCAGCCGCAAGACCGGTTTCCACCGCCGTCCTGCCGTTCTCTCCCAAGAGGCTGTAATCGCGCCTGCCTGCCCCGCCAGCCATGCTTTCCTCCCTGCTAAGCTCTGGATCAGGAGAATAGGTTGACTTCGAAAGGCGCTCAATGCAGGCTTGATATATTCTATCAAGAACCATCAAAAATGGCTTTCATTGATGATTGAAAACTATCAGGAACAACCATGCGCCGTCCGACCATCTCCGATCTCGCCCAGGCTTCCGGCGTCAGCGTCGCGACGATCGATCGTGTCCTAAACGGCCGCCACCGTGTGCGTGAGGAAACGGCGCGCCTTGTCTATGATGCGGCCCAGTCGATCGGCTATCATGCCGTGGGTCTGATCCGCCAGCGCGTCTTCGAGGATCTGCCGCAATACCGCCTGGCCTTCCTGCTGCAGAAGCCGACGCAGCCTTTCTATCAGGCCTTCGCCCGCGAGATCGAGATTGCCGCCCGCAATGTCACAAGTGCGCGGATCCAGACTCAGGTGGAATACCCTGCCGCGACGACGCCCGCCGCGATCATTGAAAAAATCAAGCTGCTCGGCGCCCGGAACCAGGCCGTCGCTCTCGTCGGTCCGGATTATCCGGCGGTGACGGCAGCCGTCGAGGAGTTGAAAGAACGTGGCATTCCGGTCTTCTCGCTGCTTTCGGATCTCGCGACCGGCGTGCGGGACGCCTATGTCGGCGTCAACAATCGCAAGGTCGGCCGCACCGCCGCCTGGATGATTGCCAGAGCTGCCCGTCGGCCCGGCAAGGTTGCCTGTTTCGTCGGCAGCCATCGTTTTCATGGTCATGAGCTGCGCGAAATGGGCTTCCGATCCTATTTCCGTGAGGAGGCCGCGGATTTCGAGGTCGTCGAAACGCTGATCAATCTGGAAACGCCCGAAATCACCCATGAGGCGACGTTGACGCTCCTGCAGAAACATCCCGATCTCGTCGGCCTCTATGTCTGCGGCGGCGGCATGGAGGGGGCGATCTCGGCATTTCGGGAGGAGGGGATTGGCGGCCGCACCATACTCATCGTCAACGAGCTGACCGGCGACAGCAAGGCAGGCCTTGCCGACGGCATCGTCACCATGGCGATCGCAACGCCGCTGACCGCGCTCTGCAAGGAAGCGGTGGCGCTGATGACCGGTGCGCTGGAACACGGCGAAATTGCCGTTCCAGGCCAGTCCTTCCTGCCCTTCGAGATTTTTCTGCCGGAGAATATCTAGAGCAATCCCCGCTAATGGGTGCAGCGGTTTCAAGCCCGCAACTGCGGAACAGACGGCTGTTAAAATGATGGAATTCCATCATTCTCATGGAACAATCTATCAGCTATGACAGGGTTTGATGGTGCGCTGCAGGTGGATTGGCTCGCAAATTCCAGTAGAGATTCGATTAGACATTCACATTGCTTCTCACCTGAGAGGCAAGGAGGAGACTTCGCATGGCATCCATTCGTTTTGCGCTGAACCATATGGCAGCGCCCTTGCTTTCGATCGAGCATTTTTTCGCGCTTGCCGTTTCGCTCGGTATCGATGCAGTGGAAATCCGCAACGATCTCTCGGGCAACGCCATCCTTGATGGCACCAGGCCCGATGTCATCAAGGCTGCTGCGGCTCGCCACGGCATCGCGATCATCTCCATCAATGCGCTGCAGCGCTTCAATGAATGGAATGCGACGCGCGAGCGGGAAGCCCGCGAGCTGATCGATTATGCCAAGGCCGTCGGCTCGCAGGCGCTAGTGCTGGTTCCGAAGAATGACGGCACGGGATGCGCCGATGGCGAACGGCAGGCCAATCTGCTCCGCTCGCTCGAAGAACTCCGCCCAATGCTCGATGCCGCCGGAATTGTCGGTCTCGTGGAGCCGCTGGGCTTCGAGATCTGCTCGTTACGCTCCAAGGCGGAAGCCGCCGACGCAATCGAGACGCTCGACGCGCAGCCGACTTTCCGGCTGGTGCACGACACCTTCCATCATCACCTGGCCGGTGAAAAGACATTCTTCCCACATCTGACGGGGCTGGTGCATATTTCCGGCGTCACTAATCCAGCTGTTTCCATCGCCGATATGCGCGACCCGCACCGGGTTCTCGTCGACGCCGATGACCGGGTGGGCAATGCCGCCCAGATCCGCGCGCTGCTGCAGGCAAGCTACAAGGGGCCTTTCTCCTTCGAGCCTTTCGCATCCGAAGTCCATGTGCTCAAGGATCCCGCCGCCGCATTGAAAGCGAGCATGGATTATCTCGCAGCGAAGGTCTGAGACGCCTATTCCCGACCGCGGAAGCGGCGCTTATAGGCAGGGTCGTAGAGCGAGCTTTCGCGAAAATCCTCTGATGCAAGCGAGCGGCCGACGAAGATGATCGCCGTGCGTTCGATCGGCTCGGCCGCCACCTTCTCCTCGATATCGGCGAGCGTGCCGCGCAGGATGCGCTCGTCAGGCCAGGTGGCTTTCACGACGATTGCGACAGGGCAATCGGCGCCATAAAGCGGCGTCAGGTCCGCAACGACCTCAGCCAGCGCATGGATGGCGAGGTGGATGGCAAGCGTTGCCCCCGTCGCCCCGAATTTTGCGAGCGTCTCCTCGTTCGGCATCGGCGAGGCGCGGCCGGAAACACGCGTCAGCACGAGGCTTTGGGCCACAGCGGGGATCGTCAGTTCTCGGCCGAGTGCGGCGGCGGCGGCAGCGAAGGCCGGCACGCCCGGCGTCATCGTATAGGCGATGGCGTGCTTCTCCAGCCGGCGGACCTGCTCGGCAACCGCACTCCAGACCGACAGATCGCCGGAATGCAGCCGTGCCACATCCTCGCCAGCCTCCGCTGCGCGGAGATATTCGGCCTCGATCTCGTCGAGCGACAGCGGCGCGGTATCGATGATACGCGCCCCCGGCGGGCAATATTGCAGGAGGTCCGGCGAAACGATGGAACCGGCGTAAAGGCAGACAGGGCATTTGCCGATCAGGTCGCGTCCGCGAACCGTGATGAGATCTGCTGCGCCCGGTCCGGCGCCGATGAAATGAACCGTCATTCCTTTATTCCTTGATCCAGCGCCACTGCGTGACTGGCATGGCCGGTCGCCAACCGCTCATGCCGCCGACGGGTGCGACGCGCGCAATTTCGATCTTCGTCAGGAAGCCGCCGCGTGCGGCATATTCTGCCAAGAGCACCGCTTCCATTTCCAGCGTCACGGCATTGGCGACGAGCCGCCCTCCCCGCTTCAGGGCCGCAATCGCCGCATCGATCACACCCGCTTCACTGCCGCCGCCGCCGATGAAAATCGCGTCAGGTACCGGCAAGCCGGCAAGTGCTGTAGGTGCTGTTCCTTCGACAAGCGCAAGCTGCGGCACGCCGAGGGCGGCGGCATTGCGGGCGATACGGGCGGCCCGCGCCGGTGCCTGCTCGATGGCGATCGCCCTGAGCGATGGATCGGCAAGCATCCATTCGATGCCGATCGAACCCGAGCCGGCGCCGATATCCCAGAGGACCTCACCATGGCGCGGTGAAAGCGCTGAGAGCGTGATAGCGCGGATCTCCCGCTTGGTGATCTGCCCGTCATGGTCGAAGAGCGCGTCATCGAGGCCGCAAGCATAGGACAGGATGCGCGCCCCTGCCCCCGCTGCTACTTCGAGGGCGCAGACATTCAACGGGTCGATATCGTTGAGATTGAAGGCCGATGCTATCGTGCTCCTGATACGCTCCTGTTTGCCGCCGAGCGCTTCGAGAACCGTCAGCCGCGTCCCGGAAAACCCATCGGAAGCAAGCAGTTCGGCAAGTGCCTGCGGCCCCTTCTCATCGGAGGTCAGCGCCAGAATGCGCCGGCCGGAATGAAGATGCGGGCGGATGAGATCGAGCGGGCGTCCATGCAGCGACACGCAGGCCGTCTCCTGCAGCGGCCAGCCGAGACGTGCGGCGGCGATACTGAATGCGGATGGTGCAGGAATGGTGTGCATTTCGTCCGCCGTGACATAGCGCGACAACGTCGCTCCGACGCCATAGAGAAAGGGATCACCCGAGGCCAGTACGACGACAGGTGTACCGCGTCGTGTCAGGATCGCCTCAACGGATTGTTCGAAAGGGCTCTGCCAGGCAATACGCTCGCCCGAAATCAGCGGACCGGCAAGCGCATGGTGGCGTGCGCCGCCAAAGACGGCGGGGGCGGCAGCGATCAAGCGCTTTGCCTCCTCGCCAAGGCCTTCTGGACCATCCTCGCCGATACCGATAAGAGTGAGCCAGCGCGGGCCGGTGGGGGAGATATCAGACATGGACAGGAACCGCATTCTGATCCTCGGCGGTACGAGCGAAGCGCGCAGACTCGCCACCGAACTTGCCGCGCGAGAAGACCTCGATATCCTGCTGTCGCTGGCGGGCCGCACGCAAGCTCCTGCAGAACAGCCGGTTCCCGTCCGCATTGGCGGCTTCGGAGGTGCGCAAGGCCTCGCCGATTTCCTGATGGCCGGACGCTACGACCTGCTGATTGATGCTACCCATCCTTTCGCCGAACGCATTTCGGCCAATGCCGCGGCCGCAGCCGAACGCAGCGGCATAACCGCCATCGCACTTGTCCGTCCCGAATGGGTGCCAGTGCCGGGCGATCATTGGCACATCGTTCCTGATATTCCATCGGCTATCGCCTCGCTTGGCCCGACACCGCGGCGTGTCTTTCTGGCGACCGGCCGCCAGGGCGCCCCTCATGCCGAGGTCGCTCCGCAGCATTCCTATCTGGTGCGCAGCGTCGATCCTGTCGATCCGCCGCTTGCCCTTGCCGACGTCGAATATATCCTCGACCGCGGTCCCTTCGCGCTCGAAGGCGAGCTTGATCTCCTGCGGAAACACAACATCGAGGCCATCATCACCAAGAATAGCGGCGGCTCGGCTGCCTATGCGAAGATCGAAGCCGCACGTGTGCTCGGTATCAAGGTTGTCGTGATCGCCCGCGCGCCAGCTGCCGCCATGATGACGATGGAAACGGTGGAGGCGGCGCTCGAAGCGATCGATCATCTCATCTCCGAGGCCATGAAGCGTGGCGTATAGATCAGATCCGGCCGCCCTTCGCGGGCAACGATCCGCGTCTCCGGCGATCCGATGATCACACAAGTCGCCATATCGGCCACATTGGCATCGGCCTCTGCGAGCGGCTGCACGGTGATCCGCTCGTCAGGTCGTCCGGCCGCTCGGCCGAAGATGACCGGTGTTGTCTCAGGCAGGTGCCGGCGCAGCAGCTCGAATGCCTTGCCGAGCTGCCAGGGCCGCGCCTTGCTGATCGGATTGTAAAGCGTAATGACGAAGCCTGCTTGTGCTGCAAGTTCCAGGCGTTTTTCGATGACGGTCCAGGGTTTCAGATTGTCCGACAGCGATATCGTGCAGAAATCATGTCCGAGCGGTGCACCGACACGCGCGGCAACCGCCAGCATGGCGGTGATGCCCGGCAGGATGACGAGGTCGACGTCGCGCCATTCCGCCGATCCCTTGTCGATCGCCTCGCAGACGGCGGCTGCCATCGCAAAGACGCCGGGATCGCCGCCGGAGACGACGCAGACATCGGCGCCCCTGGCTGCGAGCGCTAGCGCAGACCCTGCCCGGTCCAGTTCCTCGCGATTGTCGGAGGCATGCCGGGTCTGGTCGGCGCGCAGCGTCAGGCGATCGAGATAGGGTCCATAACCGAAAAACTGGGTGGAGGCCGCGACGGCAGCCAATGCTTCCGGCGTCATCTGCTCCGGATTGCCGGGACCGGTACCGATCACGAACAGCCGGCCGCTCATCGGCTGGCCTCCCAGCCGGGAACCAATACCAGCGAGAAGTAGGGTGCTTCGCTCTCGTCCTTCTCGGCAAGCTTCACCATCGCGGCATTCGCCATGGTGCCGCGCTCGACATAGACGGCCTCGCCAAGACGGCCGGCGGCCTGGAGCGCGCGGCGGATCTTCGGCAGGTTGCGGCCGACTTTCATGATGACGGCAGCTTCGGTATCGGCGAGACGGCGGGTGAGCTCCTGCTCGGCCATCGTGCCCGGCAGCACGGAGAGTACATCGTCGCCCTGGACGATCGGCATACCTGCCAGCGACCAGCAGCCGGACATCGCGCTGATGCCGGGGATGACTTCGGTCGGGTAGCGCTGCGCCAGCCGCACATGCAGATGCATGTAGGAGCCGTAGAAGAGCGGATCGCCTTCGCTCAGTACCGCAACCGTGCGGCCCGCAGCGAGATGATGGGCGATGGCATCGGCCGATGCATTGTAGAAACCGGTGATGCGGCTCTGATAAAGCGGATCGTTTTTGTCGAGTTCAGTCGTGACCGGATAATAAAGGGGCAGCAGCTCGATGCCGGGCTTCAGCAGATGCTCGACGATCGCCTTGCCATTGCCGCCCCTGCCCTCCTTGGCGAAATAGGCAATCACGTCGGCGCTCTCGATGGCGCGGACGGCCTTGATCGTCAGAAGCTCAGGATCGCCGGGTCCGGTGCCGACGCCGATCAGATGGCCGCTCATAGGCCGGGCCTCGAAAGCGCATTGATGGCGGCCGCCGTCATGGCGCTGCCACCGAGCCGACCACGGACGGTGGCATAGGGAACGCCATAGGAATTTTCCGCAAGCGCATCCTTGGATTCGGCAGCACCGACGAAGCCGACCGGCATGCCGATGATGACAGCTGGTTTCGGCGCGCCGTCACGCAGCAGTTCCAGAAGATGGAAGAGGGCCGTCGGCGCGTTGCCGATCGCAACCACGCTGCCGCCCAGCCGATCGAGCCAGAGGTGCATGGCGGCGGCCGAGCGGGTATTACCGGTTTCACGGGCAAGCTCGTGGGTGCGGGGATCATGCAGGGTGCAGATCACCTCGTTTTGAACTGGCAGGCGGGCGCGCGTCACGCCGTGCGCGACCATCTCGGCATCGCAGAAGATCGGCGCCCCATCCTGCAGTGCGATGCGTGCCGCATGGACAAAATCCGGCGAGAAGACAAAATTCTGTGCGGCTTCGACCAACCCGCAAGCATGGATCATGCGGACAGCAATATCCGCCTCCTCGGGAGAAAAACGCGAGAGATCGGCTTCGCTGCGGATGATTGCGAAGGAGCGCTCGTAGATCGCGTCTCCGCTGCGGATATAATCATAGTCTGGCATTGTTATTCCTGTTGCAGCGCTTTGGCGAGACCGGTGGGACCAAGCCTTTTCAGGCAGTCGGCACTCGACTCGCCGGCGCTTCTTTTGTCTTCAATCAGCCGGGCGAGCCTCTCTATAGCGAAATCGATCCGTTCGCCAGCAATCCTTGCAGTCGGCCTGTCCGCGGCAAGCCCGTCGAGGACGAGGCTATAGCCCTCGGCTGAACCGACAATCGCCAGATCGGCGCGCCGGTGCGCGCAGCCTTTCACACAGCCGGAAAGGTGAAGTTTCACCGTGCCGTCGAAGAGTGCGGGTATCAGCGCTGTCAGCCGACCGGCCAGAGCCCTTGTATCGTAGAAGGCCGAGGCGCAGGCGCCTGCCCCTGCACAGGCTGCAATCTGCTCGGCCGGTTCATTGGCCGTCACGCTGAAACCATGTTCGATGGCAGTGCGTTGCATAGCCGCCAGCGCTGTCTCGGTCAGGCCGATCAGCAAGAAGCCGCGATCGGGCGCCAGCCGGATTTGCTGCGCGCCGGCGCTTTCGGCAGCGTCAAGGAAAGAGATCAGGTCAGCGGCTTTCACTTGCCCGAATTGGAGCCGCACACCGAGCACGATTTTGCCGTCGGCCAATCTGGTGGTGCCGACGAAGGAGGGTTTCTTTGGTGCCGTTTGAGTAAATCGGATGCTATCCATCTGTGGAAAACGCGCATGCAATGCCGCTGTCTCGAGATTTCGGGCGCGCATCTGCCGGCCGCTGGCAATCAGCATCTCAAGGAGCTCGCCCACGGCTGTAATCACGGCATCGACATTGTCGAGAGCCAGTGGCGTCGCGGCTTCTGCATCGCCGGCTATGGAGAGCAGCCATTGCCCGGCCTGCTGCGCGACGAGACGGATATCTGCAGTGAGGCAGGCCAGGGAAAACTGCCCGCCGCCGTCGATCAGGATGGAGAGTTTCGGGGCGAGGTGGTGAGAGGTGAGAAGCCCGCCGAGCCTGTTGCGCAGCGCCGCCTCCATATCCCCCGCATCGGCAATCTCGTTGGCATCGATACCATGCAGCGGCGATATCTCGATCGCCACGCCATTGGGCACCGTGATGCCGGCAGTCTCGATATCAGCCGCCAGCGGCTCCACGGTTTCAGCGCGAAGGCCGCGGATCTGCAGATTGCCGCGGGCAGTAATTTCCAGAATACCGTTTCCATGCTGTGCCGCGCCCAAAGCCAATTGTCGGAACCGAGAAAGAGTAAGCCCACCGGCGGCCGGCCGTAGCCGGACGAGCAGGCCATCGCCGGTCTGCATGGGGGCTGCGAGCGCCGGGCAGGCACCACGTTGCATCCCCACTATATCAGGGCTTTCTGCTTTTAAGGTTTTGCCGGCGGGGCTGCGCATTCGTCTATCCTCTGGACCCGTCTCTTACATGATTGCGCAGGATGCAGCAAAGTGAGGTCGCGCTGAGAACCGGGACGGTTAGTCTTCGAAATCCCGCCCTTTGCGGAGAAGGTAGATATCCATGATCCAGCCATGGCGCGCCCGCTCCTCGGCACGGAGCCGGACGATGTCGTCGGCAATGTCGCCAAGCCGGCCCGAGCGGATCACTTCATTGTCCGTGCCGAGATAAGCACCCCAGAAGATCTCGGCATCGGGATCGTCGATCTGCGAGAATGCCTGCTGGCCGTCAAGCATGACGACGGTACTTTCATGCGTCAGCCCGGTTTCGATCAGCCGTCTTCCGGTGGTGATCTCGATCGGCTTGCCGACGAGATTGATGGGGATGCGATGGCTTGCCGCCAGCGCCTGGATGCTGGTGATACCCGGAACGATGCTGTAGTCGAAGGTGCAGGCGCCGGCATTCCGCACCCGTTCGATGATGCGGATCGTGCTGTCATAGAGGCTCGGATCGCCCCAGACGAGGAAGGCGCCGGCACCGGTTGCTGGCAGGTCGCCGATCAGGCTTTCATAAATACCGGCGATCGCCGCATGCCAGTCATCTACGCTCTGTCCGTAGCTCAGGTCCTGGGTTAGCCGCTTCGGTACCTCGAATTCGACGATGCGGACGCCTTGTCGGGTCAGATACCGCTCACAGATTTCCCGGCGAAGCTCGGCGAGATCGGCCTTTGTCGCGCCCTTGGTCGGAATGAACACGACGTCTGCCGTGTTCATCGCGTTAATCGCCTGTATGGTCAGATGCTCGGGATTGCCGGTGCCAATACCGATGATGTGAATATGCCGCACGTTTTCAGCCCTCGCGATTTCCAGCGGTTTGTGCCGCTAAAGCGGGTCTTTCGCAAGGGCACACCAAAAGTTGGCCGCGGCCAACTTCTATCGGTGTGGTTAGCAAACTGTTTATTGTCGCGAATCCCGAATCATGTCATCTTCGATACGCTTTTTGAGGCTATGTTGACGGAAAAGCGCTTTGAGAAGGGGCAAGTGTTTTGGACAATATTAACGTATCAACCACAGACGTTCGCATCGAACGGCACGCCACCCAACTTTCTCGCCAGCTGAAACTGCTGCGCGAGAAGCTCTTCCCGCCACTTTCGCAGAAGACGCTGCGCACCTTCACCTCGGGCGAGGCAGCACAGATGGTCGGTGTCTCCGACGGCTATCTTCGCCAGCTTTCGCTTGACGGCAAAGGGCCGCAGCCGGACGTTTCCCAGAACGGCCGCCGGTCCTATACGCTCGGCCAGATCAACGAGCTCCGCCAGCATATGGCCAAGATCAAGCCGAAGGATGCGCTCTCCTACCTGCCTTTGCGCCGCGACGGTGAGAAGCTGCAGACGATCGCGATCACCAATTTCAAGGGCGGTTCGGCCAAGACCACGACCACGCTTTATCTGGCACAGTATCTGGCGTTGGAAGGGTACCGGGTCCTGGCGATCGATCTCGATCCACAGGCCTCGCTGTCCTCGCTGCTCGGTGTTCAGCCGGAATTCGATCTTGGGGATGGCGATACGCTCTATGGCGCAATCCGCTATGATGCGGAGCGACGCCCGCTGAAGAATGTCATCCGCAAGACCTATTTTGATGGCCTGGATCTGGTGCCCGGCAATCTCGAACTGATGGAGTTCGAGCATGAAACGCCGCGTGCCCTGAATGATCGCCAGAGGCCGGAAGAGCTGTTCTTCCGCCGCGTCGGCAACGCTATTGCTGAGGTCGAGGCGGACTATGATATCGTCGTCATCGACTGCCCGCCGCAGCTTGGCTATCTCACGCTTGGTGCGGTCTGCGCCGCCACGTCGCTGCTTATTACCGTCCATCCACAGATGGTCGATGTCGCCTCCATGTCGCAGTTTCTCCTGATGACCTCGGATCTTCTCTCCGTCGTGCGCAAGGCTGGCGGCGACCTGCAGCACGATTTCATCAAATATGTCGTTACGCGCCATGAGCCCTTCGATGCGCCGCAGTCGCAGATCGTTGCGCTCCTGCGAAGTCTCTTCGGTGATGACGTGTTGACGGCGACCATTTTGAAATCGACGGCGATCGCCGATGCCGGCCTGACCAAGCAGACCCTTTACGAGATCGAAAAGGGCCAGGTTCGCCGCTCCACCTATGACCGGGCACTGGAATCGGTTAACGCCGCCAATGGCGAGATTATTGCCAGCATCCATAAAGCATGGGGTCGCACATGAGCAGACGAGATCGACTGAAGGGATTGTTCACCGATACGGCGCAGGAGTTGGCCGCGGCCAACTTCGAGGAAACTGCAGCGCGCGGTGCAGCCGGTCCGGTGCGTACCATGGCCCTGACACTCGGTCGCATGGAGGAAGAGAGCAGGGCGATGGAGGAGGCCCTGTCATCAGGCGAGCATATCGTCGAACTCGATCCCGAACTGATCGACACTTCCTTCATTCGCGATCGCCTCGCCGACGAGCCGCTCGATATGGAAGACGAGCTCGTGCAATCGATCGCCGAAAACGGGCAAGAAGTGCCGATCCTCGTGCGCCGCAATCCGCATCATGACGGGCGTTACCAGGTCGCCTATGGTCATCGCCGCCTCCAGGCCGTCAGGCTGCTCGGCCGCAAGGTGCAAGCGGTCATCCGTAAGCTCGACGACACCGATCTCGTCATCGCCCAGGGCATTGAAAATTCGGCGCGACGGAATCTCTCCTACATCGAGCGCGCCGTCTTCGCGCTCAATCTCGAGCTGAAGAAGTTCGATCGTCCCGTCATCATGAAGGCGCTCTCGACCGACAAGACGGAATTGTCGAAGCTTATCTCCGTGGCGAAGGCCATTCCAGCCGACGTCATCCAGGCCGTCGGTGCAGCTCCCGGCATCGGTCGCAGGCGATGGATGACGCTTGCTCAGGACTGGACCGATGCTGCTGCCGCGCGTCTGACGAAGCTGATTGTATCTTCCACCTTCAATGCTGTGGAAAGCGATCGCCGTTTCGAGCTGGTCATTGCCGAGCTTTCCAAGAAGGAAGAGGTGAAGCCCGAGAGTGTCGAATATGACTGGAAGCCTGCGAGCGGCGGCAAGATCGCCGGCCGCATCAAGGGCTCCGGCACGTCCTTCACGATTGCGCTCAAGACCGGCGATGCGCCGGATTTCGGCGCATATCTCTCAAGCCGCCTCGATGAACTCTATGAAGCTTACAAGGCCGAAAAGCCGAACGCCGGGAAGTAGGCCAGGGTGAGCGGCGAACTGGAGCTCGTTTGCGATGAAGCGCCATGGTGGATGGCACGATTTCATCTGATAGGCGCAGCGATTGCTCCGGTCACGACCGGAGCTTATCGATATAGGGAAATGATTGTATCCGAAAAACTGGGTGAAAACCCTGTGCTCGCCCGCCATGATGTTGTCGGCAAGTTTATGCCGTGAAATAACTGACGGAAGAAAATGCGCCTTTCGCTTCCCTTTGTGAGAATCCATTAAGCCTAACAATGCGCTACGATATCGATGCTGCAATGCTCCAGACGCTGCTTCCGGCTATCGCTGGGGCCGAGGATGCTCTGGCACGGCTCGATGAACGGGCAGCCCGTTCACCGGTGGGGCAGGGCTTTGCCGAGCGCAGCCATTTTTTCGATGCCGCCGGTGCGTTGTGGGTAGCGGGTGAACTTGTTCATGTCGAAGATCTGGTTTTGCACGACGCCCATATGGACAGCCGTGCGCCGAGCCACGAGCTGACGATCGCCTATTCGGTGCTGCGCACACGACGGCGGATCGAGACGGCTGATCCCGGCTGGGCGCTCAGCCCGACAGGCCTCGGCGCGCTGAGCGCCAGTACGCTGGAAGGGGAGGATAGGGCGCCGGAGGCCGCAGATCTTACACCCCCCGGGCGCGAGGCTGACGATCAGGATGACGAAGCGCCGCTCGCCGCCGAAATCGCCGAGCTCGATGCCCTGCTCGCCCGCTCGCAAAGACTTCTCGATCATCATGCCGGAAAGCCTGTTGCGCAGGAGCCAGCGAAGGATGCGTCCGCGCTGCGCGAGGACGATCCGCTCGGCCTGTTCGGCGACGATGAATGGAACGAGGAGGAACGGCTTCAGCAATGGCGTGGTCTGATCCCGCTCGTCGAGGACCTGCCGCCCAGTCTGGCGGCTGCGCTTCTTTTCGACGCCTGGGAGCGGATCGAGCCATTGCGCCGCCAGCATTGGCTCGGCGGCCTGCTGATTGCCAGCAGCCTGCGTGTCAGAGGCAAGGTCGCCTCGCATCTCTTTTCTTTTCACCCCGGGCTGAAGCAGATCCGCCACGAGCGCCGGCGCTCGCGTGACCGGCTGACGCGTCTGCAGGCCTTTCTCGATGCAATGCGGGAGAGTGCGGTCACCGGGCTCAAGGAGATCGATCGCCTGTCGCTTGCGCGCACGCAGATGGAGCTGCGCTTTCGCGGCCGCCGCTCGAACAGCAGCCTACCGCAATTGGCAGATTTCGTCCTGTCGCGGCCGATGGTGTCGGCCGCCATGGTCGCCCGCCAACTCTGCGTCACACAGCGCGGCGCACTGAACCTCATCAACGAGATTGGCATTCGCGAAATCACCGGTCGCGGCCGCTACCGGGCTTGGGGTATCATCTGATCCGGCGTTGTCAGGTTGTTGGCGGATGCTGCCGCGTAGTTGTTGCAAACTCAGGTATTTCTAGCGTGAGAACATTTGACTTGGACAAAATAGAATTGACCGGTCCCTTCGAAGCCATTGGACCGCGGCCACGCCATGGCCTTTTCATTGCGTATTGGTCCCTCTCCCCTGCAGACAGAATGCTCGCAAGGGAAGCGCGCCTGAACGGTTGCGGAGGTAGCTGCTGGCATGACCAGGTTCCCGTCGGCTGATCTCACGACCTCGTCGTCATAAACGACACTGCTTTTCCTAAGCCGCGAAGCTCGACGCGCCGGCCTGCGCCAGCATTCCGCCACCTCGTCGAGGGTCGTGTCGACGATCCGCTCGGCATCGCCGTGGTAACGGCGTTGCGTAACGCAATCAGGAAAACCAGGCTGGATTTTATCATCGGCAACTCACCGGACCTGCGCGCGAGTGGTGCACACTGTGGCAATGCAATTGGGGGGTAAGCCGCGACCAATCAACGAGAGAGGGTAGCGGGCCTCGGCGATGCGAAGTTGCAGGCGGCCGGCGGTGCAGAGGAAGAGGAGGGAAGGGGGATTCCGCGACGGGCTTGGAGGCTGGAGAGAGGCTACGGCCGGCTCGTCACGGAGAAATGACATGGCACAGGCCATTCAGAAAATCACGCACAGCGCAGGGTGCGATATTTCCTTCAACAAGCTGGTCTTGAGCCAGCAGAACGTCCGGAAGACCAAAGCGCATGTCTCGATCGAGGATCTTGGGGAGGACATTGCCCGTAGGGGACTGTTGAGCAGCCTCAATGCTTGCGCTGAACTCGACGGCGACTGCAACGAGACCGGCACTTATCGCGTCCCCGCCGGCGGCCGGCGCTATTACGCCCGTGAATTGCTCGTGTCCCAGAAGCGACTTCCGCAGACCGACGGCGGTCCATGCGTTGTCAGCAGGGGAGAGGCACCTGAAGTCGAGGATTCTCTTGCCGCGAACGTTCATCGCGTCGACCTCCATCCCCTCGATCAGTTCAGGGCGTTTCAGACACTGCGCGAGCAGGGGCAGGATGAAGACGAAATTGCCGCGCGCTCTTCGTCTCCGTCGCGACGATGCTTCCGCCGGGCTCTTTCGTTTCTGGAGACTGCACCATGAACAATCTTGCCCAACATTCCCGCTCGGTGTCAACCGGTTTCAAGCTCGACATCTCGCGCGGCGAGCGCATCGGCCGTATGTCGTCGGAGTGGTTCTCGGGGCCCGACGATGAGCGCTATCTTTCCCTCGGCGAACTTTACGACTGGGTCAAATCCCGCGCCGATCACGCCCATGACGGATCCTCGATCATCGGCCTTGTCGGTGAGAGGACCCTGCGGCGAATGCCCGTCATGGACAAGTGCCACGTCGAGGTCGTCGGCTTCACCCACGGCATGCGTGACTGGCCGAGGTCAACCAGCCTCTTCTCCGAGATGATCGCCTGGAAGGTGCGGTTCTTCGTAACCACGACAGAGGAAGGTCCGGTCATCCTCGAGCGATTGAAACAGCGCCATCGCCTCATCGATATCGCGCGCCAATCGTGACGGAGGTTTGCCATGTTGTCCGCTTCGGAGCTGGCAGACCGTCTCGCGCAAGATGCCGAGGCCGTCTGCCACCACTACCTCTCCGCCGGCCGCCGGGCTGGCAACTATTGGCTCGTCGGCGACGTTGCCAACAGCAAGGGTCGGTCGCTCTACGTGCATCTGATCGGCCCGCGCGCTGGCAGGTGGACGGATGCTGCGACCGGCCAGTTCGGCGATCTGTTGGATCTCGTTCGCGAGAGCTGCGGTCTCGTTGACTTCCGCGACGTGGCCGATGAGGTGCGTCATTTCCTCAGCCTGCCCCAGCCCGATCTACACTCGTTCAGAGAGGGCAACGCCGGTGATTCTGCGTCGGTCGAGTGGCCGACGACTGAGCGGGCACGGCGACTGTTTGGGATGACACAGCCGCTCGCAGGCACGCTTGCTGACGTCTATCTGCGCGAGCGCGGCATCCTGCGAGCATCGACGCATGCGGCGCTGCGCTTCCACTCGTCCTGTCACTATCGCGATCTCCTGACCGGTCGGACGACAAGCTATCCGGCTCTGATCGCGGCCGTGACCGATCGGGAAGGGCAGATCACCGGGGTTCACCGGACCTGGCTTGACCCGGACGGCGGCGGCAAGGCCAAGGTGGACGATCCCCGCCGCGCGCTCGGCAAGCTGCTCGGCAATGGTGTCCGCTTCCGCTTTCCTGTGAGCGAACCCGTTCCTGTCATAGCAGTGGGCGAGGGCCTCGAAACCTTGCTTTCGCTTGTCGCCATCATACCCGGCATGCCGATGGTCGCGGCGCTGACGGCCAATCATCTTGCCGCCTTCCGGTTCCCGCCCGGATGTCTGCGCATCTACATCGCCGCCGACGCGGATGCCGCCGGCCGGCATGGTATGGAGGGATTGAGTCGACGAGCGCGGGAATATGGAATCCTGCCACTGGTGCTGTCACCCAACCTCGGCGACTTTAACGACGATCTGCGCTCGCTAGGCCCGGACCGGCTGACCGCAAGCCTGCGGGCTCAACTGGAACCGGAAGATGCGATCACCTTCCTGCCCTGATGAGGCTGGCCGGAAAGGGAGGGCATCGCCGGCGGCTGCGTTGGTGAAGGAAGGTCCAAGTGGGCCTTCCGCGCGGGGGCGCCCGCCGGACTTGCTGAGAGGCGACCGTTACCACGCGGGCCTCGTGGCCTTCAGCGAGTCAGTCGGGTTTCCTCCCCGCGAGAGGTGTGTGGACACCCCTTCGGTCAAGGCATGATTTGATAAAAATGAACTCCGGTAGAGTGCTCCCATGTGTCCGGCCTTGAAATTCGCAGCATGAACATTGCGAGCCCTGATGAAGTCCGCGGGTCATGGTCCCTATCAAGAAGCGTACAGGATGCTGTCACGCCATCGGGTTTTCCGGATCCCCGGTTCATACCCGGTTTTCACCATTTATCGATGCACGCCCTCCGCTTGGCGCCCCAGCCAAGCTCGTGCCGCCGCAACATCGCCAATACCTCATCAGCCTGAAGCACATCCCCGCCCTGCACCGTCCGCGACAAGGCAGATTGCGCTGAAATCTCGATCGTCATCCATCACTCCTCGTTCCGAGGAGGCAGTTCTTCGTTTGGTTAGGGAGGTGCGGACGAATTCTTGGACTAACAGGAGAGCCTCGGCGTTGCCGTCGGCAACTGAGGTCGTCTACACCTTGTCTGAGCCAGGCAGGAAGTAGCCGATAAGCCAAGTTCGCTGGCTGAGTTAAAGGGCGATATAGCAATCGTTGAAATCTGCAGCTCTCATGATCATCCTCCATGGAAAAGCGGAGGCGAATTATCAAGCTCCGCGACGAGCTTGCATAGGATCTATAACGAGTTACGGCCACACAGCGCGATCGGCAACAAGGTGCCGATTTCGCTCATGAACGGCTCATCGGCACCCCCGCCGAACTGAGCCTTAACCCCGGAAAAATCCAGCTCTGGCAGGCCCAAAATCGGGTAGCGCTTCACTCTGCGAGCGGCAAGATTCAGTCGAACATTTTTTTGATCGTTGCGATTGGGATGAACATCCGCAGCGCGTTTGTCGGCAGAGGCTGGAAGCCGTATTCTTTGTAAAGCTTTACTTGTCTATCGGTTCGTTCCGCATCACCGCAATCCAGGACGTCGAGCATGACGATTGCCGTACCTATTTCATCCGAGATACGCGCGATTCGCGTCAAGCAGTCGATCAGCAGGTCGCCGCCGTATCCGCTGCCAGCGAATTTCAAGTCGCGACCGATCATTGAGATGTAGGCCGCGGGAATTGACCCATGTCCGGGTCGGTCGCGAGCGAACCTTTTCGGAAGCTCCGTATAATCAACAGCGTGGCTGTTGATGGCGTAGAAGCCAATAACCGGGCCTCCGTCTTTCGTCATCACGAAAACACGAAGATTGTCGCTCTTGTGAAGCTTGTTTGCGGTCTTCTGAAAGAAGTTGTCGACCTGCTCAATGCCGCACGAAAAAGCCGCCCGATCATGTTTTGAGGGATCGAGCGGCTCGATGATTGGTTTGGGCGTATCGTTTTGCGGCATTATTTTGAGACGACAGTCTCGCTGTGACGCTTGAAAGCAGCCTTAAGTCTATCTGTCGGCTCTGGCGGATTGTCCAGTGCAGCAAAAAACGCAGCATGATCGGCTGGCTGCAAAAGAGTCCGTTCATGAGCGGCAATCGTCGTCATGGCGGATTGGTAAGCAGCGTTGATCGTAAAAGCGGAGTCGTCTACACCCGACAACGCAGCAGCGCGTTGGATTGCCGTCTTGATGCGCGCCTTCGTACGAAAGCCCATACGTGCGTCGTTTGGTTCATCGATTTCGGCAGTCATGTCTTTGAAAGCAAGCATAGTCGCCTCCTATTCGAGTGTAACGATGTGGCTATGTGTACGTCAAAATGACGTACACGTCAAGTTAGATCGGGATCATTGTACGTCAAGTGTGCGTACGTGCACCCGAACGTCACGCCCTGTCTATAGTTCCGGCGCACCGTGCATGTGGAAAGGCGTATGGTCGCTCGAGTCCGCGGGCAACGGGATCGGATGCGATCCTAGCACCTCTCTCAATGCTCCGATCTATCGCAGCTTCGTGCAAGAGGAATAGCGCCACCCCATGCGGCATCTAATGCGGTGCCGAGCCATTGCGTAATTGCCGAAAGGCGAGGCGCGATGTCGAAGGATAGTCGGTGACGATTTCCGTCAGAGAAGGCCCTTGGCCTTGAGGTCGCCGGCGAAGGTGGCGCGCGGCATGACAAGCGTGAGTGGCTGGTTCTCCAGCGGCTCGGCCCCATAGCTGACATACCATCGGGCCGCACGCTCGCTCTTGCCGTCGATAATTAGCAACATGCCACCTGCCTGCGACGCTATCCGCAGACAACTAAGCGCTGCAGCCGCCAGAAGCTGGCCGCCCAAACCATGTCCCGCCACGGAGAGACTGGTTGCGATCCGAGCGAGCTTGAAGCCAGAAACCTCGTGCTGGGCTAAACCCTTCGTCATCGACGCCGGCACGCCCTCGTGCGTGACTGCAGAGGGGGCGATGGTGTAGAAGCCCAGTACGCGGTTGGGCATAGAAACGTCGATCGCACAGAAAGTCTTTGAGGCATTCTGTTCGTGGCTTTGACGCGCGTAGCGTCGGAAAAAGTCGTTCATCGCCGGATCGCCGCAGTCGAACGACTGGCGATCATGCGATTTCGCGATTGCTTCCTCTCCCCAGGCAGGCAGCGTCATAAAGTGTCAGGCAACGCCGCTATCGTCGCCCGCAGCTTCGCGTTGGGCTTGGGCGGATTTTCGAGCAGTTCAAGCACGCGCGCGCGATCGCGCGCCGTTAGGCGAACGACTTCGGCGGCCTCGATCACAGCTTCGGCTTCACGCAAGGCGGTCTGCGTAACGAAATCGCCGTCGATCAGGATAGTTTCGTTCTTGAAGTGCTGGTTCAAAGTCGCCGAAATGCCCAGGCGGCCCGGCGTTTGATGCGAAAACTGTTAAAGGGTCACGGCCGCGCGCCGCGTGTGATGGTTACTGACAAGCTTCGATCCTACGATGCCGCAAAGCGTCAGATCATGCCCGGCGTTGAACATCGCTCTCACAAGGGGCTGAACAATCGAGCAGAGAATTCCCGTCAGCCAATCAGGCGGCGAGAACGGATCATGAAATGCTTCAAGTCGAAGCGACATTTGCAACGCTTCGTCTCCATCCATGATCCGATTGCCAACCTGTTTACATCCCGCGCCACGACGTCATCTCAAGCCACTATCGCGAACTACGTGCTGCGCCGATGAGCCGTGTGGCCGCAGATCGCTCGGGCGTAAACAGCGACAGCCAAGGCGGCCCGCTATTATTGCCTCACGACTTTTAAGTTTACGATGCCCCTGACGAAGGCGCGAACTATTTCCGGGCCGCCGGATACGATCCGGATTAAGTAGGATCTGCTCTAGCCTTCGTCCTCGATGTGCCAAGATTCCAGCCGATAGCAGCAACGACCGCGTCCGAAAAAGTCCCGATCGGCGCACCGATGCCGGGAGACAAAGGAAAACGGCCGGGCGTCAAACCCAGCCGTTTCCTTTAGGGTGAACGCCCGGCCTGCCATCCTGTCACAGATCACAGACCGGGCGCTCTTGCGCTTCCATTGCCCCCAGAAGCGCGGTCTTTATTCCCGTTCGCCCGTGAAGTTGAGCAGAAGCTGGAAAATGTTGACGAAGTTCAGGTAGAGCGAGAGCGCGCCGAAGACAGCAAGCTTCTGGTTCGATTCCTGATCGTAGTTTTCCGAATACTGTTCCTTGATATTCTGCGTGTCGTAGGCGGTGAGGCCGACGAAGACCACGATGCCGATCACCGAGATCGCGAACTGCAGGGCGGACGAGCCCAGGAAGATATTGACGACCGAGGCGATGATGATGCCGAACAGGCCCATCATCAGGAACGAGCCCATCTTCGAGAGGTCGCGCTTGGTCGTATAGCCGTAGAGGCTAATCGTGCCGAACATGGCAGCGGTGATGAAGAAGGTCTGCGCGATGCTGGTCTTGGTGAAGACCAGGAAGACGGAGGCAAGCGACAGGCCCATCACTGCGCAGAAGGCCCAGAAGGTCATTTGAGCGGTGCTCGATGACATCGACTGGATGCGGAACGAGAAGAAGAAGACGAAGGCGAGCGGCGCCAGCATCACCACCCACTTGAGCGGCGACTGGAAGATCGGCACGTAGAGCGCCGGCGTGGAGCCGACGACGAAGGCGACGATGCCGGTGATGACGAGGCCAAGCGCCATGTAATTATAGACGCGCAGCATGTGCTGGCGCAGGCCTTCATCGAAAAGGACCTGCGTATTGGCGGCCGAGCCGGTACCATAGCGGGGATTGATCGGGTTCATGACTGATCTCCTCGGTTAAACTAGTAGAGCGATCGGGCAAGCCGTTCGGCCGCCTGATCGAGATTGGTGCCTTTGTTTTCGGCGATCAGCGCGTAAGCGACCTCGCCAATCTGCCAGTAAGCGGCTTCTATTTTTTCAAGGGCGACATGGCTGACCGGCTTCACCTCGAAGGCACCCGGCCGGACGGCAAAGAGCGACAGGCGCTTGCCGTCGGCTTCCTCGATTGCCATTTCGACGCTCGGGCCAAAATCCGACGGGAAGATCTGCACATCGGCGACCTTCCAGTCCTTTGGCAGTTCGGGCATGACAATTGCTGTCGCAGCGCGGATTTCCTCGGCGCTATAGGCCGGGGCCGCCTGCGATCGAATGGTTTCGCGCACGGCAACGGTGCGATAGGCACGCACCGCATCCTCGACATAGGCCGGTGCCGGAACAGAAGCTGCGACCTCCGTTGCCGTAAAGGCGCCGAAGGAATTATGCGCCACCCAGCCGGCCGCCAAGAGAACACCGACCGCAGCGATGCGCTGCATGGAATGCAGGATGCGGCCATAAGAAAGGCCACGCTCCAGCCGGCGGGCGACATCGCGCGTTTCAGCGCGGCCGAAGGCGCTTTCGCCGGCAAGTGCCAAACGCAATTCGCCTCTCATGCTGAGATCAGCCATGACCTTGGCGGCAATCGCCGGGTTCTCGGAGAGATAGGATTCCACCTGGATGCGCCGTGCGACATCGAGCTCGCCGTCCACATAGGCGTCGAGATCGGCATCAATGATTGGATCAATCGCCTTCATTGCCGTTCCCCCCAATCAATCTCAGATGCGCAGTACGCGGCGCCTTCTCCTCGAGCTCGCGCAGCTGGGCGCGGGCTCGGGAAATACGCGACATCAGCGTACCGACAGGAATGCCGAGCGCATTGGCTGCTTCCTGGTACGAAAGGTCCTCGATCGCCACGAGGTGCAGCGCCTCACGCTGTTCTTCCGGCAAATCGAAAAAGGCGTTGCGCACCTGCTTCAGGCGCACCGCATGTTCCTGTCCGGCCGGTAGCGACTGTTCCGCCTCGACGGCCGCCTCGTCATGGCGGCGTGTCAGGGAGCGGTTCTGCCGAACACGGTCGATATGCGCATTGTGCAGGATGGAAAGCAGCCAGGTGCGCAGGTTTCCGCCGCTGCGGAAGCTCTTGCGCTTCTCGAAGGCCCGGACCAGCGCATCATGCACCAGATCCTCCGCCTCATCCGAATTGCGCACCAGCGAGCGTGCGTAGCGTCGAAGCGCTGCAAGCTGACCGATGACATCGAAGGGGCGTTCTTTCCGTTCCATGATTGAGTATACGAAAGCATGGCCGATTTTATTCCGGCTAAACGCAGATTTTTTCAAATCTGCCAGAAAATGAATGCCGATTTTTGGGCAATGCCAAAAACCTCCGCCATCTGCTAGGGCGGAGGTATTGTTTTGCAGGCTTAATGCAAGGGATCAACTCTCGGGCATAATATTCGGGGTCAGGCCTTCGGCATGATCCCCGGCTGGTCGGCGGGAAATTTCGCTATGTCCTGGACACTGATATTGAGATGCTGGGCAACGAGGGCGGCCGGTGTATGGGTCAGCCACGAGGAGAGGCCGACTTCCTGATATTCAGCCACTTTAAAGACGGCGACGAACTGAAGGTCCGTCTTGCCGGTATTTTCGATGATATGGCCCTGGCTGCGTTTGACATAGCCAATATCGCCAGGCCGGAAGTCGGCGGTCTGGCTGCGCGGGCCGGCATCGAACACCGTCATGCGGCCTTCGCCCTTGATCCAGTACTGCCATTCGTCGGCATTCGGATGCCAGTGCATTTCGCGCACGCCGCCCGGCTTGATCGTCTCGATCGCCGCAGCGATCGTCTTCGACACCTTGAAGATGTTGCTGTCGGCAAGCTGGATCGTGCCCGACGCATTCTGCTTCAGCGGTGCCGAAGCCGTCAGCCTGTAGGTGAAAGGGTAGGGCGGCAGGCCTGCGGAAGCCACGGCCTCCTGGTCGGCCGAAAGCGGACCCGGCTCCTTGCCCTGAAAGATCCAGAGATCCTGCAATGGGATGTTCTTGAACGTGTCCTGCGGCACCCCGAAGTTCTTGGCAAGCAGCTCAGGCGATGTATGAGCCAGCCAGTCGGTCAGGAGCAACGTGCCGTATTCGGACTGGTCGCCCTCGTCGAAGACGAGGACGAATTCGGCGCCTTCGGGCCCAAGGCCCTGCAGCGAATGCGGGAAGCCGGCTGGAAAATACCAGAGATCGCCAGCCTCGACGTCCTGCACATAGGCGCGGCCCTGCGGATCAAGCACGGTCACCCGGCAGCGGCCATTGGTCATGATCGCCCATTCGGAAGCCCGATGCCAATGCATCTCGCGAATGCCGCCGGGGCCGAGGCGCATGTTGACGCCGGAGACCGCTTGGGAAATCGCAAAATCGGCCTGCGTCACCTGCCGTGCCCAGCCGCCGTTCTGGATGCGCTTGGGCGCATTGTTGAATGATCCCCAAAAGAGCTGCATATCGCCGACATCGGTTGCCGGCGGACTGCCGAACGCGGGAAACTGGTCGTTGATGGCAGGGTTCTTCGGGCCGGGATCGGAAAGGCCGCCTGGATTGGCGTTGATAGCTCCCTCCGCCGGCTGATCGGGATTGCCGAAGCTCGCCGCGCGCGCAGCACCCGCCGCCAGTGCCGTTCCGCCCATCGCTCCAAGCGCTAGAACCGTACGTCTAGAAAGAGGTTCCATGGTTTTAATCCTTTCGTGTCGATTGGGAGGGTTATTCCGCCGGAGCTTGAGTTGAGGCGCCGGTGGTGGCGTGCCGTCTGCGGCTGACGAATTCGCTCAGCTTTTCCAGGTAGAGGTAGACGACCGGGGTGGTGTAGAGCGTCATCACCTGGCTGATGAGCAGGCCGCCGACCATGGCATAGCCGAGCGGCTGGCGCAGTTCCGAGCCGGTGCCGTGGCCGAGCATCAGCGGCAGGCCGGCAAGAAGTGCCGCCGCTGTCGTCATGATGATCGGACGGAAGCGGAGGAGACAGGCCTGACGGATTGCGTCTTCCGGCGACAGTCCCTTCTCGCGCTGGGCGGCAATGGCGAAGTCGACGATCATGATGCCGTTCTTCTTGACGATGCCGATCAAGAGGATCACGCCGATCAGCGCGATGACGGTAAAGTCGAAGCCGAAGGCCCAGAGCATGGCGAGAGCACCAAGACCGGCGGAGGGAAGCGTCGACAGGATCGTCAGCGGATGGAAATAGCTCTCGTAGAGCACGCCGAGGATCAGATAGATCACAGCAATCGCAGCAAGCACCAGCAGCGGTTCGCTTGAGAGCGAACTCTGATAGGCCTGCGCATTGCCCTGGAACGTGCCGATGACGGTTGCCGGCTTGCCGAGATCGGTCTCAGCCTTGTTGATCGCGGCAACCGCCTGGCTGAGTGCGGTCCCTTTTGCGAGGTTGAAGGAGAGTGTGACGGCCGGAAATTGGCTCTGGTGGTTGACGGCAAGCACGGCCGTCGGTTCCGTCGTCTGCTTGACGAGCTCGTTCAAGGGAACCTGCTCGCCGGTCAGCGGCGATTTGATGTAGAGGCCATTGATCGCCAGCGGCGATTTCTGGAACTGGGGGGCAAGCTCGAGAACCACATGGTAGCTGTTCAGGTCGGTGAAATACTGGGTGACCTGGCGCTGGCCGAAAGCATCGTTAAGCGTATCGTCGATCATTTGCGGCGCAATGCCGAAGCGCGATGCCTGGTCACGGTCGATCGTAAGCGTGACGGTAGCGCCGCTATTCTGCTGGTCGGTGGCGACATCGGTCAGCTCCGGCAGCGTCTTGAATGTGGCAAGCAGCTTGGCTGCCCAGTCGTCCAACTCGTCGGCATTGCCGTCCTGCAGCGTATATTGGAACTGCGTGGCCGAAGCCCGTCCGCCGACGTTGATATCCTGCGCCGGCTGCAGGAAGAGTTCTGCACCCTGCATCTGCGCGAGTTTCGGACGAAGCCGGTTGATGATTTCGCTTGCCGAGGCATCGCGCTGGCCTTCAGGCTTCAGCGTGATGAACATGCGGCCGTTATTGACGGTCTGGCCGGCCCCGCTGCCGACGGCCATGCCGACGGTCGCAACCCCGGGATCGCTGGCAACGATATTGCCTGCCTCGAGCTGGTGGCGCGACATTTCAGCGAAGGAAATATCCTGCGCGGCTTCAAGTGTACCGGTGATCAGGCCGGTGTCCTGGATCGGGAAGAAGCCTTTGGGAATATTGACGAACAGGAAGCCGGTTGCCGCAAGCGAAGCGATGAAGACTGTCATGGTCAGCCGGTGATGGCGCAGCGCTATATCAAGCGTGTAGCGATAGGCCGCAAGAAGCCCGTCGAATGCCTGCTCGCTCATTACATAAAGCCTGCCGTGGTGGGCGTCTTTTTCCGGCTTAAGGAAGCGTGAACTCATCATCGGTGTGATGGTCAGCGAGACGATTGCCGAGACGACGATCGTCATCGTCACTGTGATTGCGAACTCGCGGAACAGCCGGCCGACAATTCCGCCCATCAGGAGCAGCGGAATGAAGACGGCGACGAGCGAGATACTGATCGAAATGATGGTGAAGCCGATTTCGCGCGCGCCGTCGATTGCCGCCTGTTTCGGCGTTTTGTCCATCTCCATATGGCGATGGATGTTCTCGACCATGACGATCGCATCGTCGACGACGAAACCGACGGCGATACTCAAGCCCATCAGCGAGAGATTATCGAGGCTGAAGCCAGCGACATACATCAGCGCCAATGTGGCCAGGAGCGCCAGCGGCACGGTGACGCTCGGGATCACCGTCACCCAGACATTGCGCAGGAAGACGAAGATCACCATGACCACAAGGGCGATGGTAATAACAAGCGTCGTTTCGACATCCGCCACCGAGGCGCGGATCGTGGTTGTCCGGTCGCTGAGGATGGAGAGGTGGAGGGCCGCCGGGGCGATCGCTTGCAGCTGCGGCAGGGCAGCGCGGATCGCACCGACCGTATCGATGATGTTGGCGCCCGGCAGTTTGAAGATCGGCAGGAGGATCGCCCGCTTGCCATCGGCCCAGGCTGCCAGCTGATCGTTCTCCGGTCCGTCGATCGCCTGACCGATATCGCTGATGCGCACCGGAGCGCCGTCGCGATAAGCGACGATCGAATCGTTCCAGGGGGCGGCCTTGAGGAGCTGGTCATTGTCATAGATCGTGTAGGTGTGCTCTCCACCCTGCACACTGCCTTTCGGTGAGTTGCTGGTGATGCTGGTCACGGCGCTGCGGATATCCTCAAGCGAAAGTCCCATCTCGGCGATCTTGCCGGGATCGATCTGCAGGCGCACGGCCGGCTTCTGCTGTCCGAAGATCAGAACCTGCGAAACGCCGTCGATCTGGCTGACATGCTGGGCGAGCACGCTTTCGGCAAAATCGTCGACTTGCGTCAGCGGCAGTGTATCCGAAGTGAGCGCAAGAACCATGACCGGCGGATCGGCGGGATTGACCTTGCGATAGGTTGGCGGCGAAGGCAGGTCCGTCGGCAATTGCCCTCCGGCTGCGTTGATTGCGGTCTGCACGTCCTGGGCGGCGCTATCGACGTCGCGCGACAGATCGAATTGCAGAGTGATCGCGCTCGAGCCGAGCGTGCTCGTCGAGGTCATCTGGGTGACGCCGGGGATCTGGCCGAACTGCCGCTCCAGCGGCTGGGTTACCGCCGATGCCATCGTCTTCGGATCGGCGCCGGGGAGCTGTGTCGAGACCTGGATTGTCGGAAAATCGACTTGCGGCAGGGGTGCAACCGGCAGCAGAGGGTAGGCGACGATACCGAGGCCGAAGAGACCTGCCATCATTAGCGAGGCGGCGATCGGCCGCTCGATGAACCAGGAGGAGATCGACATGGCCTACTCCTTGCTGGCAGCTTGCGTAGCGGCCGCCTGTTGAATGCTGACATGAGTGCCGACATCCAGCCGATACTGGCCCGACGTGACGACCTGTTCGTTGCCGGAAAGGCCCTTTTCGATGACGGCGTGGCCGCTCTCGATCGGCCCGGGGGTGACCTTGCGCACTGCAGCCGTGCCGGTGGCATCGATAACGTAGACGAAGAAGCCGTCCTCTCCCCGCTCAAGTGCTGCGGAAGGAATGGTCACGGCCTTCTGGAGCGTCTGCTGCTTGACCCTCAGCGTCACGAATTGACCAGGCCAGAGCGCATCATCCTTGTTCTCAAAAATCGATTTGATGCGGATCGTGCCGCTTGCCTGATCGATTTCGTTGTCGATGAGCGAGAGCGTGCCTGACGCAAGCTGCCGCGACTGGTCCATCGACATCGCCGTCACCTCGACCGGGCCGGCCTTCAGCGCGTCGCGCACAGAATCGAGATCGTCCTCACGCAGTGTGGAGACAACCGTGATTGGCTGTGTCTGGGTGATCGTGACGATCGAGGTCGTATCGGTCGTGTGGACCTCGTTGCCGGCGTCGATCCGACGGATACCCGTGCGGCCGTCGATCGGCGAGCGGATTTGCGTGTAGGAGAGCGAGATGTCAGCGGCCTCCTTGGCCGCCTGATCCTGCACGAGCTGTGCCTGTGCACTTGCCACCATGCTTTGTTGCTGTTCAACGGTTTCCTGCGTGACGATCTGCTGCTGGCCCAGTTTCTGGTCCTTGCCGAGCAGATATTGGGCGTTGGCGAGGTCGGCCTGGTCCTGCTTGATCTTTGCGGCAGCCTGATCGTCGGCTGCCTGGAAAGGGCGAGGGTCTATGATGGCGAGCACATCGCCCTTCTTGACGGCCTGCCCCTCGTCAAACATCACGCTCTGGAGCTCTCCGTCGACACGCGTCGTGATATTGACCGTATAGTTCGCCTGCACCGTGCCAAGGCCGTCGAGATAGACAGGCACGTCGGTAACGTCAGGCGTGGCGACCTCGACCGGCACGGCCGGCGACTTTGGCTCCGGGGCGGCAATGGTCGGCTCCGTCCCTGCAAACCAGAAGGCTGTGGCCGATCCGCCCGCAACGGCGAGAATGGCAATCGCAGCAAGGATCGCCGGTTTCCGGCGACGACGGGGTTCAGTCATGATGCGGATGGATGTCACTGCCGGCTCCATAGACTAAAGGTTGAATATGCTGCAACGGCCACCGGCATTGGGCGGCCTCTGTATCTGTCTCCTGAATTGACGGTGGTGCCGAGGCCAGGGGTCAGGCTGCTGATTATCGGCAGCCGACCGGCGCTTCTGTGTCCTGCCAATCAATTCCACGCGAGAAGCCTACGTCCGGTCGGGCATCGGCGCATCTATACGCAGGTCTAGTCGCCGTTCCCCATAGGTATACGCTCCCGCATCCGGGCAGCCGGCGGCACGCAGAAGGACCGGCGCTAAGAGCATGTGAGCGGTTTCCCACGCTTCCCGTCGTACTGGCGACCGAATACGCGGACATACTGGACGGCGGGACGCGGACGGTAGCGGCATTGGGTTTTCGCGATGGCTCCGATCGGCGGCAATTCGAGATCCCCTACGGGGATTCCCCAAAGGGCAATATCTGCTTGCGCTAATACAATGTAGAAAATGGATGGAAGGGTTACCTCGTAGAACGACAGCGGGAGGATCCAAGCATGCAACCGTTTCCACGCAAGCTGAAGGCGGAGAAAGTCAGTTTTGAAATCGCTGAGTTGACCGAGCCAAAAACAATCAAAGATCGATATGCCATGCCCCTAAAGCACATTTTCGCGGCAGCAATATTACTCTGTACGCTTTCAGGATGCGCAACGACCGGCGCAGAGAACAATTCCTACGCCACCCCCGCCGG
This sequence comes from Rhizobium sp. 01L419, assembly GCF_056400025.1. Lineage (NCBI taxonomy): Bacteria > Pseudomonadati > Pseudomonadota > Alphaproteobacteria > Hyphomicrobiales > Rhizobiaceae > Rhizobium > Rhizobium sp. 01L419. Next base: position 161,084 of record NZ_JBFTSM010000010.1, read on the forward strand.
GATTGGCCCAGTTCGTGGCAACGGCATTAACGGCTACTGACCCTATCTGCACTCGCGCCGCGTTCTGGTTTATCTCCTGCGTGGCGCTCGTTCTGCGTTTCGGTCCACGAGAAGTCTCTGGGGTCAATGTCTGGGGCTGCGAAGCTGTACACGTACGACGGAGTGGAAGTGAAATTGCGCGCCATCCGCTGAGGAGGAATGCACTCGTCGATGATGGCGTCGTGTCATGCCGAATGACGCGCGAGTTGTCGCCTGGCGGAGTAATTTCGGCGAAATGGCCGCTCTGGGTGCAGATCGCAACCCGGTAGCCGCGATGATGGTGAACCAGACTTGGCAGTTGAGTTTTCCTAGTTCTGTCGATCATGCCGACGGGAGGCTGGCGACCGGGTTCGTGGTGGGTCCGGCGGAAGGACAGCGAGCGGGTAGCAACAGGAACGCAGCAAGCATCACGCGCAAGACTTCCATCACCCTGATTTCGCGGTCTTGTTTGCGGGCTTGAGCGCCTTCCTTTTCTCTCCGATGAGCTTGCGTTTCTAGATCGGGTCACCGACATCTCTGGGGCCAGCGTTTCGTCCGCTGTTTGATGCGCTTCTGGACGAGTGGAACGAGATCAGGCTCGTCCTTCAGATGAGGTCATTGACGACGTCGGAATCACTGCCACCTGTGTCGTGGCGTGGAGGATCGAGTACTCACCGCCGCACTCTTCGAGGTCCGCCGCCCGCTCTCTAAAAACGCACGGCGAGCATATCTCGATCGAGTCTGAAACGGAATCACGATCTCACGATCAGGACTTCTCTGTCACCGTTTCGTCGCAAAGGAGAATACCTACACAGGCTAAGCGGTTGATGGCGGGAAATGTGCTCGGCGCCGCCACATTGGAAATCTTATGGACAAGCAGTCGAGGGTCTGTGGGTGGACCGCCATCTACGTTGCGCAGCTGGGCGAAATCTTGCACGGCATATCTGAATCCGCTCAGATAAGGTTCTGGGACGATGGCCTCCGCGCAACGTTGCCATTTCCGACCGAGGGCGCTCCGACATGATGTCGAGAAGCGCCCTTTCCATTTTGGCGCTCATGCTATGCCACGATCGACCTGAGCACACGCACCCGAATGCCTCGCCTTAGTTGTTTAGGATTCGCTTGACGCATCGGAACCCAACGTGGCTGGTGGACGTGTCTTCTGGTTCCGCATGGCGGGCGGAGGGACGGTAGCGCCGGCAGTAGTTCGGCGCGCAAAGATGTGATCCGCCTTTCAGCACCCGCCGTGGAATTCGTATTTCCGGCTCGCGGAGGTCGAAGCTCGCTTCTCGGTCGCCGCCTTGTGGATTTTGGGGAATGCAGCATGATTTCGTCGCAGGCTCCGAGTGGCGGGTCGACCAGAAATCCGTCGTCCATTCCCAGACGTTGCCGATCATGTCGTGGATGCCGTAGCCGTTCGCTGGGAACGACCCGACAGGTGATGTTCTATCTGCTCCTGCGGGCTTTGTGCTCACTGTGGGAAACGCACCCTGCCAGATGTTGGCCATGAGCTTTCCGCCGGGGATCAATTCGTCGCCCCATGCGAATTCGGCGTCCTCGAGACCTCCCCGAGCGGCCAGCTCCCATTCGGCCTCGGTCGGCAGGTCCTTCCCGGCCCAGTGGGCATACGCTAGGGCGTCGCTATAGGCAACATGGACGACCGGATGGTCGAGCTTCCCGCGGATATCGCTGCGGCCGCCATAAGGATGCCGCCAGTAGGCGCCGAACTTGAACGACCACCACTGTCTGATGTCGGGGCCGACGACGGTTTTCGGCTGAGTGAATACGAGTGATCCGGCGCGCAGCATCCTGGGGATCGCACCGGGATAGTCGGAAGCCTTTGGAGCCTTTTCTGCGACGGTGACATGTCCGGTGGCTTTGACGAACGCGGCGAACTGGCGGTTGGTCACGGGCGTCACGTCGATCCAGAAGCCGTCAACCTTTACCGGATGGGCGGGGGCCTCCTCAGGATAGTGCCTGTTCGATCCCATGGTGAACGTTCGGGCGGGCACCCAGGCGAAGCCTTCAAATTCCGTTTCGTATGCGTCCACTGCACTCATGGTCCTGCCCATCGCTGGAACCTCCCCCTGCGAGCATCTTATGACATGCGGCCGCGGTTGCTGCCTATTGTCCTTTAGGGAGGTCTCGATGCGGGGCGCGGGAAATACGTCGCGGACGGCTCCCATCACTGGCGACTCAGCTCCGGCGGATTCCCCAAAGGGCAATATCTGCTGCCGCCAATACAATGTAGAAAATGGATGGAAGAGCGGAAATCCCTCTTCCGCAAGTTGAGGGTCACCGTGCGGGCCGAGGAGCCGCGTCTTTACCGAAAAGATCTGGTCAAATTTGCTGGTCAGTAAACTTGGATGTCGCCGACAAGCCCCCTTTTGCTCTGACTTATCTTTCAACTAACCTTGGCCGCCAATGCGGCCCCGTGAGGGAGGCATTCGAAATGAGACGGACTACAAAGTTCATAACAGCAGCAATGGCGGTCGCCGGCAGCCTGTTGGCGAGCACGGCGGCAATCCATGCGCAGGAGAGCAGGAAACCCAACATCCTGTTCATCATGGGTGACGACATCGGCTGGATGCAGCCGAGCATCTATCACCAAGGTCTCGCAGTCGGTGAAACGCCCAATATCGACCGCATCGGCCGGGAAGGGGCGAAGTTCATGACTTACTATGCCGAGCAGAGCTGCACAGCTGGGCGGACCGCGTTCATCACCGGCATGCAGCCGGTGCGCGTCGGCATGGTTCTCCCGGAGATTCCCGGAAGCCCGTCCTACCTGCGGGCCGGCACGCCTCATCTCGCCAGGTTCCTAAATGATCTCGGCTACTCGACGGGTGAATTCGGCAAGAACCATCTCGGAGATACCACCGAATCCCTGCCGACAGCACACGGGTTCCAGGAATTCTGGGGCTACCTCTATCACCTCGATGCCATGCAGGGGGTGAGCTTCCCCGACATCAACAAGACCGCAACCGAGCAGGGGATCGCACCACCTTGCAAGAACACGCCGATCCCCGGCCTAAGGGAAGACCCGGCGTCCGTGGACCCGAAGACCACGACCTGCCTTACGCCGCCGCGTCCGATGCTCGCGTGCACATCCTCCGACGGGTCCGCGGCCAACCAGACATGCAAGGATGAGGGCCCGCTGACGCTTGAACGCTCCAAGACGATTGACGAAGAGATTTCAGGCAAGGTCATCGATTTCCTTGACAGGAATGACCCCGAGAAAACCAAAAAGCCGTTCTTCGTCTGGTACAACCCGGCCCGCATGCACATCACGACGGTGTTGCCCGACAAATATCTTAATATGGTCGGCGAGCCCGGCGGCAAGGATTGGGGTGTCAACGAAGCCGGCATGAAGCAGATGGACGACAACATCGGCTACGTTCTGAAGAGGCTCGAGGAGATGGGAGAACTCGACAACACCATCGTCGTCTTCACCACCGATAACGGCGCCGAAACGATTACCTTCCCAGATGGTGGCACCACCCCGTTCAAGGGCGGAAAGCTCAGCACTTGGGAAGGCGGCATGCGGGTGCCGCTTGTGGTTCGCTGGCCGGGGCACATCGAGCCCGGCACGGTGAAGAACGAGATGTTCTCGGCGCTCGACTGGCTGCCGACGTTGGTGAACATCGCGGGCGGTCCGAAGGGCGATGGCCTGAAAAAAGAGATCGAAGCGGGTACATATCCCGCAATTGTCAAGACGACGCTCGACGGGATCGACCAGCGTGACTACCTGGAAGGCAAGTCTCCATCCGCGCGCGACAGTTTCTTGTACTATTCCGGCAAGGAGCCGTCGGCTGTCCGCTACAAGAACTGGAAGATGTATTTCGCCATGGTCTCCGACGATCCGGCTGGCTTTATTGGCGGGGTGATGCCGTACGCCTGGACGCAGGTCGTCAACATCAAGCGCGACCCGTTCGAGACCTCGGTCGGGCAGCAGATCAAGACACTTTTCGGTATGGGCGGCGCTATCGCTTCGCCGTCCACCGCCTATGTCTACGACTGGAACATCCTGCCCATCGGGCAGCAGTTGTGGCTGAAGCATCTCGAGACCTATATCGCCTTCCCGCCGCTTCAGAGCCCTGCAAGCTACAATCTGGAGCAGGTCATGCAGCAGGTCCGGGAAATGAAGACTGGTCACGACTGACGCACGCAGTTTCGTAACGACTTCGGAGCGGACACCTTGCGCGGCGTCCGCTCCGTGCTTCACCTGTCAGGTCCTTGGGCCGACCGAGGGGCGGACTGTCACTGGACTGGCGACCGCTCTCCATCGATTGTCAGTTGCTGGCGTTCAATCCGGCGATCGCTTTCAGTTCCATCGACCTGCGGCCCATCACCCGGCGTGCGAAATGCGCGAAAGTGCCACGCGCGTGCAGTCAATGTCACTCCGTAGCTTCTCAGCAACGATTTCCCGAAGGGCAATAGACAGAGTCTCGGCTTTCCCGCCACAAACAGGGATGCCCGTTGGACCGGATAATGTCGACGTCGGCAGGCCGTCGCGTAAAGCTTCAACCACTCAAGGATCTTGCCATGATACAAAAGAGGCTCATTCTAGTCGCCGCAGTGACGTTCACCGCCTTCATGACCCACGCCGTCGCCAGCCGGGCCGACACCATCAGCTACGCAGACGCGGTGACAGAACTCGTTAAGGAGAGCGGCGAAGACATCAAGAATCATTGCAAAGGCGTCAATCTGGGCGGTGGCCGCATTCAGGCCGGTCTTGAAAAGAATGTCGCCCGGGTGTCTCCGGCGTGCACCTCCACGTTCACGAGCGTGATGGCGTCGATCAAGCAGCGGCAAGAGGCACAGATGGCGTACAGCAAGGTCTGCCAACGTGACATGTCTCAGTATTGCAACGGTGTCGTGGGGGACGGCAACATCCTGTCGTGCCTAATCGAGACCAGCCGCGTTGATGGCAGGAAATGCGACTAGGCAATCACGGACTCCGGATGGCGCTAGAGCCAAGGGTATAGGAGGGAAGAGAATGTTCATCGCACGAATTCGCATATTGACAGCGGTCGGCCTGCTACTTGCCACAAGCTACGCCACAGCCCAGCAGATCGACCACAAGCAGCTCATCGGAACCTTGGAACGGCTCGACCAAAGCGCACCCGCAGTCGACGTCGCCTTGTTAGCCGAGGAGGTCACGGCAAACGCCGGAAACGGCGTGGCGAACCTGCCGGACTGGCAGAACTTGTCGCGTCTATCCCAACTTATTGTCGAGATTGACTTCGAGAACGATTCCGTCGCCATCGAACCAAAATCGTATCGCACGATTGGGATGATTGCGGATGCCCTTCATCACCCAAAACTCTCTCGATACAAGTTTCTTGTGGTCGGGCACTCGAGTTCGACCGGAGACGCCAAGCACAATCTCAAGCTCAGCCAGGATCGCGCGGATGCTATATCCTACGCATTGTCCACGACCTTCGCCGTCTCCGCCGATCGCCTCTATTCCATCGGCGTCGGGAAGGAATGGCCAATCGACGCTGGCCATCCTGCCGCGGCAGATAATCGACGCGTTCAACTCATCAATCTTGGCCTGGTCCGGTAGAGAGACGATGTCAATCCGCCATCGCGATCGACCGTAAGCGGGGACACATAGGCGAGGAATATGCGTTACTATATAGCAAATGCCACCAACGCGGCGGTAGGCAATTGGGTGTTTGGTTGCTGACTCCTGTCGGCCCCAATTGCAGAGGTGCACCCGCTGCTGTGGAAAGCGCAAGAATGCGGACCATGGAGCATGGGCCACGAACCGTCGCGAGCGATTTAGCTCGGTGCGTTGCACGCTGGCTGTCAGGGATCCTAGACTGGCGGGAACTCGGTCTTTCTCTTGATCAAGGGCGCTCGGCACTTTGAACTCATTCGGTCTGGTTTATCGGATCAGGGTGTATCCGGCCCCACAACGGCACCGGCGTGACCGGCACCCGTGGCACTGACAGTCAAGCTGGCAAACGCGATCTCACCATCGGTAATGTAATGGTTGACCTTTCCGGTGTTCAAACGTGAGCCAGATTGGTGCCGCGCGACCTCCCCGATTACTTGCTTTGCCCTCAGTTCATTGACTATGTAGTCGCGCTCGGCGTTCGTATCGGAATCGGTCTTATGTGTGACTTGGAATGTTAACCAAGTCAGAGAAAGTCCGGTATCTCTCGTGCCCGCCCCAACCCATAGGACGCGCTCCTCGGGCGATGGCCTGTCGGTATTCAACCAGAAGCTCGCCCCGCTCATGTCGTCCTCGGAATGGGCAAGGCTAAGGGCCCAGAAACGGATGTGATGGCGCTTGCGGGGGCTATCGTCGATGGGCTCCTGGAATCCTATGTCCTGCCGTCGTCCAAAGAGATAGAAGGTGCTGAAAGGTGCGGTGGGATAGGCAGAGTTCATCAGGAAAGCGCGCATCATTCGCAACGAGCTTGCGACCCCCAAATTGTCGGCCGTGGACCAGCCCGCCGTTGCAAAGGCCTCCCGGAGTTGTTGAAGATTGCCGATGAGGGCGAAATTTATGGGATCGCCGGGCAGGCCATCGGCCGTGATCGTGTATCTGGGGATCAGCCCACGATGAAGAACCTTCAGGGACAGTCGGACCACGCTCGGAAGAATGACGTAAGCAGCCAGGCCATATGTGAGGCACACCGCAGCGAGCCATGGAAACCTGTGGTCCGCAGTATCGAAAATAACGAAGACGATCAGCCAAACGCTGAGTACACCCAGACAGAAAACCAGAAACCTCCGGAAAAGGCGCGTCAGCAATCTCAAGACACAGTCTCCTAGTCTGGCGTCTGATGGGCTGGCAGTCGCCCTCGCTGTTCGTCACCGGGATTTAGCACCCGAGAGTATGCAAATGATAGCGCCGCCGTCGCTCCTTGTCGGCCATATCGAGCGAGAGCCCCCACCACACGCTTGCGGTACAATGTGGCACTTGCTCCATAACGCCCGCCACGAACCGGGAGCCGCCGCGCTGTTAATGGGCGGCTCTCTATTTCCTGGGGGCGTTGCTCTTCCGGCTCCTGCAGGAGATCAGGCTGTCGCAAGGTGAGCACGACGACCGTCAGTTGCGATGATCGCCTAATTGCTCAAGGCGCTCTCGCCTCATCAGAAATGGAAGGACACCCCGACGATCGGCCCCTGTTGGACGACGTCGAAGACAAAACCATCGTTGTCGTAGTCGACGCCTAGTGCGCGGTATCCGGCCACTGCCGAGATGGTGTCGTTGAATTTGTAGCCGAGGCCGAGGCCCACGTCCCAGTCGACGTCGGCGCCGCCACCGCCCACCAGACCCCATCCCGTGAGATAGATTTCCGGGGTGAAGAAGTAGTTCCCGCGCAGGCCGACAACGGCATCCACCCACGTGGCACTGTCTTCCCGCTCCACGCCCGCCAGAAGTCCGCCACTGAAGGAGATGTCTGTCTCGACCGACCAGACTTTCACGCCGCCGACCACGTCAAGGTGGCCATTCTGATCCTCGAGCACGGCATAACCTACACCGAGGAGTCCTGCGAAGGTCTTCGATGTCACGTCGACGCTGTCGGCGAAAATGCCGCGGGGGGTATGCGCATCCGCACCCAGTTTGGTGTAGATCACGTCACCGACGATGCTGAAGCGATCATATCGTGCTTCGCCTGTCGCCATGAAGGCGAAGTCGAGATTGTCGAGAATGTCGCCGAAATCGGCATCGATATCGACCTCGGGAAGCCCGAATTGCCGTACGTCCCCTGAAATCCCGGCAGCCCAGAAGTATGGAACGACCGTGAATTCCCAGCCGCTCTGGGTCTCGACCGTTTTCGCTTCGGGCGTGAGCGGTGTGAGATCCGCGGCATTGCCGATCGATGCGGCAGAAACACCGGCCAGCAAGACTATCGCATGCAAGTGAATGGTCTTCATGAGAATCCCCCGATCTCGTTTGAACGCAGCACTGCTTCGAGTGAAGACTGTGTGGCGGGAAATGGATTCCCGCAACATGAAACACCTATTGGGGGTTGCTGGCGAGAAGGGAAAACCTAAAGGTGTGGCCTGCCGGCACCAGGCCTGCCTCCCGCTTGGAGGAGAGGGAAACGCGGCCAAAGTGGCGTTTCCCTTTTAAGATCAATAGCAAGGCGGGTACGGATAGTAGCCGCATTGCTGGTCGTTGTAGTAGGGATAGTAGGGGCGGGCTGCAGCGGCCCCGATGGCGGCGCCTGCGACCACGCCCGCTGCGACCGGAGCACCGCGATACCAGGCGCCGTGATAGACGGGTGCGTGCCAATAGGTGCCTCCGACACGGTTGATGTTCGTGTCGCCGATATGCACGTCGTCTCCACGGAAGTCGCCGCGGAAATTACCTCCCGCGAAGTCTCCGCCGTGGAATCCGCCGCCCCCGAAGCTGCCGCCGCCATGGAAGCCACCGAAGCCCCCGCCGCCAAATCCTCCTCCACCCCCGAAGTGATCGATGAACAGCGCGGCCGGCCCAGACAAACCGCTTAGGCTACCCTCCAGAATGGTGATGTCGAAGGTCAGCGTCGTGCCATCGAGTTTCGGAGTCTTCAGCGTCACGACGGCGTCGCTGACGTCCGATCCATCGCCGCCCAGCACCGACACAGTCGCATTCGGTGGATCGACTGCGAAATTGTCCTTGCCGTCGTCCCATTGCATGATGAACTGTTCGGTTGCCACATGACCGGCGGCTCGCACCGGTCGGTCAGCAAAGACGATCGAGTTTGCGGAGACACCCGTCAGAACGAGCTTGCCGTTTTCGATCTTCGCTCCGGCCGAATTGATGACCGCCAACGACGGCACCGGGCCGGTTGGCGTGACTATCCCAATAGACTTTTCGAGCGGTACGTGCGGCTTCTTCGGGGTGTCCTGCGCAAGGGCAGCGGTCGTGAGCGCGAAACCTCCGGCACAGACCAACGTAGCGAAACGATCGATTTTCATGGCGATATCCTCCCAGTCGGGACGGGCGGCATGCCCGTCGCCTGATGAACCCATTTGGAATCTGCTGTCACAAGTCTTTGGACGCCCAGCCGCGAGGCGCATCCTCCTTAGTCCTTGAACATCTTCTTCCAGTCGGCCTTCATGTCGATGACGGTCCAGCCAGTAATTGCGGCCGCGTCGAGCGCCTTGTCGAGGCGGCCGAATTCGGTCTTGCGGTCGTAAGCGTATTCGCGCTCCGCATCGGTATGGTGCACGAGCATGCCGAGACGCGCAGGCGCTCCCGCCATCGTTGTCCATTGCAGCATTTCGAGATCGCCATCAGAATTGCCGAAAGCGGCAATCGGCCGGCGGCCGATCTGCTCGTTGATCCCGACTGGCTTGCCAGCCTTGTCGTCGATGAAGTTGACTTCCGGCAGACGATACAGGGTCGGCGTGTCGTCCTGCATCTTGAACTGCGTCTTGATCGAGGAACCGATGACCTGCTCCGGCGGGACGCCGTAAACCTTCTCCGTCAATGGCCGCATGAACTCCACGCCGCCCCCGGATACGATGAAGGTCTTGAAGCCGTTGGCGCGCAGGTAGGAAAGCAGCTCGACCATCGGCTGGTACACGAGCTCGGTGTAGGGTCGCTTGAACCGCGGATCGCGTGCCGTGGAAAGCCAGTCCGTGACGACCTTCTGGAAATCGTCGTTTGTCATTCCCGCATGGGTGACCATGATGAGCTCCAGAAGGCCCTTTTCACCTGATGCGGCAAGTGTTTTCATATCGCCTTCGAGCACTGCCTTGAACGGCTGGACGTTTTTCCATTCCGGATGCTGTGGAGCGAGCGTCTTCACGCGGTCCAGGGCGAAGGCCAACTGGGTGTACATGGGATGCTCGACCCAGAGCGTGCCGTCATTGTCGAACACCGCAATGCGTTCGGGTTCCGGGACGAAGTCGGGCGAACCCTGCTTGGAAACCTTCTCGACAAAAGAGACGATAGCTGCCTTGGGCGCCGTATCGTTCCACGAGGGCAGCGGATCGCTCTGGGCCTGTGCCGAAGCCGCAAGGAAAAGTGCTCCGATGACAATCGGGATCGGGTTCAGTGTCGAGTTGACGAGGTGGCGGACAGTAAACATTGGATGTACCCCCATAAGTGAGAGTCCGCGTCCGGCGAGTTGCACTCCACCAGCGCTTTCCAAGTCTACCGAATGCGTTCCCCCGCCGATATTGCCCTTTGGGGAATCGAAGAACTCCAGCGGCAATCAACAGTGGTGCTTGCAGCGGATGACGCCACACCAAAAAGGTGGTATCGTCGCGCAGCTTTGGGGGGCGACCAATGGCCTTGGGCCAGGGGGCAGGTCGATTGCGGTGCGCTGGCGTCTTGCTGGCGTGGGCTTTGCTGATCGCTTCGAACTGCTGCGCCATCGCCTCGGAGACGTCGCACGCAATCGTTGATCGGGTTCCACGGGTTCTCATTCTCTACCCATACGACGAGAGGCTCGTGGCGACGACCGTTGCCGGAGAGGCGCTGCGAACCCGCTTGCTGCAAGCCACAGATAGCAGGATCGACCTGTTTTCGGAATTCCTGGATCTGTCGCGGTTTCCGGAAGCCGAGCACGTCGCGCGCATGGTACGATATATGGCGGAGAAGTACGCCGCTCGCCGTCCGGATGTAGTGGTCGCGCTCGGCAAAGAGTCTGCAAGCTTGATATCGACGAACCGCGGAAGGATCGCTCCCGATGCGAAGATAGTGGCGGCAGGCTTCGGCAACTCCACCGCCGAGAACATCGATCTACCGGATGACGTTATCGGAGCGTTTACGACATTCGACATTCTGAAGACGGCGCAAATGGCCCGCGACCTGCAGCCCAGCGCCCGTCACCTCTACATCATCGGCGGATCCTCGGAGTTCGACCGAGGATGGTTGGCGACGGCGCGCGTCGACCTCGACGAGTTCTCCAAGTCATACGAAACGACATACCTTGAAGATTTGACGATCGACGAATTCATCGAACGTGCATCCCGTGTTCCCTCCGACAGCATCATCCTGGCGTTGACGGTGTTCAAAGATCGGGCAGGGCGGAATTTCATCCCGCGCGAGGCGATCAGGCAGATCGCAGCAACGGCCAACGCACCTGTCTATGGCCCCTATCAGACCTACCTCGACTACGGTGTCGTCGGCGGTAATACGGTCACGTTTGACACTTTGGGCCGCACCGTCGGAGATCTTGTCATCGACGCCATTGCCGGAAAGCCTGTGTCGGATATTCAAGCGCCTCAGACATACATTGTGGATGGCCGGCAGCTCCGGCGTTGGGGACTTTCGGAGGGGAACCTGCCTGCGGGCACCGTCCTTATGCACAAGGAGCCAAGTCTTTGGGAGGAACACTGGCTGGCTGCGACGGGGACGCTTGCTGTCGTTTTGCTGCAGACGGGCATCATCGCCGCGCTGCTGCTCGAGCGACGCCGTCGCCACGATGCGGAGAGCAGGTCACGCCTTCACCTGCTCGAAGCTGTCCATCTCAACCAGTCCGCAACGGCCGGCGCCTTGTCCGCGTCGGTCGCCCACGAACTAAACCAGCCTCTGGCGGCCATCCGAAACAATGCCGAGGCTGCTTCCGTGCTGTTGCGAAGCCTCAGCCCCGATCTGGAGTTGATCCAGCAGATACTTCTGGACATCCAGGAGGACGATCAGCGTGCGGGCGACATCATTGGCCGCATGAGAGGATTGCTCAAGAAGAGAAGCGAGATCGATTGGCAGGAGTTCGACCTGAACGACGTCACTTCGAGTGCGATTCATATCATTCATGGCGAGGCCGAACGCAGGGGGATCACGCTCAAGACAAATCGGCCGACGACGGAGCTGCCGGTCCGGGCGGACAAGGTCCATGTACAGCAGGTCGTTCTCAATCTGGCCACCAATGCGATGGATGCCATGTTGGACGCTCCCGCCAAACGGATGCTAATCTTTGCGACAGGAGTGGCGAACGGGAAGGCTGAGCTTTGTGTCGCTGACACCGGCAACGGCATTCCAGAAGAGCGGCTGTCCAGCATCTTCGAGCCGTTCTACACGACCAAGCAGGCGGGCACGGGGCTCGGGCTTTCCATAGCGCGCGCCATTGTCGAGACCTATGGCGGCATGATCTCCGCTAACAACCGACCTGAAGGCGGGGCCATCTTTCGCGTGGTCCTGCCTCTTGCCAGACGGGAGAGTGGTTGATGAAACCGGTCGTCCATATCGTCGATGACGACGAATCCTATCGAACGGCGACAGCACGCCTGCTCTCCGCCTATGGTCTAACGGTCGAAGCGTATGAGTCCGGAGATCAGTTTCTCGCCCATCTTCCGGGCTGCGAGCCGGGCTGCGTTCTCCTTGACCTGCAGATGCCCGGGCAGTCTGGCCTCCAAATACAGCGCCAACTGTGCGAGCAGGCGCCGCTTTTGCCAATCATATTCCTCACGGGCGAAGGCGACATAAAGGCCAGCGTCGACGCTATGAAGGCGGGGGCTCACGACTTTCTGGAAAAGCCTGGCTCGGTTTCGGTCCTGATCGAAACGATCGGACGCGCGTTGACAAAATATGAAAAGCGCCGTGCCGAGCACGAGCGTCTGCAGGCACTGAGAGCCATGGTTGCGAGCTTGAGCGCGCGCGAAGCCGAAGTCTTCGGGCTGATCATCCGTGGCCATCTCAACAAGCAGATTGCGTATGCCCTTGGCATATCGGAGCGAACGGTGAAGGTGCATCGCCATCAGGTCATGGAGAAGCTCGCAGCAAAATCGCTGGCGGAGGTCGTATTGATCGCCGCCGACATCGATCGTACCGCGACCCCGGAGTGATCGGACAATCTTCCCCTTAGGGCAATATCAAGCAAGCGCCGACACGCCTACAATGACAGACAAATGCGTATCTCTCGCACTGTCACGCATGAGGGCATGAGGTGGGAAAGCTGCACCGCACTGTCGCTGTGGTCGATGATGATGCGAGCCTACGTCGAAGCGTCGGTCGGCTCCTCAATGCCTACGGATTTGCGGCTGTCGAATATGCTTCGGCGGAAGCTTTTCACGTCCGCGATCCGAAGACGCCGGTCGACTGTCTCGTGCTGGACATCGACCTCGGTGGCATGTCCGGCATCGAACTGCAGCGCAGGCTGAAAGGGGCTGGAGCGAAGCTGCCGATAATCTTCATCACCGCCCTTGAAGACACGCGCCTGCAGTCCGAGGCGGAGCAGGCTGGATGTATCGCATATTTGCGGAAGCCCTTTGCGGGATCCGTACTCATCGACGCAGTCAAGAAGGCGCTCGGATTGTGAGTTCTTGATCGCGGAGAGACCGCCACGACGGCAGGTCAAAGGCGGACCAGTTATTCACCTTTGGCAGGGAGGCTGAACATGGAATGGCTCAGACACTGGCGGCCGATGGCCGAAGCGCTGGCAATGGCATCATGCCTTAGTGTGACGATCGGAACGGCGTCCGCGCAGCAGGCGAAGCCGAACATCCTGTTCATTCTGGCGGACAATATCGGCTATGGCGACATCGGAGCTTACGGAGGCGGGGAGTTGCGCGGATCGCCGACGCCGCGCATCGACCAGCTCGCCTCGGAGGGACTGCGGTTGACGCAGTTTCTGGTCGAGCCTTCCTGTACGCCCTCGCGGGCCGCCTTGATGACAGGGCGTTATTCTATCCGTTCCGGACTGTCGCTGGTCGCAGTTCCTGGCACGCAATTCTCACTCCCGGAGAACGAGATCACCATGGCGGAGATGCTGCACGACGCCGGCTACGCTACTGCTATCTTCGGCAAGTGGCACCTCGGCGCGCAAACCTACAGTCAACCGCAAAACCAGGGCTTCGATGAATATTACGGAATTCCGCCCGGCGACACCTGGGACGCGTTTGGCATGATCCGCCAGGGCAGACAGACCAAGACTGTCGATATCCCCCTCGACAAGGGGCCGCAAATAGTCACGGCGAACCGAGGCGAGCCGCTTAAGTCCGTGAAACCTTACACAGAGGAGGTCCGTCGCGGGATCGACTGGGAGCTGGTGGATCACGGCGTCGATTTCATAAGGCGGCAGAAGGCGGCGGATAAACCGTTCTTTCTGTACCTGCCGATCTCCCGAACCCATTTCCCGAACCTGCCCTCGAAACGGTTCGAAGGCGCATCCCGGGTCGGCCAGTTCGGCGACTCCCTGATGGAGGGCGATGCCGTGGTCGGCACGATGCTGGACGCGTTGAAGGAACTTGGTGTAGAGGAAAATACCATCGTCGTCTTCGCCTCCGACAATGGACCGGACGGTCCCGGCGCGAGTCGATTCGGTGCCGATATGCCAGACATCGGAGCCTCCGGACCTTACCGCGGCGCATTGGGTGAAATTAGCGAAGGCGCCATTCGCACCGCCGCCATGATCCGCTGGCCGCAACGGATCAAGCCGCGATCCTCATACGCGATGTTCTCGATCATGGACTTCTTTCCTACCTTCGCGCGTCTGGCGAGCGGAGAGATCCCGAGCGATCGTCCGATCGATGGTGTTGACCAGAGCAAACTGCTGCTCAGCGATGAGGACAGCGGGGGGCGTGACCATTTGCTGACCTTCGTCGGATCGGAACTGGTCGCAGTCCGCTGGAAGCAGTTCCGGGCCTATTTTTCTGAGGTGGCCCCCGGCCGCAGCGGCGCGGGCGGCGCGGTACTGATGGGCGGCGTCGGCGCGAGTGCTGCGCCCATGAACGGCTATCCGCAGGTGTTCAACATCGAGGCCGACCCGCAGGAGGAGCAGAATATCGGGGAGATGTACAACTGGGTTCTCGGACCGATATTGAAGGCAGTGGAGGAATACAAGATGACCCTCCATCGATCTCCCAATCCACCTGCGGCAAACATGACGAGGTTCTAATCCTCGCGCTGCTCTGGACATGATTAACGACTGGGCGAAAGCCATCGGACTGGGGCGCCACGCGACAGGCCACAGGTCCGACGCTACATCACGATATCGCTCTCGAATAGTGATCATCCGTGCGGCGATGTCGATCATCATCGAAGAAGCCTCTGCCTGTGGTCGTCCCAAGACAACCTGGAGACGATCTACGCGATCCGGTGGCCATCTGGAGCAAGTGGGCGATGGACGTGCGCGGGTTCGGCATCCATAGCGGCCATCATGTCGACGAGGAGAACCCGGAGGCGCTCGCAGCGGCGATCCAGGCGTTCCTGTCGCCTGACAGTTCAGTCGATCGGTACGATCGCCAGAAGCTTGCCGCTCTCGTCCATAATCTCAAAAAGTTTCCGGCCCGGCCCACGGACGTGCGAAGGCGTCCGTTGCAGCTGGGCGCAGAGAAGGGCCTCGGCGATCGCGTCGCCCACGTCGGGCAGCACTATTCCGTCCCGATCGAGAAGAAGCTCCTCGCCCTTGCGGACGTTGAGGTGGAAGCGCTGCGGGCCCGAAAGCGCGATCGGACTTTTCAGCATCGCCTAGCGCCCGGTCCTGCGGAACGTCGCCGCCTTCAGTTCGACGGTCTCGTGTCGCAACTCCCTCAAGGTCGTTGCGACCAATCCCACGAACATGGACGCGATGAGGACGGTCAGGACGGTCAGAAGGGCAAACATGTGGTCTCTCCAGGTGCATCAGATGAATGAGCGCGTGAAGGAAAAGTTCCGCGAGCAGCGATAGGGAGCGCGGTGCTATCCTTGGAGAAGGACCGCCAGCTCCCGTGAAAACCGCTTTCGAACCCTCCCGCTGGGGGAAATGCCTGACGTTCTGGAGGAGGATGCGCTCGAACGGACCGGTGAATTTCGCGTGGGCGTTTTCCGACACCGCGGAAGGAGAGACGCCGGCCTCCTTGCCCTGTATGAAGATCGCCGGGAGTGACAAGGTCTTCGTCTCCTTACCTTGCGCTCGAGTCAGACGCTGCGCGGATCGGGTTCGGCCTCTTCCCAGCGGACGCGGTAGCTGTGCAGACTGACCGCCAACCAGTCTCGGTTCTCAAAGGATTTCGACCGCCTCGAAGGTGGCCTCGTCGAACCAGCCGGCGGGCGCCCAGTTCTCCCGGTGGATGCGGGCGAATCCCTTGCGCTCCTTGGCCGATCGCCTCCGCGCCCTGTTTCGTCGCCATGAACCATTGGTACCAGTAAAGTTGGAACTGCCGGATCGGCGGTGTCCGAAGACCGCGCATGCGCGGCGTCGACGAGAGCTGCACGATGCGCTCGACGCGATCCGGCTAGCCGATCGCCAGGCATTCGGCGATGTGTGATCCCCAGTCGTGATCGACCATTGAGAACCGCTGGATGCCGAGCTCGTCCATCAAGGCGATCGCATTCATGGCGAGGACGCCCGCGCGAGATGCTTTGCCAGATAGTCGGCTTCGTCCTTGCGCTCCTCGCCAGCAGCCCTTTCCAGCTTCGAGCGGATCCTCAGCGCCTCCTCTTCCCTCGCCTCTACCGGCTGGCTGGAATCGTCGGGAGGCCGAGACCACTCTGGGCGATCGAAGCGTCCTTCAGGCGGTCGTTGAGGCCATCGGTGAATTTCGTCATGCCATCTCCTACTCGGACGTCGCCGGTCTCGGCGGGAGGCGGGCGTCGTCCCCGACGTCGCTTGTCCGGGCATTTCCGCTCTGTCTCGGGCGATCGCGCTTCTCGCCATCGCTTGCAGGCTTCGGCGAAATTTCGTCGTCCGCCTGGAGCTCGTCCGTGTTCACGTACCTGTTGCGGTCGGTCATCGTCTCACTCCCGGTTGGCCGTCTGCGGAGCGGGAATGCGATCCTTGGGATCGGCACGTTCGGTCTTCGGATCGGCCCCTGTCAAATTCTCTCCGGCTGTCCGGCTG
Organism: Rhizobium sp. 01L419; assembly: GCF_056400025.1. NCBI lineage: Bacteria > Pseudomonadati > Pseudomonadota > Alphaproteobacteria > Hyphomicrobiales > Rhizobiaceae > Rhizobium > Rhizobium sp. 01L419. The sequence continues at coordinate 177,820 of NZ_JBFTSM010000010.1, forward strand.
TTGCCCATGTTGACGGGCGGAGCGCGGCGGTCGTCTACGTTGGTTTCGGGGAGTTCGTCGTCCTGCGTGTCTTCGGTCAAGGACTTGGGAGGAAGCTTGTCGGAACTGGGGATCGAATTCGTCGTCATTGCGGTTCTCCTTCAAGAGGAAGAACTCCGGTAGCAACACCAAGTTCCTCTTTGGGATGGGGAGCTGGCACGGCGACGCAGGTGTCGGAATCAGGAGCTTCGCATTGGTTCTATCGATGGAATGGAGGATGTCTGATGAAAATCGCTCTGATCGCCACTTCGATCGCCGTGCTCGTGATGGCCGTAGTCGCCGCTAACCTGCTGCCATCCCGCCACGAGGCTTCCTATCCAAAGCCGGACGACATCACGCGAAGATAGATGATTTGCAACTGGTCGGCTCTCCGCCGTTCGTTGCTCCGGCGACGCCGTGTTGCGGTCCAAACCAGACCTCGGTTGAATTCTTGACGTACATCGGCTCGCCCTTTTCAGCCTGACGAGCGCGAAGCCGGACGGGTTGGGTGCTCGACTGCCGTTTCGTTGGCCGCAGCAGGAAACCGGAAAAACTGCCGCGTTCGCCATCCCCGTCGCGTCCGGTTGACACGGCCGCGCTCTTTACCGGAATGTTCAGGCGGTCCAATAGTTCCTCCGGGCTTACCGATCTTGCCGAGGACGTCTGGTCGCCCATCTATTGTGGACTATGCTACGGGGGATTGGGATGACGGACTGGCTTGGAAATGTCGGTGTGCATATTGATCTGCTCCGAAACCTGGCCGTCCTTGTCGTCGCCTACGTCCTGGCGCTTCCGATCGCCTGGGATCGAGAACGCAATGAACGAAGCGCCGGCCTCAGGACGTTCCCTCTCGTCGCAATCGCGGCGTGCGGCTTCATTCAGGCCGCCGAAACAGTCACCCACGACAGCCCCGAAGCGACCGCCAGGATTGTGGAAGGTATAATCAATGGCGTCGGCTTCATCGGAGGCGGCGCGATCCTCGTCGGCAAGGCGAGCATTCGCGGTACGGCAACGGCCGCAAGCCTGTGGGCTACGGGGGCGATCGGCGCGGCGGTCGGCCTAGGAGCCTACGAGACGGCGATCGTCCTTTCGATCGCGACGTTCGCGACGCTACGCCTCATGATTCCCTTCAAGGCAGAAGGGAAGGACGAACGCGAGACGTCTGGAGCCATTCCGGGTGAGGCGACGGAAAATCCACCGCGATGAATTGCTCGGCCACGAGTTTCATAAGCGCCGACAAGCGGAAATCGAAGTGCGCCTCTCGCAGTGAAGCTTTCGTCCATCAAGAAACTCACGGACGATCTGACGCCCGTGGGCGTTACTATTTGCTCCGGGGATTGCTACGCCGGTCATTCAGAGCACGATCCACCCTGCTACGATCTCCCCTGGCATGCACAGCTTCATGAGAAGTTCCCCGCCGCGGGGGACGGCTCAATTTTCCGCCACGCCGTCCGGTTCTCCGGAATAGGCGACGAACGGCGTCTTGCGCTCGACAAGCATACGGACAACGATCGCGGCCACCCGTCAGATAGCCTTAGATCGACGATCGCCATTTGCGGGTTGTTTTCATTCAGCCAATCGACAGCTTCGGCACACGTCGCCAGCGTGACGTGTTGGCGATACCCCGCTTCATCGAGGACTTACTCGATGTCGAGTGCGATGAACGGCCCGTCTTCGAGGATCAAGATGAGAGCCATGGTTCTCCTTTCGGGGCCTTTCATCGCTATATCAACCGAGGAGCCATGTCAGCTCCGACCAATACCGCAGAGACTGGAACGGCGCGCAACAATCTGAAATTTCGCGCGTTTAATCGACTCTCGACGCGACGGAGGTGTCATGTCGAAACATGAACTGCGCCGACAACCCACGACCCTTGCGGACGAGGTATCAAAGTGGCCGATGACACTCTCACGCCCGAACTCTTCGAGGCCGCCTGGATGGCGGGCGTCGCCGCCGTTGAAGATGAACGCATCGATGCCTTGAGGCACCTTATAGCCATCTCCGCGCCGACGATCGAACGGTATCGGTCCACCGAGGGAGACTTGCGTCGGGAAATGGACCAGGTTCTCGAGATCGGGCTCTCGAAACTTCAAAGAAGCGGTGAAGCTGCTCCGGAATAACGATCGCACCTCGCTTGTTACTAGATATCGCTATGCGCGCCGCGCGTGTCAGCCATGACTTGCTAATATACGGCTCAGTCGCCACTTCACCCTCGTTGCCTGGATCAAGCAGAACACGAGCCGCCGCGATCTTACGACCGCGCAGGAGAAGCATCATGCATGGCATTTCGAAGACCTTGACCGAAATGAACATCGTCGAGCGGTCGAACCTGCTCGATACGGTCGCCGACGCGTTGGAGGCGAGCGCTTCCGAAGTTGAAGATGATGGCGACCCGCGCGACGCCGCCAATCTCGTGTGCGTGGCCCGCACCATTCGCGGAATGGCCGATGACATGTCGGCGAGAGATCTGCACGCGGCGGAACTGCTTTTGGAGCAGGGGATCATGTTGATCTACCAGCACGAAAACCGAAGAGCTTCGCTGATTCACTAGGTCATGCCGCGAACAAGTCCGGGAGCCGCGTATTTCCGTCCAAGCAATGCTAGGAGGACGAAATGCGGCTCTGGACGAAAGCTTCGACGAATTCCTCAAACGCCGCGAGAGTGTTTCCCTCGACTATATCAACGGCAGCCCGACGACACTGATCGCCATCTCGACGTCCAACGATCCGGCGACATTCTTTCCGCCGTCCGGTGACCGTATTTCCGGCGGCGCCCAGGTGAACGTGGCGAACGACAAGGGCGCTCCCTCCTTCAAGGACGGAAGCACCGGCCGCTTCGAAGTTCTCCACTCTTCGGAAAGCGCAGACCTAGCCTTCTGGTCGGGCATGCAGCATGCCACGGTTCGCATGCAGGGCAAGGACGAGCCGGTGCCGATGTCGCTCCGCGTGACGGACGTCTTCCGACGAGAAAACGGCGAATGGAAGCTCGTCCATCGGCGTTGGTGGCCGATCTGCGCAAGGCGCGTGAGCAGTTCGCGAAGGCGCAGGGTTAGGCCGAGCGGCTCGCAAAGCTGGAGGGAGCGCGGCAGGCGCGGCGGGCGCAGCTCCAGACGAAGCAGGCTCAAATTCCCATAAAGTTGGGAGGTTTGGAGAAGGCTGTAAATGTCGCCTTTTGGTTTATAAATCGGGGAAAACATAAACTTGACTGATGGTTTGGAAGTTGCCTATAATATAAACCATGAGTGAAGAATTTTTAGGAAAGCTAAACCACCTGCAGCGCGAGCTACCCGAGGGGCTTGTCGTGGACTCGGCGTGGCTGAAGGCACGCGGCTACTCCGCGCAGTTGTGCCGCAAGTACGTCACGAATGGCTGGCTGGAGCGATTGACGCACGGCGTCTATCGCAAGCCCGGCGGCAAACTCCTGTGGGAGCACGTCGTCATATCGCTGCAAACCCTGCTCATGAAGCCCCTCCTGGTCGGCGGTGCGACGGCACTCACGCTTCACGGCTTTTCCCATTATCTCAGACGGGACGAGAAAGAGGTCCATCTATACGGCCCGGAAGACGCGCCCACCTGGCTCAACAAGCTGCCGCTGCAGATCGCATTCGTCTCTCACAATAGCAGCGCGCTGTTTCGCAATGAACCGATCCATTTTGGACTGACAAGTCTTGGCTGGAATCTGAAAGACAGCAGCCAAGCCGGCGACGAAAGCCCGCAGGGCGCGTCATTCCGCGTCATGCCGTGGGGGCAGTGGGACTGGCCGCTGACGCTATCAACCCCCGAGCGCGCCGTCCTTGAAATGCTGGACGGATTGCCAAGCCACGAGAGTTTTGATCAGGCCGACAAAATCATGGAAGGGCTCACAACCCTCAGCCCTCGGAGACTGCAAAAGCTGCTGCTTGACTGCAAGAGCATCAAGGTCAAGCGCCTGTTCTTCTTCTTCGCGGACCGTCACAACCATCCGTGGCGCAAGCACCTCAATAAGGAGGCCGTCAATCTGGGAACCGGCAAGCGGATGCTCGTGCCGGGCGGACGCCTGGATCCGACCTACCTAATCACCGTTCCGGAGGAATTGTATGCCGGTCAATGAACGGTACCGCCAGCAGGTCGCGTTGTTGATGCAGACGCTGCCTGCCGTCGCCGAAGAGAAAGAGTTCGCTCTCAAAGGTGGCACAGCGATCAATCTATTCGTCCGCGATATGCCGCGCCTGTCGGTCGATATCGACCTTACATTCCTGCCCGTCATGCCGCGCGATGAATCGCTGGCTGCCATCGAATCCGCGCTCCTGCGGATCAAGAAACGGATTGAAGAGTCGGTTGCGGGTGCACGCGTCTTTGAAAGCCGCCAGAACGACAGCAGCCTGACACGGCTTGTCGTTCAGGACAGGAACCGCACGCAGATCAAGATCGAAGTTACGCCCGTTCTGCGCGGCTGCGTCTTTGCGCCCGAGATGAGGACTGTGTCAGCAGCAGTCGAAGACGAGTTCGGCTTCGCGGAAATCCAGGTCGTTTCGTTCGCTGACTTATACGCCGGCAAGATAATGGCGGCTCTCGACCGGCAGCATCCGCGCGATCTTTTCGATATCAGGGATTTGCTGGCCAACGAGGGGATCAGCGACGAGTTGCGCCAAGGCTTTATCGTCTATCTCATCAGCCATGGGAGGCCCATCGCCGAAGTGATGACGTCTGGCCAGAAGGACATCACGGCTGAATACGAGAAGAATTTTGAAGGCATGGCGGTGAATGATGTTCCGCTCGCCGACCTTCTCGCTGCGCGCGCGCAGCTCGTTGAAACCCTAATCGGCGCAATGCCGATGCCGCATCGCGAGTTTCTGGTCGGCTTCAAAAAGGGCGCGCCAGACTGGGACAAACTCGGACTGGCCGGGGCGGCAGACCTGCCGGCGGTGAGATTCAAGCAACAAAATCTTGATAAGCTGAATGGTAATACAAGAGCGAGCCTGACCGAACGGCTGGCAACAGTATTGGGAATCAGCGAGTACTAATCGGGCAGGTAAGCCACGCGTGATGAAGAACACGCGGAGAAGCCGCAATACGAAAAGAATAAGCTGGGGGGCGAAGTGTTTTTAAAAATTGAATGGTCGTCTTGTCGGGTTTCTTGTTCGCAGGGTCATTGTACCACGACGTTGGTATTTTGTCCCTGCTATCAGCCTTCTTGATGGCGTCGTCGTCTCTTTTAATCTTGGCGTCGGATTTCTCTTTTTTCCCGGCAGCGCGTGGATTATGGGTACAATCGTCAACTGTAAGGCTCTTAAGATGGTCTATCGCAGCGATGTGGCATTGCGCTTCAGCGCTCGAAAATGAGGGCAACGTGGGATTGTTCCCGCTATTGGGACCCCGTGCGGCATTCGCACGGCAGTGGCCGAATGCGGCTCTGTCCAGGTTCTTTTCGAAAAGTGCCTGTGTCGAAGCAATACGCGCAAGATCGGGGGTAGCATTGCATTGCTTGAGCAGCGCTTCTCTGTAGGCCGCATGTTCATTCAAGAAAATGGTGGGACCAAGAATATTGCGGTAGTCCAGGCCAGCGACAGCAAGTGTCGGCTGATGAGGGGGGATGGTAAGAGCGGCTATCAACGCGGTCACAATCCCGACTTTCGTCCAGAAGTCTCTTTGCTCGGTCATCGCCCGCTCCTGGTTGTCGATCGCGTGCGTCGATCATCACCCGTGTGAATCCGAATCTCTCAAAAGCTGCTTTCGAAGCGCGAGAAAACGAGGACAAACTTGAGCTCTTTCTCAAGGTACATATCAAAATTTCGACACGCCTTTCGCCAGTCTATCCACTATACCTTTAACCTACCTAGCATGCCATCGCAGGTCTTGTTCAATCAGACGGTGTAGGCGGGCGACGAAATAGGAATTGACTGTTCAACCGCACCCCGAATTGTCCTGGCGGGTATCGATGCGTGCGCGGACATAGTGCGCGTTGGCATCGTCCGGAGCGAACAGAATGGGCTTTGTCCGCGTATTCGCGACGCGATTATGGACATTTCACTCATCCTGACCGCCGCGCAACCGCACTCCGGGACAGGTTGCACCGACAGGAGGAGCAACGATGGCCGGCTACCAATGTCGGCCTCGCGCCAACTCCGCCATTCGGACGCTTATGCCGAACGGCAACTCATGGCGCAAGTCGCCTTCCGCTCCAAGCGATGATCTCAGAATTCAATAGGTGCAGCAATGACATAGCGGTGCCCAGTTCATTTCGTCCGGCGCACCAAGCCTTATTTGAAAAAATATCGAGCGACGCCCGGTCAGCCGGCTGAGGCCGGATGCGCGTCGGCGGCCGGTGGGTTCTTGCGGAAATCGGGATGCAGGGGCCCGAAGGGCATGGCGCCCATGCAGGCGACAAGGGCAATGCCTGCAATCGCAAAACCGAAGGAGAGGATGAAGACGTCGGCATAGGCAAGCACGCTCGCCTGCGCGCGGACTGCTGTTGCGACCGTTGTGAGGGCCTTGAGGCTCCCGTGATGCCCGCCGAACAGCGTCTCCAGGTTCGCCAAAGCGTCGTGAAGGCTGCCCGAGGATGAGGAAATCGGCCCGGTCAATATGTTGGAATGGTATTGCTCGCGTTGGCGAAGCCAGGTGTTTAACAGGCTGAGCGTCAGCTCGACGCTACCGAGCCGGATCACCTGGATATAGGCCGAGACCGCTGTCGAGCGTTTGGGATCGGAATTGGCAATCAGGTAGACGACTGTCGCAAAGAAGGCGAAGGATTGCCCGGCCGTATGCAGCAGCACGACCGGCAGGAAGTTAAGGGGCGCCCATGTAATGGTGAGGTTTGATCCCCAGAGAGAGCCGAGCGCCATAGCAGTTAGGCCCATCATGATGCAGAGCCGCGCATCGATCCTTCGCAGCAGGAAGATCGCAAGGACAATGAACAGGAAGACCGGGATAACGGCGCCGAAGATATAGAGTTCGGAGACGGCGATCGGCCGCAATCCGACGACCGTCTGCAGGAAGCCTGGAATGGAAAGCGAGGCGCCTGAACTTGCAAAGGTGAAGGCGATGATGATCGCATAGCCGATGCCGATATTGCGCGACAGGATCACGCTCGCATGCGCCCAGGGATTGGCAACGACGCTCTCGTTTATGAGGAAGCCGATGAAGAGGAGAGCACCGCCCGCGAGCAGCGAGGTAACGATGCCGGAGTTGAACCAGTCCAGCCGGTTGCCCTGATCGAGACCGACATAAACCATGGTCATAGAACATCCAAGCAGCATCATGCCGCCCCAGTCGGCGCCTTCGAGCAGACCGATATTGATCTCTTCCTTCGGGGCGCCAATGATGAGGAGCAGCGCTATGATCGGCGTGACGATCACGTCCTGCCAATAGACCCACTGCCAGCCGAGATAATCATCGTAGATGCCGACCAGCACAAAGCCGAGATTTTGCGACAGCGGCACGCGAAGTGCGTAGATCGAGAGGCCGACTAGCCAGTATTTCATGTCCAGATTCCGAAAGATCACCATGATGGTGGCCGGAATGAAGACGCCGAGCAAAAGGGCTCTTGCTGCATGCAGCACAAAGAGCGCGGTGCCGTCATGGACCATGGGAATGGCGAGCGAAATACCGGCATAGACCAATGTCGTCGGGATCATCACGCGGCGTACGCCGAAGACCGTCACAAGCCAGGCCACTGCCGATGAGATGAGGATCTGCGGCGCATTGGCGACGGTGCTGAGCCAGGACGCCTCGTCGAAGCCCAGCGAATAGGCGCCACGGATATCCGGCAGGCCGACGGCGAAAACGCGCGTGTCGAAGCCGACCACGAAGGAGGCGAGCAGCAGCGCCGTGACGATTAGAATAGGGTGGCTCGTCGTAGTGCCGCTGGTCAGCGGACCAAAGGCGCGCGGTGCCGAGCTCATTGGCTGAGGTCCGGCTTCGTATCGATCGTCACAACGGCAGACATGCCGGGCTTGAGCCGATCCACCAGCGGCTGGCCGGGATCGAAGACGATCTTGACCGGAATGCGCTGGACGACCTTGGTGTAGTTTCCGGTCGCATTGTCGGGCGGCAGCAGCGCGAAGATCGAACCGCTTGCCGGAGACAGGCCGACGACCTTGCCGTGCATCCTTTGGCCGGGGAAGGTGTCGACGGTGATATCGGCAGTCCGTCCCGGTGTTATCCGGGAGAGCTGCGTCTCCTTGAAATTGGCGGTGATGTAGACGCTCGGAAGTGGGACCTCCGACACGAGGCTTGTGCCTGCCGTCACGAAATCACCTTCATGGACGAGCCTGCGACCGATGACGCCGTCGAACGGGGCGTAGATGCGGGCATAGCCCTGGCGGATCAACGCCGTATCCAGCGAGGCCTCAGCGGCATTCACCTGAGCCTGCAGCAGTGGGGATTGTCCGTTCAGAACATTAAGCTGGGCCTTTTGCTGCTCGATCGAAGCTGCCGTCGATTTGACCGAGGCCTGCGCCTGCAGATAGGCGGCCTGCGCCTGCTGCAGAAGTTGTTGCGAGGTCGCTCCGCCAAGGCTGGTCTGGCGGTGGAACTCCTGTTCGGTCTGGGTCTGCTGTGCCTGGGCCGATGCGTTCTGCGCTTCGGCTACCTGTACGACGGCCTTCTGCAATTCGATCTGGTTTGCCAGATTGGCAAGCGACGCGGTTGCGGCTGCAAGATTGGCCTTCGAAACGGCGACTGCCGCATCATATTCACGCGGGTCGATTTCGGCGAGCAACTGGCCCTTGTCCACGGTCTGATAGTCGGTGACCGGGGTGGTCTGGACGATGCCGCTGATCTGGGCGCTGAGCGTCGATACATCGGCGCTGACAACCGCATCGTCGGTTGATTGGCGCGACGCGCCAGCCACCCAGCGGTTCCAGTCGACGGTTACGATCGCCACACCGCCGCTGACAAGGGCAATGGCGATGAGGGGAATGGCAAAGCGTCTCAGTGATGCCATGCCTGCCGGGGAGGCAGCAGCCGGCGCGCCAGGGGCCTCCGACGGCTGCGACGGGCGAGCAGGCTCGGACGGACTGAGGCTGGTGATGGTGGTCGGCTCGGCCATGGCACGCCTCACTTCTTGCTGCGGTCGGTGGAAACTTTTGCACGGATGCGGACCGGTGCCGGCGTGAAGGAGACATGGCCGCTGCCGTCGACCTGCAGCCAGTAACCAAGGGCCATGAAGACAGCGCCCCCGATAAGGTTGCCGAGTGTGACCCAGATGAGATTATGTACGGCGGCAGAAACTGTAATGTTTGCGGGATGCTCGCCCATCAGCGCCATCGAGAAGGTGAACATGTTGGCGACGCTGTGTTCGTAGCCGGCGGCCACGAAAATGGTGATCGGCCAGAAGATCAGCATAATCTTGGCAGCGGCGTTTTCCGTACGTCCCGCCATCCAGATGGCGAGGCAGACGAGCCAGTTGCAGAGAATGCCGCGCGCGAGAAGTTCCAGCGATCCTGCCGACATCTTGGCGGAAACGATGGAAAAGAACGCCTGACTTCCATCGCCCAAAAGCACGCCACCGCCCGCCAGGTGGAAGAGGCCGGCAAGCGCCATGGCGCCGATCAGGTTGCCGATCCAGGCCGTGACCCAGACAAGCAGCATATCGGACATCCGGATGCGCCTGGTCAGCACCGCAAGCGGCATATACATCGCCGTTCCCGTGAAGAGTTCGCTGCCGGCAAAGACGACGATTGTCAGGGCGGACGAGAAGACGATGCCCATGACGAGATGCGCCCAGGCCGGATCGGCATGAGCGCCGACGGTGAACATGATGATATCGCCGAAACCGATATAGGCCCCGGCCATCGCCGCGCCGATCAGAAAGGCAGGAAAGTGGCTCCGGACTGCCGCTGCTTTCTCTTCGCCGGACTGGGCGAAGTGATCAATCGAATCCTGATACATGACGGCACCTCGTCTTTGTGGTGATCAAGCCGGGCTTCTTCCCGGTGGCGTTAAGGTTAGTCGCGCATGCTGCATTGCTGAATCATACCTACGTCTAGGCCGCCTGCCGGTAGGTCCAGGCGCCTTGCATTGCCGGCATCCGAGGCGGCCGCGGCCTCGCTTGCGGTCGATAGCCACCCAGCCAAAAAAAGAGGCCGCCCCCGATATGCGGAAGGCGGCCATTTGCGGATCCTCGGGCAATCCGTGACTTCGGGCGGAGGGGAGGGACACCGGGAAGCCTTAACCGAGATCTTTATCGCCTGTCAGGAGGAGGCGTCAGGCGATGGAGAAGACGATACGCCTATCCTTGGCGCGGCGGAACTAAACTTACGTATTGGCCCGTCTAAACCAGCAGGTGATTTTATCGCGTCGAACTGCTCACCTATTCTTTTCGTCGATCGGCGAGCCCCGCCGATGAAATCGGACGACACCCCCGTCCTCCTGACGCCACGACGCGATCTCCAATTCCGAACAGGATTTATCATGAAAACCACTCTTCTTTCTCTCCTCGCAGCCGGCATGCTGGCCGCCCCTGTCGTTGCAAACGCCGCCCAGGCCGATGTCGGCACGCTGGATTGCGACGTTTCCAAGGGCATCGGTGTCATCGTCGGTTCCAAGCAGGATGTCGACTGCACCTTTACCCCGAGCGCTCCAGGCGATGCCAGACAGCGCTATGTCGGCACGATCACCAATTTCGGCCTCGATGTCGGCACCGTCGAAAAGGGCCGGATGGTATGGCTGGTCTTCAACGCCACGCGCGAACCGGTTGCCGGCCTCGGGGGCGATTATGCCGGTGTCACGGCTGATGCGAGTGTCGGCGTCGGCGGCGGCGCCAATGTGCTGGTCGGCGGAACGAGCAAGACCGTCTCGCTGCAGCCGGTTTCGCTGGATGGCGAGGTCGGCGTCAATCTGGCTGTCGGTGTCGCCGCGCTGAAGCTGCAGCTTGCGGATTGACGGTCGGAATTGACTTTGCCAGGCGCGGCTTTGTGGGTAGCCTCCGGGAGGCCGCGCCTGGAAAACGAGATCACGAGCCACAGTTGCCGATGGCTGGAAGCACGGATGCCTCCGTTCGAGGATCGCTCCACCACCGTTTCCACCAGGACTCGCAAGCGTACCGCCAGCCTTTTGGGCAAAAGACCGGCTCACCTGCTTTGTCGTTACCCTTTTGCTTCGCACGCGGCGTGGGCTGGCGATCGTCAGCCTCACTGACAGAGCAAAGCAAACGAGCGAGCGGAGTGGCAGGCTGGGCGCCCGCCCGCCCACGCAGCCCGCGGTGAACGCATAAAGATCCTCGATAAACCAAGTCGAGCAGACGAGCCACGGATTTCAGATCGCACTCTTTCTCCGGAGGCAGTTTTGGCATCAACCATTTGGCGTCATGGTTGGCCTATGAGCGATCTTCTGGAAGAGATTATACGTATGGCAGGTGTTCCTGGCGCTATTGCTGCTACGGCCATCACCCTTGCAACCTGCTACAAGTCATGGCTGGCGGCCCAGCGTGTCCGCATCCGTCTTGAGACTATCGAAATTGAGGCCCCCGGCGTGGAAGCAGCGGTGGCGATCCTCGGGGAATGCAAACGCAGTTGTGATGCCCCTCGGCGGACGCAACATCTCGTGACGAGTAAGCTCAAGGCAGGGGCTACGGGCGGGTGAGACCTTGCGGAAGCAGCTGCCGCCTTGGTACAGCCACTGCGTTCGCACATCAACTGACGGTTCCAAGCGAAAGAAGCCTATAGGTGATACAAGAGACCGCCTTGCTCGCACATTCTTGTGCTTCCGCCTTCAACGAAAACAGTCTTGGTTGAATGCGTTCCGATCAATTCCCGTGCCGATTATGAAGGGACCGCTTTCGCGCTCGTCAAAGCCCGGGTCCGGATCAAAACGCAGAACGATGTATCATTTGCACGATCGCGCAGCTGTCCAATTGGCGAAGCATCGTATTCGGCGGTTGTTTATGACAATTGCATGACAGACTATGGGCTCCGCTGATTGGCAGGGAACATAGAAAATGAAAGAAAAGAAGCGGGTCTACGAGGCTCTCGTGGACGGCGCGATGGATGGACTTGTAGGCGATGCGCTGTATGACTTTGTCCGCAAGCGCTGTCCGAAAGCCTCCAGCAAGAAGATCGTTCGGGCCTCGCTGCTGGCGCTGAGCGATCCTCATCTAAAGGACCGCAATATCCTTGATGTCATCTATGCGCTGGCGATCAAGCACCGGCTGGATGACACCCCCGTCGAGGACGAGCATGACGAGGAGGCCGATGAGCAGAAAGGCCCCTGCGGCACAGCCATCAAGGACCAGCGGCCGCTTTCCTGATTGCGGACGAGAAATTCCCCGGATCGAAAGAGTACCGGTACCATCAGGCGGCGCTGTCGGAAAGTCCTTCGAGGATCGGACAGTCGGGCCGGTCGTTGCCGTGGCAGGCATGGACGAGATGTTCCAGCGTGTGGCGCAACTCCGTGAGCTCGCGGATCTTGCGGTCGATTTCCGAAAGCTTCGTCTCGGCGATCCCTTTGACGTCGGCGCTTGCCCGGCTCTTGTCTTCGTAGAGTGCCAAGAGCTGGCGGCATTCCTCAACTGAGAAACCGAGGCCGCGCGAGCGTTGCAGGAAGCGAAGCTTGTGCACGTCGGCGGCTGCATAATCCCGGTAGCCGTTTCCGCCCCGGTCGGGGCGGATCAGTCCGATATCCTCATAGTAGCGGATGGTCTTCGAGGGTAGACCGGAGCGTTCCGAGGCTTCGCCGATATTCATCGCTTGTCTCCTGACAATGTCTTGACCCTCAGCCTCAGTGCATTGGCGATGACCGAGACCGACGAGAGGCTCATGGCGGCAGCTGCAATCATCGGCGAGAGCAACAGGCCGAAGATCGGGTAGAGAACGCCGGCCGCCAGCGGTATGCCGAGCGCGTTGTAGCCAAAGGCAAAACCGAGGTTCTGGCGGATGTTGCGCATCGTCGCCTCAGCCAGCCGTCGGGCGCGCACGATGCCGTTGAGGTCACCCTTCACCAATGTAATGCCCGCACTTTCCATCGCAACGTCTGCTCCCGTGCCCATCGCGATGCCGACATCGGCAGCCGCAAGGGCGGGGGCGTCATTGACGCCGTCACCCGCCATCGCGATGACCGCGCCTTTGGCCCTGAGGTCATCGACCAGAACCTTTTTGTCCTCGGGCAGAACATCCGCATGCACCGCGTCAATGCCAAGGCTTTTAGCCACCGCGCGCGCCGTGCGCTCATTGTCGCCGGTTGCCATGATGATCTTCAGGCCGCTGTCATGCAGCGCCTTGATCGCGGCTGCCGTCGTCGGCTTGATCCGATCGGCGACGGCGACGAGGCCGGCGAGTGCGCCGTCAAGGACCACGAACATCACCGTCTTACCTTCATCGCGCAACGCTTCGGTTTTGCCCCACAGTGCTGATGGATCGATGCCGAGATCGGCGAGCATGGCGGCGTTGCCGAGCGTGACGGACACCCCGCCGACCGTGCCTTCGACACCCTTGCCTGTCCTTGCCTGAAAGCCGGTGACGTCGTTAAAGGCAAGACCGCGTTCTTGCGCACCGGAGACGATGGCTTCGGCGAGCGGATGTTCGGATCCACGTTCCAGGCTTGCGGCAAGTGCCAGAAGACGGGCTTCATCGGTGCGGCCTAAAGCCACAACGTCTGTCAGCTTTGGCTTGCCCTCGGTCAGTGTACCGGTCTTGTCGACGATGAGTGTGTCGACCTTCGAAAAGCGCTCCAGCGCCTGCGCGTCCTTGATCAGCACACCTTCCTGCGCGCCGCGCCCGGTGGCGATCATGATCGACATCGGCGTTGCCAAGCCAAGTGCACAGGGGCAGGCGATGATCAGCACGGCGACGGCCGCCAGCAGCGCATTGGCCAGCCGCGGCTCCGGCCCGACGAAGGACCAGACGAGGAAGGCGGCAAGGGCGGCGGCGACGACGGCCGGCACGAAGATCGCCGAAACACGGTCGACGGCGCCCTGGATCGGCGCGCGCGAACGCTGCGCCTTCGCCACCATCTCGACGATGCGCGAGAGTGTCGTCTCAGTGCCGACTTTCTCGGCGGTCATGATCAGCGCGCCATTCCTGTTCATGGTGCCGCCGGTCAGCGTGTCGCCCTTGGCTTTTTCGACCGGTAGCGGTTCGCCGGTGATCATCGATTCGTCGATGGTCGACTGGCCCTCGGTCACGGAACCGTCGACCGGCACGCGTTCGCCGGGGCGCACGCGCAAGCGGTCGCCGGCCTGGACCTCGTCGACGGGCACATCGCTTTCGCTGCCGTCGGCGTTGACGCGGCGCGCGGTTTTCGGCGCAAGATCAAGCAGGGCGCGGATCGCCGAGCCGGTGCGTTCGCGGGCCTTCAATTCCAGCACCTGCCCGACGAAGACGAGCGTCACGATGGCGGCAGCCGCCTCGAAATAAACGGGGACGGAGCCGCCGTGGCCGCGGAAACTGTGCGGGAAGAGGTCCGGCGCCAAAGTCGCCACGACGCTGTAGACATAGGCCGTGCCGACGCCGAGGCCGATCAGCGTCCACATGTTGGGGCTGCGGTTGACGAGCGATGCCCATGCCCTGCGGAAGAAGGGGAGGGCTGCCCAGAGCACGACGGGTGTTGCCAGCAACAGTTCGACATAGCTCGCCAAGGGCTCGCCGAGCGTCTCACGCGGCCACGACAGTCCAAGCATCGGGCCCATGGTCAGGATCAGGAGCGGAATGGAAAGAACAGCACTGACCCACAGCCGCCGGATAAAATCCAAGAGTTCCGGGTTGGGGCCTTCGTCTTCAGGGGGAATGCCCACCGGCTCCAGCGCCATGCCGCATTTCGGGCAGTCGCCGGGATGGTCGCGGACGATTTCGGGATGCATCGGGCAGGTATAGAGCGTGCCCTTCGGCATGACAGCTGCCACTGGCTTCTTGCCATGGCGATAGGTTTCGGGATCGGCCTCGAACTTCGCCTTGCAGCCCGCCGAGCAGAAATAGAATTTCTCGCCCTTGTGCTTGAGGAAATGTTTGGCGTTCGAGCGGTTTACGGTCATGCCGCAGACCGGGTCCTTGGCGGTCAGATAATCGTGCGGTGCCGCCTCGAATTTCTTGCGGCAGCCATCGCTGCAAAAGTGATAGACTTGACCTTCATAATCGAGGGAAGGTTTTCCGGCGTTCGGATCGACCGTCATGCCGCAGACGGCATCGCGCACCACCACGTCTTCAACCTTTTCGCCGTGGCCGCAACCGCATTGCGCGCCGTCGGAATGATGGTTTTCGTCGCAATCATGCCCATGATGGTCATGGTCGTGGTGATGATCGTGCTTGGTATCCATAAAGCTGCGCCTTTCATGCCTTTCTGGCATCCAGACAGCGTTATGGACCTTCCAGCAACTGGAAGGTCAACAGGTTTTTCACTGGCGCAGATATTTTCGAGATTATCGTCACGCCGGCACGATCAGAGCCACCGGCTGGTCGCCGAGTAGGGCGGCTAGCGAGATCTTGCTTCCTGGCTCCAGCACCTTGCCGGTCAGGAGATCGGCCTTGTGACCGTGCAGCGGCGATGGCGCTGATATTGCTGTATCCTCCCAGAATTCCGGTCCGGCAAAAAGCACGCCGGGGTCGAGCCAGCCGAACATCAGCCTTGGGACGACGGTAATGGCGAAATTACCATCATCATGCAGACGGGCGAAGGCAACGACATGGTCACGCCTGCTACCGGTGACGGAAAGCGGCAGATAGTCGCCCTTGGCGAAAAGTCCGCGGTGCTCCAGCCTGAGCCCGAGGCCGATCTGGATGATGCGCTGCTTTAACGCCGCCGCCTGCAGCCGTGCGAGCGCACCGCCTTCGGCAAGCCAGCCGCTCAGTATTTCGAAATCCGGCAGGCGTCTGTTATCGGGATCGACGAAACTGAAGTCGAAGCCTTCCGACCCCTGATAGATGTCGGGAATGCCCGGCGCCGTCAGCTTGATCAGCGTCTGCGACAGGCTATTGACATAGCCGGCCTCAATGAAGGGCTGGAGGACGCGAGCGAAATCCTCGCTGAAGGCGTCGTTGTCGGGCGAGAGGAGCGCTGCCGCATAGGTGCGCACCGCCTCTTCATAACCAGTGTTCTGCGCCGTCCAGTCGGTTCGCAGTTTCGCTTCCCGAATGGCCTTTTCCGCGTACGCGGTGAAACGCTGGTGTAGCGCATCCCCATGGCGGCGGTCGAAATCTTCAGGCCAGGCGCCGGCAAGCGCCTGATAGAGCATCCATTCCAGATTGGGCTCGGGTGCTATCCCATCCGGAAGCTCGATGCGGTGGCTTTCGTTCATTCTGCGCCAATGTTCGACGGCGTTGACAAAGACGCCGGCGCCTTCACTCACAGCATAAAGCCGGCTGCGTGTATCCTCGCCGCGTTTGGTGTCATGCGTCGATGTCGCCGAAAGACCTGCAGGCTGGGATCGCGCACGGTCCTGCATCATCAGGTGAAACGCTTCGATGCCGCCGGGCATGTGATCCGGCTCGCCGCCGACCTCGTTGACCGCCAATAGCCGGTTGTAGCGGTAGAAGAGCGTATCTTCCATTGCTTTTGCCATGACGGGGCCGGAGAGCTGCTGGAAACGGATACGGAATTCGCGGGCCGCCTCGTTGTCGTTCCTACCCTCAAGGATGGCTGCAATGCTTTGCAGCGCCTGCGCATAGTCCAGATGTCCGGCCGCCGCCATCTCGGCTTTTTTCAGCAGACCCGTATCCCGTGCATCGAGCAGGCCATCGGCGCCATACGTGCGGTAGACGGAAAAGGCGATCAGAAGCTCACGGATCGCATCGGCAATTTCCTCCTTCGACAGTTCGGGAAAGAGGCCGGCTGCAATGCGTGCAAGACGGGCCGTCTCGCCGGCGAAATTCTGCTCGACCATCAGCCGCTTGGCTGTTCGCCGCCCGGCTTCGAAATCGCCATTGCCATCTGCCAGTCGGCGATAGGCTTCATCGAGCGTCTGTAAACCGTTGCCCTCCACGAAAAGCCCGCTTAAGGCGGCAATGAACTCGTAGCCGGTCGTTCCCTGCACCGGCCAATCGGCCGGCAGGTCTTCGCCGGGACCAAGGATTTTCTCAATGACGATATAGGTGTCTGCGCCGACCGCTGAGCGCAGGCGATCGAGATAGGCCCCCGGTTCTGCCAGCCCATCGATATGGTCGATGCGCAGGCCCTGGACCTGGCCTTGCCGCACGAGATCGAGAACCAGACGGTGGCTCTCCTCGAAGACCCTGATATCCTCGACCCGCAGGCCGACCAGCCCGGTCACTTCGAAAAAACGCCGATAGCTCAGATGTTTTGAAGCCTCCTGCCAGCGGTGAAGCTGCCAGTGCTGCGCCGCATGCAGCCGCCTCATAAGGGCATGGTCTTTTGAAAGCTCCGCAAGCTTTCCGCTCAGGCTTTTGAGATCACCGGCCTCAAAGATCATGTCGCGCAAGCTGCGATGCAGGTCATCACCACCGACGGAGCCTGCCAGTTCGGCCATGCCGGCGAGAAGTGGATCATCCAGTTTTGCCGAGATCAGGTGATAGCTTTCCGCGCTGAGCGGGAAGAGAGTGTCGTAATATTTGAGCGCCAGATTGCCATGCGCCTCGTCGATGGCAATCGTCAATTCGCCGGCAGCAAGGCTCTCATCGAAGCTTTTGCCGAGCTGCGGCAAGGTCAGCCGCTCGCTCCAGTCGATATCGAAATAGTCTTTAAAAGGGCTGTGCTTGCCGAATTCCAGGACGCTCCGCCACCAGCCATTCTCCAGTGAAGCGGCCATGTGGTTCGGGACGATGTCGAGGATCAGGCCCATGCCTGCTTCTGACAGTGCATCCGTCAGACGATCGAGGCCCGCCCTTCCGCCAAGTTCCGGATCGACCTCGTTGGCGTCGGTCACGTCGTAACCATGCGTCGATCCCTTGGTGGCCGTGAAGATCGGTGAGGCATAGAGGTGGCTGATGCCGAGCAATTGCAGATAGGGCACAAGCCCGCGGGCGCGATCGAACGTCATGCCGTTGCGGAACTGGACCCGGTAGGTCGCGGAGGGTAATGTCATCGGGTCTTTTGCCGTGTGGAGGGAAACCTTCAAACGGTTGCGACACGCTTTTGTTCCCGTCAGTCGACGAAGACGCCGACGCTGGCCGCCCGGCCCATGGAATCGATTACCGTCAGCTTGGAATAACCGCCGCCGTCAGGCATCCAGCTTTGCGTGCGCCGGCGGGAAAGATCAGGCAGTGGCTTACCGTTGGCAAGCCAGCGAAAGGGCGCCCTGCCACCCTGCAGCTTGAGCATCAGCGGCGAGAGATCGCCCTGCCTGGCGCCGAGATCGACATGGGCACCCTCCGGCGGATAGACGATCTGGGGTGCTGCCTCGCGGCCGGAAGTGGCGAGCAGCCCGTTGGCATTAACCGCAAAACGCCGCTGGCTGATCGGCAGGTCGGTCTGGGCGATGCGCACCGCCCCGGAAGGCGCACGCGGCAGCGGTGTCGTGGCGATGCCGGATTTTGCCAAGGCCTCGAAAAGAATGGGTGCGGCCGTGCCATACCCCGTCAAACCGGGTACGGCGCTATTGTCAGGCCGTCCGACCCACACACCAAGCACGTAACGTCCGTCATAACCGACCGACCAGGCATCGCGATAGCCGTAGCTCGTACCGGTCTTGTAGGCGATGCCGCGCTGCGGCGCACCGGCCGGCGGAACGACGCCCGAGAGAATGTCTGCGACATTCCAGACCGCGACCGGCTCCAGCAAGGGCTCGCCGTCGATCTTGCCGGGCGCGCCCGTCACACCGTCGCCGATCCTGACCGGCTGGCCGCGATTGGCAAGCGCTGTATAGAGCTGCACGAGATCCTTCAGCGTGATGCCGACGCCACCAAGGCCGATTGCCAGCCCCGGCGTCTCGTTCACCGGCAAGGTCGGGCGCACTTCGGCGCGGCGAAAGCGCACCAAAAGGCGAGACGGGCCGACCGCATCGAGCAGCTTGACGGCCGGCACGTTGAGGGAGAGCTGCAGGGCCTCGCGCACGGTCACGTCGCCCTGGTAGCTCATGTCGAAATTGCGCGGCCGGTAGCCGAAGAAATCGGCCGGCCGGTCCTCGATGATGGTCTCCTGGCTGACCAGTCCCTGCTCGAAGGCAAGGCCATAGATGAAGGGTTTGAGTGTAGAGCCGGGCGATCGGTTGATACGCGTCATGTCGATCCAGCCGGAGCGGCTGGCATCGAAATAATCGGCTGATCCCACCTCGCCGACGATGTCGCCGGTCTCGGCGTCCGCCATCACCATGGCGAGCGACAGCTTTGGTCCGAGCTTCATCGTCGCGGCACGCGCGACGGATTCGAGACCCGTCTGGACCTGCTTGTTCAGCGTCGTCTGGTGCTGGATCGCCCTCGGATCCTTGCGCAATGCGGCTTCCGCGACATGGGCGGCAAGGGCTGGAAGCTGCAGCCGGCGGGCGGGAATGGCGACACCCTCAGCGCGCTCGGCCTCGCCGTCGCCGACAACCTCGGTCACGGCGATACGCTCGAGTACACGTTTGCGCGCCGCTTCCGCCGCCTTCGGGTTCCGGTCCGGCCGGCGCTTTTCGGGCAGTTGCGGCAGGGCGACCAGAAGGGCGGCCTCAGCCACCGTCAGCCTTTTCGGCTCCTTGTCGAAATAGGCAAGGCTTGCGGCGCGCACGCCTTCCAGGTTGCCGCCATAGGGCGCATGGGTGAGATAGAGATCGAGGATCTCACCCTTCGATAGCCTCCGCTCGATCTGCACCGCGCGCATGATCTGCAGGAGTTTTGCCGAAAACGACCGGCTTTCACGCGGCTCGACCAGCCTTGCCACCTGCATGGAGAGCGTCGAGGCGCCGGATACGATGCGGCCGTTGCTGACGAATTGCAGGGCGGCGCGCCCGAGCGCCCAGACATCGATTCCGGAATGCTCGTAGAAACGCTGATCCTCATAGGCGACCAACATGCGGATGAATTGCGGATCGACGTCGGCAACGCCGGTCTTCAGCCGCCAGCGCCCCTCTGGCGTTGCAAAGGCACGCAACAATTGGCCGTCCGCATCGAGCACTTCGGGCGAGACGGCTTCGGCCCGTTCAAGCGGCGGCGGAAAGGCGCGGTCTGCAACATCGAGCGCAAAAAGGCCGGCGCCGGCAATGATAATGCCGGCCGCAGTCCCGATCGCAAACTTCTGCCACCGCCTCATTGTTGAGCCGCAACGACCTCCATCTTGCCGGTCGCCGTGCGGGCGGACAGGTCGGGGCGATACATGTCCTCGACGGTAGCCGCCGGGTGATCATAGGCACCGGGGGTGACGGCGCGCACCACATAGGCGACGTTAAAGTCACGCGCCGAATTTTCGTCGCGGTTGAAGGCGGCGACGAAGCGGTCGTAGCGGAATTCCGTATGGGCAGGCGACATCTCGCCGACCCAATCGAAATTCGTCATCTGGGCGCTGTCCACAAGGCTTGGATTGTCGATCTCGAAGCCGGCCGGCAGAAGATCGGTGATGACGATGCGCGAAGCCCAGTCATTCTGCTCAGTCACATGGAGGACGACGACATAACGCTCGTTCTGCTGCGCATCGCTGACATTCGCCTCCTCGCCATCGAGCGTGTAATAGGTACGCTCGATGGTGAAGCCGTTGCCGCCGGCCGGCAGCGGCTTGACAGGGGCGGCGACCGTGGTGACGACGGCCGAGACCGTGTCGCTCGTCGCGCTCGTCAGTGTGAGCGGATGGTCGATCAGCGCGTCACCGGTCATCTTCGCCATATACGCGCCAGTCCGTTCAGCCCCGTTGACGTTGACCTTCAGATCGTCGTCGCCGTTCTGCAGGGCACGCGCCGCCAGAAGCATCCAGGCCTGTTCCTGGGTGCTTGTATATTTGCTGCGATCCCATTCCCGCGCGACCGCTTTGGCGAGGTCTGGAATGACGGGGGGAACCGGCCGGCTTTCGGCGGCAAGCGCCAGGATTGCCGCACCATCGCGCAGCACCGAGCCATAATCGGTGCGCGAGAAATTCACGCGGGTCACCATCGACTGTTTCGACATCTGCAGCGCATCGACGAAAATGTTCTTCGAGCGGGTGGCATCCCCATAGAGCGCAAGTGCTGCGGCGATATGGGCCTTGGCTAGCGGCGTCGGGAAGTCGTTGATCATTGTGTCTGCATAGTAGCGCAGGTCGCTGACGGCGGCCTTCTTATTGCGCGCCAGCACGTAGAGGGCGTAGGCGATCTCATCGCCCTTGCCCTTCACATCCGTCGTGTAGGAGAGCGAGTTCTGCAGGTTCTCCAACGCCTGCACCAGGGCGCGGTCCGGCACGTCGTATTTCTGCTCGCGCGCCCGCGTCAGGAAGTCCGTGACGTAGGAATCGAGCCAGAGATCGCCGGAATCCGGACCCCACAGACCGAAGCTTCCGGCATAGGCCTGGTAGGAGAGCACCCGGTAGATCGCATCCTGCACGCGCTTGTGGATGTCGTCATCCGTCTCATCCATGCCGGCCTGCTTGGCGACCTCGGCCAGATAGAGCAGCGGCATGGCCCGGCTCGTCGTCTGTTCGGCGCAACCGAAGGGGTAGCGGTCGAGCGTCATCAGGAGGGCCGGAATGTCGAAGGCGGCCGAGCGCGTGACGTTGACGGCGATCGAAGCGCCCGGAAGCACGCTGTCGGCAAGCAGGTTCTTATCGATCGTCAGGCTCTTGCCGGGCGCGAGCGCAATGACGCGCCGTTCGGTGACCGGCAAGGAGGACGGCCGCACCGGCACGTCGACTACCTGGTCGAGCGACAGGCCGGAGGCATTAGACAGGTTGATTGCCACACTGCCATGGCCCGGTTCGCCGCCGACGAGCGTCAGCGTCAGGTCGGACTTGGCGCCGGCTTCGAGCCTGAGAGCCTGTTCGGCAGGCCCGTCGATGCTGAGGGCGCTGTTGCCGGTCAGCGTCAGCTTGTAGTCGCCGGCCGGCGCATCGGTATTGGCGATGTCGAGACGCAGATTGGCCTTGTCCCCCGGAGCGAGGAATTTCGGCAGGCTTGCGGTGACGACGACCGGATCGCGGATGATGACGTCCTTGGCGCCGTGGCCAACGCCGGTTTTCGTCCAGGCGAGCGCCATCACGCGGGCCGTACCGTTGAATTGCGGAATGTCGAAGCTGACTTTTGCCTTGCCTTCGGCATCGAGCTTTACCGGGCCGGAGAAAAAGGCGACGAGCTTCTGCGTCGGCGGGCTTGCCTGCAGCGCAACCGCGCCGCCATCGCCGCCGGTGCGCAGCTTGCCGGTTGCACCGAGCGAACCGTCGATCAGCCTTCCATAGAGATCCCGGATTTCAAGGCCGAGCTGGCGCTGGCCAAAATACCAATCCTCCGGGTTCGGCGGCTCGTAGCGGGTGAGGTTCAGAATGCCGACATCGACGGCGGCAACGGTGATATAGGCCTCCTCATTCGCACCGGCGCCTGAAACCTGCAGGCCGATATCCAGCGGCCCGCGCGGCAGCATCTTCTCCGGAGTATCGATCTTGACCTGCAGCGCGCGCTCAGCCGGATCGACCTTCAGCCATTTGATGCCGATCGAGCGCGCCGGCATATGGGTGTCGAGCGAATCGCCCGGCCGGAAGAGCGTCGCGGTCACATAGGCGCCCGCACCCCAGTCTGCCGTGACGGGAATGTCGACCTCGCCGCCGGTTTGACCCATCGTTGCGTTCTGCACGGCAACCAGGTTTTCCGTGCCGGCCGTGATCATCAACTCGCCGCCATAGCGCGACGTGACCTTCAGTTTCGCCGTCTCGCCGACATGATAGCTATCCTTGTCGAGCGCGATTTCGAGGCCGTCGGGCGTTTCCGTCGAGGTCGAGGCCACGAACCAGCCGGCATCGAACTCGACGCTGGAGGTCGGGCCGTCGGCATCAGCACTTTCTACCTCGAGCCGATAGCGGCCCCAGTTGACCGGCGTCTGTATCTTGCCGCCATTTTCGGCCGTCGCATCCACCGAGCCGGAGCCAACTTCTTCGGGCGTGTAGGTGGGCTCATATTTCCAGGCAGTGCCTTCGCGATACCACTGATAGTCGCGGCGCAGCTTGTAGAATTTCCAGCGCAGGCCCTTCATCTCCTGCTTCTGGCCCTGCGTATCTAGGCCGATCACCGTGAAGTTCGCCAGCGCATTTTCGGGCAGGTCGCCATCGAATTCCGGCTTGATGCCGATCGCGGTCGCGTCGGTCTTGACCGGAATCTCCAGCGAGCGCTCGATGGCGCGGCCACCCGGCTCCTGCATACGCAGATAGACGGTCGCCCTCAACAGCTGGGTCGTGGCCGGCAGTTCGCCGATCGTCAGGTCGGTCGAGGCTTGACCGTTCTCGTCGAGTTCCGGTAGCCCGTCGATCGGCTGGCGCGACTCCTCGCTCGCCTCTTCGTCTGCAAGCCCGAACTGGTAGCCGGGATAGGCCGCATTTTCGCGCGTCGGCTTGACGACGACATCGCCTTCGACGGTGAGGCCGGCGGCCGGAGCGCCGTAGAGATATTTGCCGGAGATAGTGATCGTCGCGGCCGTATCCGTGCCGATCTCCTTGGAGTCGGTCTTGATCTCCATGTCGGTGCGGTCAGGCACGAAATCGTCGACGAGGAAGGTCTTCGTGGCAATCGCCGAGCCCTTCGGATCGGTATAGACGTTCATCGTCCAGGTGCCGCGCATGGCGTTTTCCTGCGTCTGCAGGTCCACCTGATAGCCGCCGAGATCGCTCGTCTGGCGGACGATGCGCCGGTCTTCCACGCCGTCGGGCCGTGAGAAGATGAAGGTCAGCGGCAGGTTCTCGATCGCCTTGCCGTCCGTGTCGCGGGCAAGGACTGCGGCATGCACAGTTTCGCCGGCGCGGTAGATGCCGCGTTCGGTCCAGGGCAGCACGTCGATCGCTCCCGGCGCGGCGCGGCCAGTGACACCGCGATCGGAAAGATCGAAGCCGGCACGCGTCATGTCGAGGAAGACATAGTCGGACGTGCCGTTCTTGGCGGTAATGACGGCAGGTGTGAGTGCGGCGGTGCCGCGCATCAGACCGGCCGTGAAGGTGGCGCGCCCGTTCTGATCGGTCGTGGCCGTGCCGAGCACTTCATTGTTCTTGGCAAGCAGCTGCAATTCGACGCCGGCCATCGGCTTGGCGGAGGCAAGCGAGCGGGCAAAGACGTTGAGCCCGTCGGTGCCGGCATAGGTAGTGACGCCGATATCGGAGACGAGGAACCATTGGGTGGCCTGCGAATCCCAGTCCTGCACCGGTCCGGTCGGCGCGGTGGCGACCAGCACATAGATGCCGGGCTTGCGCTCAGGCAGAGCCTCGTCGACCGGGAAGCTGGTCACCACATCCTTGTTGAGCTCGTTGGCGATCTCGATCGAGCCCTGCCACACGAGTTCGCCACTCTGGTCCTGGATGTTCTGGGCGCTGTAGCCGTCGAGCTGCGTTAAAAACTGCGAGCTCGTCAGAAGCGGCGCGATGCCGCGATCGCCGATGCGGTAGAGCTTAAGATTGGCGGTGGCCATATTGACGGAGACGATCGGCACGCCACGGCGCGCCGTCGACGGCAGCACGAAGCTGTCGCCGGTAAAACGCACCATCTGGCTGCGGTCCTTGATATAGACGTCGATTGTAACAGGGGCTTCCAGAACCTCGTCGACGGAGGAGGGCAGGCCAGTGCGCAAACCGATCTTGTAGGTCTCGCCGTGGGTCAGACCCTCGACGCAGATCTGCTTGTCCTTAGCTTCCAGCGCCTTCGGCGCAGCGCCGTTCAACGTCACGAAGGGGGTATAGTCGACCGTCTTGACCAGCGCCTCGGAGAAGGTGACGCAGGCGCGCGGTGTGGCGCTGTCGGCATCGACAGTATGTTCGGTAACGCGGAAGCCCTGGGTCTGCTTGAGCTTCAGGTAATCCGCCTGCACATCCTTGGCGCTGACGAGCGCAAGGCTTGCCTTGTAGCTATTCAGCGCATCGCGATAATTGGCATTCTTTTCCAGGGCCTTGGCGAGCACCGCCAGCGCATCGGCGCGCTTATTGGTGGTGCGCGTCAGCTGGTAGCCGTTCAGCGCGTCGATCACCGCCTGACCGAAGATGCCGCTGTCAGGGGCGCCAAGCGAGGTGGCGGCGCGCGCCGTTTCGATCCAGAGATCGCCGTCATCGGGCGTGATCGACAGCGCGCCATGAAAAGCCTTCAGCGCATCGGTAAGATTGCCGCCAGTCAGATCGAGACGTGCACTTGCCGTCAGGCTCTCGACGCCCTGGCCCTGCTGGTCGTCGGCGAGCGCCAGATCGTTGCGGAAATTGCGGGCCTGCTGGACGAGGTCGTCGGAGAGAAAGGGCAGGCGAGGGGCAGCGCCAATATCCGGCTCTTTCGGCGCGGCAGCGGCGGCCGTTGTTTCGACGATCCTGCCGGCGATGGCGCCCGGGGCGGCGTTCATCGTCTTGAAATCGGTTTTGAGGAAACACCACTTCACCTTCGGATTGTAGGTGAAGGCCTTGCAGCTCTTGTCGCCGATGCAGGCGACCTTACACTGATCGAGCGAGAGATTCTGCTCGGTGCGCAGGTCGAAGCCGAAATAATCCGCGTCCTTGACGGTGACAATATCGCGCTTGACGTCGGCGGCAAAGACTGGCGGGCTCGCTAGAATCGCAAATGCGGCAATGACGGAAAAGGCGAAGAACGACCGCACGGACATTGGATCCCCCCAGGGTGCTGGCTCTGACCGGCCGGCAATGTCCCCACTCCTCGGGAAATTGTCAACACACCTTCCAGCCTGTCCCAACGTACTCCAGCGTTTGAACGTTAATAGGGCGTCGCGAACTCACTGGCAGGGAGGATATATGCGAACGCACCGGCGGCGATGGATCGACCGCGCGGCCTTCTTCTGAAGGGCAACACAGATCCCGCCGAGCGCGCAAAACGGCTGCGCTTCATCGGCGCTTCGGTCGTTTGGCTATTTTTGCGTCTCGGTTGATGTCGATAAGGACATCAATGTTGATTTATGATGTCGTTTTAAGCATCGGTCCTTGTGGAAGAGGTGCTGACTTGATATCTAAATCGATATCAAGATCAAGGATAGATATCGAATAAGACATCATGCCCTACGCAACTGAAGAGATTGCCATGCATCTGAGAGAGGCTCGAGAGCGCAAGGCGTTGAGCCAACGCGAACTCAGTCACCTATCAGGCGTGCCGCAGGCGCAAATTTCCCGTATCGAATCCAACAGCATTGATCTCAGGCTCTCGACCTTGATCACCATTGCCAATGCTCTTGATCTGGAAATCGCCCTTGTACCACGCAAGGCGGTGCCCGCTGTAAAATCCATTATGCGCCAGACACTCGAAGATGTGCCCACCCAGCCTTCTGATATCGCCAAGGAGATGCGCCTGTTGCAGCGTGCCATCCGGAATGCCCAAAGTGCGTTTGCCTCCCATCCCCAGCAAGGTGAGCTTGTCAAAAGCTATTCTGCTCTCCGGCGATGGCCGATCTCGGCCGTGCATATCGACGCGCTAAGCTCTATCCGCGCCACTCTCGAACGGGCGATATCGAGCCACAATTTCGATCACTTGACCGAAGTCACCAGAAACCTGGTTATGCTGCGCAATCAGATCGCTCATTCGCGGCCCGCGCCTACCCGAAGCGATCCCCCCAGGCCGGCCTATTCTCTCGATGAGGATGATGATGGCTGACGTATCTGTCCTGTCTGTGCGCCTTTACGGAGCGGAAATTGGCACCATCACCTATGTGGGCGGCGAGAGGACGCTATTTGCGTTCAACGACGCCTATATCGAAAATCCCGACCGGCCGACCCTCGGTCTCCAGTTCAAAGATCGCTTCGGGGATCTCCTGACCGAGTTTCGTCCCTATAAAATCAAGCTGATGCCATTCTTTTCCAATCTGCTGCCGGAAGGACATCTTCGCAAATACCTCGCCGAAAAGGCAAATGTTCAAAGTGACCGCGAGTTCTTCCTGCTCTGGGTCCTCGGCCAGGACCTGGCAGGTGCCGTCACCGTCCTTCCTGCCGACAGCGAGGCATGGCCGGAGGGGCCCCACGACGCTCTCGATGATGAGGCGACAAAGGTTCCGGCTGAGGACGTATTGCGATTTTCGCTTGCCGGCGTTCAACTCAAATTCTCCGCGGTCCAGAGCGCAAGCGGCGGACTGACGGTCCCGACAAGCGGGGTCGGCGGCGACTGGATCGTCAAGCTTCCTTCACGGGAGTTTGCCCATGTGCCGGAAAACGAATTTTCGATGATGAGCCTTGCGCGCATGGTCGGCATCAACGTGCCGGCAATCGACCTCCGCGACATTCGATCGATCGGCAATCTTCCCGATGGAATCGAACAACTAGGCCCAAAGGCCTTCGTCATTGAACGGTTCGATCGCGGCAATGGCGGCGAGCTTACCCATATCGAGGATTTTGCTCAGGTCTTTGACGTCTATCCAGAGGACAAATACAAAAAAGCAAGCTTCCGGAATCTCGCCGCCGTCGTCGCCACAGAATCCGACCATGACGACGTGGCGGAGTTCATTCGCAGGCTGACATTCAATGTGCTGATCGGCAACGGTGACATGCATCTGAAGAACTGGTCGCTCATCTACCCCGATCGAACGCGAGCGCGGCTGTCACCGGCCTATGACTACGTATCGACGATCCCTTACATCCCCAACGACAAATCGGCGCTGACCTTTAGCCGCACAAAGGACTTTGCAGGATATACGCTTGATGAGCTCGATCACCTGTCGGCCAAGGCGTCGCTGCCCCGTAAACTGGTCCAGGATACGGCCAAAGATACCGTTTCTATCTTCATGGAACGCTGGAAGGACGAGAAGAAGAACCTTCCGCTGGGCCGAAAGGTCGTCGAGACAATCGATGGTCATCTTGAAACCCTGCCGATTGTGACGGGCGGAGACTAAGGGTTGCCGTCGCTGGAGAGCGCTTGCTTTGAAGACCAGGTGGTCACCATAAAACGTGCCAGATAACGAAACGCTATCGACGAAACCGCATCGAAGCCGGGCGGCTGTTGGAGTTCGAAAGGCTCTCCTCATCAGATGCCCTCGAGCATTCGGACCCAAGCGCTAGATCCTATTGGCCGACGGGAGTTGTTCTCACCCTTAGCCAAACATGTTGATCGCTCTTGTTTGGGCCATTTATCTTCCCGAGGCAGGCGATGTCGCAGCCGACCTTCCTGTCCCAGTTTCACACATTCGCTTTCTTGCAATCGTCACATCGGCGTGAGTGAACAGCTTGTGATTTGCAGCTTTCTCGTCGATCGGCAAGGATTTTGCCGCATTGTCCCCGGAGGTAGCCCCCCATGCCCATATCCACATCAGGCAAGGTCCTTGCCGCGCTTTTCGCAACCGCATCCCTTTCGCTCGGCTTCGGTTCCGCCGCCACGCAAGCGGCGGAAGATGCCGTCGTCATTCCAGCCCCTGCGCTCGACGAGGCGGGCCAGTCCGGCACGGAGACGGCTGTCTTCGCCGGCGGTTGTTTCTGGGGTGTCCAGGGCGTCTTTCAGCATGTGAAGGGTGTCAAAAGCGCCGTTTCCGGCTATGCGGGCGGGCAAGCAGCAACCGCCCAGTACGAAACGGTCAGCTCCGGCGCGACGGGTCATGCCGAATCCGTCAAGGTGACCTTCGATCCGAAAGAGGTCAGCTACGGCAAGCTCCTGCAGGTCTTCTTCTCGGTCGCACACAACCCGACGCAGCTCAATTTCCAGGGGCCGGACGAGGGCACCCAATACCGCTCGGCGCTTTTCATTTCCGACCCGCAACAGCGCAAGGTCGCCGAAGCCTATATCGCCCAGCTCGACAAGGCGCATGTCTTCAAACAGCCGATCGTCACCAAGGTCACCGACGATACCGGCTTCTACCCGGCCGAGCCGTATCACCAGGATTTCCTGACGCTGAACCCGACCTACCCCTACATCGTCTATAACGACCTGCCGAAGATCGAGAACCTGAAGCAGATTTTCCCGGCCGACTACAGCACGGACCCGGTTCTGGTGCTGAAGGCCAAGGGCTGAGACGCTGCTGAATCGGAATTTTAGAAGGCGGCTAAAGTGGCCGCCTTTTTTCATCGAAAGTCACATGTTAATAATTTATCAATATTAACAAACGTTTAATTAAGAAAAGCTGCATTTCATATCGGAACATATCGTAGCATCGCCCGTTTAAGCAGCGAGCCTCGTCGAAGCAGTCTGTCTTCAACGAAGCGGAGTCTCCTGAAGTAAGGCGTGAAGGGGATCTGTCATGGCCACGAATGTCATGCGTAGCTGGCAACGGGAACATCTCATGGAACAGCGAGTGCTGATTGTCGAAGACGAACTGTTGATCGCCCTCGATCTCGAAATGACGATAGAGGAAATGGGCGTGCATGTCGCGGGCCTCGCATCGGACCGGGAAGCGGCGCTCAGACTCGCCCCGCTTGCCGACATCGCCTTCGTTGACGTCAACCTCTCCGACGGCCCAACCGGGCCGGAGATCGGCCGGCAGCTCGCAGAAGACCACGGCATTTCCGTCGTCTTCATGACTGCCAATCCGGAAGCGGTTGCAGACGGTGTGCGAGGCGCGCTCGGTGTGGTGCAAAAGCCCGTCATGCCAAGGGTGGTCGAGCAGCTCGTAAGATACGTTGCCGCCCGCCGCATCGGGATGCTCGCGGTCGTGCCGCCGCAAATGACGGTGTTTGCGTGATCCCGGCCGAAGCCTTCAGAGCAACGGATAACATTCGTGTTGCCTCGCCTTCGACTTTGTCCTGACGGCTTTGCGAAGCAGCCTACCAATGCGCGACGAGATGTTTGAACATTGACTTAAACGCGAGGATAGGGTTGAAGCGATCCTGAGCGTTCAAGCGAGTGCTATTTCGTTCGGGGCCGGTTTGTGAACATTATCGGGAGCTGCCATGCAAGAGAAGCGGTTCGATGAAGAGATAAACATCTTCGTTTTAGCCTCCTTTCTTAGGAAGAACGTTCTCGTGATCGGCGCATGTTCGATCCTCGGTCTCATCGGTGCTAGCGTACTCAGCAGCGAAGCGGCGCCGGTTTTCGAAGCGTCCGCGCAACTCTCACTCGCAAAGATCAGCAGACTTGGGTCGGGTGGGATTGTAGTTCCGGTCGAGTCGCGAGAGCGTCTTCTGTTCCGAATGCGATCACCAGCCGCTTTTGACTTGAAGCTCTCCTCCAGTTGCTCCGAAGGAGGCACCGCCACGCGCGAGCAATTGGCACGGATCGTTAGAATTACGGCTCCATCAACGCCCGATGATGTCATTTCGATATCATCGACTTTATCAAGTGCGAACCTTGCAGAGCGTTGTGTGACGGCTGTCGTACAACTGATTCAGAGCCAGCAATCGAGCTTGGCGGCGCAGAGCGAGGCCACCATCAACGCCGAAATCCGTGCTAGTGAGAACCAACTCGCAGAAAACATGAAATTGATGGAAATTTCTCAAGGGTCGGACTGGCAGAAAGCAATTTATTTGGCCACGCGGGACGATTCCAACTTTCTTCGCACGAAAATTGTGAATCTCAATTCGCAGCTGCAGTTGAATGAACCTGCGAAGCTTCTGTCACCCGTATATACGTCGCCGTCCTCGGTAGCCTCAAATCGCTTAAAACGAATTCTCATCGGGTTGATCGGGGGCTTTGTTGTTGGCGTTTCTGCAGCAATTGCACAGACCTTGTACAGGTCTAGACGGACACGCCAGGCATAAAATCTTCGATAGTCCGAGTTCGCCGGAGCTCGACCGCGCTTCCATCTGCTAGTCAGCCGGCGTAGGCACGTGCAATTTTCCACGAGCGAACTGCAGTCCGCGCGAAAGAAACTTTCTGCTTAAGAACCGGAAAAGATGTGCGTTCAGGCCGTGGGTGCGAAGCGCACGAAGGATTTCCTTGTTCTGGTTGATGATGTTCGTAAGGCTGCGATTGGTCGTTCCGCCCATCCGCATCTTGACCATCACTCCCGGCACATATTGTACACGGATTCGATGGCGCTCCAGGAACCGCATCATCAACTCGACATCGGCAGCGATCCGGTACCCGAGATCGAATGAGCCAAATCGTTCGTAGACATCACGACGGACGAAGAAAGTCGGATGAGGCGGAGCCCATCCTTTTTCGAAGGCCGCGGGCACAAATGCCGACGAACGCCAGTGGCGAACAACAGTCTGGGGATCGTTTTGCTTGACGTAGCAAAGGTCACCATAACAGGCATCAAGCTGCGGGTGCTCCTTGAATGTCTTGGCGACCTTGGCCAATGTGCCAGGCAAGTAGAAATCGTCCCCGTTGATAAAGCCGATGATATCACCAGTCGCCAACGCGATACCTTTGTTCATCGCGTCATAGATGCCGGCGTCCTGTTCGGAGATCAGTTTGCTGATGATCCCCTTGCGCTCCTTGATCCTGTCAAGCGTCCGATCCTTCGAGAGACCGTCTATAACGATATATTCCAGATTGGCGTAACCCTGCGCAGCAACCGAATCGATGGTATCGGCAATCGTGTCTTCATTGTTGAAGACGACGGTAATGACGGAAATCTTCGGCTCACTCATTGGCGTTCTCTGCTAGTTGACCGAACCTGAAACATATGTGCTCGGCCGTTGCTCTATTATTGAACCTGATTGCACGCGCGGCGAACCAGCGAGGTAAAGTCAGAAACGAAACGCAGAACCCGGTCATTGGACGTGGCTTGGGCCAGATCCCCGCTGGTCTCGATCGCTGCAGCCGTACGTGGGCGAACGGAGGCCAAGACATCTGCAAGCGACTGAGCATCGTAGCGGTCGAAATAAATCGCTGCATCGCCTGCCTGCTCTCGATTTACATCGAGATCCGATAGGATCAGCGGCACCCCCCATGATAGGGCCTCTTCCACTGTGGTGCTCCATCCTTCGAACAGCGAAGGATTTAAGAGACCCATGCTCGCAACGCCAAGCGGGGCGAGATCACAATAGGGGATCAACCCGAGCAGACGAAAATTCTGTTCAAGTCCAGCTTCTTCGATGGCTGCCTTAACGGTTGGGAAATACGCTGGATCACGTGGATCCGATTGATTGCCACTCGCCGCGATCGTAATTTCGTGGCCCTGCTCACGAAGGATTTTCAGCGCCTTAAGCACGAGAAGATGGTTCTTATGCTTCCAGAATTGATTGGGCAGGAAGACGTATTGGTCAGGCAGCAAGTACTTATCGGCAATTGCTCGCGCGGCGCTATAGTCAATCCTGCCTTTTGGCGGCACGGAAAAGCGAACGATATGCGTACGACCTCGTGCTCCGGGATAGAAATGTTCACAAGACCGTTTGGAATCTTCACTGCTCAGCATGATCGAGCGATCCGCCGCAATCTGAAGACGAAATCCGATATCGCGTTTCCAGTAGCCAAACACGCTGAAAAGATGTGGCAGGTAACGATGTTGGAAGTCCGGAAACCACGCAATGGCAGGTAGGCCGAGTTTGAAGCCAAAGAACTGCGCGACTTCAAAGACTACATTGATTTGGTTTTCGTTGAAAACTGCGCGGATTTCTCTGTCCGCACCGGTTGCAACACTTAGCAACAGGGATCGAAGGCTTCGAGATCGGTTGAACGACGGATGGCGGACAATCCTTATGCCCTCGAGGCTGGAAAATGGTACCACTTCTTCTTCCCCGACGTCGGTTCCGAAGAAAACGACGGGGCAGATCTCATGGTTTGGATTGAGAGCTAAAAGTGTGACGAGGTTCAACAAATAATTATAACCGCCGGTCCAGTTGCGACCGCTGATCATGGTAAAGCCGACATTGATCATCTTGCTGCGCCAGCTTCCGACCGGAACCAGCCGACGTAGTTGAAAAGCCCGTCCCTAAGATCGCTGCGTAGGTGAAAGCCGAGGGATGTGAGTTGCGCCGAATCCGCAACCAAGCTTTGGGGATCGCCCTTTCTCGCCTCACCGGAAAACACGATACTTGGACGAGAAGACTGGTTGTCGTGCCAAGCGTCTACAACCATCTCCACAATGGAACGGACGCTCGTACCGATGCCCGTTCCAATATTGACAACCTTGCGAGACTGGTCGGCCTGTGCCTCAATCAACGATAGCGCGCGCACGACATCCGTTACCTCGATCCAGTCACGAAGTTCGGTGCCTGCGCCACCCAGGCCGAGCTGAGCCGGATTCTTCTCAAGCTGTGAGCATACGTCCCACAGCAACTGCTTGCGCAGTCCTTGTCCAAAAACCGAAAAGAGACGAGCTATGGCGACCTTTAATCCATATGTATCGCAATAGGACTGACATAGGGATTCCATCATGCTTTTGTGGTGACCGTATGGAGAAAAAGGTCTCGTGACGGTCGTTTCCGCGATTGGCCCCTCGTGATTGGCGCCGTAAACGGCAGCGCTTGAAATTGCCACCAGCCGGCAGTCGGGGGCTTCCAGCCGCAGCCACTCAAGGAGCTCAACAGTCGAATTGACAGTGCGGTGAAAATCTTCGCGAGGATTTGCAATCGCCACGCCCACCGACGAGCCGCCCCCAAGGTGATACACAATGTCCGGCGTGCCGGACTGTCGCTGTATTAGCCGAAGATTTAGGCCATCGATTTCGCCATTCTGCCAGAGCGTTAGCCCCCATCGTTCCGCGTGTGAAGGCGGCCAGATACCGTGGCCGAGACCAAGCACGACATGTCCCCTCTCCGATAGGTATCGCGCCAGATGCCTGCCGATAAAACCATGAGCACCAGTGATAAGGATTCGAGCCATTCTTTCTCTATTCCGGTCTCGTGGCGATGAATGAGTAGAGCCGCCCGGGCCGGTTATCGAATGTCTTTGCGATATAGGACAAAGCGGCCCAGACTGGGTCGAAACGCACAACTGCCGAAGCGGCAACTCCGAGGAACGGAAGCTTGGCGCCTATGCGTGCCCCCAGTTCTTTCTTTAGTTCATTCTTGGTGTAGGGAGCGAAATTAATCGCGCTTTCGAGAGGTGCCAGAACTTTGTTCATACCAAAGCCAGCGGATACAATGGCATTTTCGTAGTCCGCCAACAGGAAGGCATTCTCTCCACCGTATAATTTGTGCAGCGGATGCTGGTCCAGAAATACCTGAAGATCGCTCTTCGACGAAATAACATGTTCGCGCACGGCGATCAGACGGCCGCCGGGCTTTAGTACGCGAAAAAACTCCCGACATGCAGCTGCCAAATCCGACGTATGGTGTAAGACGGCTCGCGCAAATACAACGTCGAATGCTCTGTCTGGGAATGGCAATTTTTCGGAGAACTCCTCAACCGCCTGTATCGGCAGCTTTGTTTCCTCCGCGAGATGTTTGATCGCTCCCGAACCTACGAGGTTGCTTTTGTCGGGTTCAAGGGCGGTAACATTGAAGCCTTCCTTGGCCAGGGCATAGCTCGCGATACCTCGCCCTGCGCCGATATCGACGGCGCTGCCCCGCTGATCAGGAAGAAACATGCGGATAGCTTCCCACTCGTCGCTTCGCCAGTACCGATCGGCTGCTTTTGAAAGAGGGTCGTCGTAATAGGCATCGAGAACAAGCTTCTGCTGGTCGGGTTGCTCCCGAAGCCATTGAACGGCTTGCTCCCATGTGTCCAGATGCTGCGATGTCATCTTCAATCCTGTGTTACGACTGCTTCCGGCGTTATATGACGAATGACCCGAGCCGGATTACCTGCGACAACCGTGTAGGGTGCCACATCACGTGTTACAACGGCTTGAGCTCCAATAACTGCACCTTCGCCGACTGTCACTCCTTTTAGGATGCTGGCTCCAAAGCCGATCCACACCTTATCTTGAATCACTACCGGCTTAATTACGACGCCAGACCAATCCTTACGCCCTATCTGCCAGTCGCGGACATCATTCTTGCGCCGGCCCCAATCCAGTGAATGAGAATCGTGGTCGACGATCGTCACACCCCAGGAGATGATGACGTCATCCCCGATTTCGATACCAGAATGGCAAACCAGATGGCTGGACCCCACGTAGCATCGATCGCCAATCGAAATGTGCCCAGTGGGGTGGTCGAAACTGATACCACAGTTTAAAATACAATTCCGCCCAATTTGAACAGTTCCACCGCGTATGGATCGCAACGCCAGCCAGCGAACTGCGCTGCCAGGCCCGACAGTGAACTGGCATCTGCTCCGCACTAGAAAGCCGATCAGAAAATTGGCCAATGCCGATGGATTGAGTTTCATGCGATCCCGACCAGTCGATTGAAGTGCTGCCATTGAGCATCTTTATTGTAAATCGTCTTGACCGCATTGTAGCCCCTGGCTGCCACCGTTTGCAGCCGGTTTGGGTCCGCAAGCAGGTCACGTATGAGCGAAACGGCCGCTCCAGAACTCTCATAGGTTAGCATGCTTTCGCCATTCACCATGCCCCGGGGGTAGTTACCGGCATCTGACACCATGGCTGCGCGACAGCCGAGTGCTTCCCAGCAACGCATATTACCGCGATCGGATCCTGCCATATCGACAGCCCCGTTCAGCACGATTTTTGCTTGGGAGATGGCATTATAGAGATCGCGTCCAAAAACAGGTGCTAAGGAAACTGCCCGTATGTTCTTCGGTCGGCGGTGCTCAGTCAGGGGCAAGAACCAGCCTATCGGGCTTTCGGCCAGGCGTGTGAGGCGGGACCGATCAAGGTGATATACAATCCGAAAATCCTTGCGAAGTTCAGAGACAGCCTCAAGGATTTCGGCGCGCCTGCGGTGGTGGCGACTATAACCTCCAACGAATAGAACATCTATTGGCCGGTTGCTGTTGGCGGCATAGCTGTCCATTGCAGGATCGTGGGCCGGAGCAAAATATTCTGCACGCCACCCGCGCTTGCGGTAGCTTTCTAAAATGAGTGGAAAATTGCATACGATAAGATCATAGCCGCCGAAATCAACATTTCCGGATGGAGCGGCCCTCCACATGATGGATTTGCGAACGTTGCCTGGGAGCTTTCGTAGAAACTCATTGCCGAAGCGCATCGGATCCATGTTGTAGAAAATTTCGGTCCGGTGATGCTCTATCTGACTAAGAAGAATCTCCTCCATGCTGGTCGAGCTCGGAAGACCATTTTCTGCCGCCCAATATTTCTGAAGCTTTTCGTCGTCGGCATTCGTAAAAAAGACATCGGATGCTAATTCGGTTGGTGGCTTGAGGATATGACAAGCGCCATAGCAATCCTCCAGAAAGACCCGCAATCGCGTCCCAAATTTCGCCTCGTGGCTGGCAAGTCGATTGAGCCGGGGCAGATAGGACGCGTATACACCTGAGTTCTGAAAGATACGCATGGTTCTTAAGTCTGCTCCACTTGACCAAGATGCTTTAAACCCGGTGCACTCCGGTCTATTTGACGCCATTTGAAAGCGCTGGATATTGCCATGGTGAATGGCACAACCAAGATCAATCCCCCTGTGACCATGGCGGTCTGCAGTGAGGTGGACAGCATTATAAAGACGCCGTAGTGGCCGAGCGCCAATCCAGAGATCGTGCCGGCTGTCTTTCCTCGTTTCACGATCAACTCAATATCGAGACATCGTACAAACAGTCCTGCAAGAAACGAGAAGACAAAAACGCCAGCCCATGAGAAGTCAGCCCAGGCATCGGCAATAAACATCGCTGTCGTGGTCGATCCCATGACGCCACGGTGCACAGCGGCAACAAGCAGATAGGTCGGTGGAGAGGGTTCCGCTTGAAAAATACTCGTCAGCCAGCTGAACCGACTGCCCCAGCTAAACGGAAGCACATTTGGAATTGCAGCAAAATACTCCAGCAGACTTTCGTTGACGATCATGAAGACGCGATAGAAGAGGAAATCAAGCGTTTGGCTCACACCGCTGACTTCGCGGATGGCGACCGCAGTCATCGATCCGAAGAGCAATACGCAAACTGCTGCAAAACCGAGAGCCACATCGAGACGCAGCTTGAGTGATCGGCGGAGGTATTCGATGACCATCAACTGCAAGACGAAAATCGCCAACGGAGCCTTGCTCAACGTTGCCGCCTTTTCGAAAAGTACGATTGCGATGAACGCCCAAGCTATCGGCCGGAGCCTGATTGCGCGCTCTCGCAAAGCAATGAAACAGCAAAAGGCCAGAAATGGGAACAGATTTGAATTAAACAGGTTCAACAGGTAAAAACGGCTGCCCCCGTATTCACGGCGCATCGCTATCTTTTCGAGTTCGCTCGCATCTGTGTGAAAGTAGGTTAACACATGCGGGACGCTGTCCTCGACGATGATAAAAAATCCGAGAACCAGCACGCCGATGGCGGCTATAATCTCGAGCCTTTCGGAGAAGCCTCTAGACACCCGTACAGCCTGCAGGTTCCAATTGTTGATGGCGTCTCGCACATGCGAGGGGTTGATGCCGTACATTCTGTCCGAGAAGACCATTCCAGCGCAGACGCAACAAAAAGAGAGCGCCAAGGCTAGATCCAGAGCCGAAATGATCTCTCCCATAGGCGCGGCCGACAGTATCTTTTCATAAAATGCGGTCCGAGGCCCCCAGACGCGTGTATAATAGAGATACAGGGGACCATGCAGAACAAGCATCAATCCAAGCAGTAGCGAGGAGAGGCTAAAGTTGATTCCGATGCGTCGGATATAAAATCCGGCCGCTAGAAAGACCGCCATCGAGAAGACCAGGCTAGTCCACATTTGTTGCCTTTACAGTCACGGGACGGCCGATTGACGTTAGTTTTCTAAGCAGACCCCGCGACTTCATGAGTATTTTATGCAGTATCATGCCGTTGGGATAATTTGTGTGGGGAACCGGCGGCGCTGCAATGTAGGACTGGAGCTGCTGCTCGGTCAGTCCCAGCTTTTTGGCGACAAACTTGGTTTCCCTGCGGGCATCTCTCTCATTGATGATTGGCTGTGAAATCTCTCCCAGAGCATCATCGCGCGTCATCTGTCCTGCTACGATCAGGCTCGAAAGATGCAGTCTTCTCTTATCGAAGTTAAATTTCGCCGGTAGATATATGTCCTGGTAGAATTTCGTGAAGCGAGATTCGCTGTGCTTGCTGCCGTAGTCGCGCCAGCCGTATTCCCGCCGCAGTTCCTCTTGGGCTTGTTCTTTGTCGTAATCGAAATAATTCAGCGGGCGATGTATTGTCAGCTGCTTCCGTATACGGGTCATCCAGACATATTCCGGAAAACTCATGAATGGATAGGTGGAAAGCGACATTGTTCCGAAACGGCGCTGAATAGCGCGCGCGTGCGTTCCGTCGATCGAGGGGTAGCCGAAGCCCGGAGGGACGACAGATTCGGATGCGAAATTGACGCCGCTTAGGAAATGCCGAATGCCGAACCTGGCTGCGGTCTTGTAGAGGGTCGAAAAGAACGCGTGATCCTGAGGGATGTCCTGATTGAGCACGGATGCTTTTAGGAACGAGACCTGGAGATCGCGCATTTCCTGCCACTCGACAACATAGGTATGAAGGTCGAGATCAAGCTTGCGGACCAGCCTTTCAATGTTGTGGACGGCTGGCTCGGAGTTCCAACCGCCATCGACATGGACAGCGAGCAGGCGGAGGCCGTGTTTTCGGCCGGCGAGGTGGGCGAGAAAGGCGCTATCGATGCCGCCGCTGAGCCCCACCATTGCATCATAGGGCTTGTCCTTGCCCTCCTGCTTCAGGATGGCGACAAGTCGTTGCATTTTAAGATCGCCCTCCGGCCCCGGCCACCATTCGTGCGGTTTTCTGGCGAGGGCGTCGCGGCAGCAATTGCATTGCCCATTGGCGTCGAACTCAATTGCAGGGTTGGTATCGTCCATAATGCAGAACGAACATATCCTTTGCGTCTTACGCATGGGCGTCGCGCTCCATTCCCTCAAGCATTTCCGGATCCGGATAGTTGACCAGAACCGCGCGCAATCGGCCGACAAAGGTGAAGGTGCTGCCTGATGCTGCCGCCGAGGCGCCCGCGCGCAATCCTTCGGTCAAGTGACCATAGTTTCCTGCGCCGCCGAGTGCGACGACGGGTACGCTTAATCTGCTCGTCACGGACTTTATAAGTTCGAGGTCATAACCCGCTCGTTTTCCGTCGAGCGTTACGGACTGAAGAATGATTTCACCAACTCCCAGATCCTGAAGCCGAAGGCAAAACTCCACCGGGTCCTGCGGCACATCGGAATTCGGCTGGACACATCTTGCCGCAGAACCTCGTCCTTTGACGTCGACGCATGCAACAAGCGCCTGACTTCCCATATCCGCGGCAATCGCCTTCAGCAACTGAGGGTCGCCGGCACGACTTCCGACGACGAATTTTTCAACGCCGAACCGATTGAGCTCTTCACATTCCTGTAGCCGGCTTATGCCGCCGCCATAAGCCAGCGGCATGAAACATTCGGTTGCAAGTTCACGCATGAACCCGATATCCGGCCCGCGCCCCTTCTTGGCGGCATCGATATTGAGGATGCAGATCTCATCAACCTCTTTCTCGTTGAAAAGGCGCACGACGTTAAAGGGATCGCCGACATAAGTCCGCTTTCCGAATTCCTCGGTTTTGACGAGTCGATGTTTTTCGTCGACCAATAGAACAGGAATTAGCCTTTTTCTCATCAGATCTTCCCGAAGGCCTCAAGCACGCGCATGCCGAAGCGGTGGCTCTTTTCCGGGTGGAACTGCACGCCGCTTACATTTCCGGAATTCACGGCGCAGCAGATTTCGCTACCGTAATCGATTGTCGCCGCCACGTCCTGAGGGCTGTCGCACTGCACATAATAGCCGTGATCGAAATAAAAGCGCTCGCCACGTACTGCCGAGTCGAAAAGAGCGCTCTTGCGCGCCGGCTTCACCTCGAGCCAGCCGATATGCGGCACTTTAAGAGGGGATTCAGGCGGCAAGCTGATCCGAAGTACATCCGCCGCGACCCAGCCCAAGCCGGCCTGAACACCTTCGTCGCTTCTGCGCGCCAGCAGCTGCATGCCAAGGCAGATGCCAAGAACGGGAATTTGCCGCTTCAGTGCCGCATCATTCAGCGGGTCGATGAGTCCCTTATTCTGCAAGGTCAGCATGGCTTTGTCGAACGCGCCGACGCCTGGAAGAATGAGCTTGGAGGCCTTTCTGATCCTGTCCGGATCGCTGCTTGTTTCGGCATCGATCCCGAGATAGTCCGCCATATTGATGATCGCACCAATATTACCGACACCGTAGTCCACTACAGTGATCACTCAAAGCCCTCTCTTATGTTTCGTCAGGCCATGCAACCGGCCGAAATACCGATCTACGATTGTGCTTCTAACGGAGCTATAAATCCTGGACAAGATAATACGTCCGGTTTTTGACGACATGGCGGTGAGCACCATCGCGATTCCGACAATGCCGAAAAACAGGATGTAAGCGAGGCCCAGCAGGAACCAGTTGTCGATCCACCGGAATTCGACTTGATAGAAAACGAGCGAGAGCACGGAACCGACAACAGTCGGCCCAACGGTACTTGCAAACATCTGCTCGCCGCTGAACGCGGGGAAGAAGCGGCGGCGGATCACCACCAGCGTGAGGCCGAATCGGATGATAGTTGCAGCCAGCAGCCCGCTGCCTGCTGCGATTGGGCCGAAATATCCTATGAAAACAATCGAGAAAATGACTGTCATTATAGAATATGCCAGCGAGACCATCGTCACGGTCGCATTTTTCCCCATGCTGGCGGCATAATAGAAAAACACGTTATAGCTGCAGCCGATCAAGCCTCCGAGGATGAGAACCTGTAACAGATGGCCGGCCGCTTCGGCCGTTTCTGCCCCGACCCAAAGCGTGAGCAGGGGTCTTGAAAGAATTGCGATCGGCGATAGCATGATTGCGCCGAATGCCGCATTGACCCATGATGAGCTGAGGAAAAAATCAAATCGTTCGGACTCGCTGCTGGCGGACATGCTGCCGAAGCGTGGAAAAAGCACCTCGCATGCACGGATCGTGGCGATGTAACCGGCTTCCTGCAGGCGATTGCAGATATTATATTGTCCGACCACGGCGGCAGGGGCCAGGGACGCAAGCACGTACCTATCCATCTGATTGCCGAAAATACCTGCAAGTTGCGATAGCCCCTGCCATTTCCCGAAATGCAGTAGGGCGTTTAGTTCGTCTCCGACCTTCGGGCCCGCGTGTTCGTCGCGGCGCAGGATATGGCGTGTGACAAGGAGCCATCCTGCCGCAGAGAGGATGAGGCTTCCGGCGAAGCCGGACAGATAGCCATTCAGCGTTGGGATAAACCAGGTAAATCCCAACGTGACGATAACCGTGACAAAAGAACTCCAGGCGGAAGCCTTGGCAACATTCTTGAAATTTTGGCGCCCTACGGAGATGGCCTGCAGCACCAGTGAAAACTGTTGGGTAAAGATGCCCGCTGCAGCGATCAAGAATGGAATTGTGAAGTTTTGGGCGCCAGAACCCTCGTCGTTTACGAGGCTTCTCACGATCCATGGTCCGGTTAGCACCAGGACTATACATCCGAGCGCCGACGCGATCAGACAGATCTTCAATGCAACGGCTGCGACGTGAAATGCGGCACCATATTCCCCGCGTCCTGTTCTCGTCGATGTCTCGCGGACTGTTGCCTGGCCGAGGACGGTGCCGATGAGCGTGAGGGGCGCGGTGACTGCAATGACAATGCCGGCATAGCCGAAATC
The DNA here is from genome assembly GCF_056400025.1 of Rhizobium sp. 01L419. Classification (NCBI taxonomy): domain Bacteria; kingdom Pseudomonadati; phylum Pseudomonadota; class Alphaproteobacteria; order Hyphomicrobiales; family Rhizobiaceae; genus Rhizobium; species Rhizobium sp. 01L419. The sequence goes on from NZ_JBFTSM010000010.1 coordinate 219,312, forward strand.
ATGCAATCCGATCCACCGAACGACAAAAGGCACCGTGGCCAGATTCGCAATAAGCGTAAACACGAAAGCTGCAAGATTCCAGCTGGAGTTACCGAGGAGGCTTGAGCGTGCTTCTCCCCGGTCGCCGGATTGCGGCTTGCTCACGCAGCAAATCCCCTGACGGTGTCGGCCACGTAAGCGAGCTGATCTTCAGTCATCTCTGGGAATATCGGAATTGACAGGATCCGCGATTGATTATGGAAGGCATTGGGAAAGTCTTCCGGATGATGGCCCAAATGCTCATAAGCGGCGACAAAGGGCAGCGCGACCGGATAGTTTATGACTGTCTGGACGCCGTGTTCGTTCAGGTGAGCGGCAAGGGCGTCGCGACGCTCATGCTTAACGACGAAAAGGTGGTAGACGTGCGTTCTGCCGGGCGCAGTTTCCGGCAGTTCCAGCCCGCCGACATTGCCGAGCGCCGCGGCATAGCGCGCCGCAAGCTCTTGCCGCTTCGCGGTCCATTCGGCGAGGCGAGGAAGCTTGACCGACAGAATGGCAGCCTGCAGTCCGTCGAGCCGGCTGTTGATGCCTTCGATCCGGTGCTCACCCTTTGTCAGGCCGCCGTGACGGGCAAACATCGCCATCTTGTCGGCGAGGGACTTGTCCTTGCAGGTGATCGCTCCGGCATCCCCCATGGCGCCAAGGTTTTTCCCCGGATAGAACGAATAGGAAGCCGCGTCCCCGAAGCTTCCGACCATCTGCCTGTCAACTTCCGCCAGATGCGCCTGGGCGCAATCTTCGATAACCCAGAGGCCATGCTTGCGGGCGATTGCCATTATCGCACCCATGTCAGCGGGCTGCCCATACAGGTGGACAGGGATGATGCCGACGGTGCGCGAGGTAATTTTTTCTTCGAGCTTGGCGGCGTCGATCGTGAAGGTCGTGGCATCCGTGTCACAAAAAACGACCTTGCCGCCGGCTTGCGTAATGGTCTCGCTGGTGGAAATCCAGGAATGCGCAGTCGTAATAATCTCATCGCCGGGTTTTACCCCGAGCGCATGCATGGCGATGTAGAGCGAATCCGTACCGTTTGCGCAGGAAACGCAATACTGGGCGCCGACCGCAGCAGCAAATTCGTCCTCGAACTTCTGAACGAAAGGGCCTCGGATGAAAGCCGAGGATTTAATGACGGCAGCAATAGCTGCATCGATCTCGTCCTTGATCGACAGATATTGCAGATGAAGATCGGCGAAGGGGACTTTCATGATGTCGCTCTCGGTATGTCGATTGATGTTGATGCGTCCGCTTTATTTCAATTCTCGGCAGATCCGGTGTCATCCACATGGCGCATAAACCGCGCCGGATTGCCGGCATAAATCCCGGAAACCTCAATGTCACGGGTCACCACCGCCCCGGCGCCGATAACCACATCGTCACAAATGGTTACCGGCAGGATTGTAGCATTCGATCCGATGGATACTCGATTTCCGATGCGCGTATCCTTCCAGAGTGTCCGGTTTCCTCTCGCCGGTCCGCCGTTGGAGAAAAGATCGTTGATGAACATCACACCGTGACCGATGAAGCAATCGTCGCCGATCTCAACGAGTTCGCAAATGAAACTATGCGACTGCACCTTGGTGCGGGCGCCAATCTGAACACCCTTCTGGATCTCGACGAAGGGGCCTACGAAACAGTCATCCGACAGCGTGCATTCATAGACATTGGCAGGCTCCACGATCTTCACGCGATCGCCGCAGATTACATCCCGGATCTGCGCCTTCCAGAGTGTCGGCGAACGATCTGTCACGAGGACCGGCTTCCCAGTTTGGAATATTTGACCTCCAGGGGCAGGCTGACTTCCTTCTGGGATGCGATCGATTCATAGAGCGCCATAATGAGCTCCAGGCTCTGTCGGCCTTCGTGACCGTCGACAAGAGCCTTGCTGTTATTCACTAGGCAATCAACCACATGCTCATAATAGGCCTGATGGCCGAAGCCGTAGACATTTGGTGGATTGACCGAATATTTTTCCATGACCTCGGCATCGGCGGGATCGTTGTCGCCGAATTGCCAAGTCCGAATCTTGTTGACCGCGAAACCTGCAATTTCAACCGACCCTCCGGCACCAAGGATCGAGATCGAGCCCTCGATATCCTTGGGGCGGGTCGCGGAGGTCGCCTCGATAATCCCCAAGGCACCGTTGCGGAATTTCAGTGTGGCAACGGCCGTATCCTCGGCCTCGATATTGACGAGGGCCGTCGTCGCGCGGGCGTGTACGCTCTCCACTTCGCCCATGAACCAGGTCAGCATATCGATATGATGGCTTGCCTGGTTGGCGAGTACGCCCCCGTCGTAAGCCCATGTCCCACGCCAGCTGTCCTGATCGTAATAGCTCTGGTCACGACACCAGCGTACCCTGACGGTGCCAAGGACGAGCTTGCCGAAGCGGCCGCCATCCAGCGCCTCGCGGGCCTTGACAACCGGGACGTTGAAGCGGTTTTGCTTGACGACGAACAGGCGCACGCCATTGTCATCGCATGCCTTGATCATGGCCTCAGCGTCCGTCAGCGTCAGTGCCATCGGCTTCTCAACGACGATATGTCGCTTGTACTTGGCTAACGCGATCACGTGCTCTGCATGCAGACCGCTCGGCGTTAACACCGAGACGACGTCAATCGGCTCATTCTGCATCATCTCATCAAACGACTGGTAATAGGGCACGCCGAAACGTTCGCCGAATTCCTTTGCCTTTTCGCGGTCGACATCGCAAACCGCTGCCAATCTTGCGCCTTCGATCTGCTCGAGGCCAAGCAGCTCTGAATGTCTTTTAGCGATCCGCCCGCAACCAACAATAGCGAAATTTATCACGATCTCTTCCCTGGTGATTTTGGGTCAGTTGTTATTCGGTGCTGACCCTCACGTCAAACCCGTGGCGCTTGAGCAGCGCATGTCGTTTGGCCTCCACGAGATCGTGCGAGACCATTTCAATGCACATTTCTCGTGCGGAAATTTCTGGAACCCATCCCAGTAGATCCCGTGCCTTGCTGGGATCACCAAGCAGGGTCTCGACCTCGGCCGGGCGGAAGTATCGAGGATCGATCCTGAGGATGATGTCGCCCGGCTTCAGCGCCGGCGCCTTATCCTCGGAGACGGATTCCACGATGCCTTGCTCCTCCAATCCACTTCCCTCAAAGCGGAGTTTGATGCCCAGATCCTCCGCTGCCCATTCGATGAACTGGCGCACGCTATACTGCTTGCCGGTGGCGATGACAAAATCCTGTGGACTATCCTGTTGAAGCATCATCCACTGCATGCGGACATAATCTTTGGCATGTCCCCAGTCGCGCAATGCATCGAGGTTGCCCATGTAAAGGCACTTCTCAAGCCCTTGCGCGATATTCGCCATTCCGCGCGTGATCTTCCTCGTTACGAATGTCTCACCGCGGCGAGGGCTCTCATGATTGAACAATATGCCGTTGCACGCATACATCCCGTAGGATTCACGATAGTTCACAGTCATCCAGTAAGCGTAGAGCTTTGCGACCGCGTAAGGACTACGGGGATAAAAGGGGGTCGTTTCTTTCTGCGGCGTCTCCTGGACCAGCCCATAAAGTTCGCTGGTGCTGGCCTGATAGAAACGCGTCTTTTTTTCGAGGCCTAGAATCCTGATAGCTTCCAGGAGTCGCAATGTGCCCAGGGCGTCGGTATCGCCGGTATACTCAGGACTTTCAAAACTGACCGCCACGTGACTTTGGGCACCGAGATTGTAAATCTCGTCAGGCTGGGTGTCCTGAACGATGCGGATCAGGTTGCTGGTATCCGTCAGATCACCGTAATGCAGCTTGAACCGCAAATTCTCGTTGTGAGGATCCTCATAGATGTGATCAATACGCTGCGTATTGAACGAACTCATGCGCCGCTTGATGCCGTGGACCTCATATCCCTTCGAAAGAAGGAGTTCCGCAAGATAAGAACCGTCCTGGCCGGTTATGCCGGTTATTAGTGCGACTTTGCTCATTTATGCGACTTTCTCTCGGGATAGGAAATCTTGGTAGGCCAACTTGAGACCTTGCTGCAGGTCGACGATTGGCGACCAGCCGAGATTTCTTGCAACTTCGCTGTCCATCAACTTTCGCGGAGTGCCGTCCGGTTTGGTTGTATCGAAGTCGATACTACCGGTGAAGCCAACGATCTTGCTGATGATGGTCGCAACTTCAAGGATCGTGACGTCACTTCCATACCCGACATTGATATGGCTCTGCCCCTCCGGCATCAGCCTCTTGTAGTCTTCGCGGGACAGATTCATGATGTGAACACTCGCCGCCGCCATGTCGTCGACATAGAGAAATTCTCTGAGCGGCGTCCCGCTACCCCATAGCGTCACAGTTGGAGCCCCACTGACCTTGGCTTCATGGAAGCGCCCAATCAGTGCGGGGATAACGTGGGAATTTTGCGGGTGGTAGGAGTCGCCGGCACCGTAGAGATTGCTCGGCATTACGGCCCGGTAATCAACCTCATGGCTGTCGCCATACTGCCTATTGTAGCTCTCGCAGAGTTTAATACCCGCAATCTTTGCAATGGCATAAGGCTCATTGGTCGCCTCCAGAGGGCCCGTCAGAAGTGCATTTTCCTTGATTGGCTGATCGGCAAGCTTTGGATATATGCAGCTTGAGCCAAGGAGCATCAGTTTTTTAACGCCGGTTCTGAACGCTGCCTCGACGACATTCAGCTCAATCATCAAATTGTCGTAGATAAAGTCAGCCGGGTAGGTATTATTCGCGTAGATGCCGCCTACCTTTGCCGCGGCAAGATAGACCTCATCGGGTCGCTCCCGTTCGAAGAATCGACGGACATTCGCTTGTTCGATAAGGTCGAGTTCCTGATGCGTTGCGGTTACAATCCTGTCAGTGGGGCAGCCGCCGGCCTGTAGTTGCCGCACAATAGCCGAGCCGACCATCCCACGATGGCCAGCGACGAATATCTTGGGGAAATTGACCATATTTGGTGCGATCTTTTCCTGGTTAGCTCATGAGCCTTCGCGCCGCCAAATGAGGAGGCCAGTACTTAGACTTGGCATTCCTGCTCGATGAGCCTCATTGAGTGTTCTTTCTGAAAATGTCAATCAGTCTACTTATTGCACGTTCAGGTCATCTTCCCAAAAAGGGGACGTATGAGCCCGAGCCCGCCACCCGCAGCTTCGTGCGCTCGCTGCCGATGACGGCTCCCAAAGAGCCATGGCATACCAACACCTTCATTATCCGGTGGGTCCACGTGAATAAAAAGGCCCAGGAAACTTCCTGGGCCTTTTGCTATTTTGGGTTGGTGCCCAGCGCCTCACCAAATGGCGTTCACTCGCTTTTGCAGGACCAGAGCGATCGAGCGTGGCGCAAAATACCGATCGCGTGGCGTGGTCTCGGGCTCTGCCGAAAACATTGCCCGCACCCGAAAGCCGGCCTGTTCGCAGGCAAGAACAAGTTCCGATTCTTTACGGTACTCGTAGATGTGATCGATTTCGGCGGCAGTCAGCGCCGACGTGACGAATGCCGGCGCGCCAGGTGCAAGGCTGTTGGCAAGATTTGACAGCAGGACGTTCGGTCGTTCCAGATGCTCCAGCAGAAAGCAGGAGATGCCGGCTGAAGCCGGCTGCTGAGGAGCCCATGCCAACGCATCAGACACATGGTGCTTCACACGGTCAGAATACCCAAGGGTGTCGGTCATCTTCTTGCTGCGCTCGATCGTCGGCGCGGAGACATCCACGGCTTCGACTTTGAGGCTTTCAACGCTACGAAGGGCAGAGAGGTGCCAGATCCCGGAGCCGGCGCCCAGGTCGACGATGGGGCTACCTGCTGGGAGCTTCCGTAGCATCGGAAGGAAATGGTCCTCGAAGAACTTGTAGATGCGAAGGTGGTGTGTCCATACGAACGTCGTCGTGAACACGCCCCAGTGGTAAAGCTGCATGAAGTCGGGATTGTCGTAGGCCTTCTCGAAGACTTCGGCAAAGCTCGAATTTTCGTAGCGCCCGGTCTTTTCGTATTTGAGCTGGGACTTGTTCACGTCGAGCACGAACTCGCAGTATCCATCGACCAACTGTTCGGCCCACCTCTCGCCGAGCGCGATTTCAGCCCAGTGAAGCATCGGCTCTGCGAGTCGCTTGAAGGCATCAGGTTCGGCCAGCTGAGTACGGCCAAGCTCGGACGCGAATATCGGCGCACGTTCTTTTATGCATTTTTCGAACTTATCGATGTAGGACACGTCGGGCTCCCGCAAGATCAATATTCAGGCCCCTGTATATCCTGCTGGCGTGACCGACAAGAAGTAACGGTCCCATTTGAAGGGCTTTAAACACAAATTGACTCAACTTCCTGCTCGTCCTATCAACCGCGACATCTTTGGAAGCGGGAGAGGCCCATGGCCCTGACGGACGTGCAGCCGGTGATCGATGTGCTGGCTTCGGTCAAAGATGGCAGAGATGACGCCATCATTCACACCCTGAAATCGGCGCCCGCCGGATGCAGTCCAGAGCTTGTGGCTGCCCTATTCAGACTCGCAATCTTCCACGTCAGCAAAGACCCCCTCTATTATCGCAAAGTCTGGAACCTGTGGCAGAGATCTGGGAAGCCGGAACTCAAGCCCGCCACAACACAAATCACCGTCGAAATCCTGGCGGATGGCACCGTTGACGCGGTGAAGCCCTACCTCGAATTGTCCCTGGCCGCATATGGCGTGGCAGCGGATATATCGATCGCTCCCTACGACACTGTGGAATTTGAGGCATTCGCAGGGCCTGTCAAAGACTTCGACGTGTCGCTCGTCATTCTTTCCGAGCGATGGCTGCGAAAGTCCGTTTCGTCTTTCCCGGCTAAGATCGAGGACGTGACGACAGCCAAGGAAACGGTGGGCAAGCTCGCAACTTCTCTGGCGCAGAAGCGCAGCGGTGTCGTGGCATTCACAAATTTCTATAACGGCGCATGGCCTGCGCCGGCTGGCACTGCGGCGATCGAGGGGCATTTGCCCTGGTCGAACGTGATAGCCGAGATCAACAACGAACTGCAGAGATTGAGCGGCACGATTTCTGTTATCGATCTCCAGCAGGCGCTGCACCTTGCTGGCGGCGCGTCTGCGGCTGGCGCGCTGTCGATGATCCGGATGAGATCGCCCTTGGAAGAGGGCGGTTTTGTGACGGTGGGTCGCGAGGTGGCGACCTGCATTGCCCACCAAATAGGGAGGAGCCATAGAGCGCTCCTGACCGACTGGGACAATACGCTATGGGGCGGTGAAGTAGGAGAGACCGGCTCTGAAGGTATCGAGCTTGGCCCCGAAACTCCGGATGGATTCGGATACCAACTGCTGCAATCCTATATTCGCGACGTCAATTCGCTTGGTGTTGCACTGGCGACCGTCAGCCGAAACGATCCGAAGGTCGCTGCGGTGCTGGAAGAAAACCGCCATATGCAGTTGCGGAGAGACAATTTTGCTGCCCTCGAGCTTTCGTGGGGCAACAAGAGCGATGCAGTCGGCAGGTTGAAAGACCAGCTGAATTTCGGCACCGACTTCATGCTCTACATCGACGACAATCACGTCGACCTCGCCGAAGTAATCTCCCATTTCCCCTATATCGATGTGGTTCTGGCCGGTCCGGACCCCGATCAATCTTTGCATCGGCTTTCAGGAGGCAGATTTTTCAACAGCTACCGCCTGACATCAGGAGATCTGAACCGCCGCGAACAGATGAAGACGCTTCGGCATCAGCGCGAGGCGTCGGCTGCCAGCTCTTCGAAAGAAGCGTTTCTGGCGAGTTTGGACATCAAGATTACCGTCGAAGATGTCAACGACCGCAACCGCGACCGCGTTCTGCAGCTCCTCCAGAAGACAAATCAGTTCAATCTCACGACCCGAAGGCACCAGCGCGACGATCTCGAGCGGATGGCGAGGGAAGGCGCGAAGTTTGGAGTTTTCGAATATGAGGATCGCTTCGGCTCGCAAGGCATAATCGGTTTCATGATCGTGTCGCCGGCTGCCGACGGATGGGAAATCGAAACATGGTTGATGAGCTGCCGCGTTCTGAACCGGGAGGTCGAAGGATTTATGCTTGGTTGGGCAAAACAGGCTGCGGGCAGTGGCAAGCTCGCCGGCTCTTATATTCCCACAGAAAAAAACAACCTCGTCAGTGGACTCTATCGAGACATGGGGTTTAGACACGTTGGCGGCGAGCGCTACGAGCTCGAAATTGGTAGCTGAGAGAGAGATTATGTCCGCACTGAGTGATGAAAACGTTGCGCGCCTGACGGCAGTATTCCGCGATCTGTTCAACGACGACACCATCGTCCTTTCCGAGCAGACCACCGCCGCCGATATCCCCGGCTGGGATTCCTTCAACCACATCAACCTAGTGATGATGGTGGAGAATGAGTTCGGCATCCGCCTCAAGACCTCCGAAATTACCCACCTTAAAAACGTCGGCGAACTGATGAACCTGATCGCGACTAAGGTCGCCGGATAGGAAAAGCCGATGGCAATTTTCGCGACAACGGCTTTCGTCTGGGTCGTGGCCGCGATGTATATTCTCATCCATGTGCCGCTCAAAATCCCGCGGTCGGTGTGGTATGGGGTTCTTAATCTCGGCGCGTTGGTGATCCTCTTGGGCTGGCGCGCCGCGGCGCTGGCGCTGGCATTTGCAGTGTTCTACTGGGTGGCTCTGGGCGTGCTTCAGCGATTTGTGAGCCAAGATCGCGAAGTACTGACACAGCGGTTGGCGATCGCGCTCTATGCAAGCGTCGCCGTGATTTTCATTTGCCACAAGCTGGTGCTCGAGCGCGCGAATGATTTTGTCGCGTGGCTTCCCTTCCACCTGCTCTCTGGTGTGTCCAACTCGCCGCCATTTCTCAGCGGCTTCAAGATTTTGCAGTTGGTCGCATTCTCGTATGTTTGCCTTCGGCTTGTGGATGCCGTCCGAGCGGTTTCGGCCGGCGCGCGGGTCCTGTCGCCCATTGGACTCCTGGGCTATCTCGTTCCGTTCTTCATGACCCCCTCCGGTCCAGTCAACGAGTACGACGAGCATGTCGCCATGGACAAGTCGCCGCTGCCGGCGCCGACCGCATCTCACTTCGTCGACAGCGTCTTCCTGATCGTTACCGGTTATTTCCTGAAATTCGCCTGTGCGCAGTCATACGGGATTTTTGTCAGAGGCTTGGATGGACCGTGGCCCGTAGCGACGCTATGGGATTCCACCGTCTTCCTCATTTACGTCCTGATCGAGTTTACAGGTTATTCGATGATCGCGCTGGGGGTAGGGCGACTCCTTCACGTGCCGACGCCGGTGAACTTCAATCATCCTTATATGGCCACCAGCTTTGCCGACTTCTGGACACGGTGGCATATGTCGCTTGGCTCTTTCGTCCGGCGAACGATGTATTTCCCGATCAGAATGTCGTTGTCCCGAGCCGTAAAGCCGAAGCGTGGGGATAAGCTCAAGATCCATGCGATCAACACTGTGGCGCTGCTTGTGCCGTTTGCGTTCGTCGGCGTATGGCATCGGTTTACTTGGCCATTCGTGCTGTGGGGACTGGCCGTCGGCGTCGTGGTGGCGATCGAGACCATTCTGCGAGACGAGTTCTTCGGCAAGCGGAAGAGCCCATTGCCGGCATGGGTGATCCGGCCTCTGGTGAGCCTGTATTCCGTTTTCCTGGTGGCCTTCACCCTACAGGTGGCTTTGGCGGACTTTGCGAAATGAATAATCTAACGGCGCGACATTACGGAAAGATCGCATTAATTTTGGTGCTTCTCGCGGTACTATCCTTCACGGTAGGAGGGGCGCCAGAGCGCTATGTCTACGGTGGTTTCTAGATCTGCTTTCTCTGGCGTGTTCAAGGCGGCCGTCATCCTGGCTTGGGCCATTTTCATCTGTTTCGGTTTCGCGCGGGCGCTCGACGCCATCTCCTGGTCAGGCCTTTATCAAAGCAATTTTTCTTTCGTCCCAGGGCACTGGGTCAGATCGCAATTGACGAGAGCGTCGTCTTCTCCGGGTGACACGTGTGTGCTGATCGGCGCGTCGGTAGTGCGTGAGGGGTTTGATTCCAGCCAGTTGTCTCAGTCCGTGCCCGGGGTAAGGTTTGTAAATCTCGCCACCACCGGTGGATTTTCGCCGATGGATGTTCTGGACGTCCAATCGAGGATATTGGCTCAGGCCGGCGATCGCTATCGATGCATCATCGTGGGGATGAACAATTTCTACCTGAGGCACTTCGACCGTCAGTCCTATGAGCTCGTCACGACCGATTACTTGAGTCAGATGCCTGCTGCTGCGCTGGCGATACCTGAGATCTGGAGCGGCGGAAGTGATAAGCGTTCTCTCATCAATCGCATGATGGTCCCGTTCGGGAAAAACTCCGTAATCGCCCAGAGGTGGTGGCGCTATAGCTTATACGAGCTTCGGAGCATCCTCTCTCGCGATCCGGTTGACATCGCGAGGTATGAAACTGACCCAACTGAATTTAAGCCGGCCTTCCAGTTCCAGTATATCGACAAACCCTCGATCCTCGAGCAAAACATCCCTCGCGCACGCGAGGAGTTTGCGCAGCATGATCTTGAGGCGGCAGACAGTTATAAGGACTCCGGAACCAAACTGGTGATGAAGAGAACAATCGAGCGCCTAGCCAAGCTCACCGACCACGTCATCGTGGTGACGATGCCGCTTTCCTCGGTTTATCGAACAGTCGAAGACGTTTCGAAGCCAGCTTTCGAGCAAGCTCGCGCTTCAATCGACGATGCGATTTTCGTGAAATGTAAGATTGCCGATGCCGAAGAAGGCGCTCTTTTCTACGACACATCTCACGTCAACGAGAATGGCCGCGAAAAACTGTCAAAGAGCCTCGCGGTCATAGTTAGTAATGCGATGGTGGGCCGGGCTCCTATTGGTCAATCGGACCTATGTGCAACGGAATAGGGGCGGATGGAACCGGATAAGAGCGTCACCAACATTCGAAACCCAACCTGCCTCACTGGAAAAAGTGGTTCGGGGTTAAAATCGCTGCATTGTGCCGGTGACAAGCTTCACCGAACCTGACCCCGCCAGCAAGATTTACGGTGGTTCGACACCGAACGCCTGGTTTGCGCGCGACGAAACTTTGCCGCTGACGTTCTTCGCTGGCGTCCACGTTCCGGGGTGGCAGAGCGTCCGAAAGGTCAAAGACGGTCAAACGACAGACGACCTCCACGCATTCCTCACGACGGCGCCGAACGACATCGTTAAGCCAATCCATCAGAAGGCCATGCCAGTGTTGCTGCCGACCGAAGAGGAAGTCGATGTTTGGATGCGGGCGCCGTGGGATGAGGCGAAGGCGCTTGCCCGGCCTCTGCCAAATGACAGATTATGGTGATCGGCCGAGAGGCGTACGGCTCGTCAATTGTGAGGAAAAAGAGCGACAGAGTGGAGCGGAACTCGATCATCTGCCCTTCTCAGGCGAGAGAGCCGCACCACAGAGAAAGAACAGCGTATAGTTCAACGCGATCCCACCCGAGAGGAAGGCTGCGCCGAACACCAGTAGATACATGCCCGCGATCGACAATCGGACGGCCGACGGTTTTTCTTCTCTTAATATCCGCCAGAACGGAAACGTAAGCACGGCGCCAAGCAGCCCGATCGCGATCGCGCCGCCTTCATACCCCGCCTCGAGGATCCAATTGTGCGAATAGATCTCGCCATCGTGTGGCGCCGGCAGCCAGCCCGGATAGACGCCTGTCAGATCGAGGGAATATGTGCCCAGCCCATGACCGACGACGGCGCTGACGGGGTCCGCTAGCCAACCCTTTAGCGCGAATTCGAACAGCGTGCGCCGCGACCAGGCCCGATGATCGTCACCGTCACCGGTGTCGAAGGCGCCAGTCGTATCATAGGGATTATACTCTGCAGTCTTTGGCCTAAAAATCGCGCCCTGCTCATAGCGCTCAGTCTCGCCTTCCATACGCTGCACGACGGCTAGACCCCTCCCAGCCGGCGTGAAGAAGATCCCAGCAACGAGTATGACAGACAGAGCGAGGAGAACGCCCGCGCGCGCGCCCCGTTTCGCGCGAAAGACAATAACTGTGAAGACGATCGGCAAGATTAGGAATACCGTTCGCGATCCAAGCTCGGCAAGCAACAAGGTTACCGCCAAGCCGCCTATCTCAGCTGCTGGTGCGCGCACCTTGGTCAGCAGCCAGACGAAGGCCGGGATTGCACCGAGAGCGATGCCATAGGCGACCAACTGATAATAGCTGTAGTAGGGAGTCCTACCAGGGATTTGGGGGATCCCCAGAATGTTACGGAAGTCGTCGCCCTTCCAGAGCGAGCCGTAATTCACCCAAGCTACCGGCAGGGCAAGGAGCAGCGCCGCGGCCGCAAATAGCGGGACGGTCGTCACGCCGCTCGGCCGCTGTCCAGCGAGGACACCGGCCGCGAAGAAGGGCGCCGTTGTCAGCAGGAATTGCAGGAGATAATGGAGATCAAACTCCGGTCGTCGAAACAGGAAATAACCGGCAATAGTGTAGCAGCAATAGAGCGAAAGGATCAACGCCGGCAACAGGACCTGCCGATAGCCCTTAAAGGCGAGCACGGCAAATGGAAAAGAAACTGCGATAAGAGTGACCACCCAGAGCCGGTTTCCGGAAGCCGGGAACCACTTCAGGAAATAAAGACTATTGAATAAAACGAGCGTTGTAACGGAAAGCGAGAACAAGCTCCCCGCTCTGGATCGAAAGCCATGCATGTCTCACCCCTTGGATGCGAAACTAATCGCGCAACGGCCGGTAATTGTCACTCCCAATTGCAAGCGTGTTACACAATTTTCCAATCGTGCAGTTCCAGAGAGGTCACCAATTGTGATGGGAAGCGGGTTTGAGCGTATGGATTGCCTCCCAAGCCAAGAGCGCGATCATCGGCTCGCCAACATCCTCATCGCGGCTTTGCCCCGTACTTTCATAATCACCTGCGGCGATCAGCGGATGCGTAGGCTTAAGAAGATAGAATGCCTTGCCAACTGGCATCCCACCGCCCACAATCAGTGGGGCGTCAGAATTTCGCCGCACCTATGCTCAGTCCAGAAACCTTGATATTGCGTTCTCGATTTGATGGGCCACGACGATAGCCGATCGGACATCAACGTGTGCGCCGTCTGGGTCCCATCTGATCTCGTCACTCCATTTGATCGCAAGAAATCGACGATCAAAGTTAGGGTCCGCGGCATGCAAAAAGCTGTATCCCCGGCGATAATAGGGGCTCTCTTTAAGGGCTGGATGGGCAGGAAGGAGGACATAGAACACCTTTCCTCCGCGTGCCTCCACGCCATTTGCGATTGCGGTCAGTTCGACCGCGGATTTTCTATTGAGTTCGGGAAGCAGCTTTCTTTTTGCCCAACTGCGAATCGAGAGCACAACACTGTCGTTTGAAGCTGGATCTGCTGGTGCTGTCGTTATTATGCTCTTGCCTTCATTTCGAATGCGATCGGACTGCACGCTTGCTATCTTGTCCAAATCAAAAATCGATGCCGCCGTCCCACGTACAGGCGTGGTGCTAAAATAAGTCGGCAGCAGTCCTCTCGTTTCGCTCCCTCGGTCCAGGATGTTGATTTCTATCACCAATATTGATGGCTCTTTGCTGGCTCCGATAGAGGCGCTTGTTACGGTTGATTCACCGGCCAACGCAATGTTTGCTACGTCATGAGTAAAATACTCAGACGCAACGCGCCGCATCAGTGACGTTCCAGCAAGCACCACGGGCCGCGGAAGAGACCTTTCGAAATCTACTATTTCTGCACGGTTCATTTCTCCCTGGTTCAACGCCGGGAAGGTTTTGGGCATATGCGGAACGGCGATGGCCCAGCAAACGGTCAGAACAACGAAGGTTGCGGTTATCGTCGTCAAAAAGCGGCGATCGCTCGGTGTCTTCGTCAGTGATATCAGGCGTTCATCGTGCTTCTTCCGGGCCGCGGCTAAAGCGTCAGAACTGGAAATAGATGAAGGCATCGGTGGGACCCTTGTCAAAAATAGCCAGCATCAGCATTGCGCCATATGTGATTGCGGAGAGCTTGCCGTTTCGATCGGCCAGGAATTTCGGCATGAAATGCGTTAGAGCCACCGGCAGCAAATAGACTGTAACAATCGCGTACTGATAGCGGTCAAAAACGAACCGCGCGGAAGCATTTCGCATGGTTTCGAGGTAGAGAATTGCGTCATCGAAGTGCTGAAGCTTGAAGAAGAGCCAGAGCACCGACACAACAAGAAACACAATGGCTGAATAGAGATGGTTCAGGACGGTCTGCAGCGCTTTCCCCTGCGGGATATAGGCGGCTGTGAAACCAAGTGCTCGTTCGATGCAGAGCGCAGCGCCATGTGCTGCTCCCCAGATCAAGAACGATAGTGCGGCGCCATGCCAAAGGCCGCCAAGCGCCATGGTGAGAAACAAATTGATGTATGTCCGAACCGGACCTTTTCGATTGCCGCCCAACGGAATGTAAAGGTATTCTCGGAGAAAGCTCGAAAGGCTCATGTGCCATCTTCGCCAAAAGTCGGAAAACGAACGAGCGACATATGGCCGGTTGAAGTTGATAGGCAGCCGATATCCGAGTAATGCGGCGGAGCCGAGTGCTATGGCCGAGTACCCGGCAAAGTCCGCGAAAATCTGGGCACTGAAGGAGAACAGCAGCAAAAGAAGGTCGTACCTTCCTAGCTGCTGAAAGGTTCCCGGATTATTCATCCAGACAGTGAATTGGGCGAGATTATCCGCTACGAAACACTTGAAGAATAGACCCCAGATTATCCAGCGCGCCGCCTCCGCAAACGGCACATCTGTGAGCGATTTTGTATTGATCTGCGGCATAAACTGATGGGCCTTAACGATGGGCCCCGCCACGATCTGTGGGAAGAAAATCAAATATAGAAGGACATGGCCAAAAAAACGCCTGGGGTCCGCTCGATCTCCGAGGTCACGTTTGGTGAACTGCTTCCGGTACGCATCGCCAATAAGACTGATGCAGTGAAATGTGTAGAACGAGATCCCGACCGGCAGCGGCGCGTAAAGTACGACATCGAGGCCAGATATAGTATCCGCGTCTACGTCGGGTGGCAGAGGTTCAAGTAAGAGAAACTTGTACTTGAAGACGGCTAGGACAAGGAGATTTACGATAATGCCCAGTGCCATCCGCTGTCTGTTATCGGAGATGGGGCTGCGCAAAATCGCGTAAGTGATTGCACTCGAAACCGCAGCAGTTGCGAGCAAGATCGGCAGTGCCAGCGGTTCCGCCCATCCGTAGAAAAACAGACTTGCAATAAGCAAAATGGCGAGCTGATATCGCGGAAAGGCATAATACAAACAGAAGACTGCCAGAAATAGCAGCGCATACTCTACCGAGATGAAGTTCATCACATCCTCTGGGCCGACAGTTGCCCCAGAGCAGCGATACACGATCATTACGCTGCCAGCCAAGTGGCGGAAGACGTTGTTCACAAGCCAGAGATAAACCCGCCCGCGCACGCCGCGGCCTTTCGGATTTACGCTGCCACTGTGGCAGCTTTCTCATGCCCAACAACCGGAAATATACATGAACCTCGTGCCAAACTGGCGACTGGTGGTCGCTCTTTCTTTGAGCTTCTGGATGCAGAGCGCCGGTCTCGGCGTTCTCAGCTGGCCGGATTTGAAATATGCCTTTACAAGCGAAGACGCTGACCCAGTCTTCTTCTGGTAGCTCGCTGTCCAGCTTTTGCTGGCGGGCATCGCCTGCGGCGAGCAGGAGACGCTTGATATAGCTGTGCCGTCGTTTTGAAGAAGGAAAGTGTGCGGCTGGTCGCCTACAGATGTTGATGTCTGTTGTGCAGAAGCCTCTATCCGCGTCCCGCTCGCCGCTTCACAGGTGCACGTTTGGTGAAAGGTTCGGCTGCGGGCTAATCGTCGCTCTGAATACGCAGCTTGCCGCGTTGGCGAGCGTCAGCACGCCACAGCTTTCGACGTGCATCCGCCGTTTCGAGGTGCCGATATTTCCCACCCGAAAATTTCGGCCAGTCTAGGGCGAGGCCGCGGCGAACGAGTTCGGCTGACAAATCGCTCCCATCCGCGAGAAAGCACTCAGCTACTACGCGGTCATACGAAAGCTCTGGCCTGATCCGAGCCGTCACGATCTGCCCTTTGCACAATTGGACTAGCGCCCATTTGGCCTGCTTGCCGAAAGGATGATCGAGCTCCGGCGCGTCTATGCCTGCCAGGCGAATGCGAACGTCATTGATGACAATGGTGTCACCATCGACCACCCAGCATTTGCCCTGCAAAACTGCCGGGGGCACGGGTGATGAAATCGACGGACCGGATGGAGTTACGATGATAACGGGCGGTTCAGGTGGTCGCGGCTGGGAATTCCATCCGCGCTTTCCGACGAACAGTCGTAACAAAATCCGAAATAGCATCAAACCCCCATGCGGCTTCAAATGAAGCGTGTAGAATGTTGGCACATCCTTAAGATGTCCTGCAAGCATCGTGCAGGCCTATAAATTTCGATGCCTGTTCAGCAATGTCTTTTCCCACAAACGACATTCTACGAGTCCTGGTCCGCAGAGACTCGGCCATACTGTTGTTGTGCAGTGCGAGTGATGGGGAACTGCAATGAAAGACGAGCCTCCCAAAGAGCCACCAGCCTATTCGATCGTTCACGGCGATGCTGTGTGCCAGGCTTCACGCGAAAAGAGTCGATCGAGAAGGTTGATAAGGTTTCCGCGAATGGGTGATCGCTCTTGCTAAGCGATGGGCGCAGGAAGACCATGCTGCCTCGCCGGTGGCGAAAGTGCCCGACTGAGACGGCTTTGTTCGGGCTATTTTACCATCCAATGAGTCTTCGATCAGTTCGAGCACCAGTTCGGGAAAGACGGTTGGACCGCCGCCAATAGTCGCTAACTTCGCCAGCGTCGAAACTGCACTTTCAATTCCCTGAACTGACGCCAGGTATGCCGGGACGTCCTTGCGACGGAGACGCGGGCCAGGCGAGGTGGTGACCGCAGCATTTTGAATTATCGCATCCATTCCCTGATGCCTCATCTCTCGGAAAAGGAAGCCGCTGCGTCGTCCGGCAGGTAGATCATATAGCGATTCATCGCGTTCTCCATTCTGAGCCGTTTGGAACGACAAGAGAACACTCTGCACGGATTTGCACGGATTCTCTGGACAATTCGCGTTCTGTTCCGCGGTATCGTGCTTAATTGTGCAGCTGACAAGGGCGGGCGTGCGTCTGTATCGCTCTGGTTTTTCTTGAGAAAACTGGTGCTGCCGAGTGGGATTGAACCACCGACTCACCCTTACCAAGGGTGTGCTCTCGAATCATGTCTAAATAGCACCCTGGTTGGAAACCTTGCGTTTCTGTTAAGGTCAAAAGATGAGGGGCACGTTTCAGGTTTCCCTTTAGAATCAAGGGGTGATTTGGGCGGCTAGGTGAGGGGATCGGCAACAGGTCACACAACTGCAACCGCTTAAAATGACAGTATAAAATACGAATTTCTGAAAGGAAATCTGGTGGGCGATGAGAGACTCGAACTCCCGACATCCTCGGTGTAAACGAGGCGCTCTACCAACTGAGCTAATCGCCCTCGATGCTCTGTGTCATCGTTCGGTGCAGCGTCTCTAACGATATTGGGAAAGAACCGCAAGCCTCTTTTTGAGTTTCTGTGCAATTTGCATGTGGGCGCCGCTCTTCCCCATAGCGGGCATTCTCTGTAGAGGTGCGGTTGAAAACATTCGGAGCGAAAATGACGACGCGAGAGCAGCGGCTGGCCCTTCGGCAGAGCACCCCCCGGACATTTCTGGATTACGCCCACACGGAAAAAGCAAGATTGCTACCTGACCGTGGCAAGCTTCTCGACAATCTGCCGAAAGGCGGGATCGTTGCTGAACTCGGAGTTGCAGAGGGCGCCTTTAGCGAGGAGATCGTTGCACGCAATCAACCGCAGCGGCTCTTTCTGATAGATCCCTGGAATATGGACCGATACTCAGAAGGTCTCCGAATAATCAACGGCAAATTCGGACAGGAAATTGCCGAGGGCAGTGTTGTTATTCGCCAGGGTACGTCGCTCGATATGCTGTCCCAGTTCGACGACAGCACGTTCGATTGGGTCTATATCGACACCGATCATTCCTTCGCACTCACATGGCAGGAGCTCCTGCTGGCGGACCGCAAAGTAAAGCCGGATGGCAGGATCGCCGGCCATGATTTCTGCACGGGCAACACGGTCAAACCCGTCGTTTATGGGGTTGTCGAGGCGGTCAACAAGTTCTGCGTGGAGTATGGCTGGCGCTTCGAATTTCTGACGCTCGAGCCGGATGCTCACTTTTCCTACTGCCTCAAGCGTATCGGCACATCCTGATTGCCGTCAGCAGCTTAGATGTCGACGGTTCCGAGCTCCTGCCTGGCTTCCAGATACCACTCGACGAAAGCCTTGGCGCCGATTTCTAAAGGGGTGTTCGGCTGGTAGCCCGTCAGGGCCATGAGAAGGTCCGGGCTTGCAAAGGTTCGGGGCACGTCACCCTTCTGCATGGGAAGCATGACGTGCGTTGCTCCGTGCCCCATTACATTCTCCACCTTCTCGATGAAGTCCATGAGGCTGACCGGTTGCCCGCCGCCGATATTGACGATGCGGAAGGGGGCCTGATGCGAAAGGGTTTCAATTCCTGTGTCAGTGACGCGGTTTGTTTCTGACGGAATGACGTCCGACAACCTGACCACGGCTTCGACGAGATCGTCGATATAGGTGAAATCGCGGCTCATATTCCCTTTGCCGTAGATCTCGATCGGCTTGTCCTCGATCATGGCCTTGACGAACTTGAAGAGCGCCATGTCTGGCCGGCCCCACGGGCCGTAAACGGTAAAGAAGCGGAATGCCGTGGTCGGAATCTTGTAGAGATGTGAATAGCTATGCGCCATCAACTCCATCGACTTCTTGCTGGCAGCATAGAAGCTTAATGGCTCGTCGGCGCGGTCGGTTTCGCGGAAGGGGACGGTCGTATTGGCGCCATAGATCGAGGAGGTCGACGCAAGCATGAGATGGCGAAGCTCGATACGGCTTGCCAACTCCAGAATGTTCCAGGAACCCTCGATGTTCGAACGCAGATAGGCTTGCGGGTTTTCGATGCTGTAACGCACGCCGGCCTGAGCCGCCAGATGAATGAGAACCTCCGGCTTTGCAGTTGAAACGGCGGCTTCCAGCGCTGCCTTGTCTTCGAGCATGGCAACGACGGGGCGGAACGCAGGGTACTGCGTCAGCGCCGCATGACGCATCTCCTTCAGCCGGACATTGTAATAGGGTGTCAGCCCGTCGAAGCCCGTTACCTCATGCCCGTCCTGCAACAGCCGGCGAGCCAGATGGAAGCCAATGAAGCCTGCCGTTCCCGTAATGAAGTAGCGCATTTCTACCTTTTTCTCGGGTCTCCTGCCGGTGGCAAAGGAACCGAATCCGTATTTGATCGCTTCACTTACCGGATAGATGCTCCCGAGATCAACAATCACCTGGATCTTCGGGCTTTTAAGCGGTCCAAGACGAGGAACAAACCGTGGCACTTCAGCTATAGGATTCGCTGTCAGCAGTAGTCTCGCGAGCAGTCCGCTCGAATGTCTCCAACTCCACGGCAATCTTTTGCTATCGGCCGCCGCATTAGAGGAGGCGTTCCTCACAGATAGACGCGACCGATGCCTGCAGTGCCTGCACTCGTTCGACCAACCATCCAAGTTCTTCGCTGGTGATCGCATAGTTCGGCGAATAGCGCGCCTCGACGTATGCGCGGGAGAGAAGCTCGAAACGACGACGGGCCATGCGGCTATCACGCGGCCAGACCTCAATTAATCTCTTGTCGAGATCTTCGGCCTTCGAACGTAGCACTTTTATGCGATGCGATTTGGGGCTGTAGAGGGTTAGCGTCAGCAGAAGGCAATGATAGGCGCGCTCGGTTGCCTGATGAAGCATGAAGGCACCGTCTCGCCAGATGTTTCGTTCGAGCATCAGTTGGGCTCCGACGAGCGCCTCCTGCGACAGCTTGTACCATTGCTCGAAATTTTTCTGCGCCTCAGCTTTCGCCTCTTCCTTGGTCAGTGGCCTCGGCTGGGCTAGGGGATGGCCATCTTCCTCGTAGAGAACTTTTCCATCTCTTTTGATATCGACGAAGAAGGGGCGGCCGCGCGATAGTTGTTGGTTGACGTCGTGCAGGCTATGGATAATCGGGATGACCGGTGTTTCGATCCGGTGGCCAATCTGCTCTCGGAGGAGCCGCTCATCCAGGCCAAGCCACAGTTCCTGCTCTTGCGCGAAGGCATCGGAATTGACGACGATCAGGATATCGTAGTCGGAGCGGTAGCCGCTCAAGCGGTCCTCCACCCAGTCGCCGCGCGCATAGGATCCGTAGAGAATAACCTTCAGAACCTGGCTGTTGGCCCGCTTGGCCGACAGCTTGGTGGCACGGAACTGCTCGACCTCGGCAAAGATGATTTCGAGCACACGGGCAAGCTCGCGCCGCTTGGCTGCCGGCAGATGGTCGAGAGTATCGGTCAAGGTCAAAGCCGCGTCAAAATCTTCGGTAGGAATCGTATCCATCGTAACGGCTCACCCGATGTTTCGCACCCTGTAATTTCTACGCGATTTTTATCGATGAAGCAACCACAGATAGATTTTGGGGATGTTGTGATCCTGGTTTTCGCATCTGTGTTTTTGGAACTGAAACTTGTACCAGAAGCGTCGCGAAACGACACGAGCGTATGCTCCTTCCCGCCAGCGATCCCGAAATCCGGATTGGGTGAGTGTGCTTCATCGCTTGAGCACCCAAACGGTCTTGCCGTTCTGCGACGCTTCGATGCCGGCTTTGGTCCGTGTCAGTTGAAGGCATTTTTCAGCATCTCCCGGCCGCGGTCTTATGCAGATCCCCTCCGGAGCGGACCTCCACGTCGGATTTATGCTCACCAGGCTGTCGCTGATGGTTCCACCGCCATCCGGACGAAACACGAGGATGTTTGAGGCTTTGCGTTTGACGACGACCATCTCCCACGGCTTGCCGTCGGCGATGACGCTGGAAAGAGGTTCTTCGGCTCGCGCCGGTGTGCCGGCAAAAATCGTAAGGACGAGCAATGGCATGAAAAATCGGTGAGAAGAGCAGTCGCCTGGCAAGCGAACTTTGCGCATTACGTGTTCCTTTGGGTGAGTACCGTCCAATGGCAGGGCGCGATTGAGGAATAGAATCGAGCGGGAGGAAACGAGGCCATGCCCTTCGGCCAGCGGTGATGTTGTCGCGATATTCTTCAACGTGCCCGGCAATGTCATCACGAGAGATATTTTGATTTGTTAAGCGCGCCGGTCGTATGTTTCCGCATGACAGTCACCGCGCCGTTTATGCGGCATTTCTGCGACAGTGCGAGCGGGCACGATTGCCGCGCACGGGAATGTCCTCGCTGGCGTTTCGCCATCGTCATAGCGCAAGCCGTTCCGAAATCAGAATGAGCATCACGATCGGACCACCGAGAAGCGCACCGAACAGGATCGTCGCGAAGAGCAAATTTGCGAGCAGGTGAAGCATGGTCTTGCGTGTCATGGCTGCACGGCGACCCGTCTTGCAGGTTCAAACCGCGCGGGATCCAGTTTCATCTTGTCCATCCGCACCACGCCTATGCAGATATGGACGATCCTGCCGTCACTTCTGAAGATGAGGATGACCAGCCATTGTCTTGCCGTTAATGTTAAAGCCATGCTCTGTTCCAAATGGTGAGGGCGGGTGAGGTCATGCCCTGCCGTTTCCAAGTTGCGTGGTTTCTATTTGGGCTCCGACAATTGCGGAAGCATGACTGGGTTTGCTTTTCTGCGTTCAATGCTGCTGCGATGCGAAAGGAACGGGTGGGTCGCATGGAGCGCACGGAGAGGTCATGGGATGCCGAGCGCACCCAGGAAGTTGCCAGCTGGAGAATCCGACACTCGGTCGAAGCTGAAATGTTGAATAGCGATCGAAGCGAGAACTAGCTAATATAGTCGACAGTGAAAGATGTCTGATGTCGCGAAGAGCGAGCCCGGTGCGCTGAGTTCGTGGGAGAACTCCGCGAGATGTGTGGAACACCTTGATCAAAGACAGGTGTTGGTGTCCAGTGCGGTGTCCCCAGCCTCGGGACAGAGGACAGACGGTTCTCGACCAGGGCATCCCGGCGGCAGGATTTCATCCGCACCTATCTTGAGCGCGATATCCCGCAGCTCGGTCCGAGGATCCCTGCAGAAACGCTGCGCCGCTTCTGGATGAATGCCGGCCCGTCATCAGTCTGGCTTGTTGAATGCCGCCGAGCTTGCCCGCTCGCTCGGCGTCGACGGCAAGACCGTCGCCTCCTATCTCGACCTGCTCGTCGATCTGCTCCTCGTTCGACGACTGGAACCCTGGCACGCCAATGTCGGCAAGCGCCTGGTCAAGTCGCCCAAGGTCTATGTCCGCGACAGTGGCCTCACGCATGCCCTGCTGAGAATTTCGGCGATGAGGGTTTCGCCCTGGGCCTCGTTATAGGAAACGCGCCGTCAATCTTCCGGTGGCTGCCACCTGATTGATGCCCCACCGGAGGATGATGGGGTGGCGGGACCTTAGTCCCGGTTGTAAACCGCAATCATAGCGCTAGCTTCAACGGTGCTGATGCTGCAAACTCAGCAGGAGAAGCGCTCCCAAGGTCCTAACCCAATCGAGTCCTTCTCCACCTCTCGTTGGAACTACGGGCGGTGGGCTTGCATTAGCACGTGCAATTTAGAGTTCTGCGCGGCAACTCGCACGTTCCGTGAACATCTCATGAACCGGCAATGTCACGCTTTTGTCACGGGACTCTCAACTGGCGATGTGCTTATTGCCACCGGCAGATGCGCGCTGGCCGAGCTGCAAAAGGGCTCGTCTTTGTATTGAGTGGCGAGCCCTTTTCTATTGATAGGGCCGTGTACGGTTGCTGGAGTGCTCGTATCATGGGTGTTATTTCGTCCCATGCGATCTCACCTCACCTGGCGTCCCTCGCCCAAGGAGAGGCTTAGCGGCAATCGCCGGGGGTGATTCAAGGCGCCATCATCTTGTTCGCGGCGATCGCGGCACCATCTGAAGGGAGAGTCCTCGAACGTGGAGCTTCAAGATGGTAGATGATCCGGCCGGACTGAAGGCCGCCCCTGAGGTTGAAATTCTGCCGCCAGAGCGTAACGACTGCCGTTGGGAAGGCGCGCTTTCGTGCCTCTGTTGCGGGCGGACGAGTTCTTTCATCGATGAGGACGGCTGCGGAATCTGCGAGGAATGTCTCTCCCCTCAGGCAGGTTTCATTGGTGATGCAGCCTACGACTTCGCTGCATCACGGTTTGGCACGAACGTCTCGGCGTTTGCCGTGACGTTGCCGAGCACGACTGCCGGACCTCATCCGAGCGACGATGACCTCCGGTTTTCGCCGAAGAGATCCTGATCAGCGAAAACCTGGTGGAGGGCACGCGACAATCGTGAAAATCCCAAGCGTCCGTTCGGACTAGAGGAGCGATTATGGAGACCTCGCAAGGAGACCTATTTGCTGCTCCCGCACTGGCACTGCCGGAGGGTTTCCGCTACGAGGCCGATGTCATCTCCGACGCCATGCAGTTCGATCTGGTGCGGGAGATCGCCAAATTACCACTGAAGCCCTTCGATTTTCACGGTTTCGAGGGGAAGCGACGTGTCATCTCCTATGGCTGGAAATACGACTTCGACACCGAGCGCGTGACACGAATCGGCGACATCCCGCCGTTCCTTCTGCCGGTGCGCAGCATCGCCGCAGCATTTGCCGGCATCGAACCAAATCAGCTGAAGCGGGCACTCGTGACCGAATATGCGCCGGGGGCGCCGATCGGCTGGCACAAGGACAAGAAGGTGTTCGCAAGGGTCGTCGGCGTCTCGTTGCTGTCACGCTGCACCTTTAGACTGAGACGACGTGCCGGCAGTAAATGGGAGCGCGCCACCGTCATTGCAGAGCCAGGCTCCGCCTATCTGCTTTCGGGTCCGGCCCGCAGCGAATGGGAGCATTCCATCCCGCCGGTAGAGCAACTTCGCTATTCGGTCACGTTCCGGGAGATCGGCTGACCGGACGCATTCCGGATGACCGCGGTAAGCCTTAGTGAGGTCGATGACCCGACTCAACTGCTTGGAGGCAGACCTTCCGGGCTCGAACGCCAAGACAGCGGCACAGTCGTCGGGGACGTCAGCTGGCAGCAGTTCGACTGCTGCCGAGCAGCGGGCATAGTCGACGTCGCCCGCGATCCTCCCCAGCTACCCGACTGGATCGAACTGGGATCCTGCCGGGCACGGCTACCGTTGTCTGGTGCCTGACGGCGACAAGTGATTTGTTAGGTTATGAAAGTGAAGGCGTGGGATGTTGAGCGTGTTTTAGTCCGCGAGGTGCATGAAACTTCACTCCCGAGGCTGCTTGCCCGGTCGCCAGTTCCGCGCGGCAGGCCTCACCGAAATCCAGGAGAAAGTTCATCGCGCCGGAATGTGCAAGGTCCCGCATTTCCGAAAGGGAACGGTTGGGGGTCAGGTAGGTTTCGACGATCCTTGCCATCGCCAGTTCGGCTGCATCTACGACCTGTCTCGACGAGATCAGACGCATCTGGGCGACCAGTGCGTAAAGTAGCACGAGATCGGAAACATCGTCCTTCTGGTGGCTTATCGCGTCGGCGTAAAGTCGCGTCGCTTCGGCTATGAAGTCGGAAAAAAGCTTTTCCCGCTTGGCGGCCTCGAGCTCTCGTTGTTTTTCCCTCACTTGTGAACGGTGCGTCATCCAGGCGGTGGCGAACGAGGCGAGACCGCCGATAACGACGCCGGCGAGGCCCATCAGGGCGGAGATGTATGGGTCCATGAGAATTTGCCTTTCGGAACGAACGGGCTCACCAACGACGTGGCTATGATCCTACCCCGCCAGCGGAGGACCTACCCATACGCCTTCTGGTACCGCGGGGATGCTGTTCACCAATCCGTCGAGCATTCCTTGCAGGACGTTCGCGGTCAGCTCCTTTGTCTTGTCGCCGGGGCCGACGAGTCGGTCCGCTAGCAGCAAAGTCAGACCGTGCATTTGGGACCAAAAAACGAGAATCGCTCCATCAATCGTGCGGGTGTTGGCCTCGGTATCTGCGATTGGGCGCCCGAGAGCGCCGTCGGAAATCGCCTCAACGACAAGGGCTTTCATGTTGTAGGCCGCAGTTCTTTCGATCGCGGGACGCCCATCGTCCTGACCGGCAAGGTAGCCGCCGAACATCAATCTGTAGAGCGCCGGATTGTTGACGCCGCCGCAGACATATGCGCTCGCCATGGCTGCTAGCCGCTCGCGCGGACTGTCGAGTTCCTTGGTCGCTTCGGCCATCCGCTTCGCCAGCAGTTCGAACCCGACCGCCGAAACGGCAGCCAGCAATTCCCGCTTGTCGGCGAAGTGCTTGTACGGGGCGTTGTGGCTGACGCCCGCGCGTCGGGCGAGCTCACGAAGCGAAAACTCCGTGCTTTGAGACTCGCTGAGGACGTCGAGCGCGGCCTCTACGATCGCCCTGTGCAGGTCGCCATGATGATACGGGCGCTGGTCTTTCGTGGAAATGTCTTGGGTCATGCCATTCGTTTAGATTGCTAAGTTGCTTATGTCAACATTCGGTCATTGCATGTTGACATTGTCCACTCTAGTACTTAAGTGGGCGGTGTCAACATGGGCTGCGGTCGATTTTGGAACGGCGGCAGGATTAACAACCGAGGTAAACTTGCATGGCCGCTCAACATCCCGACAAAAACAAGACGCACTACATAGCGGAGCGTCCGCCATTCGAGCGTATCGCGCTGTTGTTACAAGGCGGAGGGGCGCTCGGTTCATATCAGGCCGGCGTCTATCAAGCACTGGCCGAAGCCGGTCTGCATCCAGACTGGGTTGCCGGCATCTCCATCGGTGCCATCAACAGCGCTCTGATCGCCGGCAATCCGCCTGAAAGACGAGTGGAGGCGCTCAGGAGCTTCTGGGAGACGGTAACCGCCCCGGCTCACGGGTTTCCCACTCTGTTTTCGGCGATGCTAGGGGCGATGGGACTCCAGGGTGATTCCGCCCGTGGCCTGCTCAATCAGGCACATGCCTTCGCCACCCTTATGGACGGCGCCGCGGGCTTCTTCACGCCCCGTCCGGTGCCACCTTTCTTTTCGTCCGCCGGCAGCATCGAAGCGGAAAGCTTCTACGACGTCGCACCGCTGAAGGCGACGCTGGAACGGCTGGTGGACTTTGATCGCATAAATACAGGAGCCATGCGTTTCAGCGTCGGCGCCGTCAACGTGCGCACCGGCAACTTCGAGTATTTCGATACTACGACCCACGATATCCGCCCCGAACATATCATGGCGAGCGGCTCCCTGCCGCCTGGCTTCCCGGCGACGAGGATCGACGGCGAGTGTTACTGGGACGGCGGCCTCATCTCCAACACGCCGCTGCAATGGGTCCTCGATAACGCGCCGCGCCAGGACACGCTGGCCTTTCAAGTCGATCTCTGGAGCGCGAGTGGCGAGTTCCCGCGTGACCTCCTCGGGATCGAACTGCGGCAAAAGGATATCCGCTTCTCGAGCCGCACACGCGCAGCGACCGACCATTTCAAGACGCAGCAGCGGCTGCGCCGCGCACTCGGCCATCTGGTCGAACTCGTCCCGCAGAACGCGCTGCTGCAAGCCGATCCGGAGATCAAGCTGCTCGTCGATCAGGCCGACGAGAAGGTCTACAACATCGTCCAGCTCATATATCGCGCCAAGAAATACGAAGCGAGCTCCAAGGATTACGAGTTCTCCCGCCAGACGATGGAGGAGCACTGGGCCTCCGGCTACAACGACGCCCTTCGAACATTGCGCCACCCCGAGGTGCTGCAGCGTCCCGGCACGCCGGACGGCGTCGCCATTTTCGACTTCGATTGAGATTTCACCCAAAGAGAAGAGCACGACCATGAAGATCGCCGCAGTCCGCGAAAATGCCTTCGCGATGCCGCTCAACAATCCGGCCTATCCGAGGCCACCCTATAAATTCTACAACCGCGAATTTGTCGTGATCAACTACCGGACCGATCCAGAGGCCCTTCGCGCCGTCGTGCCGGAGCCGCTGGAAGTGATCGACGACACTGTCGCCTATGAATTCATCCGCATGCCGGATTCAACCGGTTTCGGCGACTATACGGAAACCGGGCAGGTCATTCCGGTGCGCTTCACGACGCCATCGGGCAAGGTGCAGGAAGGCAGCTACGTACATGCCATGTATCTTGACGACAACTCTCCGATCGCCGGCGGCCGCGAGATCTGGGGCTTTCCGAAGAAGCTGGCGACGCCGAAGTTGTCGCACGAGCAGGAGACGCTCGTCGGGACGCTCCATTACGGCTCGGTTTTGTGCGTGACGGCGACCATGGGCTACAAGCATCGCGAGCGCCCGCTGGAACCGCTGGCAAAGGCGATGGCGAAGCCCGCCTTCGTGCTGAAGGTCATTCCCCACGTCGACGGTTCGCCCCGGATTTGCGAACTCGTGCGCTACTATCTCGAGGATGTGACCCTGAAGGGCGCATGGGCCGGGCCGGCAGCCCTGCAATTGTTCGAACACGCGATGTGCGACGTCGCGCGTCTACCCGTGCGCGAGGTCACGTCGGCCAGCCATTACGTCGCCGACCTGACCCTCGGCCTCGGCGAGGTCGTGTTCGACTACCTCCAAAACGATTGATCTTGCGCAACTGAAAGGAACTATCCATGTCTCGATTTGTTGGAAGAGTGGCTGTTATCACCGGAGCCGCGAGCGGCATCGGCAAGGAAATCGCGCTTCGCTTCGCGGTCGAAGGCGGCATTCCTGTGATCGCCGACCTCAATCTCGACGCAGCGAACGCAGCGGTCGCCGAGATCAAGAGCAAGGGCGGCGACGCCTTCGCCGTGGCGATGAACGTCGCCGACGAGGAGCAGGTGGAAAAGGCCGTTGGCGAGGTGGTCGCCAGGTTCGGCAAGATCGACGTGCTGGTCAGCAACGCCGGCATCCAGATCGTCAAGCCGCTGGTCGACTTTCCCTTTGCGGACTGGAGAAAGCTGCTTTCGATCCATCTCGAGGGCGCCTTTCTGACCACCCGCGCCTGCCTCAAGCACATGTATGCCGCCAACTATGGTCGGGTGATCTACATGGGTTCCGTGCACTCCAAGGAAGCCTCGAAGTTGAAGGGCCCCTATGTCACGGCCAAGCACGGGCTGATCGGACTGGCCAAGGTACTGGCAAAGGAGGGAGCCGAGCACAACGTCACGGCCAACGTGGTCTGTCCCGGCTTCGTGCGCACGCCGTTGGTCGACAGACAGATCCCCGAGCAGGCGCGGGAGCTCGGCATCAGCGAGGAGCAGGTGGTCAAGACGGTGATGCTCAAGGATACGGTCGACGGCGAGTTTACCAGCACTGACGATGTGGCCGACGCCGTTCTCTATTTCGCGGCGGCCAAGTCCAATGCCGTGACAGGTCAGTCGTTGGTCGTGAGCCACGGCTGGTTCATGCAGTAGGATCGATTTCGGACAGACGGACGACACCCGTTGCGGCGCTGCGACAGTAACGCTCCAGCACCCGGGCTCTATCTCGCGACGAGCCACAGTGAGCTCGCGCTATCTCGTTCTTGAATATCAAAGGAAATGAACATGGAAGTCTGTAATGGTTTGCGGAGGGCCTTCTTGATGACCCGGCGACCATCTGTCGCCACCAGTCCGTCTGTTGACGGCGCAAGCGTGCGCTGCGTGACCGCGATACTGCGGAATGCGCTCCGGACTACCGCGCTCGGCATGATCATAGGATTCGCCGCGCTGCCGATAGCCCGAGCGGATGAGCCGAACCCGCCCGTAAAAAAAGCGGTCAGCGACGAGGCAGCGACCGTCGTTTCGCAGATGGGAAAGACGCTCCTTGCCGAGGACCTGACGATCACGGCGAGAACAATCAGCATTTACCTGGATCAGTCCGGGCAACCGCTTCACATCTTCCATACGATGAAAATCACCGTGCGTCGTCCTGACCGGATCGCCGTCGAGTTCAACGGCGATGACGGCAAGCACGATCTGTTCTAMGACGGCAAGGCGGCGTCGGTCTTCTTTCCCGACAGCAAGAACTACGCCACGATCCCGGCATCGGGCGACATACCATCTGCGCTCAACGAGGCAGCAACCAAGCTGAACGTCGATTTTCCGCTCGGCGTGCTTTTTGCAGCCTCTCCGGACAAAGTCCTGTTGAGCGATGCCATGGCCGCCTGGCAGGTGGGCACGGCTACCATCGACGGGGTCGAGTGCACGCATCTGTTTTTCTCTCAGAAGTCCGGCATCGATCTCGAATTGTGGGTTGAGAACAATGGCGCTGCGACGCCGCATCGTCTGGTCGTCACCTACCCGTTGCTTCAGGGGCAGCCAAGCTTCGTCGCCGAATTCACCAGTTGGCAGACCAAGTCCCCTCTGTCCGACTCCGAATTCACCTTTGAACCTCCCCCCGGTGTGAGAAAGATCGATCTGACATCAGCCGTCGCGTCGGGAATGGAAGGAAGCAAGTGATGAACTATCTGAAGCGCACCTGCTTTGCTTTTCTCGCTTTGACGGCCATCACATCGGACGCGGCTTTCGGTCAGTTTGCGCCGCCGCCAGGTGGTCCGCCGCCCCTGCCGTCTGGAGGACCACCCCATTTCCCGTCGGGAGGGCCGGGCGGGTTCCCACGTCCGCAGATAGGCCGAACCCCGCGTCCGCCGATGGCCCATGGCGGCCCGCCGATAAGCGCCCAGAACCGTCCGCCGGCGAACCCTCGTACTCGTATGCCAAATGTCGGTGGCGCAAAGGGGCGATTGTCGGAAGGACCCGGCCGTGGACGGGGCAGTCTGTCCGGGAACATCCGCAACACGGTGAATTCGGGCGGTAACATCAACGGCAACCGCACCTTCATGAACTCCACAGGCAATATCGTCGCAAAGGACTCAGGCAACCTCACCGTCAGCAACTCAGGCGATCTAAAGGTCTCTGGCAACAGCAACGGATACTTTGGCCGCGGATACTATGGCCGCGGAGATCACGGCCGCGCTGACTATGGTGGCGGAGACTATGGGCGCGGATACGGCCGTGGAGACCATGGCCGCGCAGAGTACGGCGGTGGAGACTATGGCCGTGGATACTATCGCCGCGAAGCCTACGTCCTTGGCGGGTATGCGGCAGGCGTCGCCGTCGGTGCAGCAGCAGCTTCGAGCACAGGCGGAACGACGTATTCTTCCTATGGAGATCAGTCTGGATCCACGACGAGTTCCTCTGGCGTAGCGTCCGCGAGTTCATCCCAAGGCAGCGGGGGCTCTGCCAACGCGGCGTCGTCGGGTTCGCATCACGGCGGCACTTCGGGTTCGTCTCTCGCCAGGTCTTCAGGCTCTTCCGGCGGGATATATGTGAACTCTTCCGATCAGAGCCGTTCGAACCCGACCGTCGGCGGCGGCGGAGAGGGCGGAACGAACCAGCACAGGGGCGGGGATAGCAGCTCCCAGTCTGTGAATCCTCTGATCGTTGGCCTGTTTGAAAGCCTGCCGCCGGAGGGCGCGGCATGGACGTCCGAAGATGCGGTCGGCTGGCTTCAGGCCGCTGCCGCCAATCTGCGGATCGTCTATAAGATCCAGGAAAATATCGTGGTCACGGGCGACGTTCCGCCGCCGAATTATGGTCGCCGGCCTGGCGGGAATTAGATTCCGCTCGGCACGGGAGGCAAGGCCGGATGTCGCATGAGGCATCCGGCCTTGCCACGCATCGAAGAATGCGAAGCTCCGTCCGCTCTGACACAATTCACCAATCAGCATCTGTGTTCCGAACGCTGCATGAGCCCGCTCATCACGAGGTCGATGTGCGCCTCAAGAAGCGCCTTGCCGTCGAACGGTGTTCGATCCGCAAACATGAGACGCCAGACGGCAACTTGAAAAATCAAACTCGCGAGCACGTCCCGCGCAGAGGCCGCCGCGTGATGGCAAAACTCTCCCGATTTCACGCCTTGCTCGATCAGGCTCGCGAGGGCGGCAAGCGTCGGCGTGATGAAGCGGCCATGATAGCAATCGACCGCTTGGGGAAAGCGAGTGCCTTCGGCGAGGGACAGGCGCAGGAGGTCTCCAGTCTTCCGGTCGTTGGCCGTGCTTTCATAGGAGATCAGCAGGAGGCCTCGTATCCGGTCGGCGCAGGATCCACGAAGGCTGCCGATGGCGGTTGAAAGGTCCGCGGATGACGTCGAGGCGTGGCGAAACGTTTCCTGGAAAGAACTTCCTTGGTCGGGAAATAGAAGTAGATCGTTCCCTTTGTTATCCCCAGTCGGGCTGCGATGTCTTCGACACGCGTCGCCGCATACCCCTCCGCAGCGAACTGCTCGAACGCGGCCGCCAGTATTTCATCAGGACGCCTCGCCTTGCGCTCCGCCCTCGATGTCTTCTTTTCAACTCGTTTCATCACATCCCATTGAATTCTTTTAGGATATCCGGAGACACACCTTTGGTGGCCCGCTCAGGATCCTTGGTGGGGGCGCGATCTGCAGTGGCAGCCGCGATTTGACCGTACCCGCACATCTTGTCTTGATGTTGCGTGTGTCAACATATTTCAACTAGGTATGTTGACATCGTCCACTTTACCCATTAAGTGGGCGTTGTCAACATCGGGCGATGGCCTGTTAGGAGCAAAAAATGCAGTCCTTTCGATTGCTGGGAATTGGCCTCGCCTGCGCAGTTCTGGCTGCCTGCGAAGAAAAAGCTGAAGTTGCGCCGCCGCCGCAGCAGGTCCGCGTCGTCGCGGCCGCCGAGGCTCAATATCAACCGGGTGCGGAAATCACCGGCGAGGTGAAGGCGAGGGTTCAGACTGAACTCTCCTTTCGCGTGAGCGGCCGGGTTCTCGAGAGAAGCGTCGACGTCGGGTCGCATGTCCACGCCGGCGACGTCCTCGCCCGGCTCAACGACACGGAACAGCAGGCGGACGTCAGCGTCGCCCGTGCCGCGCTTGCGTCGGCGCAGGCCGTCGTTGCGCAGAAGACGCTCGCCTTCGACCGGGCGAAGTCGCTCCTGCAGTCGCAGGCCGTTCCGAGGGCTGTCTTTGATGATGCCCAGAAGGAGCTGCTGAGTGCACAGGCTTCCCTGGAGGCGACCGAGGCCGCGCTCGCGACGGCCGAGGACGCCCTGTCCTACACCGAACTGAAGGCCGCCGCGGACGGCATCATCACGGCGCGCGGCATCGAAGCCGGGCAGGTGGTTTCAGCAGCGCAGTCGACCTTCACGCTCGCCCATGACGGGCCACGAGACGCAGTGTTCGACGTCTTCGAGGCGTTCTTTCTGGATGGCCGGCCGCTGAACGACGTCGAGGTCGCACCGGTGTCCGACCTTGCGAGCGACGTCCACGCCAGCATTCGCGAGGTCTCGCCCGTCATAGACGCGAAGGCAGGCACGATCCGGATCAAGGTGGGGCTCCAGGACGGCGCGCCATGGCCGCTCGGAACGCCTGTCGTGGGCAAGCTGCGCGCCTCGCCGCGCGACGGAATCGTGCTGCCCTATACCGCGATCGCATCAGCCGGGGGCGAACCTGCCGTGTGGCTCGTTGACACTCAACACCAATCCGTTTCGCTCCGTAAGATCTCGGTCGACCGATATCGCCAAAGCGATTTCGTCGTCACCGGCGGCGTCGCCGCACAAGACCTGATCGTCACCGAAGGCGGAAAGTTCCTCAAGGAAGGCCAGGCCGTCGCCTGGGAAGGCAAGTGAGATGACCCTCAATCGCATATGTACCTCTCTCCCGCTTCTTCTGTCAGTGTCGCTGCTTGCAGGCTGCGATCAGAGCTCCGTCGCCCGGGAGGAGACGGCTCCCCGCCCTGTCAAAGTCGTCATGGCCGCGGCCGAACAGGACAAAATCGTAAGTTTGCCGGGCGTGGTCCGAGCCCGCATCGAGACCGACCTAGCGTTTCGGACGCTCGGGCGAATGGTGTCTCGCAAGGTCGATGTCGGCGACCTTGTGCACAAGGGCGATGTCCTGGCGGAAATCGATCCGCTCACTCTGCAGCTCGCGGTCACGAGCGCGGAGGCCGAACTCCGCAACGCCCAGGCGCAATTGGAGAACGCCGCGACGACGGAAACCCGCAAGCGAAGGCTCGTACAGAGCAATGCGGCGAGCGTTGCCGATCACGATCTTGCCGAACAGCAGCTCAAATCGGCTACCGCCAATGCTGCGAAAGCGACGGCGAGCCTTGCGAAGGCGCGCGAGCAGCTAGGCTACGCCGAGCTGAAAGCCGAGTTCGATGGCGTCGTGACCGCCACGTCCGCAGAAATGGGCCAGACCGTTTCCGCCGGCCAACCGGTCTTGAAACTGGCACGCCTCGAGCAGCGCGACGTGGTCGTCGACGTGCCGGAAGCGCAGTTCAGCAGCATTCGCCTGGACGACCGCTTCAACGTCGCCCTCCAGCTCGACAGCAGGATCCAGGCGACTGGCGTGGTCCGCGAGATTGCACCGCAGGCCGATCCCAATACCCGCACCTATCGGCTGAAGATCGGGATCGATCAGGCGCCGGACATCTTCCGGCTTGGCGCCGTGGTCACTGCGACGCCGCTTGTCGGAGAAAGGAAGCAGGCGATCACGCTGCCGCTCTCCGCCATCCGCCATAAGGGCGGTACCAGCCAAGTATGGGTGGTTGATCGCTCGACAGCAACTGTCGCTCCGAGAGCGGTTGAACTGGAAGGTCCGGCGTCTGCCCCCCGTTCTGTCCGGGTTCAAGCGGGCCTGCGGGAAGGAGAAGAGATCGTCATCGCCGGAGTCGATGAACTCACCGCTGGACAGAAAGTGCAACTCGGACAGGAGCCACGCCCGTGAATAAATTCAACCTTTCTGACTGGGCGCTCGAGCATCGTTCTCTCGTCTGGTACTTCATGATCATGTTCGCGGTGGCGGGCGCCTTTGCCTATCTCGGGCTCGGCCGCGAGGAGGATCCGTCCTTCACGATCAAGACGATGGTGATCCAGGCCCAGTGGCCGGGCGCTTCGGCCGCGGAGGTGACGCAGCAGGTTACCGACCGCATCGAAAAGAAGCTGCAGGAACTGGACAACCTTGAACATACCCGCAGCATCACGACCGCCGGTCAGACGACCGTCTTCGTCGACCTGTTGCCGGACACCAACGCGCGCGACGTAAAGCCCACCTGGTCGCGCGTCCGCAATCTGATCGACGATATCAAGCACGAGTTCCCTCAAGGCGTGGTCGGCCCCTTCTTCGACGACCAGTTCGGCGACGTCTACGGCAACATCTTCGCTTTCACGAGCGACGGCGGACTTAGCCAGAGGGAACTGCGCGATTTCGCGGAGAATGCCCGGACGCAGATCCTCAAGATTGCCGACGTTGGCAAGGTCGACATCGTCGGTGCGCAGGAGGAGGTGATCTACCTCGAATTCTCCACCCGCAAGATCGCCGCCCTCGGCATCGACCGTTCCGCCATCATCGCCACGCTGCAGGCGCAAAACGCCGTCACCCAGTCCGGATTTATCGAAACAGGACCGGAGCGGGTCGCCTTGCGGGTCGGCGGGCGGTTCATCTCCGAAGACACGTTGCGTGGAATCAATCTTCGGGTCAACGACCGCTTCTTCCCGCTGACGGACGTCGCCACGATCACCCGCGGCTACGTCGATCCGCCGACGTCGCTGTTCCGCTTCAACGGAAAGCCGGCCATCGGGCTCGCGATCGGCATGAAGACGGGCGGCAACCTGCTCGCCTTCGGGGAAACGCTTGAAAAGACGATGAGCAAAATCATCGAGGAGCTTCCCGTCGGCGTCGCCGTCGAACAGGTCTCCGATCAGCCAAAGGTGGTCGAGGAGGCTGTCGGGGGCTTCACCAAGGCCCTGTTCGAGGCAGTCGCCATCGTACTCGCGATCAGTTTCATCAGTCTGGGGATGAGGGCCGGCCTGGTGGTGGCGATCGCGATCCCGCTGGTTCTCGCCATCACTTTCATGGTCATGTTCTACACAGGCATTTCGCTGCAGCGCATCTCGCTGGGAGCTCTGATCATCGCGCTCGGCCTTCTCGTCGACGACGCCATGATTGCCGTCGAGATGATGGTGGCGCGACTGGAAATGGGCGACAGTCTCACGAAGGCCGCCACCTACGTCTACACATCCACGGCCTTCCCGATGCTGACCGGAACGCTGGTGACCGTCGCGGGCTTCATCCCCGTCGCCTTCAACAAGAGCAACGCAGGTGAGTTCACCTTCACGCTCTTCGTCGTCATCGCGGTTTCACTCGTCGTTTCGTGGGTCGTCGCGGTCGTGTTTACACCGCTAATCGGTGTGACCATTCTGCCGAAGACGTTGAAGAAGCATGCCGAGCACAAGGGTCGGTTTGCCAGGGCGTTTTCGAGCCTCCTGCAGTTCTGCCTGCGCTGGCGCTGGATGACCATCGTCGCGACGGTCCTTCTCTTTGCTGGATCGATCGTCGGCCTGTCGATGGTGCAGCAGCAGTTCTTCCCGAGTTCCGACCGCCCGGAACTGATCGTCGACTGGAACCTGCCGCAGAACAGTTCGATCGCCGAAACGAGCCGCCAGATGGCCCAGTTCGAGCATGAGATGCTGGCTGGCAACCCTGGCATCGAGCATTGGTCGACATACGTTGGCAGGGGTGCGCCGCGCTTCGTTCTTTCCTTCGACGTGCAGCCGGCTGACGTTTCTTTCGGCCAGACGATCATCGTCACCAAAGGACTCGATGTCAGGGACAAGCTGAAGCGGCAGATGGAGGCGTACCTTCAGAAGACCTTTCCGGGAACGGACGCGTACGTGAAGCTGCTAGACATCGGGCCGCCTGTTGGAAAGCCGATCCAGTACCGTGTGTCCGGAGAGGACCTGCAGACGGTGCGCACTCTTGCACAGAAGCTGGGGTCGATCGTCGGCACCGATTCGTCCCTCAGGAACCTTGCCTTAAATTGGAACGAGCCTGCCCGCGTGGTGAAGATCGACGTGCTGCAGGACAAGGCCAGACAGCTCGGGGTCTCGTCGCAGGACATCGCGATGGCGCTCAACACTGTCGTACAGGGGAATGCCGTGACGCAGGTCCGGGACGACATCTATCTTGTCGATGTCATCGGCCGGGCCGCGGAGAAGGAGCGTGGCTCGATCGACACCCTGCTTGACCTGCAACTGCAGAGCAGCAGTGGTCAATCCGTGCCGCTGTCTTCCGTCGCGACCTTCCACTACGAACTGGAACAGCCGACGATCTGGCGGCGCGACAGAGTTCCGACCATAACGGTCAAGGCCGGGATTGGCGATGCCACGCAGCCGGCGACAGTCGTCAAGGCGCTCTCCGAAAAGGTTGCGGCATTCGAGAAGACACTCCCCGCCGGGTACTCCGTCAAAGTCGGCGGCGCAGTCGAGGAAAGCGCCAAGTCGCAAGGCCCCATCGCGAAGGTGGCCCCGGCCATGTTCGTCATCATGGCCACGCTCCTCATGATCCAGCTTCAGAGCTTCCACAGACTGTTCCTGGTCTTCTCGGTCGCACCGCTGGCTCTCATCGGCGTCGTCGTGGCGCTTCTCGCCAGCAACTCGCCCCTAGGATTCGTGGCGCTGCTGGGCGTACTCGCGCTGGTCGGCATCCTGATCCGCAACTCCGTGATCCTTATCGTGCAGATCGAGGAGTTGCGCACAGAGGGAATGTCGGCGTGGAAGGCCGTCGTGGAGGCGACCGAGCACCGCATGCGGCCGATCATGCTCACCGCCGCGGCCGCAACGCTCGCCCTGATCCCCATCTCGCACGAGATCTTCTGGGGTCCGATGGCCTACGCGATGATGGGCGGTATCGTCGTCGGCACGGCGTTGACGCTTCTCTTCCTGCCTGCGCTCTACGTCACGTGGTTCCGGATTCCCCGCGAAGTGGAGCAGAACTGAGATGACAACATTCCTCTCCTATCCCCGTGCCCGGGGTCCCGCCGGGCATGGATTCGCCAAGGCGTTTGGTGGCCGCGTGGGGCGGGCGGTTCCGGTTTTTTTGGCTCTATCGATCGTTGCATCGGGCTGTGCCGGCCGGGTGCAGGATGTCCTCCAGCCTCTTGCCGTGGCTCCGACCGGCACCACTCGGATCACCATGCTGGTCGCCACGACGCGCAAGGCTTCGGAGGATCCCGGCAAGCTCTATTCCGGGGACCGCGGGACTGCGATCTCCCTCAACAGTGTCGACGTATCCATTCCGCCTGACCGGAACCGCAAGATCGGAGAGGTGCAGTGGCCGTCGCGGATGCCGCCCAATCCGCAAAAGGAGTTTGCGGTCACGCAGATCGCCAAGGTGCAATCCGAGGGCCAGGCTTTCGACTGGTACCGGAAGAACAGAAATTCAAAGCATCAGGTCATCATCTTCGTTCATGGATTCAACAACACCTACGCCGACGCGGTCTTCCGGTTTGCGCAGATCGTCCATGATTCGGGGACGGACGCCGCGCCGATCCTCTTTACCTGGCCGTCACGGGGACGTGTGTTCGACTACCTCTACGACCGGGAGAGCGCCAACTATTCACGCCGCGCTCTGGAGGATCTGATCCTTCAGGCTGCGAAAAGTCCCGACGTCTCCGATGTGACAATCCTCGCGCATTCAATGGGCGGCTGGCTTGCCGCGGAAGCGCTGCGCGGCGTCGCCATGAGAGAGAAGTCCATTCCTGCGAAGGTCAAGAACGTCGTTCTCGCATCGCCGGACATCGACATCGACGTGTTCCGCCGTCAGTTCACTGAAATGGGACCGAAGCGGCCGCACTTTGCGATCCTGACATCGACACGCGACAAGGCCCTGGAGGTTTCCGGCTGGCTGTCGGGTGGCGTCAACCGCCTTGGCGGATCCGATCTCAGACCCTACGCACCTCTTTTCGACGAACTCGGTGTTTCCGTCATCGACACGAGCGCGATCGCCACGAACGATTCACTCGGTCACAACGCCTTCGCCGACAGCCCGGAGATCGTGCGCCTGCTTGGGCGGCGGCTGGCCGGGCAGAGCCTGGATGGCGGGAAGGCAAGCGCGGCGGACCAGATCGGCGTGACTGCCGCAAACCTTGCAGGGTCGGCGACGCGTCTTGCGGTCGCGGCCCCAGTCGCTGTCATCAGCCCGGAGGCACGGGAGATCCTGAAGGAGGAGCTCTCCTCCGACGGCGCACCGATCAGGGACGGGCAGATTGCGTACTGAATCATGGCCGCCACCAGCAAGGATTTGTCAGGATAGGAAGATGGAAACAGCCAAGAGCGCGAGGCATCGGCCGGGAACAGACTACGCGCCCCTGATCGTGGAAGCCGGCACGGCCGCGTGTCGGCTGTACGGGCCAACGAAGACCAACGTCGCTGACATCGCCCGGCTTCTTGGGAAATCCCCGGCCAGCGTCTACAAGATATTCCCCTCCAAGGCCGCGGTATGGGATGCCATCGCCGAAAACTTCCTGGAGACCACTCTGCGCGTCCCCGCGCTTGCCATTGACGAACGAGGCGACGTGGCGAGCTGCCTTGAGGAAGCCGCTCTCGGCCATCATCGGTTGATGTCAGAGGCACGCGATGGCGACCCCCGAATGTTCAGCCTTGTTGTTCTCGCTGCAGAAGGAACTTGGCCGTCATTCCTGCAGTATCTCAACGGACTCAGGGCCGACGTGGGGAACTTGATCCGCGCCGGAGTCACGCGGGGAGAATTCGCGCCAAGCAATGTCGACGTTGCGGCATCATGCTTTTGCGCGTCAGTCATCTCCTTGTGGGATCCACGATTGATAGGAGCGCCTTCGAGCCCGCACGGCACATCCGTGAATGCCCTCGTTTCGTTTGCAGTAGCGGGAGTTCGCAATCATCCCGGCTGTCGCAGCGACCTGAATGAACACACTGGCAATATCGTTCGATGTCATGCATGACGTCGCGCGGGTTCAGGGTTGACCTTTGAATGCCGGGTTCAACGATAATGCCGATCAACGCCGAGGTTCATAGGGAGGCGATGTCTTGCACGGGTTCACACAGCAGCCTTCGACCTCCATGAACCTTGCGGACCGCTAGTTGCTCTGTAACTTGCGGTCGCGCGATTTATTCGCATGCCTCTTCAGAAGAGGCACCCGTCATTGGGATCAAACTGCTGTTTCGAGAAATATCCCGATACCAGGACCTGGGCCGGGGCGTGATAATCGTCATTACCACCAGCCGCGAGCTGCGTTTGCTCTACTCGTCGAAGCGCTGCGTTTCAAAGGCTGACGCTCGCTCATCACTTATCAGGCCTTGCAGAGAATCATAGACATGCCCAGCCCTTATTGGGGGTCGGCGGTTCGGATCCCATATGTGGACGGCCCCCGACTCGCAAGATATTTTGAGATGATTTGATCTGATCGCTTGCGTCCATATGTCCGGCCTGTTGTGGCGTTCGCGCATGAACGCTGGCCAAGATGGTTTCCGCAACACAGGTCCCAGACATCAAGGCGGCCTTG